>JAFAUB010000123.1 GCA_019243635.1 Pseudonocardiales bacterium
ATTGGTACAACAACCGTCGATTGCACGGAGCCTGCGGAGGCAGGCCACCGGTGGAGTACGAGACCCTGTACGAGCTGGGCGACCTGATCAGCCTAGTCGCCTGACCCCAACAACGAGTCTCTACCAAACCCGGGGTGGTTCACCGGGATGGCCGGTTCGTGCCAACCGGGATTACGGGAAGTGGTCAGACCCCGGACGGCCGGCAGGCCGTGTGAGACATCGGCTGCGACTATGGATCAGTCCTCATGTCCCCAGTGGCGCCTTACCTGCGTGGCCTGCGTGACGATTCACCAGCAGCACCACCACGTCACAGGGCACCTAATCCTCCGGACCGGAGGGTGAGGGGTTCGGGTCGGACTTGTGCGTCGGTCTCTGTTCGTGAGTGGCTGGTGCGGATGAGGTGGTCGTGGAACTCAGCGTGTCGGAACTGGTAGGCCGGGCCGGTTGTGCGTAGTAGGCCCAGCCGGTAGGCATCGTCGAGGAAGTCCATGAGCCGGAGCGGCAGTTTCCCAGCGGCAGCAAGTCGACATGAGATCAGGGTGTAACTGAGCCAAGCGCCGCTGCTGAGCTGCCCCAGCCCGCCCACCAGCCCGATGACCAGCCCGGCCTTTATCCCGACCCCGATCCCGAGGCCGGTTCCTAGCTCGCTCAGCGGCTGGTCCTCCAAGCAACCCAGCAGGCCACCCACCGGTCCGCCCAGTAGTCCGCCCATCAGGCCGGCGACACAGATTTGGGTGACCGTCAGCGCTTGAGTTTCCTTGTAGGTTCAGCGCGGTGTGCTAGCCCAGCTGGTCCTGCTCGGTGTTCCCATCCACTTGGTCAGCCCGATCACCAGCCCGCCGCCCAGCCCGACCATCAGCCCGGTCTGTAGTCCGATCACCAGTGCGATGTGCATCCTGACGCCGAGCATGACCCCGAGGCCGACCACCAGCCCACGTACCAGTCCGGTCACCAGCCCGATCCCCAGGTCGGAGAACAGCCCGACCACCAGCCCGGCCATCCCTCCGAACACCACCCCGGCCGCCACCCCACCCGTCAGCCCGACTCCGCTCCCGGCGAGCAGCCCGGTCACCAGCCCGCCCGTCAGCCCGGTCACCAGCCCGGTCACCAGCCCGGTCCCCAGTCCGAGCCCCAGATCGTGTACCAGCGTCACTGTCCGGTGCTTCAAGTGCAGGTTGGCGTATGCAGGTTCGTCGGTGAGCCAGTCGTGGCGCCTCAGCACGGCCATCAGCCCAGTCCCCAGCCCGCTCCCCAGCCCGGCCACCAGCCCGACCGCCAGTCCGATCTCCAGGCTGACCCCCAATCCGCCCGCTAGCCCGAACCCCACTGCGGCTACCAGTCCGGCTACCAGCCCGACCGCCAACCCGAGGGTGCGGCGGGTCAAGGTGTGGCGCGCCAGGTGCCACCACAGCAGATCTCGGGTCTCGGTTCGGTCGAGGTGTTGGGCGAGGTAGGTCAGCCAGCCGCGGACCGTGGTGGAGTCCCATGTGCGTCGTGGTCGGAAGAGGTCGTGGGGGTTGTGGGATGCGGGACGGGTGGTGAGGACGGCCGGAATGAGCTGGTCGAACAAATAGGCCCACATTTGGGCTGCGTCGCGGGCTACCTCGGAGGTCAACAGCGGATGGGGATCGGTACTGGGTGTGATGTAGACGGTGCGCAACAGCCACAGGCCCAACGGGGTAGCCGCCACCGTCGCGAGGTGCCCCCCTGTCTCGGCCCGGAGGCGATCGAGTACGTCGCGCCAGGAAGGGCTGGGAGCCGGAGGCAGGCATGTCTCCAGGTAATCGGCGGCCTGGGCAGCGCTCAGCGGCTCGGGTTCGATGACCGCGGCTGCGTTGAGCACCTTGTGCGCCTCGGTGATGGCGGTTGCGTACTCTCGGGTGCGGCTGGTCAGCACGAGCTGGTCGGTCTCGGTGAGTGAGGTGTTGAGCGCGGTGATCACCTCCGGCTGGCGGGCCAGGGGTAGTTCATCCAGGCCGTCGAGGATCGGCAGGATGTGACCTTGCTCGACCAGGGCACGCGCGACGTCGGGGCCGAACGCCCGCAGCGACGGGTAATCCGCGGCCAGCCGTGCAGCGAGCCAGCAATGCAGCCGAGGCTGTTCGGTGGGATCCCAGCTAGCGAGGGACAACAGCACCGGGATCGGGTCACCCGCTTGGGGGTTGGTGAGCAGTTCTAACAGCAGCTGCACCGCCAGGGTCGTCTTCCCCGACCCAGGGCCCCCAGAATGACCAGGCGCCGACGCAGTAACCCCCGGAACTCCTCTGTCAATGGGCCGATCCGATCGCTGCTAGCGGTGAAGGACAGCTGACCGGCCGTGATGAGTCGGGCGCGGTCCATCACGGCGTGCCCGGTGAGCCGCCACTGCACCGGCATCGGCTGCGGGTCACCCAGCGATCGGGCCAAAGCCTCGTGACGCCATTGATGGCGGACCCAGCCCGCGAGGCTCTCCCGCGCCTGCCTCACCTGATCTGCCGTAGCCTCCCTACCTTGATGCGCCCAGCGGCACAGCCTGACCGCCAGCGCGGGGAAACCGAGCATCACCCCCATGATTGCGGCAACATGGGCGGTAGCTACCGCACCCCTCTTTATGAGCAGCGCCACGAGCACTGTCCCGCAGCCCCCCAGCACTAGCAGGCCAAGACCCGCCATGACTCCTCGCCACCCCCGTGTGGTCACGGGTGCATTATCACCACGCAGGAAGTTCGACTCAGTGTGGGAGGGTGGTTACGGAGCGGAGTCTCCTAGTACGGCAGCCACACGACGTGATCTCGATCCGCAGCCGACAGGGCATGATCATCGTGTCTGGGGTGCGGCCTGCGGCTGCGCTGCGGTGCAGCAGGCAACAGGTTTCTCCGCCCATCCTCGGCGTTCTGCGCACTCCCGCAGGTTCAACCGGCAGAGCTGGCGCCGTTGCACCTCATCGATGAGTCTGAGGTTGCGCAGGTGCCAGGACAGTGCCGACGGTGAGACCCGGAACTCGCCGACCACCCGCGGGTGTCCTGGCCGACATCACGCCAGCTCTCCGTGATCGTCCGGGCGGGCATCAGGAAGGCCGAGGCGAACGCGTTCGCACGCATCTCGGTGCGTTCCCCTTGCGAGGAGGGAGCCATCACGTCGAGATCGACCCGGAGATTCTGTGCGTCCCCGGCAAGCACGTGACCAAGCTCGTGCGCGAGGATGAACCGCTGCCGCGTCCATGACACCGCATTGCTCACCAGGATCAAGCGAAAGCCGTTTCGACACCAGGCCAAGCCGTCGAGTCCGCCAGCCCCATCACTTGTGCGAACGCGGACTGACCACGCCCCGACGCGTCGATGACCTGTCGCACTCGGGATCGTAGGTCACCTTCCTTGGTCATGAACTTAGAGTGTCGGATTCTTGCGATTTTCACAATCCCGTCGCCGGCTGTTTCCGGCTGGGTGACGTCCCGCCCCCGCAGCAAGGGGCATTACTGCCGTGAGACGCGGACACGAGGAGGAAGCCAGCGGTGACGACCACTCCGGTGCGGGCCGGTCAGCCCTGCTACGCGAGCTGATCACCATCCCGGATCGCATTCACCAGGGCGACTTTGTGCTGCGCCTCACCGCAGGTGTGCGGGGCTGCGTTGCGTGAAGCTGGGGCAGGCGAGATCGTTGATCCCGGGTTGGTCAGATCGTCAGGGCCAGCTCGTTGAATGCAGCCAAGACCCGCAGATTTTACTACTTTCTCGATCCAGAGTTCGTAGTGTCCGCGTCGGATGTTCCGCACGAAGGCATGCCGGTGATGACGACCGTGGCTGCGCGGTCGGTCTTGAGCCCGTGCATCGGCCGCAGGCGCCGCTTCACCTGCCCATGATCGGCCTCATCCGGTTGTTTTCGTAATGTTCGGTGCGATTCAGGCGCCCGAAGCCAACCACCGAGAACACACGGGTAGACCGCCTTGTGCGTGGTGACCTACGCTGAGGTGAGCGTGGTGTTCAGCACCCGGATGAAGAATCGGCGGACGGCCACCGGACTTTCATTGGCGAGCAGGGGCGCTCATCTTTAGCGCGAACGCGTTGGCGGCTACTGGTGTTACAGTACTGACCGAGCGACGTTTCATGGCGGCTCGCTGCGGGACGAGCGTTGTCGGAGCCGTTGCATGGCTTGGTCAGGGCTTGTCTCGCGGCGTGGTTGTAGTCGGAGCCTAGTTGTGAGGCGGTGTGCCGCTGTCGCCAGTCTTCCCGTACGAGCGGCTACGCTGCCCGGGACGTTCGATATCAGTGAACTGGAGTGGTGTCGTTGTGGGTTGTGTCAATTATCCGTGTCGGTGTTGGTGTCGGTGTTGGCATCGGTGTCGGGTTCGGGCAAGTGTGGGAGAAGCTGATACGCTGCCCCGTGAGACCCGCCTGTGGAGCAAGGATCTCGAACTGCAACCACCCGGCGAGTTGGCTGCCTGGTCCACCCAGCATCTGCCACCACGCCCTCACGACCTGCGTTCCTGGGTGAGGAAAGTCGACATATTCGACCGGGGCGCTGGCTCCGTCGCTACGTATCAAACGAAGAGTGACCCTTCCGGGTTGAGTCATAGAGATTTCCTGCGAAAAGTTGAACCGGTACCCCTTGGCGCAGTCGTGATAAGTCGGGTCCGGGTAATCCGCGCGGCCTGCGCCCAAGATCACCGATGATGGCTGTGACGATGGTGAAGACTGCGGTCCTGGCTGTGGATACGGATACGGATACCGCTGCGGTTCCAGTTGCGGCTGCGGCTGCGGCTGCGGATACAGCTGCGGTTGCGGTTGCGGCTGCGGATACTGCTGCGGTTCTGGCTGTGCTTGCGGCTGCGGATAAGGATACGGATACAACTGCGGATACGACTGGGGCTGCGCGCCCGCCAAGGGCGGTTGCGTAATCGGCGACCCACCGGATGTCGAGGCCGGGGCAGCTATGATGAGGTTCACGCCCGTGCCGTTATCCAGCTTGGTCCCAGCGGCTGGATCAACCCGGAGCACTGTCCCGGGCGGCAGAGAAGACACCTCATCGTGGATCGAGGCCAGTTTCAGTCCTGCGTTCTTGAGCTGAGTCTCCGCTACGATGCGTGTTTCGCCGACCAGATCGGGGATCGCAACTTGTGCTTGCTTTTGATGGAGAAGCCACCAGCCAAGCACGACAAAAATTGCCCCGATGCCGATACCCGTCACGGTGAGGCCGCCGGAAAGCGGCCATGCAGCTTGAATGCTCTCCTTGAGACTGCTCTTGATACCCTCTTTGACGCTCTCCTTGATGTCATCCTTGCTTTTCTTGAGACGTAACCTGCCGCGACTCCGCTTCCGCTGCTGCTCATCAGCACGTTGTTCATCAGGCTGTTCCCCATCGGTCTCCTCGGTCACCACAGTCCTTCTCTCCATGCGGGAGTACAGCGGCTGACTGGCCGCGCAACCGGGCCGGCGAGCTTCCGTTCGAAGACGTGCCTTCTCGGTGCTCAGCACGTACCCGGCCGGAAGCGTCCCGATCCTAGGCCCTATGCCGTGACTCTGTGTCGTTGGCTCCTTGCGGAGCGTTACAGCCCGGCAGACGGGAGAAGCGGACGTCCCGACCGCGCTGCCATCCCTTGCTGCGCCGCCCGAACCCTAGGCGGTCAGGCGGTCTGGGCAGCCGTCAGTCCATCCCTCAAGGCTTCGGGTGATCGGCCATCGACGAGCCGTAGCATCTCGACGATGGCGTCCCCAGGCCCGAGACACCGCCCGCTGCGCCGCCGCCACAGACGACCGCCCCACCGGCCTGCGTGCCGGTGACAGCGACGACCATCCGGCCCACGGCGATCCGCGCAACGACCTTCCTCTCCACCGGCCGAAGTGCAGGCCGTCACAGGTCAGCGGGTATCAAGTGCTGGCGCAGCGCAGCGAGCAGCCGGGTGCCGTGGGGCACGCCAAGACCGGTGCAGGGATCCCAGCCTGGACCGGCTGAGTACGCGCCGTTGCTTCCAGCAGTGATGTCGCGAAAGCCGGGAGCCTCGGTTCCTGCGGCCACGGACTCGTACAGGGCCGGCTGCATGAGACCGAGCGGCCGACCCACCGCCTGGGCCAGCCGAGTGACCAGCGCCGCCCACAGCGGGGCTACCGCGCTGGTGCCACCGAGCACGAGGTCGGTGGCATCAACCCACACCCGATAACCGGTCTGCGGATCTGCGACGGCGGCGACGTCCGGGACACCACGTCCGGGCCTGCCGCGACGCATGGGCACCCCGGCCGAAGCCTGCCAACTGGGCCGGCCGAACACGTCGCTGACCCCACCGCCGGTGGCCCCTGCCCCGACGCCGTTGTTCCACACGGTCTCAGTGACCACCTCGGCGGTGGTCGGGTTGGCGTCCAACCGGGTGCCGCCGCACGCCAGGACGTGCGGACTGGACGCGGGGAAGTCAACGTGGAAGCGCCCATCGGAGGCGCCATCGGTGCTGCCCTTGTCCCCGGCCGCCACGGTCACGGTCACACCGAGCGCGGCCGCGTCGGCGAGCGCCTCATCCAGGGCGGTGCGGGCCTGCGGGCTCCAGGCGTCCTCGTTCATACCCCAGCTGATACTGAGTGCCGTGGGCGTCAGCGTGGCATGCGCGGCGAAGGCCACCGCATCGACGAAACCGGCGTCGGTATTGGGGGCGAAATAGACGACGATGGCAGCGGCGGGGGCGAGCGCCCCGGCGACCTCCAGGTCGAGCAGTACCTCGCCGTCAGCGCCGCGCGGATCTCCCTCGGGGGTGTTCGCACCACCATCGACACCCACCGCGCTCACCACCGGCCCCCCAATGCCCAACCCACCGAAGTAAGTGTCGAGATCGACCTGGGTGAACCCACCGCCCAACTCGATGATGGCGATCGTGTGGCCGGCGCCGTCGGTGCCCTCGGGGAAGCGGTAGATCCGGCCGAGCTGCAGCGGGGTGTAGCTGGTCGAGACCGTAGCGGGGTCGGCGGGGCGAAACTGCGGGTGTGCCTGCGGACGGTTGTCCAGCCCCAGTACTGCGGTCACGACGCCGTCTAGGACAGCCGGAACGCTCAAACCGCTCGTAGGTACCCGGTAGGTGACCTCGGCTCCAGCCGTGTCCCGACCGGTGACCAGCCTCAACGACGTGCCGAACATCCGGCTCAACACCGCCGCAAGGCCCGCGACCCGCACCAGTCGCGCAGCGGTCCGCACCGATACCACCCGCGCGCCCAGAGCGGTCACAGTCGCGGTGACCAGGGCGACGTCGGCGGGATCGGCACCGTACTCGACGGCGAACTCCGCCGCTGGGATCGGCGCGGCGCCCGCGAGATCCGGCAGCTCGACTCGGCGGCGCAACACCAGCGTCACCTCGATCTCCGTGTCCCCCAGGACGGCGACGGAAGCCCGGACCCCACCCGGCGTGATCATCGGCTCGCTACCCGGAAGAGGCCGCAGGCTCAGAGCATCCGGCTCGGAACTCGAATCACTCACCCGCGCTGTATACCCGGCTCACGTGTGGTCACCATCAGCAGGTCGCCAATGGGAACGAGGTGGCGGTGACGAGATGCCGGCCGTGACACGATCGACCAGCTCACCGTCGTCACCGGGCATCGTCTGTCGTCTTACCGTCTGTCATGGTTCTCCTTGTGTCGCCGTACCCGGTCGGACGGCAGCCCATACCTGCCCGGTCGATCACTGCGAGGGCCCTTGAGCTGTTACATTCTGGGCAGTGGTTATGCAGCTAGCCGCTTCCACAGCACATGCTGGGTGGGGAGCACTGCCGGCGCTCGTGTCGGTCGGTGGCGCCCTGCCGCGTTTGTCGCGTCGGGGAGGCGGTAGTGACTCCTGGTCGCGGGAAGTCTGGGAGGAGTGGGGCCGCATGACGGCTAACCAGCAGCACCGTAGTCGCTCGCCGCTGCGGGTGACGGTGACGCGGATGACAACGCTGGTCGGGACCGGTTCATCCGCGGAGAAGTGGTTGACAGTGACAGCGCTGTCCTCCAGCGAGGAGGGGATGCTGGTGGTGCGGGTGGTCGGTGAGGTCGACCTGGCGACAGTGGAGCAGCTGCGGGAACACCTGCACAAGCACCTGCCCGGCGCTCACCGGGGAATGGTGCTGGACTGCACCGAGGTGTCGTTCCTGGCTGCGTGTGGGATCGATCTGCTGGTGGAGTTCGCCGGTCAGGCCCGCGCCGAGAGAGTGACGCTGCGGCTGGTGACACAGAGCCGAGTGGTGCTGCGCGCGTTGGAGGTGACCGGGGTGAACGAGCTGCTGCCTCGCGCCGCCACGGTGGCTGAGGCGGTGGCGCAGTGCTCGGCCTAGCCCCGGCTCGCCTGGGGACGGTCGGGGGGAGCTGCTCAGGAGCGGCGGGGCTGGAAGGTGCCCGGCTCCGGTGGTCTGCCGCTGACGGTGAGGACGATCTCAGCAGCCAGGTCGCGGAGCT
>JAFAUB010000063.1 GCA_019243635.1 Pseudonocardiales bacterium
TGGGTGGTACCGCAGGGCTGGGAACCTTCGCCCGGGTGGGCCCCACCCCCCGGCTGGCACCAGCCCACCGCCTGGGATCACGATGACTACCGCGGGTGGTGCGACAACCACTACAGCGACGACCACGACTGGCGCGGCTGGGAGAACAGCTACCACTGGGGTGAGCACAACCAGTGGCACGGCTGGAACAACGACCGCGGCTGGGGTGGGCACGAGCGTGAGGGGCGTGCCGACCACGACCAGCGTGGCTGGGGTGGGCACGAGCGCGACGGGCGTGCCGACCACGACCAGCAGCAGGATGGTCGTCACCTCCAGCACGACAATCGCGAGCTGGGGCAGGACAACCACCGGCTCCACCACGAAGTCGGTGACCTGCGGCCCCAGAACAGTGACCTGCACCAGGACAACCGCGCTCTTCAGCACGACGTCCGGGGCGGTCAGGATGTCCGTGAGGTCCGGTCCGCCCGGCACCAGGTCGGGCATGACTCGCGGAGCCAGGCGCAGCACGAGGTGCGGCGTGGGTTCGACAGCGGCCGTAGCGGTCCCGACGGTCAGCGAGGTGACCTGTCTGGCCAGCACGGTCAGTTCGGCGGCGGCATTCAGAGTGCTCCGGTCAACCCGGTTGGGTCCGCTGGACCGGTCTTCTCCGCGCCTGCGGCGTCGTTGCCCACCGGGCCGTCGGTGTCCAACGCCGCCACGGCCGTCTCGAACGTGGCATCGGGGGCGAGCGCGCCGGTTGCGAATGCCGCCAATGTCGCGGCGTCGGTCGCGCCGGTGAACGCGACCCCGTTCGATGCGAGATCCTCCTCGCACGTTGCGTCCCAGCCGCTGAGTCACAGCGTCGCGCAGGCCGCCGCAGCGAACACCTCGTACCAGTCCGGCAGCGCCTCGGAGTCCGGCTCACCGCGCGGTGAGCAGGCTGGCCATGGCTCTGGCGGGTTGTTCGGCGGTGGGAACAACAGCCAGCACAACACGTACGTCGGCACCACCCACGGTCAGCAGGGGGGTTTCAGCGGCGGTGGGCAGGGCCGTGGGCTCAGTGGTGGCCAGCACGGCGCCGTCAGCAGCGGCCATGGCGGCGCCCCGCAGGCCGGCACCGGCACCCAGAGCGACACCGGCATCCAGAGCGGCACCCCGAGCGCGCCGCAGGCCGACCTCGACGGCACCACCCACGGTCAGCAGGGGGGTTTCAGCGGCGGTGGGCAGGGCCGTGGGCTCAGTGGTGGCCAGCACGGCGCCGTCAGCAGCGGCCATGGCGGCGCCCCGCAGGCCGGCGCCGGCACGCAGAGCGGCACCGGGCTGAGCCATGCCGGCTCAGCGCCGCACTCGGGCGCGCCGCAGGCCGACCTCGGTGGCTCCAGCTCGTCGGGCACCGTCTCGGGCCACAGCGCGCACTCCGCCGGCACGACGTCCCCGTCGTCGCCCACCTCGACGCCGAGCACGCACAGCACGGCGACGGGGGTGTCGAGCGGGTCGGCATCGAGTCCGCACGCCACGCCGACCACGCACAGCACGGCGCCGACCACGCTGCACAGCTCGGACCCGAGCGGTGCGTCGGGTTCGTCCTCCGCGCACGGTCTGTCCAGTGGGCTGACCACACACGACGCCACCCCGGCCGCCACCCCGGCGACCCATGACGCCACGCACCCCGGCACCGACCACACGGCGGTAGGGCACTGACTGCCGGTGTGGCGAACGACGGTGCAGCGCGTGGATGGTGTAGCGAGGACGAGGAGGGCGTAGCGGTGTCGGTGAAGATGCAGCCTGCCGAGCTGATGACCAGCGCCGAGCTGATGACCAGCGCCGAGCTGATCGGCCTGCTCGACGCGGCCGACAGACTGGTCGGTGCGGCCGGTCGGCCCGACCTGATCGAGCGGTTGGCCCGGGCTCGTGCCCGGGTCGCTGCGCGGCGGATGCGTGTCGTGGTGGTCGGGGCGCCCGGCCAGGGCGCCACCTCGTTGGCCCGCGCCCTGGACCGGGCCGCGCCCGACCGGCTGCCGGGGGCGAGCTTCGCGGAGGTCCCGGCCGGCCCGAGGGCGGACCACTCCCGGCTGCCGGAGTCGGGGGTGGTGGACGTGGTGTTGTGTGTCTGCGAGGCCGACCACGAGTTCGGCGCAAGGGAGCTGGACACGCTGGCCCGCCTCCGCGCACAGGGCACCGCGCTGGCCGGTGTGCTCACCAAGATCGACCTGCATCCGCGGTGGAACGACGTCCAGCGGGCCAACCGGTGGCGGCTGCAGGCGGCCGGCCTGGACTCGCCGACCATCGCGCTGCTACCGGTGTCTTCGGCGCTGTGCGAGGACGGCCACCAGCGCCGTGACGAGTCGCTCACGGTCGCCTCCGGGGTGCCACAGCTGCTGGAGTTCCTGCGCGACCGGATCGGGACCAGGGTGGATCGGGCGCTGCGCGACTCGGTGCTCGGCGAGGTGCGGGCCGTCACCGACCAGCTGAGCACGCTCTGGAACGGCGAGCTGAATGCGCTGCGCGGCTCCGGGGACTCGCCGCGGGACCGCCAACAGCGGGCCATCGTCCAGTTGGACCGGTGCCAGCAGCTCTCGGCGAACTGGCAGCTCGCGCTCGGCGATGGTACGACCGAGCTGATATCGCAGGTGGACTTCGACCTACGTGAGCGGCTGCGCGAGGTGATGGAGGGCGCCGAGCAGGACATCACCCAGGCGGATCCGACGCAGGACTGGACGCGGTTCGACCAGGCGGTGCGCGGCAAGGTCGACGAGGGCGTGCGCGCCAACTTCCGACTGGCCACGGATCGCTCCCGGCGACTGGCCCAGCAGGTGGCCGCGAAACTGGCCGGCAACCAGGACGGTTCGCACACCGGCGTGGTGCTGCCCGATGTCTGGCTGGACGACCCCGACGATGCGCTGCGCCGGGTCAAGCCGATGGCTCGCCCGGAGGGTGGCGGGGTGTTCGCGCGGGTGGTCAACAGCCTGCGCGGGTCCTACGGCGGCATCCTGATGGTCGGGGTGCTGACCAGCCTCGCCGGGCTGTCGCTGATCAGTGTGTGGTCCGTCACGGCCGGCGGGCTGCTGGGGCTGTTCACCTTCTGGGAGGACCGCAAAAACGGCAAGGAACGCAGCAAGGCCGAGGCCAGGATCGCGGTGTCGAAGCTGACGGACAGCGTGAACTTCCGAGTGGGCGAGGAGTTGCGGGCGCAGCTACGCGCTGTGCACCGGACCCTGCGCGACCATTTCACCGAGATCAACGACCAGCGGCTGCGGGCCGCCTCGGACGCGGTGCGCGCCGCCGTCGACGCCGCACAGCTGCACGGCCCTCAGCGCGACGCTCGACTGTCCCAACTACAGGACAACCTCGCCGAGCTGCGCCGGCTACGGATCCGCGCCACCGTACCAGCCAGCTGACCCCCCCGCGTCCCACCGCTCTTTTTACGCTGGTTACTGTGCACCTCTTTTTCCCTGGTTACTGTGCGCCGCGTCGCTACTGGGGTGCGCGCCGTAGCGCGCCGTCAGCGCCGGGGGCGGATCACCATCCCCGGCGGGCGAGGGCAGGTGCCAGTGCCGATCCGCTGTCGACAACCACCACGAGGCCACCCAGCTCGCCGTGATTGGGTGTCGCGGTCCCTCATGGACCGCAAGAACCAGGTCACGGGGTGCCCCACAGAATCGCCTCGGCCAACCCGCTCACCCGAGCCACTCGATCAAGGCGTCCCGGAGTACCCGCGCGGGGTCCTCGTCGAAGATGATGACGCACTCGCCGGTGACATGCGGGTCGAGAATGATCTCCCTGCCCTGTTTTTCCACCACGAGGTTCGCGAAGCCCCTGGGCACGTGCGATAGATCTACTGCACACGTGTTCTCGGTCGACCAGAGACGGCCCGACACGACGATCTCACACCGCCCGCAGCCTTGACCGGGAAGAGGGCCGACCCTGGTCGCGACTGTCCGCTTCGGTGGCGAGGGGTTCGCGGCGTAGCCTTGCGTCACCTCTTCGCCGAGGTGTCCGCCCCGGGCGATGGTCCCGGGGCGTCGGTGGGGAGATCACCTCGGCGATGGAGTGGTGTTCTCGGTGGACATGGAGGAAGCGTCGGCGATCGGTGCGCGTGCTCGGATGATCCGGCGTCGTCGCGGGCTGAGCTTGGAGGTGGTGGCCGGGCTGGCCGGGATCACCAAGCAGTACCTGTCCGCGTTGGAACTGGGCCAGCGCGGATTCAACCGGCGGGGCCTGATCGAGGATCTAGCCAACGCGCTCGGGTGCTCCGTAGCTGATCTGACCGGGCAGCCCTACCCGGCGCTGGACCGTGCGACGAAAGACGCTCTGGCGACGCTGCCGAGTATCCGGTTGGTGCTCAACGACTTCGGTCCGACGGACGTGCCGGACGTGACGCCGCGTCCACTGGAAGCGCTGGCGAGCTTGGCTGACGAGGCCAACGAGCACTGTGGCCAGGCGCACTACTCCCTAGCGCGCCACGACATCGGCAGTCTGCTCGCCGAATCGCAGACCAGCGCCTTGACCGTGCCGGCGGCGCGGCGAGACCAAGCGTTCACTGCGGCCGTCACTACGTGCTTCGTGGCTGGCGTGGTGTCCAGTCGTGCAGGCAACGTGGACCTGGCGGCGACCGCTGCACTGCGCGGTTATGACCTCGCGCAGCAGCATGACAACCCTGCGCTCCTCGGGTTCGCTCGCTGGTATTGGGCTCTTGAGCTCACGAGCATGGCAGCACGTACCCGGGCGCACGCAGTGCTGTCCGACGGGATCAACGACCTGGCGCCAGCGGTGCAGTTATCCGCTGCGAACACGCTGGCCGCTGAGATCGTCGGCATGATGCATCTTCAACAGGCTCGAACCGCGGCACGGCGGCAAGATGCCGATAATGCGCATGCGCATCTGGACGAAGCGGCACACATCGCGAGCAGAGTGGGCGAGCGTAACGGTATGCGGCAGCACTTCGGGCCGACCAACGTCGCAGCGTGGCGAGTGTCGGTCGGAGTGGAGCTAGCCGAGGGCGCCAAGGTCTATGAGGACGTCACAGCGGCTCCGACTGATATTGCCGCACTGGGTAGCCGTGAGCGGTCGTCGTCGCTGCACTTCGACCTCGCTCGCGTGCTTGCGCAGGAGGATGGTCCACGGGACGCGGACGTGATCCGCCATCTGGACACCGCCGACCGTATCGCACCACAGCGGATCCGCAGCGACCCGATTGCCCGGGACCTGGTGCTGACCTTGGACCGGCGGGCCGAACGCCGGGTGTGGGAGCTGGACAGTCTGCTCAACCGCTTCGGTATCGGCGGCCATGGTCAGCGGAGTGTTGACAACTAACGTGGTCTAGACCGGCAGTCTCTGCCGGGTGACCAACACCACCACTGACGCACCAACGCAACCGACCGGCAACCGCCGCAGGGTGATCCACCCCTCGCGCTCGGCGCACGACGTGGCCCGGGGACTCACCAACCCGGTGGTTTCCCAGCGCGACGGTGAGATCCAGCTCGTACCCGCACGTGGATAGCCCCTGCGTGCTGACGCTGGCCGAGGATGAGGCGATCGCGCTGCGTGACGCGCTGATCGAGTGGCTCGGATGAGCGGCGACCCGGCCACCTGGGCAACCGCGGTGAAGGGGCGCCCGGTGAGTGGCGCCCCGGGCTGGGGTGTGTCCTCGGCGGACTGCGCCCGCCCTCGGGTGTGGCTGGTCGCCGGGCTCGGCGCCGCGTCCGCACCCGCTGACCAGCTCACCGTCCGCGACGACCTCATGCGTACCTGGCGACCCGGCCCGGCCGGCCGGTACACCACGGGCGGGGGGCGTCACCACGCCACGTGGGGTGAGCTGCGCGCCCGGCATGACCTGGTGGAGGTGGCTGGGGCCCGGATGGTCGAGGCGATCCGGTGGGGCATCTCGTGAGCTGGTATTTGCGGTCTCGGGGTGACCGGGACACCCACCACGGCGTGCTGGGTCCTGATGGCACGGTGGCCGCGGCGTGCGGGGTGAGGTTCCCGCCGCTGCGGCTGCCCTACGACCGGCTGAGTCTGCCCGGGTATCCGCAAGACCGGGACCAGATCTGCCCGGACTGTGACAGCCGTCGCAGGGAAGGTGCCCGGTGAGCGGCCCGCCGCGCTGGGGTGTGTCCGCACTGGACTGGCGATCCCACGCCATCGACGGGGACGCTGAGCACCCCGATGGGGTGTATGTCGCCCGCTGCGGGCGGCGGCTGGTCATGGGCGCCGGTCTGTACGACGAGCCACCACCCGGGGGCTGGGTGTGCCGGGCGTGTGCGCGGCGGACCGAGCGGGACACCGGTGAGGTGACCGGGCCGCCCCCCCGTTCACCCGGTGACCGGGCCGCCCCCCCTGTTCACCCGGTGACCGGGCTGGCGTGGTGGGTGCGGTCCCCGCTGGACTATCACGCTCACTGGCTGCTATCCGAGGGTGAGCATCCCGAGGGTGTTCTTCAGGCGCGGTGCGGCGCGGTGATGACGACGAGCGCGACCCCGCGTGAGCGACCACTCTGGGGCCTGCGCTGCGCGCGCTGTCACCTGGTCTTCCTGGTGGATGCCGCTGCGCGAGACGGGTAATGCCCGGCCGGCGGTCGGTTGGGCCCTGCCCCCGGTCGAGGTCCCGGCGTCCGGTCGGTTCCCCACGCGCCCGAAGGGAAGGGGTTCCAGGTCCGGCGATGACCAACGGCACCCAGACACCGAGAGTCGTCAGCTGCCCTCGTCGTACCTGCCCGTGGGTCCCCGTGGGCTACTCCATGAGGGGCGGTCACCACACCGCCGCTGAGGTCGCTGAGGTCGCGGACCTCGTGAGTATGGCGCGGACCGGGCTGCGGGACGAGCTCCTTGAGCACCTCATGAGACAGCACGGAGAAGCGGCGGTGCGCGACTCACCTCGACCGCAGGGAGCATGGCGCGACACAGGATCTCGATTCCCCAGAAATCGGCGTGCGAGAATTCGACTCACTCACCGAAGGAAGGACTCCCCGCGTGAGCGACCAACCCCGAACCCGGTACCCGACCCAGGTGTCGGTCCCCGGCACCCGCACCGACACCGGTGCCGCCTGCACGCTGCTGGCGATCGCGAGACCACCGGCACATGGATGATCCACAGCCTGCACGCGGGCGCGGTGCGGCTCACCGACGAGCAGGCCACCCGGCTGGCGACGGCGATCCTGCACCTCGTGGGCACCCGCGCCGACCACACGGCGCGCGCGGTCAGCGAGTAGATCCCCGGCTCGGCCGCCGGTTGAGCGCTGTCCCCCCTACCCGCTCCCGGCGGCCGGCCGGCCCACCCCCACACCCGAGGTGACCCACACCATGCCCACCCACGACCCCTGTCGCGACGACCCCGGGCACGACAGGGGTCGTGCCCGGGATGCGGGGCCACCACCGGTGTACTGCGGACCACCGGCACCGCACCGACGATCCACACCTGGTCATGCACGACGTGCGGCCTGAACTGGATGATCAGCCTGGTCAACCCCCACCTGCGTCCCCCTCACCACGCCGACCTGACTGCGGCGGCCGAAGAGATCAGTCGACTGCGCTGGGCGCTACGGCAGGTGATCACGCTGGTCGACGACGCACCCACGCTCACCGACCAGCAACTGCAAGACCGACTGCTCACACTGGCCTCGCATGCCCGGTGACCGGCCCTGCGTGAGGCTGGGGTGAGCCCACCATGGCGACGACCCGCCTCACCACGACCCGACGCCGACCTGCCCGCCCCGACCGTGGAATGGCTGGCCGACCGACCCCACCAGCGTAGGTTCGTCCGCTCAGTGTGGAATGAACTGACTGAGCTGGAGCGAGTGGGCCACCACATCGGGGCGATCGACGCGCTGCGCTCGATCCTTCTCGATCACCAGCCCGCAACCCGCGCGGGCCGCTGCCGCGCCTGCCGCCGCTTCACCTGGCGCCACCGCCCCATCATCTGGCGCTGCCACCGCTTGCCCTTTCCCTGGTGCCGTCGCCGGTTCCCCTGCATCGTGTGGTTCCAGATCGGCGGCGCGCTGCTGGAGCAGGTCACCGAGCGCGGCCGCCACCGCCAAACCTAACGGCCACCCGGCGGCGACCCGCTACCTTTCCCAGCGGGTAGCTCAGGCCCGTATATGGAGCCTGGCGCGCTGGGCTTGCGAGACGAGTAAATCCCGGCCGGCCGCTAGTTGAGCCTTTGCCCCCCCGTGCTCCGGGCTCCCGGCGGCCGTGCCGGCCCACCCACACACCCCCAAGGAAAGGACTCCCCGCGTGACTGATCAACCCCGATGCTCCGTACAGGTGTCGGTTCCCGGTACCCGCACCGACGACGGCGCCGCCTGCACGCTGCTGGCGGTCCGCTAGGCCGGCGGCAGTGGATGATCCGCAGCCTGGACTCGGGCGCCGTGCGGCTCACCGAGGACGAGAGTGCCCGGGTGGCGACGGCGGTCCTTGCACCTGGTGTTCGCCGCGCCGCTGGTGCGGCACGGAGCTGGTTGGAGTTTCCTGTCTTGCGCAAGGCTCGGATCAAATCTTCGCCAGGGTTGTGCTGGAGTGTGGAGGCGTCGTTGAAGTGGTCCTCCCGGCCGCTGATTATCGAGAGCGGAAGGTCAAGCCCGACAATCTAGCGGAGTTCGACGACCTGATTAGTCGCGCTCGCGCGGTGCGGACGTTACCGTTTCGCAAGTCCGACGAAGGCGCGTACATGGCGGCAACCGAGGAAGTGTTCGATTCCGTTGATTCGCTCATTGCGGTATGGGATGGCAACCCCTCCCGTGGTTACTCGGGTACCGCCGATGTCGTGGTAGCCGCACGCGAGCGCGGGATACCGGTCACTGTGGTGTGGCCCGATGGCGCGTGTCGCCGGTAAGAGCGTCGTCAACGCCCGCTCCCGCCGCACGGCGGTGAAGCTGGACAACGTGAAACGTGAAGATTTCCCGCAGCACACCACCGCCTTGGGCGTGGGTGCCCTCGTCTTGGGGGAGCCGCTCGCGGGCCGATGAGGGCCTCACGCTGGCCCAACGGACTCTGGTCCGCCCTGACCGGCTCACCGCGGCTGGACGGGCACTGCTGCACACCGACACGGGTCGCGCGCTGGCCAAGATGCGCCGGGTCGGCGAGACACTGACCGCCATCGGCACCGCCGATGAGCACTTCACGCACTTCACCCCGAAACAACGAGCCGCCGATGAACTACGCGAACTGGCCCACTACGCTGCGGCGCACCAGCACCTCGACGAGGTCGCCCACCTGCGGCACCGGCTCGCCATCCTGGTGTGCACCGGTAGCCCGTAGGGAGGGCGCGGAATCTTCTCCGAGTTGCAGGTCCACCCCCCGAGACAGGCATTGAACCGAGACAGGAATTGAACACCGACCCGGGCCAACGTCCTCGACATCAGTCGACCTCATGTCGCAACCCCAGCTCCCCGACGAACCGGCACCCATCACGAATCGGTCAGCGAAACCAATGGTCCCCGGGCGACGCGCCGAAAACGACTTGACGTGTTGCGTGCCGCTTACGCCTTGCTTGCGCTGCCCGCCTAGCTTGTGATGGGAGGTGCATCAGCCCGCGTACCGTGCGCCCGCGTGAAGGAGGTGGCGATGGACGAGCAGAGGGAATGGTGGGTGGTCCCCGCTCCTGGCGTCGCAAAGGCCGGCTAGCGCGCTGCGGTCGGCGGGTCTCGTCGTCGTGTGCTCGGTTATCACCGAGGTGAGGGGGTGGGGTATGGACCTGGCCATGTCGACCGACGAGCGGGAGAAGTTCCTCGCAGGTGTACACATCGGGGTTCTGGGTGTGGATGACCCGCGTGGGCAGCGTGCGCCGTTGCTGGTTCCCGTCTGGTATTCCTACGAGCCCGGCGGCGAGGTGATGGTGCAGACCCGGCGGGATTCGGTGAAGGCCCGGCTTATCCGCGAGGTGGGGCGCTTCGGCTTCTGCGTTCAGGACGAGTCGGCGCCGTACCGGTATGTCAGCGTCGAGGGGCCGGTCGTGGCCGTCGACGATCCGTTGGACCCGGCCCGACGTGCGGCCTTGGCTCATCGTTACCTGGATCCGGTGACGGCATCGGCTTACTTGGCGGCGAATGGTCACCAGTTGGCCGAGGACATCATCTTTCGTATGCGTCCGCAACGGTGGCGAACCGCGGACTTCTCCGCTTTCGCCGCGGAGTTCGGCTAGCGGATGACTCGGCTCGCCCGTCGGTGGACGTGACTCCGGTACGGAGTCCCGTCCACAACCAAAGGAATCGTTTCATGCTGTTACCCCGAACGATGACCCAGCCTCCGCGGGTCTGGGACGCCACTACTGCGGTGCAGCTGCGGGATCGCTGCCTGCACGGGTTGTTCGACGCCCAGGCGAGGGTCCGGCCGCGGGCGACCGCCGGGGTGGATGCGGGTCGTAGCCTGAGCTACGGCGAGCTGAAGGTCCGCTCCGACGCGCTGGCCGCCCGGTTGCGCGACGTCGGGGTGCGGCACGGCGACAGGGTCGGCGTGTGCGGTCCACGATGTTTGGACGCGCTGGTCGCGTTCTTGGGCGTCGTCAAGGTGGGCGCGGCCTATGTTCCCCTCGACGATGCCTCTCCACCCGCGCGGTTGCAGGCGATGGCCGAGGACGCAAGCGTGCAGGTGGCGGTGACGCTACCCGGTGCCGTCTGCCGGATCCGGCGGTTGCGGACCCGTGTCGACCTGGCCATACCGGTATCCATCCGCACCGACGCGGTGACGCCGCCCGAGGTGGCCGCGACGGACTGCGCCTACGTCATGTTCACGTCCGGTTCGACCGGGCGGCCCAAACCTGTGGCGATCCCGCACGGCGGCGTAGTCCGGCTCGCCGTGTCGGACTCGGTCACTCAGCGGCCACGTCCCGGCGACCGGGTGTTGCACGCCTACAGCCTCTCCTCGGACAGCTCCACGATCGAGATCTGGTCCTCGCTGCTGGGTGGCGCTTGCCTGGTCCTGATCGAACGGGAGGAGCTGCTGTCACCGGCCGCGCTGGAAAGCCGGCTGCGGACCGAGCGCGTCACGATCGCTTACCTGACCACCGGGGTGTTCCACCACGTGGCGCGTACGAGGCCGGGGGCGTTGGGGATGCTGCGGTTCGTCTCCGCGGGTGGTGAGGCGATGGATCCGGACCTGACCCGCGCGGTGCTGGCGGCCTGCCCGGACACTACGGTGGTCAACTTCTACGGTCCGACCGAGAACAGTGTGGTGTCCACCGCCCACGTCGTGCGAGACCTGCCCGCCGGGACGAGGGCCGTGCCGATCGGCCGCCCGCTGGAGAACTCCACGTGCTATGTGTTCCGTGACGGAGGCGGGCTCGCCGATGTGGGGGAAGAGGGCGAGCTGCTCGTCGGCGGAGACGGGCTGGCCCTGGGATATCCGGGTGATCCGGAACTGACCGCCGAGCGGTTCATCGGCCACCCCTTCGAGCCCGGCTCTCGGCTCTACCGCACCGGGGATCGCGCGATCTGGCGCGAGGACGGCGAGCTGGAGTACGCTGGCCGCTCGGATCGGCAGGTCAAGCTCCGGGGGCACCGGATCGAGCTGGATGGGATCGAAGCGCGGCTGCGAGCCCACGACTCGGTCGGCGAAGCGGTCGTCGAGCTCGCCGGGGACATCCTGACCGGCTACCTCACGCCCGCCCACCCCGGACGTCCCGTGCCTGTCGAGCGCGTCCGGCAGTACCTCGCCACCTGGTTACCCGCCCCGGCGGTGCCATCCCGGCTGGTCACTGTGGCGGAGTTCCCGATGACTGCCGGAGGCAAGGTCGACCGCCGGCAGCTGCGCGCGCGGGCCGGCCTGGAAACGGACCACGCGTCTGCGCCGGCATCACCCGATGGGACGGGCACGCGAGGCTCGCCGGCCGAGATCTGGCGGGTGGTGCTGCGAGTGCGCCCGGCCGCCACCGACGACTTCTTCGAGCTTGGCGGCGACTCGCTGCTGGCCGCCGAGGTCGTCACCCGCACTCTGGCTGTGCTCGGCATCGACGCGCAACACGGCAGCACCCTGATCCACAGCTTGTTACGAACGCCCACCCTGGAGGGCTTCACCTCCGCTGTCGACGCCCTGCTGCGCGAGGAAGGCGCGGTGCTCGCGTCCGGAACGGACTTCCGCGAGGAGGCGCGGCTGGTCTTGACGGTGCCGCCGCGGCGCGGACCTACGCCGCGCTGGGACCAGCCACGGGACGTGCTGCTGACCGGAGCCGGCGGGTTCGTCGGCGCCTTCCTGCTCGATCGGCTACTGCGCGTCACCAGTGCCCGGGTGCACTGCCCCGTCCGCAGCCGCGACTCCGCACACGCCAGACAACGGGTGCTGGCCAACCTCGCCCGCTTCGGGCTGGACCCGGCGGAGACGGGTAGCCGTATCGTGTGCTTTCCCGGCGATCTCGCCCAGCCCGGCCTCGGCCTAGCACCCAGTCACGCGGACGAGCTCGCCGCCGGCCTCGACCTCGTCCTCCACTGCGCGGCGCAGGTGAACTTCCTGTACCCCTACCACGCGCTGCGTGCCTGCAATGTGGACGGCACGAGGGAGATCGTGCGGCTCGCCGCCGGACGCAGGGTGCCGGTGCACTTCCTGTCCACCATCGCGGTGCTGGCCGGTTTCGGCACTGCGGGGGTGCGTCATGTCGCCGAGGATCGTCCCCTTGAGCATGCCGACCGGCTCACCATGGGCTACGCCGAGAGCAAATGGGTCGCCGAACACCTCCTACAGCAGGCCGCGGACCGAGGCGTGCCGGTGGCGGTCCACCGACCCTATGAGATCACCGGTGATCGGCGCACCGGCGCCTGCAACACCGAGACCGCGATCTGCTCGCTGTTCAAGACCATCGCTGAGACCGGCCAGGCCCCCGATATCCCGTTGCCGATGGACTTCGTGCCGGTGGACTACCTCGCGGCTGCGGTCGTGCACATCGCCACCGGGCATCCCACCACCAGGCGAACGTATCACCTGACCAACCCGCATCCGGCGAGCCTGACGGACATGCTCGACCGGATGCGGGCGGCCGGCCACCGGATCCACGAGCTGCCTTACCACGAATGGGTCGGTGAACTGGTCCGCCACGTCGCGCGGCACCCCACCAGCCCCACCGCCCCCTTCGTCTCGCTGTGCGTGGATCGCGGCAACAAGGCGGACATCTCCGTCAAGGAGATGTACTTCGAGGGCACCTTCCCCGAGCTGGGACGCGCCAATGTCGAACGCGACCTCGCCGGCAGCGGGCTGCACTGCCCGCCGGTCGATACGGCACTCCTGGACCGCTATCTCGAGTACTTCCACACCACCGGCTACATCCAGCGCCCCGGCCAGACGTGACCACTCATCCCCCTTGTGCCAGGAGAAATCAGAATGCTCGAGGACGACACCCTCACGGACGCGGCAACGGTCCGGGTGCGGCAGCGGACACTGATAGAGATGTACGGGTACTGCTACCGCAAGGCTGAGGAGGTCAACGGACGCGTCGGCGTGGCCCGCCTCACCTACCAGGGGGAGGACGAGAGCAGCTTCAGCAGCTTCAGTGAGGACGTCGCGAATTACCTCGCGCCTCCGGAGAGGTGGTGGCCCACCGACGTGATGGCCTGCGAGCAGGCCATCGGGCGGGTGCTGTCCATCGGCTGCGGCGCCGGACGCCACGCCCTGGCCCTGGCGCACGCCGGGCACGAGGTCGTAGGCCTGGACCCGTCGCTGGATGCGGTCGCGGTCGCTCGCCGCCGCGGCGTGGATGCGCGGGTCGGCGGTCTCGGGGACCTGCCAGAGGGCTTGGGCACCTTCGACACGTTCCTGTTGGCCGGCGGCGGCCTGCACCTGCTCGGCGTGCTGGACAACGTGCCTGCCGCGTTGGCAGGGCTCGCCGAGGTGGCCAACCGGGGTGCCTGGCTGATCGGCACGTCAACTCTGGCGGATGGGGCGGACGACTCCGTCGCCGCGCCGGATGCGGCCCTCGACAGGGTGCTATACCGCCTGCGGGTCGAACACGGGGCCGAGGTCACCGAGTGGAGCGAGTGGGGATACGCCGCAGAGGTGACGCCGCCTCAACTGGACCGGTTGGTGGCCGGAACCGGCTGGGCGATCGAGGAGATCACCCAAGCACGGTCGGTGACCGAGGGAGTGTACGACTTGTCAGCCGACGAGAACGACGACACATCGGCCGTGGACACCCTCTCCTACCTCGCCCGGTTGCGGCTGGCTCCCCGGAGGCCACCGGCATGACGCTCGACCAGCACCTGCGGGACGAGGCCCCGACCAAGCGGGACCCGGCGGTACGGGACTTGCCGCTGGCACCCCCAGGGAAGATGGGGCCGCCACCTGAGTATGACGCTCTTCAGCGGGAATGCCCCATGGCCAGTGTCCGCCTGCCGGTGGGCGACGGCCAGGGGTGGTTTCTCAGTCGATACGACGACGTGCGATCCGTGCTTGCGGATCCGCGGCTGGTGCGGCCCACGGTCCAGAACTGGCCACCACCGCCCGCACCGTCGCCCCGGCCGGGCCCCGACCTGGTCACCATGATGGAGCTGGAAGGTCCGCGGCACACGGCGCTGCGCCGAGCGCTGGCGGACGTTTTCAGCGTCAAGGCTGTGCGCGCTCACCAGCACCGTATCCGAGAACAGGCCGACCGGTTGCTCGACGCGGTTGCGGCCGGTGGCCAGCCGGGCGAGCTGGTCCGCGGCTTCACCGAGCCGTTCCCGCTCCTCGTGATGTGCGACCTGGTGGGAATTCCCTATGACGAACGGGAGCACTTCGTGCCGCTCGCGGACGCCCCGTTCAACGCCCTGCTCGGCCTGGACGACGCGCGCCGTGCCACTGCGCCGGTCCATGAGTACGCCACCGAGCTGATCGAGCGCAAGCGGCGGGAGCCCGCCGAGGACATCCTCACCGACCTGGTGCGTCGGCGGGACGCCGGCGAGCTGACGGACGAGGACGTGATCACTTTCGGGCTCTCCATGCTGCTCACCGGTCACCGGACCAGCGCGGTATTCCTGACCAACGCGGTGCTGCTGCTGCTCACCGAGCCGGAGCAGTTCGTCGGCGTGCGAGCCACCGGCGAGGTGTCCTCCAGCGCGGTGGAGGAGCTGCTGCGCTACCTGCCCGTGATGAACGCGGAGGTGATACTCCAGGTCACCGAGGACGTCGAGCTGTGCGGCCGGACCGTTGCGGCCGGCGAGACCGTGCTGCCCTCCATCGCCGCGGCCAACCGTGACGAGACCGTGTTCCCGGACGCGGGCCGGCTCGACCTGACCCGGGTCAGGAACCCGCATCTCGCCTTCGGCCGTGGAGCGCACAACTGTGTGGGCGCGCACCTCGGACGAGCCCAGCTGAAGGTGGGGCTTGAGGCGTTGCTCGCCCGGTTCCCGAGCCTGCACCTCACCGTGGACGAGGATGAGCTGGCCTGGGACGACGAGGCCACCCCCAAGGCGCCACTGGCGCTGCCCGTCGGCTGGTGAACTCGGCTGGTGAACGACGTGACGACGGCAGCCGACCACTCCGCGCGGGCCTTTCCTCTCGCGCCGCCGGGGACGATGGGACCGCCCCGCGAGTACGACGTACTCCGTCGCGAATGCCCGATAGCTCGCGTTCGGTTGCCGATCGGGGCGAGCGCGTGGTATGTCACGCGATACGACGACGTGCGGATGCTGCTGGCGGACCCGCGACTGGTCCGACCGACCATCGATTCCTGGCCCGCACCTGTCGAGGGCACGGACCCGGCCGGTCCCGAGCTGGTCACGATGATGGAGCTGGAGGGTCCCCGGCACGCGGCGCTGCGCCGGGCCGTCGCACCGGCGTTCAGCGCGCGAACCGTGCGGCGGCAGGTACCCCGGATCCGCCGACTGGCCGAGCAGCTGCTGGACCACTTCGAGGCCGCCGGACAACCCGGAGACCTGGTCGGCGGCTTCGCCGAGCCGTTCCCCCTCCGGGTGGTGTGCGACCTGGTGGGCATCCCGTACGAGGAACGGGACTTCTACCTGCCGCTGGCGGACGCCGCGCTAGGCGCCCTGCTCACGTTGGAGCACGGACGTGCGGCCACCGTCCGGCTGCGGGACTATCTCGCCGAGCTGATCCAGCGGAAGCGGCGTGAACCCGCCGCGGACCTGCTCAGCGACCTGGTGCGGCGGCAGGACGCGGGTGAGCTGACGGTCGAGGATGTGATCACCTTCGGGCTGTCCATGCTGGTCGGCGGCTACCGCACCAGCACTATGTTCATCGCGGATGCCGCGGTGGTCCTGCTGACCCACCCCGGTGTGCTCGCTGCCCTCCGCGCTGACCGGGAGCTGCTGCCGTACGCCGTCGAGGAGTTACTGCGCTACCTGCCGGTGATGAACGGCTCAGTGGTGCTGCTCGCCACCGAGCACCTGATACTGCGGGGCCGGTCCATCCGCGCCGGTGAGGCAGTGCTGCCGGTTATCGCCGCCGCCAACCGAGACGCCTCGGTCTTCCCCGACCCGGACCGGCTGGGCCTGCATCGGGCTCCCAACCCGCACTTGTCATTCGGTCGGGGCGTGCACAACTGCGTGGGCATGCATCTGGCACGGTTGGAGCTGACGGTGGCGTTGACGGCCTTGCTGAACCGGTTCCCCCGCCTGCGCCTCGCCGTCGCCGAGCACGAGTTGCCCTGGGAGGACGACTCGCCCAGCAAGTCCCCGACCTCGCTGCCCGTGTGCTGGTGAGCATCCCTGAGAGGGGCCGTCGGTCGAGCGAGCAAGGGTGCGAATCCTCCTCCTGAGCCGCCCTTGACATGCGCGTGATCACGTGCTTCCGGTGCACAGTTCCTGCTTACTGTTTGATATGCACGGGTGTATCGTGGGGGTGTGAGTACGACCCGTGTGACCATCACGATGGATGAAGGCGTTTACCGGGACGCCCTCACCGCCGCCGCTGAGCACCACATGAGCGTGTCGGCATGGATCTCCCGATGCACCCGGGCCGAGACCATGCGCGATGCGCTGACCCGCCACCAGCAGTGGTGCGCGGCCGAGGGCCTGACCGGACCCGACGACGAACAGCACCGCGCGCATCTGGCGGCTGATGCGGCCGTCGAGCTGGACCGTCTGGGCGCCGCACGCGGCCGGGACGCCGGCGATGCCGCCTAGGCCCCCGCGGTTTGGTGATGTGTGGACCATCAAGGGCGGGGTGATGGGGCCCGAGCCGTGGCTGATCGTCTCCAACGACCTTTACCTGGAGCTGAACGAGGACAACATGCTGGCCGTGCCGATCCGGGATACCAGCCGTCCCGGGTCCCGGGTGGTCACCGAACCGATCCCCGACGTGGGCCAGGCGGTGCTGGATCGCCTCAGCGCGTTACCCCGAACCTGGTTGGTCGGTGATACCCCGGTCGCTGAGCTGCACCCCGACCGGCACGCCGAGGTCGGCCGGCGCATCCGCAACCTGATCGGCCCCTGAACGCGCGGTAGACCCTCCTGGCGCGCACCAGCGACAGCTACACCAAGTGGTCAGTCGAGCGAGTAAAGGCGCGAACCCTCCTCCTGATCCGCCCTTGACATGCGCGTGATCACGTGTTCCCCGCGCGTGTCCTGAGCCGGGAGAGTGACCCCATGGCGAACCTGGGGGCAGGCCACGCTGTCCGGACTGCGGGGCGCGGCCCCGGGCGTCCGACCTCACAGATCTCGACGGAGCCCACGCCCTCGCCGGCGACACCGACGACACCGCCGTGAGCGTGGGCCACGAGGCCGTCGTGGGCCACCAGGCCGTCGATGCGGTCACGGCGGTGTCGTCGCCCCGGACCTATGACCGGCTACGTGTCCTGCACATCCGGCAGGAACTCGCCGAGCTGGTCAACACCTGGGTCTGGGACCACCACCGGCACGATCCGCTCCCGCCGTGTCACGGAGGAACTGCGTGAACTGGCCTGTTACGCCGCCGCGCACCCGCACCTCGATGAGGTCGCGCATCTGCGGCGCCGGATCGCCACCGCGGTGTGCATCGAGGGCTCGTTTCCGGTGTCACCAGGGTAGGCGACCGCGGCCGGTGCGGCCCAGCAGCATCACCCGCAGCTCGGTCACCTCATCAGGGCTCAGGTAGCGTGCCGCGAGGCGGACGGCGGCTTCGGCGTCATCGGGACGGCCTTGCGCGGTGGCCAGGTGCGCCAGGCTCTTGGCGGCCCATGTCGCGGTGGCGGGCGCTGCGGCCTCGGACAGGTACTCCAGTAACGGCAGTGTGCCGGGGATCACGCACAGCTTCCCAGCGGCGGCGAAGTGCTCCCCGGTGGAGATCAGTAGTGGGCGGGCCAGGTCGCGACGCTCGACGTCGTCCGTGTCGGTCAACGACCGGAACAGCCGCGCCGCGCGTTCGTCGTCGCCCTCCGCGACGGCCAGTGACGCCTCCATCACCTCGGCCCGCACCGACACCTGCGGCAGTGTCGCGCTCCAGTGGGCGCGAACGCGGGCCAGCGTCCCTCGACACCCCTCGAGGTCATCGCCCGCCGCGTAGGCCGAGGCCAGCGCCAACAGCCAGTCACCCGCGAAGGGTCCGTCGCCGGCGGCGTACCGCTCAAGGACGACCACGGCCTCCTCACCACGGCCGGCCGCGGCCATCAGCTGCGCGTACCGCCCGGCGTCCGGGCTGTGGAGCCACGGCTGGTCCAGCAACGTGCGGTACACCTCGGCCGCGTCTGCGGGCTCACCGCGGGTGGCGAGCATCTCGGCCAGGCTCCGGCTGTAGGAGCAGTGCCACTCTCCGGCCGCCTCCACCGCCCGCCGCATGGCGGCCACCGCCCCGTCTGTGTCCTCCTCACGCCAGGCGAGACTGGCCACCAGCGCCCACGCCGCCGCCGGCAACGACCCCTCACCGCTACTGATGACCTCATGAGCCAGAACACGCGCAGCGGACCGGTCATCGTTCTGAGCGGCGTGGCGAGCCAGCCACAGCACCGCGGGCGGCGACGCAACCGGATGCCGCAGGGCCGCCACGTCGGTGTACCGGCGTGCCGCCTCCTCTGGTGACTCGCCGCGCTCCTCGGTGAGCTCGGCCAGTCGCAGTGACGCCAACGCCGCCGCGTCCGCATCACCGCCGTCCACAGCGAGCCGATACGACACCTCAGCCGCATCAAGATCGGGCGGGTTCGTACCACGATCGTCGTCACCGGTGGCCACCAGATCCAGTGGTGTGAGCACCTCAGAGGCCACCGCCGCACGGTGACGCTCTCGCCACAACCGCGAACCGACCGGGAGCCCCACCCCCCACACCGGCCGGTAGCGGCCCTGATCGTCGCACTCCAGCAGCACCGGGTCCTGCCCCGCCCACTCCAGAGCCCAGGCCACCCGGTCCGCGTCGTCCACCGCCTCAGCGCAGAGCCCCCATCCGTCCATCAGCCGCCGAGCCTGCGCACACAACACCTCCGGCGCACGCCACCCCCGCTGGTCCACCCGATCCCAGCACAACGCCGCCATCATCAGCGCATACGCCAAGGGCTGGTCATCCTGCGCCCGCGCCAGCCGCACCTCGGCGCCGTCGCGCCACTCGAACAACCCGGCGAGTTCATCACCCATGCTCGGTACCGACCTCGACACCTCGGACATGACGCGAGACGCTACCGCCACCACACGCCACCAGGAACCCCCGGGACAAGCCCGATCCCCGCCACGATCGGCTGACCTCGACTCGACCCACGAACAGCGTCACAACACCCACGCAGGCAACTGCTCACCCCCTGACAGCTCCGCATCCCCGGCGAACATCCGGTCATGCCGCTGACAGCGCAGAATTGTTGATCTTTCTGGACCTGGCTACCCTCATGCCTCGCGCGGACCATGCGGAGGTCGAGATCAATGGAACTGCTATCGGTGCTATCGGTCGTCGGGCTGGTTTGGCAGGCTGGTCGGATGGCCGATCACTCGTTCGCGGATTCCGGTCTCGCCGCGTTGTACGACCTGTTCTGCGAAGGCCGCGACGACTTCGGTTTCTACCTGCCTCTGGTGATGTCTGCGGAAGCGGCGCTGGACGTCGGCTGTGGGACGGGTGCATTGTTGCGCGGGGCCCGGGAGGCCGGTCATACCGGGCGGTTGTGCGGGCTCGACCCTGCCGCGGGGATGCTCGCCCCGGCGCGAAGACGCTCGGACATCGGGTGGGTGTGACCTGACCACCGTGGGTTGGGTGCGCGAGTTCGCGCCCCCGGCGCCGTGGTGCGGATGGCGCACCGGCTCCAGACACCGGCCGAGGGGGACGTTGTCCGTTTCACCACGACGTATACCAGTCCCGGTTGGGGCGCGTCTCAGGTGAGCTGGAGTACCTTGCGCTTCCTCGACGCCGAGTCACGGTGGTTATGACCTTGGGCTCAAACGGTCGTAGCGACAGGCCTTTATTCTAGCAGAGTTTGATCTGCTAAGATGTCCCCTTTCTGGGGAATATTCTGGGGGGATGGTTGATGAGTGGGGGTGTGCCGTTGTGCGCCGAGGAACGGGAGACGATCTCCCG
>JAFAUB010000106.1 GCA_019243635.1 Pseudonocardiales bacterium
GGCGGTCACAGCACAGCTGACCGCCGCGCTGGCCGAGCTGCACACCGAGGCGGGCTGGTGTTGTCATGACGAGGGTGTGGACGGCATGGGCCACTTCACTCGCGCCCTGCGGTTCGCCGATCAGGCCGGGGACGACTGCGGGATCGCCAACGCCGCGTGGCACGCGGGGTTGGCGCTGATCCGCACCGGGCAACCCAACCACGCGCTCAAGCTCTTCACACTGGGGCATTTTCGACTCCGAGGGTTCACGCCCGGCAAGTCCATATCGGCAACCGACGACTCCCAGGTACCAACCCTCACCGCGCGACTGAGCCGGAATTCCGCCACCGCCTACGCCCTCATGGGCGGCATCGATGAGGCCACCCGCTATCTCGCCGAGGCGAACGACGCACCTCCGCCCCGAGACGTGTTCGAGCGCGCGAGCGCCGATTTGGGGACCGCGAGGGTTCAGCTCGACCTGGGCCAGCTCAACGCCGCCGAGCAGTCCGCCGCCGGCGCGGTGCGCACCTACCGCGAAGGCCACCACCGCCGAGGCCACACCATGGCCGAGCTCATCCTCGCCGAGGTACACCTCCGCACCGGGGAACCACAAGGGCTGACGCTGGCCCACGAGGCCATCGGAAAGGTGAGGACTCTGCAGTCTGTAGCCGTGCGACGGGAACTGTTAGTGCCCCTGGCCACCGCGCTGGAAGCCCGACCCGGCATCGACACCCGGGAGCTAGCCCGGACCGCCCGACAGCTCGCCACGACCCGGATGTAACGGCTTTTTCACCGAAGCGCGGCAAATTCGACTGACCGCGACCAACGAACGGCCCACCCGGTGCCACTGGATAGTATGTGCATCACTCGGATGGGCGAGGGTGTGCGGTGCCTGGCGCGGACGGTGGCGGTGCTGGTCCCGGACTTTCTGTTGTTGGTGTATGGCTGGCGGGGAGGTACAGGTGGCCAGGGTCTTCGTCAGCCACGCCAGCGAGGATCTTGCGCTGGCTCGTGAGGTGCATCAGTGGCTGATCGAGACCGGTCACGAGGTATTCCTCGATCAGGATCTGCGCGATGGCATCGCGCTGGGCGAGTTGTGGCGGCAGCGGTTGCAGGAGCGGTTGCGCTGGGCTGACGCGGTGGTCTGTGTGGTGACCTCGGCGTATATGGCCTCTACCTGGTGTGCGGCGGAGGTTGCTGCCGCGCAGTCGCGGGGTAGTCGGCTGCTGCCGCTGCGGGTGGAGCCGGATCTCGCCCATCCGCTGTTGAGCGAGGTTCAACACACTGAGGTGGCCGGGGATTTGGTGGCTGCTCGGGTCGCGGTGGTGGAGGCGTTGCGGCGGATTGATGCGGCCGGGGGTGCGGGGTGGTCGGATGATCGTTGTCCGTTCCCGGGGCTGCGTCCGTTCGACATCGAGTGGCATAGGGTCTTCTTCGGCCGCGCGGAGGAGACCAAGCAGCTTGCGGAGTTGCTGCGATCTGCTGCCGGGGGTTCGGCGCTGCTGGTGGTGGGCCCCTCAGGGTGTGGCAAGTCCTCGCTGGTGCGGGCGGGGTTGCTGCCGGTGATGGCTGAGGAGCCGGGGTGGCGGGTCTTAGCGCCGATGTTGCCGGGTGCTGACCCGGTGGGGGCGTTGGTGCGAGTCTTGGCCGGGTCGGCGCGGCGGATCGGTCTGGACTGGACGGTGGAGCAGGTCGGTCACCGGCTTGATGACGGCGGGCTCACCGGGGTGGCTGATGAGCTGCTGCTGGCCGATCCCGGGGGTCCGCAGCAGCACTTGCTGGTGGTGGTGGATCAGGTTGAGGAGTTGCTTACCCAAAGCGCACCCGCCGAGCGGGACCGGTTTGTCGAACTGGTGCGCCCGGCGCTGAGCGCTCCGGTGCACGTGGTGGGTACTGTGCGCCCGGAGTTCCTCGATCCGCTGCTCGGCGAGTCGGGGTTGGCGAGCTTGTCTGGGAGCATGTATCCGCTGCGGCCGTTGCGCCGTGAGGCGCTGCGCGTGGTGATCGAGAAACCTGCTCAGCTGGCCGGGATCGTTCTGGATGAGGGCCTGGTGGAGCGGTTGGTGGAGGACACCGACAGCGGGGAAGCCCTGCCCCTGCTGGCTTTTACCCTGGCCCAGCTCGCGGCGGGCGTCAGGCGCGGCGGTCGCCTGTCCAGTACCCGCTATGAGCAGCTCGGCGGAGTGCAGGGAGCGCTGAGTCGCCACGCCGACGCGGCCCTGGCCGAGGCGCTCACCGTGGGGGGTCGCCGCCCCCCGGAGGTGATCGCCGGGTTGCTGCGGCTGGTCACCGTGGACGAGCAAGGCCGCCCCACCCGGTGGCGGATCCCCCGCGAGGAGCTGCCCACACCAGTGCTCACCGAGCTGAACACCTTCGTCACTAAACGGTTGCTCACCACCGACACCACCAACGGCACCGTCGTGATCGGCGTCGCCCACGAGGCATTCCTGTCCGCCTGGCCCCCACTAGCCCAGGCGATCACAGCGAACGCCTCAGCATTGCGCGCCCGACGCGCGCTCGAGCAGGCCGCCACACAATGGCACGAGAACGGGCGCGCGCACCAGCGGTTGTGGAGCGGGGGCCAACTCGCCGCCACCGTCACCGACACCGGCGCCCGAACCGGTACCAGGAGCGCATCGCCCTCAACACGCCACGGCCTGTCACGGTGGCTGCCCCGAGCGCACCGGGTGCTGGTCACCGACCGAATCGATATCAGCCCGACAGCCCGAGAGTTCCTGCACACCAGCATCCGCCGCGACCGCTCTCGCCGCAGGCGCGCCCTCACCGTACTCTCTGTGCTCCTCGTGGGTGCGCTACTGGCAGCAGGCATCGCCCGCAACCAACAACACACCGCCCAGCAACAGCTGCAACTCGCCACGGCCCGCCTCCTCATCGCCCAAGCTGGCGGGCTCGTGGGGTCTGACCCGGATACCGCGGTGAAACTCAGCCTTGCGGCGCATCGCATCGACTCCAGCGGGGAAACCCACGCCAGCCTCGTCACCAGCCTCACCGCCTTCCGCTACTCCGCCATCCTGACCGGCCACACCAGCGGGGTGTACTCGGTGGCGTTCGCCCCGGACGGGCACACCCTGGCCAGCGCCAGCTATGACGACACGGTGCGGGTGTGGGACCTCACCGACCGCACCCACCCCAGCCCGCTGGGCCCACCCCTGACCGG
>JAFAUB010000152.1 GCA_019243635.1 Pseudonocardiales bacterium
CCGACATCACCGACGACCAAACCTACCTCAACCGCGTAGCCACCGAACTCAACAACCGACCACGCCGTATCCTCGGCTACCGAACCCCAGCAGAAGTCTTCGCCAACCTCCTGGCCAGCTCAATTGCTTCCACCGGCTGATACCGCCCCCAGCTGAACGCCCTGCAGTCCCAACACGCGGACATAGCACGCGACCTGCGGCCGGCCGAAGAAGACTGGTGTGCAGCCCACGCGGAGGGCCAGAACGCCGCCCTCCTCGCCGAACGGCGCAGACACCGAGAGATCGGGTTGCGGGAAACCTCATGGCTGATCGAGCAGATCCGCGGCTGGCTCGCTGACACGGACGCCGAGATCCACCGACGCGCGCCCCACGAGACCACTTTCTCTCGTGGTGACAACGGATCGTCGTCATCAGCGAAACGCACGGCGCCGGTCCCGGTTGGCACCCCGGCGTTCCCTTATCGTCCCGTCTCATGGTTCTCCGGCAAGCACTGCCGCCACACCATGTCTAGGCGTTGACGGGAGGCGAAACCCACAGCCTGGTATACTGCGCACCGCAGACGCCTACGCCAGAACCGCCACACCCATCTCGTCCACCCGCAGTATCGGCACTGGCCCCGTTTGTTCACACGGTGCCACCTGACCAGCATGACCACGCCCGCGAGCAGCCGCACCACCTGCTCTCTGAGTTCGGCCGGCTCTATCGGCTCTTCGTCACTGAGTCTCTTCATCAGCTGCTCAAGCTTTTCTGAAGCAACCGATCCTGGGTTTCCCAGACGTTGCTCACCGCTCCCCATGAGGCTCTACGGTATGCACCGGAAGGGCCGGCGGCCCGCTGACAAGAACCTCTCCCTCGATGACCGCTCCCCTCACCCCCTCGGCCCGTCCCGCCAGCCCTGCGGGAACAACGACCCGTCGCCCATGTCCACCACGAGCACCCGCAGCGGCACGCCCCCGGCCGGAGGCTGCGCCCGATGCCCGGCCGCGCTGGCCGGCCGCGCGGTCGGGCTTGTGCCCGGCACAGCCCACCGCTACCCCGACGAGCTCTCAGGCGGGCAACGCCAACGCGTCGCGGTGGCACGAGCCTTCGCCACCCGACCCACCCTGCTGCTCTGCGACGAGGTCACCTCCGCGCTGGACGTATCCGTCCAAGCGACCATCCTCGAACTGATCACCACGCTCGCCACGACGTTCACCACCACCGTGGTGTTCGTCAGCCACGACCTCGCCGTCGTCCACACGATCTGCCGGCGCACGATGGTGATGCGGGCCGGGCGAATCTGCGAAGACGGACCAACAGGCGAGCTTTTCACGGCGCCACGCCACCCGTACACCCGGGAACTCATCGCCGCCATCCCCTCGCTGCCCGCAGCGATATCAGGTCTGACCCGAATCCGCGAGTAGCAGGGCGACACGGGCCCGGAGTTGGTGATGGGTGTCGCTCCGGCCTGGGATGATGTCGGTTGCGAAGCAAAGGCATCTCAGGAGGGGACACCCACCGGGTGGACACGTTACGGGATATGCGTCGGGTGCGGGGCACTGTTGCGTTCGCCGCTGACGGAACGGGGCATCGCGGTGGACCACGTGACGACCTACCGTTGGGTGCAGCGGTTCACCCCGCAGCTGATCGGTGCGGCACGTCCCTGCCGGCACGTCCCGAGAGATCGCTGGTTTGTGGACGAGACGTATGCGAAGGTCGCCGGACGGTGGATTTATCTGTATCGGGCGATCGACCAGTACGGCCAGGTCACCGACGTTCTGGTTTCCCCGAAGCGGGATCTGGCGGCCACCCGTCGGTTCTTCCTCCGCGCCCGCGAACACGGTCCGTGCCCGACCGAGGTGACCACCGACCGGGCATCGGCCTACCCGCGAGCGCGCCAAGGAGCTGATGCCCGCCGCGTGCCACGTCACTGAGCGGTACGCGAACAACCCTGTCGAAGCCGATCATGACGTGCTAGGGCCCTGGTCCCCCCATCCACGCTCAAGGCATGACCGAGCCTGTGCCCGGAAACCCGCTCACCACAGAACGCTGGTGCGCTTCACCGTGACGTGGCACCCTCTTGGCTGTTTGATGGATGGCATGGACGAGTCCGATCACAACACCCAGTCCAGCCTGCCCGCCGTGACTGTCCCGAGGCCGGTGATGGGCGCGCGCCGAGCGGAGCAGCAACCAGCACGACGGCACTCCGGCAGGCTGCCCGATCGGCTGCGCCGCGCGAGCCGACATCCCGCGGTGGCCGGCTCCCTGGTCACCGCCGCCGGGCTGATGCTCCAGGCCTGCCTCAAACGGGCCCTTACGCCGCGGAGCGGGTCCGCCGGGCTTGCCAGATCCTCTACCACCCCGGCGCCCGCCGCGGTGACCAACGGCCGGTCCCTGGTGCTGTTCAGCCGCACCGTCGTCGTCGAGACCTGGACCGTGCGGGGCGACCGGAGCTGAGCACCGGTCTCGACCTCATCCCACAGCGGGTGAACCACTCGATGACGTCACGGGGGTCGTAGCGCCCGACTCGACGTCCGCGTCATGGCACGGTGGGGTTAGGGCGACCAGGGAATCGTGGGCGGGGGCAGTGTCGGCGGGTCGAGAAACGGTGGGGGCGCGGAGAGGTTGAGGAGATCCCACGGCGCGAGCGCGTCGGCGTCCCGGCGGGTCAAGGGTGGCAGGTTCCACTTCTCTTCGATGAGCTTGAGTGCGGAGGTGTGGTCGAACGGGGTCGAGGACACGTAGTCGCGTCTGGCGTAGGGGCAGACGACGACGGCGGGCACCCGGAATCCGTAACGGTCGTAACGTCCGCCGCCGGAGTCCACCCGGCGGAGTCGGGCCCCTATCCCGAAGTGTTCCACCAGCCATCGCAGCGGCCCGGTGCTGTCAGCGAGGCTGTGCGGGAGCACGTCGTCGGGTTCGGCTGCGGGTGGGGGTGGCACGTGGTCGTAGTATCCGCCGTGTTCGTCGTAGAGCCAGATGAGCAGGGTGTGTGGCCAGCCCGGGCCGTGCATGACGGCGTTGACGACCGCGGCGGCGAAACCCTCTCCGAGGCGGATGTCCTGCGGGTTCTCCTCCGAGTACACCTCGAAGTCCGGGTCGACGATGCTCACCGGCGGCAGCGTGCCCGCCGCCGCGTGGTGGAAGAAGTGTTCGATGTGGCGGAGGTGGCCGATCGTTCGCGCTAGTCCCAGGGGGTACAGGTTCGCCGTGCACTGGAGCTCCCCGCGGATGGTGCGCTCGAGACCGGGGAGCAGCTGCCGGAGCAGCAACGTCACCGTGCGGGCGGCGCGGAGTCCGGCTGCGCCGGCGAGTCGCGGGCCGAGCAGGCGCAGCGCCGGGACGTGATGGTAGTTGACCCACCCGATGCCGTGCCGGTTGAGCAGGTCGAACAAGGTGCCGGATCGGGGGTAGTCGATGATGCCGGCGATCACGTCGTCGATCAGGCCGTGCGCGGTTGCCGCGATGAGGAAGCGCCGGTTGGGGAACGTCGGGCCCAGACAGGAGCAGAACCAGCGCTCCGCGAGTGGGAAGGTCCGCGCGAGCCCGGTGTAGAAGGGGAGGTCCTCGGCACTCCAGTAGCCCATTGCCACGCTGGCGTCGGCGTCTGCGGCGATGTCCTGGATGCTGGTCACGAACCCGTCGTTGCGGCCCTGGTCGAACTGCAGATGACTGGCGCGCCAGCTCTGGGAGGGCACATGCTCCTTCTGCTTGGTGGTGGGCAAGTGGTGCGCGGGCACCGGGGTGCCGTCGCGACGACGGTTCACCGGCGGTGGGTCGGGCAGCCCGTCGCCGCGGCCCAGCGTGCCCAAGTAGTTGTCGAACGAGTGGTTCTCCATCATCAGCAACACGATGTGACGGATCTGGGGGACCCGGTCCGTGCCGGGCGGCAGCGACGGGTCGGGCAGCATCGCCTGGTCCCAGGCGGCGTCACGATGCCGCAGCCGCCGCCGACCCGACACCCGGTCCAGTCGCTGCCACATCTGCGACATCCCCACCCCCACCGTCGTGGCTCTGGTCCGACCCGCCCTCATCCCGGCGACCACCCCCGGCGGGCGAACTAGACTATGACATCTTCGTCGGACATCTTCGTCGCCCTCGGACCGGGCACGTGTCCGCTGAGGGATGTGACGTCACCGCGGCCAGGAGCGCATATGAAGATCGGCATCATCGGTGCGGGCAACATCGGCGGCACCCTGACCCGGCGTCTTGCGGCGCTCGGGCACGAGGTCTCCGTCGCGAACTCGCGCGGCCCCGAAACGCTGCGCGACCTGGCCGCGGAGACCGGCGCCACCGCGGTTTCCGTCATTGAAGCGGCGCGCGAGAAGGATCTCGTCGTCATCACCATCCCGCAGCGGAACGTTCCCGACCTGCCGGGCGACCTGTTCGCTGACACGGGCGACGTCGCGGTCGTGGACACCGGCAACTACTACCCCCGGCAGCGCGACGGCCGCATCGACGTGATCGAGGAGGGCATGGTCGAGAGCCGCTGGGTGGAACGGCAGCTGGGTCGACCAGTGACCAAGGCGTTCAACAACATCTACGCGGATCACCTGCGGGACAACGGCCGCCCGGCAGGTGCGCCCGGACGCATCGCCCTGCCGGTAGCCGGTGACGACGACGGCATGAAGGCAGTGGTCATGCGCCTGATCGACGAGCTGGGCTTCGACGCCGTGGACGCCGGAAGGCTGGACCAGTCCTGGCGCCAGCAGCCCGGCACCCCCGTCTACACCACAGACCTCGACGCGGACGGCGTACGACGCGCCCTGTCGGAGGCGAGCCCGCAGCGCTCACCCCAGTGGCGCGCCACACCCCACAGCCCCGGCAGTCTCCTCGATCCGAGGTAGGGCGCAGGCCCGAGCTGCGACCCATCGCCGCATCACCACGGGGTTAGGCAGGTGCCTGAGCAACACCCCGGTAGTCGGGCCACAGCTCGGCACCCAACCAGGCAATATGTTACTCCGTTTGAGTGGCTTCGACGTCGACTCTTCTCGCTTCTGGTGGTTCGCGGTTACCGCTATTGCACGATCACACTGCGGCCGAGACGCTCAGATGGCTGGATCCTCTAGTAAGACTCAGATCATTGTGGGTGCTCTGGCCTCGATGAGGGCACACCGTCACGCACGGCCGTTTCAAGATCATTAACTGAGGGGTTCGCGTGGGGACGGACCCCTGTCACCGGGTGCGGGCAGGGGGTCGGTATTCCATTGGTGGATCGCACCTGCCGGGGGCTTGATCGCTGGAAGTGAGCCGTGGCCGTGCGCTGCTGCACGGCCACGGCTCACTTCCAGCGATCAAGATGGGAGAATCGAATCCCGGCGCAAGCTACGAATTAACGATCCCGAAACGACCGTGCATCGTCACGGTCCACCGGAAGTCCGTCCCAGAAGGCAGGGAGGTCGGAAAGGCGAGGTTGGCCGGTTATCGCACGCCGAGAGGCCCGACCGCGGGGGCCCGGCCACCTTACGGGAACCTTAAGTTTCGCTGAAATCCCAGCGAAATAAACCTATGTGCAGGTTACCCGACGTCACAACAGAGTGGATCTTGTTAATCTCACCGTAATTTTACGGAAATAAACACCCGGACGGGTGTTGACCCACCGTGTCGGGTCGGTCCTAAGGTGGTTACGGGCGCCCTCGCGGGGAGATGATCTCCCGCTTCGTGATGTAGAGTCGCGGATCGGTCCTTTGATCGAACACAGTTGCACATCGAAACAGCTGCACATCGAACACAGCTGCAGCCGGTGGACGGAAAAATCTTCCACTTGGCCGAACCACGGGTCAGTCACGAATGCTGCGACGCGTCCGTGTCAGTAGTTCCAGTGGTCACCCAACCGATTCGTCGGGGAATCAGGGAGTCAGGTTGTGACGTCATCACAGCAGTCCAAGTCCGCCATCGACCGGGATGAGGGAGGAGTCCAGAGCCAGCGCTACCAGGACGAGCGCGCTCTCGTTGACCTGACGGTCAGCGAGCTGCAGCGGGACCTGCAGCGAGTGGAAGACCAGGCTCGTATGGCCCAGCAGGATGCCCACAGCGCACGGCAGGGCGCGCAGCAGGCCAAGAGCGCCGCCCAGCATGCGCAGATCCAGGCGCGGCAGGCCCAGAACCAGGCCCAGCAGGCACAGAGCCAGGCCCAACAGGCACAGAACCAGCTGCAGCAGGCGCAGAGCCAGGCCCAGCAGGCACAGAACGAGGCGCAGCAGGCCAACCAGCGCGCTCAGCAGGCGCAGGGTCAGGTGCAGCAGGCGCAGAGCCAGGTGCAGCAGGCGCAGAACGAGGCGCAGCAGGCCAACCAGCGTGCTCAGGGCGCGCAGGAGCGGGCCGACCAGGCCAACCAGCAGGCCCAGCAGGCCGAGGACCAGGCCCAGCAGGCACACAACCACGCCCACCAGGCCCAGACTGATGCGGGGCAGATCCGCACGAGCGCCCGGCAGCTTCAGCGGGTGTGACGCCCACCGGCTCACGCCGGTGCCGTCGAAGGATGAGCGACAACCGAGGGGCCATCCGCGCGGGTGGCCCCTCCGCTCTTCGCCAGCCTGGGTGAGATATGACTGTAGTCTCCCGCCCGCTCGCCCCGCATGCCCCGCGCAGGACCCGCCAGATCAGGACTCGAGGATGAAACAGTGCCGTGTCACTTGCTCAGAAAGGCCAGCAGCGCGGTGTTGACCTCCTCGGCGTGAGTCCACAGTAGACCGTGTGGGGCACCCTCGATCTCGATGTACTCCGCGGCGGGCAGCAGTCGGTGGAACGGGCGGCCGGTGGCGTCGATGGGCAGGATGCGGTCGGTGGTGCCGTGCAGGATCAGGGCGGGTACCGCGGCGTCGGCAACCGCGGCCACGTCGGTGCGGAAGTCGGTGATCCAGGTCGGCACCGCCGCCCGGGACGCGAACCACGACGCGGCGACGGCGACGTTCCAGCTGGCCTGCAGCGCCTGCTCGCTCAGCCGGGTGCTGAGATTCTCGTCGGTGTTGTAGAAGTCGGCATAGAACGCGGAGAAGTAGGCGTACCGGTCGGTCGCGACCGCGCGGAGGATTCCGTCGATCGCACTGTGGTCGACGCCGGTGGGGTTGTCCTCGGTCTTGAGGAGGAACGGCTCGAGCGAGGCCAGGAAGGCGACCTTGCTGATCCTCGCCGAGCCGTAGCGGGCCAGGTACCGGGCTACCTCCCCGGTTCCCATCGAGAAGCCGACAAGGACGGTGTCGTGCAGGTCGAGGGTGGTGACCAGCACGTCGAGGTCGGCGGCGAAGGTGTCGTAGTCATAGCCTGTCGTCGGCTGGCTCGACTGGCCGAACCCTCGCCGGTCGTAGGTGATGACGCGGTAGCCGGCCGCCAGCAGAGCGGCCGACTGCTTCTCCCAGGAGTGCCCGTCGAGGGGGTAGCCGTGGATGAGCACCACCGGCTGACCGGCACCGTGGTCTTCGTAGTACAGCTCGATGTCGGTGGTGTTCTCCTGGCCGACGGTCACGTGCGCCATGGTCTCGCTCCTTCGGTGCGGTCAAGGTACGTAGTACCGTCAGGAGCGGCGGTCCGCCACTTCGGGCAGCCGGAGGTCACCCGTGACGCTGATGTTCCCGGCGCTGATGTCCCGGCGCTGTCCACGGACCCGCACGCGCCATCGTGTGACCACTCGACATCGGAGGCCACATGTCCCTCCCTCAGCCCGTTCGGTGTCTGGTCTTCCCGGCATCGCTGCGCCACGACTCGCTCAACGGACGGCTCGCCGCTCTGGCGGAACGCACGATCGAGGCCTACGGCGGTACGGTCGACCCCGCCACCATGCGTGACTTCGACTGCCCGTCCTACGACGGCGACGTCCAGGACGCCGAGGGTTTTCCACCAGGCGCCGAGAAGCTGCGCAGCCGACTGGAGGAAGCCGACGCCTTCGTCATCTCCTCGCCCGAGTACAACTTCTCGATGCCCGGAGCGCTGAAGAACGTCATCGACTGGGTCTCCCGCTATGGCCCGCAGCCGTTCAGGGGCAAGCACTGCCTGCTGATGTCGGCCTCGCCGTCCATGGCCGGCGGCAACCGTGGACTGTGGGCGCTGCGCCAACCGCTGGAACACCTGGGGGCCGACGTCTACCCGGACATGTTCTCCCTGGCTCAGGCCCACCAGGCGTTCAGCGCGGAGGGCCGCATCACCGATCCGCAACTGCAGCATTGGTTCGATGGCAACATCACCGGTTTCCTGGACCTGGTGGAGGCCGCCAAGCACTACCCGTGTGCCAAGTCGGCCTGGATCGAGTTCCTCGGCGAGGCCGACACCCCGGCCACCCACCGGGTGGAGCAGTGACGGGCAGTCGGCAGGACGCCCCGGCCGTGCACGGTATGCGCTGTCAGTCGGAAAAGCGCGATCGTGCGACACGGCGAGACGAACTCACCCTGGATGCCAGGACTAGGCGCTCGCCGAGCGGGGTAGTCAACACCGCACACAGTTACGAGACGGGCCCACCGAAGCGGGTACGTCAGCAGCGGATGACGGGGTGGCCCAGATGGCGAGTCGGTCGGGTGACGTGGTTGATACCGTTGAACTGCCCGGAGCGGGTATCGTGGGTGGCTGGGAATGCCACTGGGACCACGAGCGTGAGATGACCACTCCCCTCCGGCTCGATGCCCACTTTCGGGGCCCCGTCCTGGTGGTGCGCCCGGCGGGGACGCTGATCTGCGAGACCTACGAGCGGCTGCGGGACGGTCTGCTCAAGTTCGCGGCTGAGGAACCCAGGGCGATCGTGGTGGACCTGGCGGGCATGCGGGTGACGAGTGCCTCGCTGCTGACGGTGTTCGCGACCGTTTGTGACCGCATCAGCGCCTGGCCCGGAGTGCCGATCGTCCTGGCCGCGGCGGGACACTCGCTACGTACCCTGCTCGGCTTCAGCGGCGTCTCGCGGTTCGTCCCGACTTACCACAGTGTCAGCGAGGCCCTCGAGGGTCTCGAGGCTGCACCCCGCCGCCGCCGCCAGGTCGAGCTGCCCTGCGACCCAGCGAGCGCGCGGCTGGCCAGGCAGGTCGTCGATCAGACCTGTCACGAGTGGGGGATCCCGGGGATGGTCCCCGACGCCGCGGTGGTCGCCTCGGAGCTGACCGACAACATGGTGTGCCACGCGCGTTCGGACGGCTGGCTGCGCCTGGATCTGCGCAGCAACATGCTCACTATCGCGGTGGCCGACGCGGACTCGCGCCTACCTCAGCTGCGGGTGCCCGGCATCCGCGGCGTCGGCGGCCGCGGGCTGCTGCTCGTGGACAGGCTCAGCCGAATGTGGGGAACCGCATCCCAGCTTCCCGTCGGCAAGGTGGTCTGGGCGGTACTCACCATTCCCGCACGGCGGAGCGCTCGTAAACACCCTGGTCAGTGAGGACGATGCGGCCGGCGTGGGCGCGTTGTCGATGACGGGGGTACCGCACGGAGTGGGGACGCGGTGAGCTGGGGTTTACTGCGGGTTGAAGAGGGGTAACCGAGTGCGACAACGATCGTGGTACCGGCGGAGGAAGACCGGGCCGTGAAGGGTGGAGCCGGGGCGTCGCCCGAGACTGTAGAGGGGAGTCGGAGAAAATGACTGTTGGGGTGGTCGTCCTGATGGTATCCGCCTTAGTGATCTTTGTTTTCGGCGTGCTTACGGGGCACAGGTTCAGCGAGCGAAAGCTCGCGTCCCAAGAGAGACGGCAAGCGGCAGCGCAAAGCTTCCTCTACAGGCAGTTGCATGAGCTTCAGGCCGCTAGACAAGAGGACCACTCCGCGCAGCGGGACGGGGGATCTTTCTCCTCAAGTCCGGGGACTCCCCGCAGCACCCGGGTCATGGACTGACCAGTGACCGGAGGCGGCCATGGGGAGCGCCTCCCACGCCTCGGAGGGATCTCATGTTCGTCGTTTGGGGCGCTCTCGTGCTTGTCGGCTGCACGGTTAAGGGCATGATCTGGCTGATCCCCCTCGGCATCGGGCCGTTCGTCATCACAGGCGCCTACGGCGCGATGGGAACCGCCCACCCCGCGCCGCTGACACACCCCGTCGAGCGCGCAGGCCACCGTCGCGGACATCGCGTCCGGCACAGGGCCTGCCGGCAGAGCCCCCACTCCGCATTCCGGAAGCGTCGCGAGACGCACCGATGTCGACCGCTGTCACCGGACCATTCGGCTTCCTCACGACGGCGGGACCGACGCGCCTCTGTCTCGCTGACCGAGAGCTGACTCGCGTCGGTACCGACCCGCGACGGCACCGACGGCACGGCGTGCATCGTTTTGTCATCGATTTAACGGGTACTCCAGGCACCGTGGAGCTCCAGCGACGGCCATTGGAGGCAGCGATGATGAGGAGAGTCACATGAGCACCGTCACCGAATCCGTCGACGTCGCGGTGGACGTGTCCACCGCCTACAACCAGTGGACCCAGTTCGAGTCCTTCCCGCATTTCATGGAAGGTGTCAAGGAGGTACGCCAGATCGACGACACCCGCACCCACTGGGTGACCAGCATCGCCGGAGTGACCAGGGAGTTCGACGCCACCATCACCGAGCAGAGGCCCGACGAGCGGATCGCGTGGCGCTCCGAGGACGGCCCCGATCACGGCGGGGTCATCACTTTTCACCGTCTCCACGACACCACCACCCGGGTCACCGCTCAGATGGACATCGACCCTGAAGGGTTCGTCGAGAACGCCGCCGACAAGCTGGGCATCCTCAACCGGCGTGTCAAGGAGGATCTGCGCCGGTTCAAGGAGTTCATCGAGTCCCGCGGCGGACACGAGACCGGTGCCTGGCGCGGCGAGGTCCACCGGCCCGGCATCTGAGCACCCGCTCCGCCGATCGCAGTCCGTCGAGCACGCCCGGGTTCGTCGTCGTGGCGGGATCGGCGACGATGAGCCCGTGAGCGCAGCCTCCACCCTCGGCCCTGACCCGAGCCACGGCTCGGGTCAGGGCTCGTGGACCGCCGGGGCGGTCGCTCGGCTGCTGGGTATCCCGGCCTCGACGCTGCGCAGCTGGCACCGTCGTTACGGCATCGGCCCCACCGGCCATCACGCCGGCCGCCATCGCCGCTACACCGACACCGATATCGCCGCCCTGGCCCGCATGCGGTACCTCATCACCGCGGTATGAGTACCGAGTCCGCTGCCCACCTCGCCCACCTCCACCCCGGCGCACCCGAAACCCGGTCGAGCCCGCCCGCCGGGCCGGACGAGCTGCTCGCTGCCGCGTTCCGGTTCGACGTCGACACAGCGCTGTCCACGCTGGAGACCCAGCTCATCACCCACGGCGTCGTCGCCACCTGGGACGAGCTCTGCCGCCCCGCCCTAACCGACCTCAGCCACCGCTGCGCCCGGGACGGTGTGGACCGGTGCATCGATGTGGAGCACCTGCTGTCCTGGGCCATCGCCACGACCCTGCATCGCGCTCCGGCGCCACCCGCCTCACCCGTCCAGCCCGTGCTCCTGGCCTGCGCCGACCGCGAGCACCACACCCTGCCTCTGGAAGCGCTGCGCGCCGCCCTCGCCCACCACGCGGTACCCACCCGCTTCCTCGGCGCCGCCGCTCCCACCACCGCCCTCCACGACGCCCTGCACCGCGCTCGCCAACCACCCGTCGCGCTCGTGCTCTGGGCTCAGACCACCGACACCGCAGACCCCCAGGCCCTGCACTCCCTCGCCGACACCGGGATCACCCTGATCGCGGCCGGACCCGGCTGGGACCACAGCCCACTCCCCGCGCAAGTGGCCCGTCCCACCAGCCTGCGCGCCGCACTCGACCTCCTCTCGCCTGGTGGCTGACGCCGTCGGCGGCCGTAGCCCGGGTTCCGGAGGAACGGGGTCCCGTCCCACGGTTGGGTGCGGTGTCTGGGGGGTACCCAACCGGCGGTTAGGCCACCCGCAGGTACACCGAGTGTGGAGTGATCTCGTGCGTATCGTCGTGACCGGTGCTACCGGAAACCTGGGGACCTCGATCCTGGCCGCGCTGCGGGGTGAGCCTGCGGTAGAGCAGGTCATCGGCATCGCGCGTCGTCTACCGTCGCGGCAGGAACAGACAGTGCGGTGGGTGAGTGCCGATGTGGCCGTCGACGACCTCGTGAGGGTGTTCACCGGCGCGGATGTCGTGATCCATCTCGCCTGGTTGATCCAGCCATCGCGGAGTCCCCGGACGACCTGGGCGAGTAATGCCGTGGGCTCCGCGCGGGTGTTCCAGGCCGTGGCTGACGCCGGGGTACCCGCGCTGGTCTACTCGTCATCGGTGGGGGCGTACTCGCCGGGACCGAAAGACCATGCGGTGGACGAGTCCTGGCCCACTGACGGTGTCGCGAGCAGTGCCTACTCCCGAGAAAAGGCCTATGTGGAGCGCGTTCTCGACGCTTTCGAGGCGCGCCACCCCCAGGTGCGGGTCGTGCGCATGCGGCCCGGGTTCGTGCTCACCCGCGCCGCGGCCAGCGGCATCCGGCGGCTGTTCGCCGGCCCCTGGCTGCCCACCCGGCTGCTGTCCCCGCACTTCATCCCAGTCGTGCCTCGGCTACCGCGGCTGCGGTTCCAGGCCGTGCACAGCCTGGACGTGGGCCAGGCGTTTCGCCTGGCCGCGCTGCGAACCGACGCGCGCGGGGCGTTCAACGTGGCCGCCGAGCCACCGCTGGGGCCCGAGGAGCTGGCCGCGCTGTTCCACGCCCGCACGGTGCCCGTCCCCGCCGAGCTACTCCGCGCACTCGCCGCGTTCGCCTGGCACGCTCGGCTCATCCCCACCGAGCCGGGCATGGTGGACCTGCTCCTGGCGGTGCCCCTCATGGACACCACACGGGCTCGCCAGGAACTGGGCTGGCGACCCACCCACTCCGCCGCCGAGGCCCTGCGCGAGGTCATCGAGGGAATGCGCGAGGAGACGGGTGCCGACACGCCACCACTGCGACCCACACCCGGCTTCACCGGCCAGCTCTCCGAGCTGGCCACCGGAGTCGGTGCCAGGGACAGGAGAGATCCATGAAAGCGCGACACAGCCGTGTGTCTTCATTTCCCCGCGGGCGTCATCCCTCAGCCGAGCGCCGCACCAGGCTCACACGACTTCCTCCCGGCGCGGCAGGGCTCCGGCACATTGGGAGATCAGGTCCAGCAGGTGCGCGTTGACGTGTTCTGGCTGTTCCAGCATCGTCATATGGCCCGACCCCTCCACCTGCACCAGCTCCGCGTCGGGCAGCAGCGCCGCAATGGCCTCGGAATGCTGGCACTGAATCACCCGGTCACAGTTGCCACCGAGCACCAGGGCCTTGGCGTACTGCAGACCGGCGAGCGCCGCATACCGGTTGTGGGCCCCGAAGAGCGCCAAGAAGTCGATCATGACTTCGAACGAGGTGGTCCGCATCATCGTGTACATCAGCTCGACCAGCGCCGGATCGACCGCCTCGGGACCGAAGGCGAGCTTGCGGGTGAGGCTCCAGATCAGGTTCCCGCAGGCCTCTCGCCCGCGGTCGACCGCGCGCGCGCCGGGCTCCCACCGGGAGAGCCGCCTGGCTACCGGCATGATCGGGTTTCGGCGGGACAGAAGCGGTCGTGGCAGGCCCGACCGGCCGATGTCCCCCGCACTCGTGTTGAGGAAGGCCACCCCGCAGATCCGCTCGGCGAACAACTCAGGGTTGTGCTCGGCCAGCGCCATGATCGTCATGCCGCCCAGGGAATGCCCGATCAGCACGACTCGACCCTCCGGCGCGGCCGCGCGAATCACCGCGTCCAGGTCGCGACCAAGCTGCTCGAGGGTGCACGCATGTCGGGGCGAGGGACCCGAGCGGCCGTGGCTCCGCAGGTCGTAGAACACCTGACGGACCCGGGGTGAAGTGGAATGCGCCAGGTCGTGGCGCTGGAACAGCCAGCACCGCCGGTCAAGCGTGTAACCGTGGATCAAGATGACGGTGAACTCCGGCGCTCCCCCATCGGCTGGGTCGAACTCCTCCACCGAAAGCTCCACCCCGTCATCGGCCGTCACCGTGTACTCCCGGTCCGGCGGGAGCACGGGAGGCAACCCGTTCGCGGCTTCCGAGGCGATCCTGCGCAGCTCGGCGGTGCGGTGCCGGTGCACGCGGCCAGCGGCCGCGAGGACGGTCAAGGCCGCGCCCAGCACCCCACTGGCCATCCATCCGACGGACCTCATCCGCGACCGCCTCGGGAGACACGACTGCCGAAGACCACCTCAGCGACCTCGGCGAGCGGGTCGTCTCCCGCAGTCGGTCATCAGCTGCTCCATGCACGCCTTCCTCGCCACCGGCCCACGGCGCCCCGCCGACCATAACATCCAGTGGGTACCCGCAGCGCATGGTCGGCAAACCGGCGGGTACCGGTATGCCTGGTGTTTTTTCGAGAACAGTTTACCATACATTCTGTATGACACGCCCTCACCGGCCGGGAAGCTCTTTCGATTGCGCGCATGTGCGCCCGTTGGCCGGCGATAGGGGGCGCGTTCGAATCGAGACCGTCGGTACCGGTGATCTCAGGACGACACGACGCCTGGAGCACCGGGACGGGATCTCGCGTAAGCCCGCGACGTCCACCGCCGCGGGGGCGGTGCTTCCGCGTGTCACCAGGGCGCTGTCCCCGCGAGCCGCCGGTGGCTATACCCCGAACGGGTGAACCATCCGGTGGGCCGGCGGGAACCTGTAACAGTGCCGCGGGGCATGGCGATGACAGGTCGGCTCCGTGATGCTGTTGGACCCCCCGACCCGGCAGCCTCACGGGGCCTCCCTACGGGGTGGCCTGAGCCCCAGGAGAGGGGACGGGCGTTGTTGGACGTCGGCTGCCGGAACCAGCCGACCCAGCCTTGACGATCATGCCGCTCAACGCCTCGGCGACTTTCGGGGAAACTCGATGCGGACGTCGACGTGGAGATGCTCGGCGAGCAGGTGTTTGAGCTCACCGCCCTCGATGATCGTCAGGCGATTGTTGCGCGCGACGAACGTCTTGCTCTCCGGGCCGACCCAGGATGTGGTGACGAGAATTCCCGCGGTCGCTCTCTTCTCCTCCACCACGCCGGCGAGCGCACGAACCGACTCCGTCGGCACGCACTTCGAGTAGCGCTTGGCCTGGATGATGTACTCCGCGCGATGGACCACGTCTGTCTTGAGATAGGCGACCGCGTCGATGCCCTCGTCGCGAGACGACCGAGTGATGCTCACCGTCATGCCCATCGCCTCGAAGAGCTGCCGGACGAGGTTCTCGAACCGATACCAGTCCATCTTCAGGAGGTCCTGGCGGGAGTCCATGCCCGCGAGGGCGTCGATCGGCTCGGCGAACCGGTACTTGGCGTACTCGAACTTGATCAACGGCTCCACCGGCGCCAGATCGTACGGATGCGGCGACATGATCGCTTTCAGGTGCGTGAGGCATGCCGCCGCGTCGAGCTCATCGAGGACGAGCTCATCGAAAACCTCGCGCCGTGCCCCGACACTGATGACGCACGGCTCGATCTCCCTTCCCGTAGCCCTGTCGCGCGCCTTCACGTGACCGCTGAACACGACGCTGTCGACGACATCGATGACGGGCACGGCGAAACACTCCCGCATGGTCCGCAGCGCGAGCTGAGCGATCACCGTCGCGTACAGCTCCTTGATCTCCTTCACCGGACGGGGCAGCGGGTCGATCTCCTGGCGGGTCTTGACGTAGCGGTACCCCCTCGCGAGCGGGACCACCTCGCTTCCCGGCAACCAGTACTTGATCACAAGCTCTTGCGGTTCCGGCCGGTAGGCGACCTCGTAGTCCTGCGGGAACTCCTCGGGGTAGGTCGACTGGGCGAGTACCTGCTCGAAGTACTCCTCGACCGCATCGGGCACTCCGGCGTGGACGTCGGCGGCCAGCTTGTCGACGGCCGCGTTGTGCTCGACAACCTCGCGCGTCAGCTCGGCCACCTGCTGCTCGTGTCGTCGTCGCGCCTCGGCCAGCCGGCGGCGCCGGATCTCCTCGGCGAGCTCCTGCTCGGCCAGAGCCTGCTGGAACCGCTGCCATGCGGCGGTGCGCTCCCGTTCGTACCTCGCCTTCCCAACCGACCAGCCCCGACAGCCTGCCTGGCCTGGGCGGCTCGAAGTCCTCCCATACCGGGAGGGAGGCCACCTGGCCGAGTACGCCTGGGTCGAAGGACACGACATCGACCCGGCGTTTCAGGGCGTCGAACGGAATGTGCGTCTGGACGCCGAGCGACGAGCGCAGCAGCTCGCTCAGCTCCTCCGCGCGCGCCTGGACCTCCGCCGTACGGGCGGCGGCCTCAGCTACCCGCGCCTCGTGGGCATGTTGCTCTTGGCGCTTGCGCTCAGCGGCCTGCGCCCGCTGCGACGTCTGGACCGCGTGGTCATGATCCTTGCGCGCCTGCCGGATGAGCTGCTGATGAACTCTCTGAGCCTGGCTCGCCTCCCGTTGCCGCCGCTCGCGCTCGCGCCTCAGCTCAGCCCACAACGACGATCGCCTTGCCATCACCCGTCCTTCCGCACGTCAACAAACCGGTGGCGTCGAGCTCACCGACAGCAGCGACCAGCGCGCCGGCTAGGCGGCGGTGGACAGGCGGTCGCGGAGCTCGCTGACGCCTGGGCCGGCGTGCAGGGGTTCCAGCACGGTGGTCAGCATCCCAAGCTTGTCGTGCGTCCGAGGCGAGGACAGGGCTGTGACCGCATCCACGGCCTGGTGACCGACGGTGACGGCGGTGTCGAGGTCCCCGGCCAGCGCGTGGGCCCCGGCGAGATCCGGCAGGTACAGCGCCCGGGACCGGGCGCGGGCGGGACTGTACTGGTCCACGGCCTGGCGCAGCAACGGCACCGCCCGGTCGGCGGCGTGCGGGCCGCAGCCGGCGATGGCCAGTGTGTAGTAGGCGTGACCTTGCCTGGCGGCGAGGTCAACTTCATCAACGAGGTCCGCAGCCCACGGCTTGGTGTCCGCCGGGTCGATCGCGGCGAAGTGGTCGACGGCCTGTCCTAGTGCGCGGTCGCAGCCCTCCGCGTCTCTCTGGGCGGCGTACGCCTTAGCCTGGAGGTTGGCCAGGCAGCAAGCGGTGGACGCGGAGACGGGGTGCTTTCCGGCCATGGCGGCGTGGCCGAGCTGGACCAGTTGCAGTGCCTCATTGGACCGGCCCAGGTGCATCGACTGCAGCGCCATGTCATACAGCAGGAAAACGGCCTGGTCCGCGCCCAGCGGGTGGCCGGTGTCGCGAGCGATGTCGAGCCCGATCATCCACAGCCTCCGGGCATCCTCGTGCTGCGTCACGTCGAAACTCATATAACCCGCCTGGGTCGCCAGGCGCGCGGCGGCCAGCCGCAGCCGGGGCTGCACCTCGGAGGCGACCTGGGCGCCCAGCAGGGGCAGCGTGGCGCGCAGCTGGGCGACAGCGGCGTCGCGGACCAGCCCGCTGCGGCCGGCGAAGTCCTGACGCACGAACGCGTCGGTGGCCTGCTCGATGGCCTCGACATCGGCGGCTCCCACCCGGCGGATGCCGGTGGGCCGCGCCGGCGGCAGCAGCGCGACCAGCCGGCTGACGTCCAGCCCGACCACGCCGGCCATGCCCAGGGTCAGCCCGGCGACCCGCTGCACGAAGTCCCTGCGCTCCATCCACCTCACGTCCTTCCGCCCAGCAACCCTCGCGAGACCCACCGTAGTCCCCGGGTCGGGGAAATTGAGCCTGGTCGGGGGGATGTATAAGCCGGTGGCGACCCGGGCGACGATCTCCACATCCCGCAGCCGGCACAGGCCGTTCTCGATGGCGAAGATCCGCGGCTGCGCCAGGCCGACGATCTCGCCCAGGGTGGTCTGGCTCCACCCGGTCAGCGCCCGGACCCGGAGGAAGAAGGCACCGAAGTCGTAGCCGCCCAACTCGACCCGGACCTGCTCACCGTCATAGAACTCCGGCGGCAGCGCCCGGCGCGGGTCGAGCGCCCGGCGCCCGCAGGGGTCACACAGCGCACCGGCTGGGCGTCCACGGCGCAGCCGCGCCCCGCACTCCGGGCAACACCGCTGGGGCATGGTCATCGGGTCAGCGTAGCGACGCCACCTCGCATGCGGGCGCTACCACACCGTGGCACCGCGCGGTAGCCCGACGCGGATAGTCAGCCGGCTTTACCGTGCCGCTCGTTGGTCGAGCCTTGATCCCGATGTGTGATCGGCATCGGTCGGGGCGTGGAGGGGGCTTGTCCCCGACGCGCTTGTCCCCATTCATGCCCCGGCCTCCGCCAGACAGACGGGACGCTGACCGATGAGCTCATCGCGGGACGCCGCGGCTGCGGTGCCGCGACGCCTGTACACGATCCCGATGACGGCCCTGCTCGGTGCGCGGGTGGAACACGAGGTGACCGAGGACGCCTTCGCCGACGGCCAAGCCGCCGGCCGGGGCGAGTTCCAGGCGCTGTGCGGACCGGTGTTCATCCCCGCGGCGATGGTCGCGCCACCCGGGCGGCCCTGCCCGGAGTGCTTGGACATCCTGGCCGCGTCACGCCGAGCGGCGGCGTCGCGGCGAGCACGCCACCGCCGTCCCGGGCTGCTCCGGCGACTGCTCCTACTCTGGCGGCCGCGACCGGAAAGGACACCAGACGGCGAGCACGATGAGTGACACTGCCGACGTTGCGACGGATCAGTATCGGCTCTGCACTCTCAGACGAATTTTTGGATCTTGACGAGCGGACCGGGGTCGCCCACGGTGGCCGTATCACGCAGGTGTACCCGCAAGCGATGGTCGGTCCGGGCGAGCGGTGACAGGTCGACCGACTCTTCCATCTCCACGGCCTCCTTGGCCGCCAGGTACTCCTGGAAGGTGCGGTGCACGAAGTCGACCCGGCCGACCACCGGCTCCCGGAGCACGCCGCTGCGCTCCAGCAGGTGCGCCAGCACGTCCTCGGCGGAGTAGTCCACGTTGGGCATCCGCGCCACCGCGCGCGCCACCAGCGCCAGTACCTCGTCGCGGGGCAGCTCGGCTCGGCCGGCCAGGCTCAGCCGCCATGCCACGTGCTGCAGGATCGCCCGTTTGCTGCCGGCGTCGAGCACGACGATGCGGCTCGCGGGCACCTCGCGCTCGGCGTCGCGGCGTTCCAGCAGCAGGGCCAGCGCGTCGTGGTAGAGCGCCATCCGGTCCGGCGGGAGCTGCCGGCGGCGGTCGAGGTTGAGCGCGCAGAGCATCGCGCACAGCAGCGGGCTGCTCGCCAGCCCGCGCAGGTGCCGGCGCGCGTCGAGCTGACGCCGCAGCGTCCGCTCGTACCCGGGTAGCTCCTCGACGCCGCACGGCAGCGCCACGACGCGGCGCTGGGCGGCGTCGCGCATGGCGTCGTGCCAGCGGCGGCAGAACGCGGCCACGTCCAGCGGGGACATCCGCTCCAGCTCCACCGGCGCGAACCCCTCGGCGGCCAACCAGCCACGCTCCGCCCCCCCGGGGCGGGAGGTCACCACCACCCGCAGCGTGGGATACTCGGCGAGCAGGCCGCGCAGCCAGGTCCGGACGGCCCGACGCTGCGCGGGGACCAGCTCGTCCACCCCGTCGACGAGCAGCAGCGCTCGGCCACTTCGTAGCTGCCGGTGCACCCACCCCGGAGGCAGCAGATCGACCAGCGAATCGGCCACCCCGGTGATCAACTGCTCCGGCCGCGGCAGTGTCCGGTCGGCGTAGCTGCGCAACCGGACCAGGAACGGCACGGACCCGTTCCACTCGGCCAGCGGCCCGGAGAACCCACCGCGGGCCGCCGTGACGGCCAGCCATTGCAGCAGCGTCGTCTTGCCCGAGCCCGCGTCACCCCGCAGCAGGGTCCGTGAGCTTGCGGCGAGTGCCGCCTCGGCGCGCAGGCTCTCACTGCCCGTCACGATCCGGTGTCCCTCGGTGAACCAGTGCTCATCAGGCCGGTCGACTCGTCCCCGTCGACGGGCGTCGGTGCTGACCTGCAGGCTCAGGTACGCGACGCTGACCAGCGTGCGGGGCCGGTAACGCCGCACGTCGATACCAAACTGCTCCAGCTCGTCCAACGTCTCGCTGACGTGGGTGAGGTAGCGGACGCGGAACTCCTCGTCGTCCTCGCTGCCCCGGGGCGCGTCCAGGGTGGTGCGTGGCAGCCGGCGCAGGACCTCGGTGATGTCGGCCACCACCTGAGAGAACCGGCCCAGCAGCTCGGCCAGCGCGCGCGGGGTGAACGCGGGCAGCTGCCTGACCACCTGCACCAGCGTCATGCAGCTCTCGGCCAGGACCGCCTCGTAGAGCTGCTCCGCAGGTTCCGCCAGCGCCGCGCGCCGCACCGGGACCCGCGCGCGCACCAACCGCGCCAGCTTGCGCGCGTCGACATCCACCGCGAACAGCGTGTCATCGGTCAGATCGGCGGCCAGCAGGGCGTCGGCCACCGCCAGCAGCGCGGCGGCACGCTCATTCTCGGGCAGACCGCGGAAGTCATGCTCATAAACCGGACGCAGCCGCTCGGCGATCTGATCGGCCAGCTCCTCCAACTGCCGGACCAGCTTGCGCCGCGCGAAGTGGTCTCGGACACCGATCCGGACCAGGTCGACCAGCTCCGCGCCACGCTGGTCACGCTCCCGCCGCACGCCGAGCCAGGTGCCCACCGCGTGGGTCATCACCTGCTTGCCGATCGCGCTCGCGGCGGCCTCTACAGTCATTCGTCCTCCTCGCTCCGTCGTCCAGCTCGATATCGTGGTGCAGCGGGCCTTTCGGGACCAGTCATCCGGTTCGCCCCGCTGGTGCTCACTTTCGACGATCAAGCTACGGCTACGCCGCGGTTCGCCCACCGAGACGGAGAAGTGACTCATCCGCCGAGCAGGGGCCACCGTATGTTCCCATTCGAGGCTGGACGTGGGCCGCACCGGCGTCCTCGGCGTTTTCAGGTAGTCGCATTGGGGCGGTGTCGGTCGTCTCAGGGGGCCGCTGGAATGAAGTCCGGTCCGTAGTTTCCGCTGCCGTCGGGCAGTGGTGCGGTAATGATCGGAGTGACCGCCGGGTACAAGGTGAACATGAGCCCGACCGCCGCGCTGAGCGCGCTGTCACCGCCGCCTGACCACGCGTTCTGAAGCGCCGCGACGAGCTCGGAGTACTTGGTGTTGAAGTTTCTCGACGCCGGCAGGTCCGGATACCCACCTCGGGGTACCCTGGCGACGGGATGACACTCCGGGAACGGGACCGGGTCGCCGGAGTAGCACCAGGTCCCCCCGACCTGGACGAACTTCCTGCCGTAGCGGATCTCGCCGAAACGATAGTAGTGCGCGAGCTCACCGCCGAACTCGGGGGAGTCGGGGCTCGTCGCGTTGCCCTCGCCTTGGTCCTTGATCGTGTCGATCGCTTTCACCACGTCGTCGAGCGAGGCGAGGACAGGCAATGGCTCGCGGACCGTCGTGCTGGACCCGTCGGGGTCGGGCACGTGCAGCGTGGTGGTGAGCTGCCCGTCCGTGGAGATCGGCGGTGACAGCGTCTGGAATAACTCGCGGATCGCATCGTAGAACATGCCGATCGTGGGATAGTCGGTCTCGGCCGGCGCGAGGGGATTCTCGGGCTCCTCGATCGCCATGTACATATCGAGCGTCTTCAGGCTGAGGCCGGCGAGGTAGACCTCGAGATCCGGGAGCACACCGCCAGGTAGGTGCCCGGGGTATTCCGGCACCACGAACCTGGGTGTACCGCCGATCGCTTTGAGCATATTACACGCGAATCCCAGGTGAAGCATCTCCTCTAGCACGACGCTCTTGATGAGGTTGCATGCCTCGCCGCTCTGACTTTTGATCGACCACATCCCGGAGAGGTAGATCGGCAGTGTCGAGAACTCGAGCTCAAGGGCCGCCTGTAGACTCTCCCGCAGCCATGACAGGTCACGGGAGCCGGTCGGAGCGGCCATAAGCTCCACGATCCTGGTGTTCGCCATGCCACGATCTCCTTTCGCCGGAACTTCAGTACCCAGGAGGCCCCGCTGTGCGGTGTGAGCATTGCCAGGTATCATCGGCTGGTCATTATCGGCATTAAACCATGGGAGCCGAGACGGGTCCAGGTCGTGACGGCTCCCGCTGTGACCTCGGGGCGCGCGGGTGGATGTGAGCGGCTTCTACGATGTCGTGCACCGTCGGCGTGACGTTCGGGGCGAGTTCACCGGCGGCGTGGTACCCACCGATGCGCTGCGCCGGATCCTCGGTGCCGCGAACGCCGCGCCCAGCGTGGGGCTGTCCCAGCCCTGGGACTTCGTCCTGATCCGCGATGTGGGCACCCGCACCGCGTTCCGCGACCACGTCCAGGCCGAACGTGAGATCTTCGCGGGCCGGCTCGACGCGGAGCGGGCCCGGATCTTCGCCCGGATCAAGGTCGAGGGGGTGCTGGAGTCCAGCCTGGGCGTCGTGGTCACCTACGACCCGCGGCGCGGAGCCCCGGCGGTGCTCGGACGGCACGCCATCGCCGATGCCGGCTTGTACTCGGTGTGCCTGGCCATCGAGAACCTGTGGTTGGCCGCGACCGCCGAGGGGCTCGGGGTCGGGTGGGTCAGCTTCTACCGGGAGGAGTTCCTCCGGAAACTGCTCGACATCCCGCACCAGGTCCGGCCGGTGGCCTGGTTGTGCCTGGGTCCCGTCGGGACACTGCAGGCCACGCCGGACCTCGAGCGGCACGGTTGGCGACACCGCACCCCACTGGCGCAGGTCGTGCACGAGGAGCGGTTCGGACGATCGGCGCCCCGCTGACCAGCGCTCGGGACCGCATCGGCTAACTTGGGGCGGCTGAGTAGGGGCGGGCGGGTGAGTAGAGGCGGGTGACGTGGTCGCGTCGGACTCGATGGTGGTGAGGGCTGATGGAGGAGCGCCAGGGGGTGCGGCGCAGCCAGGCTCCACCGGGGACTGAGCGGCCGAAACGGTTGCTGCCGCAGTATCACTACGAGCTGATCGGCTGCGGCCTGCGCGGCCACCAGCTGGTCGGCACCGACGTGGCCGAGATCCGGCCGGATGACAGCCTGCTCGTGCGGGAACCTGGGGATGGGCTTCGCTGGTACCGCTGCGTGCGCTGCGATGCCTGGGTTCCGCTGCCACCGCCGGTCGCGCCGGCTCGTCAGCATCTCCCCGAGCGGTCCGAGATCGACCTGCCGCTGCGGGGACGGCCGCTGCGGGACCGCTATGTGTTGCGCCTGATCGCGCTGGATCGGCTCGTGCACTTCCTCGTGCTCGGCGCGCTCGCGGTGGCGGTGTTTCTTTTCGCCGCCGATCGGGAGGCCTTGAGCCAGACGTTCTACCGCGTCCTGGACGCGGTGCAGGGCGGCGTCGGAGGGCCGAACGGCCAGGCCGGCGGGGGCATCGTGCGGGAGCTGCGGCGGGCCTTCGCCGCGAAGTCCTCCACCCTGTGGCTCGTGGGGTGGGCGCTGGCGGGCTACGCGGTGCTGGAGGGGGTGGAAGCCGTGGGCTTGTGGTTCGCCAAACGGTGGGCCGAGTACCTCACCTTCATCGCCACCACACTGTTGTTGGTCCCCGAGGTGTACGAGCTGACCGGTCGGATCACCGTCACCAAGATCGTTACTTTGGTCATCAACCTCGCTGTGGTCGGCTACCTGTTGCTCGCCAAGCGCCTGTTCGGGTTACGCGGCGGCGGACGCGCCGAAGCCGCCGAGCGCGCCCACGACACCGGCTGGCCGGCACTGGAACGCGCCTTGCCCGGACGATGAGCTGCCGTTCGTTTCCGTACCCGCTGCCGGTCGTTGATCTGTGGTGTGAACGGTGAGCAATCTGCCAGTACGAGGATCGAGCAACCCGGTGACGAGCCGTCTCGGAGTTCTCGCCTGCGGTATCGCCGGATGGGTGGTTACGCGCTGCGTGGGGTGTTGTCCGGTGGTGCGCTGGCCTGCGCCGGCCTGGTCGTGGTGGGTCTGGGCGCGCTAGCCGCCCCGCTGCCCGACCGCGGGCTTGCCGCGCCGACACCGGTGGCGATGGCCGCGCCCGCCGCGCTGCCTGACGTTCCCGAGCCTGCCTCCGCTCCCGTTACCCAGCCTGCCCGCCAGCCGGCCGACGGGCAGGTCGCGATCCCGGTGCGGGTCCCCGCTCCCCCGGCCCGACCGGGCGCGCCGTCGCTGGCGTTCGCCGCGTGGGCCGCCCGGATGACCCGGGTGACCGGGATCCCGCAGCGTGCACTCGCGGCCTACGCCAACGCGCATGCCGTGATGGCCGCCGCCCGGCCCGGCTGCCGTTTGACCTGGGTGACCCTGGCCGGTATCGCGGCGGTGGAGTCCCAGCACGGGACCATCGGGGGCCGTACTCTGCTGCCTGATGGCCGGCCCTCGTCGCCGATCATCGGGATACCGCTCAACGGTGCCAACGGCACCCGGGCCGTCGCGGCTACCGACGGGGGTCTGCTGGATGGCGACAAGGTGTGGGAGCACGCCGTGGGGCCCTTCCAGTTCATCCCGTCCACCTGGGCGTTGTGGCGCGCTGACGGGAACAACGACGGGATCAGCGACCCGCAGAACATCGACGACGCGGCTCTTGCCGCAGCCCAGTACCTGTGCGCGGACAACCGGAACCTGGCATCCGGTGATGGTTGGCTACGGGCGATCCTGACCTACAACAGCTCCCTGGACTACGCGCGGGCGGTGTACGGCTTCGCTCAGGGCTACGCCCGCGATGCCCAGAGCCTGAGCTGACACCGGGCGTTAAGCCTGGTGAAGCTCCCGTTCCTCCTCGGCGGCCTCGGCGGTGGTCTCGGCGACCTGTTCCCGCACCCGGTGTGGCGTGAACCGTACCCGCAGCGCGATCACATAGATGATGGCTGACCAGATCAGGTTGACCAGAAGGCCCCACCCCGTGCCGATCAGGCCGGCACCGTCGTAAACGCTGAGGTAGCTGATCACCCCGTCGCCGATGATCCACGGCAGGACCCAGCTCGCGCCCGCCTTCCAGTCCGGCTTCGGCGCCCGGCCCTCGCTGGTGTAGTGGAAGATCGGCCACAGCATGAAACCGATCCCCACGCAGACACCGATCTTGAAGTTGATGGTCCAGCCGGCCCAGAAGATAATCATGTTCGCGGCGTAGAACGCGAGGAACGGGATGACGTCGCCGCCAGGTAGCTTGAACGGTCGCTCATGGTCGGGCAGCTGCCGGCGCATCGCCGCCAGCACGAGCGGCCCGGTACCGAACGACAGCACCGTTGCCGAGGTGATGAAGCCGACCAGCGACTGCCAGCTGGGAAAGGGCAGGAAGAAGATCAGGCCGACGACGAAGGTGACGACCAGGCTGACCCAGGGAATGCCCTGTTTGTTGATCCTGGTCAGCGACTCCGGGGCGTTGCGGTTCTTGCCCATCGCATAGGAGACCCGGGTGGTGACCGCGACGTAGGCGAACCCGGTGTCCGCCGGTGAGATCACGGCGTCGATGTAGAGCAGTGTCGCCAGCCAACCCAGGCCGAGGATGGTCGAGATGGCCGCCAGCGGGCCGAAGTCACCGGCGAAAGACAGCTCTTTCCAGCCGTGCGAGCCCACGAGGTCCGAGGGCCGCACCGCGCCGATGAAGGCGACCTCGAGCAGGATGTAGATGACGCCGCACAGCAGCACCGACCCGATGACCGCGAACGGGACGTTGACCTTGGGGTTCTTCGTCTCACCCGCCAGCTCGACCCCTTGCCGGAAACCGAGGAAGGAGAACACGATGCCGGCCGTCGGGATGGCGGTGAACACACCGCCCCAGCCTTGGGAGAAGAACCCGTAGGAGCGGAAGTTCTCGCCGTGGAACACCGTCACCAGGAACGCCGCGATCACCAGGAAGATCATCGCCAGCTTCCACCAGACCGCCGTGTTGTTGATCTGCGCGAAATACCTGACGCCGATGTAGTTCAGTATCACGAACACCGCCATCCCGACGATGGCGAACACCCCGCCGAGACCGGTCAGCGTGTAAGCCGGTTCGCCGCCGACGATGTGCTTGGTGGTCAGCGGCAGGTACTGGGTGGCGTACTGCAGCGCGGCCTCCACCTCGATCGGCGGCACGGACACCGCAGCCAGCCAGGTGATCCACCCCATCGTGTAGCTGGCGAACGAGCCGAAGGACAGGTGCGGGAACCGCACCACCCCTCCGGAGATCGGGAACATCGTGCCCAGCTCGGCGAAGCACAACCCGATCAGCAGGATCATCACCGTCCCGACCGCCCACGAGATGATCGCGGCCGGGCCTGCGGTGTGCGCCGCTTTGAGCGCGCTGAACAGCCAGCCGGACCCGATGATCGAGCCGACCCCGGCGAACAGCAGACCGACCTTGCCGACGTCCCTGCGCAGGCCCCCTTCCACCGGTGTCGACTCCGCCATGGTGGGCGTCTCCTTACGGACCCAGGGCCGCCGTCAGGCTTCGTCGAGGGCCGGGACCGGCCGTCGTGCCAGCTTCCGCTGCATGATAAGCGTGTACCCGATCAACGACAAGAGAACTGTCGTCAGAGCGGCGGACGAGCCCACCGTGCCCAGGTCCAATCCGCCCTTCGCGAGGGGTTTGCTGAAGAAGTCTCCCACGGTCGCCCCGAGTGGACGGGTGAGGACGAAAGCCATCCAGAACAGCAGGACGCCCGAGACGGGAGTGAAGTAGTGGGCGGCGAGGATCAGCACCATTGCGCTGCTGATCACCAGGGCGCCGCCCGCGTAGCCGAGGCCGGAGCTGTCGGCCAGGTAGTCGCCCAGCGAGGTACCGAGGGTGTTGGAGAACAGGATCGCAACCCAGTAGAGCAGCTCGCCTCTGAATGTCCTGATCTGTTCGACGGAGAACGTCTGCCCGCTGCGGTACCAGATGGCGAATACGCCGGCGAGGCAGGCGATGAGGACCATGGCGCCCTTGGCGTAGCCAAGCCCCGCGGAGCGATTGATGAAGTCCGACATGGTCGTGCCGGCCGTACTCGTCGAGACGATGACCGTCCAGTACAGCGCCGGGTGGAATCTCGTGACCTTCAGCTGGGTGAGGAGACTGGCCAGGAACAGGCCGATGAACAGCAGTGAGCTGACTGCGTAACCGATGTTCAAGGTCTGGGCGAGAAGGTCCCCACCGGTCTCACCGAGGGTGGTGGCGGCGATCTTCATGACCCAGAAGAGCAGGGTGACCCGCGGCAGTTTCGTCATATTTTTCCTTTCCCGAACACGTTCGGGCGTCTTGTTGTGTCACGCTGCTCCGCAACGGACGGGTGATAGCCTGGAAGCGACCTCAGCCGACCTCCTGTCGAGAACTCAAGGTCATGCGGCAATCAGTGGTTGCGCGTAAGCTCCCAGCTCGACCATCTGGCGACGGGAGACCTTATAGAGGCGGGTCCGCATTTCGTCGGGATCTGAGAACCCTGGTCGCGCGAGGGCGCCCATCGGCCGACTGCCGGCGACGAGCCGAGGGAGGCTGCCCCATCTGTTGCAGTGTGCTGCTCCATTCGGTCGTAAGCCCTTCTCAGGTGCACCGGTAGGGGTGGACGGGGTCACCGCTGATATCACGCAGCGGGGCCGGCCCCCGGGCCGGCAACCTGCGCCGGCCGGCGGACATGAACCCGTGGCCGGGTCCGGCCGTGCTCCACAACCGACGCCCGTCCGCGCGCGGCATCGCGATCGGGCGCGACACTGACGATGCGCCACCGCGGTACGTTGGGCGTCCAACCCGGATACACCGGAGGTGCGCTGTGCCCACAGTTGATCGCCCTGACGCGGTCGGTCGCCCCGCTGACGCGTCTGGGAACCCGACCGCCCGCCGCATCATGTTGGGCGCTCGGCTGCGCCGGCTGCGGGAGGCTGCCGAGATCTCGCGCGCGGAGGCCGGCTTCGCCATCCGCGGTTCCGAGTCGAAGATCAGTCGGCTCGAGCTCGGTAGGGTCAGCTTCAAGGTGCGGGACGTGACTGACCTGCTCACGATGTACGGAGTGACGGACCCCGAGAAGCGCCAGGCGTTCCTCGAGATGGTCGCCCGGTCCAACGAACCCGGCTGGTGGCATCGCTACACCGACCTGGTGGCCGACTGGTTCCAGGACTACCTCGGGTTGGAGGAGTCGGCCTCCCGGATCCAGGAGTGGGAGCAGCAGCTCGTCCCCGGTCTGCTGCAGACCGAGGACTACGCGAGGGCGATCACCAGCCATGGTTGGTCCGCCTTGCCGAGCCAGAGCGTGCAACGCCAGGTCGCCGTGCGGATGCGGAGACAGGAGCTACTCGACCGGCCGAACCCGCCCAAGCTGTGGGCCGTCATCGACGAGTCCGTCCTGCACCGGCCGATCGGTGGCCGACAGGTGCTGCTGGCCCAGATCGAGCGTCTCCTCGAGCTCACCAAGCGGCCGCACATCACCGTGCAGGTGCTGCCGTACCAGTTCAGCGGGTACGCCGCCGAAGGCTCGTTCACCACGCTGCGCTTCGCTGAGCCAGACCTGCCGGATGTGGTCTACATCGAGCACCTCAGCGGTGCGCTCTACTTGGACAAGCGATCCGACTCCGAGCTGTACGGCAGGGTCTTCGACCGGCTGACCGTGGATGCCCACACTCCCGACCACACCCGGCAGGTGCTCACGAAAGCACATACCGAGATCTAGCCGGCACCGTTCAGGGTTTGCGCCCGACCGCTCCCGCGATGCAGTACTGAATGGGGTCCAGCGGCTTGATCCGCGGGCCGTCGGGCCACCAGTCTGCGCACCGGACCAGGCCGGGGTCGACCAGTTCCAAGCCAGGGAGCATGCCCGCTATCTCGGCGTGGGTGCGAAACACTCCGCTGCCCATAGGGCTGTGGAGGAAAACCTGTTCCATCTTGCGGGCGAGCTGGCTCAGCTCGGGAGTGGTCTCGGGGTCGAGGAAGTGGCTGACCGCCACGTAGGATCCCGACGGCAGGGCGTCGATGTACTCAGCCATGATGCTCTGCGGGCTGCGCTCGCCGTCGTAGTGGTGCAGCGTTCCGAGCTGGAACAGCGCGATCGGCTCGGAGAAGTTCAGGTACTTGAGGACGACCTCGTCATTGAGGATCTGGTCTGGCTTGAATATGTCGCCGGCGCTGAAGTGGGTCTGGTCGTTCTCCTCGAGCAGCGCCCGGCCGTGCGCCAGCACGATCGGATCGTTATCGATATACACCACGCAGGCATCCGGCTGGATTCGCTGGGCGACCTGGTGAGTGTTCTCCGCCGTGGGCAGTCCGGAACCGCAGTCGAGGAACTGGGTGATGCCGGCCTGGCTGGCGACGAAGCGGGTCACCCGGATCAGGAAATCCCGGTTGTCCGTGCCAAGCCTGACAGCCTCCGGTGCGACCTGCTGGACCCGTCGTAGGACCTCGCGGTCGATCTCGTAATTGTCCTTGCCATTCAGAAAAGCGTCATAGACTCGAGCGATACTCGCTTTGGTCGTATCGATGTAGGCCGGCACAGCATCATCCAGCTGTAGGGCGTCGTCGCCGGGCATTGAGAACCTCACAAACGTCGTGTCGTTGCGATACGGATCTGGACGCGGCCAAGCCTAGGAGGGTGGCCGCCCGCAGTAAACCACGGGGTGCGGTGACGGTGCGCCACCGCACCGTACCCCACGGATCGGCTGGATGCACCGCGGGAGCGCCGCCGAAGGCCGGGTGCCATGCCGCGCCGCGGTGTCGGGGTGCCGGCTCGGCCGGCGGTGTCGGGGTGCCGGCTCGGCCGGATCCCTGATCGACTTCCAGTTCGAGCAGATGCACGTGCATTGACGTATGCAGATGCGCGTGCTAGCCTGTGCCCAGTGTGCCAGCGGGCGCATGGACCGGGGGTTAGGCGAAAACAGGCGGAGTGGAGTTCACATGTCACAGCTGATTCGAAACGGCATGTCGGCAGCGGGCCTTACCGGGGTGACATGGCACAAGAGCATGCGCTGCGGTCAGCTCGGCAACTGCGTGGAGGCTGCGGCACTGGGCAGCGACGATGTCGCGGTGCGCAATTCCCGTCACCCGAGTGGTCCCGCGTTGATCTTCACACGCGAGGAGATGACCGCATTCCTGGCCGGTGCCAAGGATGGCGAATTCGACGATCTCTCCATCTGAACCGGCCTCCAGCGTCGTGATGTGACGCTGGTGACCGGCGCGTCCCCTTCGCCAGAACCGCGAGGGCGACGCGGGTAATGGTACCAACTGGCAGGGGGGAAACCGGGTGCCGGTGCGGGGTCGTCGCGGACGGGACGATGATGCTAGTCCGCCATTGAGAGGAGCCGGCATCGCCGGCAGGACCGTCCGCACCGCACCCGGTTTCATCATGGCGCGTTCAGTCGGGGAGCCGGCGGCGTCCGGCGATGCCGAGGTCGGAGCGGTGGTACCAGGCCAGCGCCGGTTCGCCCTCCAGCCAACATAGCCGGACCGACATCCCGTTCAGCTCGGCCGGGAAGTCCAAGAGGACGGGCGCGACCCCCTTGACCTCGATGCCCTGGCCGGGAAACCACTCCAGCATGTCGTCCAGGCGGGCCTGCAGCGCCTTCACCTCCGCGAGACCGCCGAGCGGGGACGAGCCCGAGCGGCGCAGGTCCACCGACAGCTCGGTGAGGTCTGCTCGTGCCTCTACCAGCGCGTCGACTCGCCTGCGCATCTCCGGTAGCAGGGCGCGGGCCTCGTCCACCTCGAACAGCCGGTGCTCGACCACACAGGCAACGGTAGTCGTTCCGGCGCTCATTCCCCATCAGCCAGTGGTCGGCGGGCGCTCCACGAGCTGGCTGAGGTAGAGCTGCTCGCCGAGCTTGCCGATCAGCTCGAAGAGGTTGGCGGTGGTGATGTCGCCCTTGTCTCGGCACACCGTGATACCGGGACACAGCCGCGCGACGGCGTCCATCTCGGTAGATGCAGACGTACATGGCTCCGTCGCCCCTCGGTCGAGTGCTTAGGCAAGGCTGAGCACAACAGATCATCGAGCCGGCGTCCAGTCCCGTCCGCGCCTGACACTGTCGGTGCTGGTCACCACCATAGAGATGCGGGATCGCCGCTCAGGAAGGCGTCAGCGCGGTGGTGGGTCTGCGGCCGATGCTGCGGACTTCGAAGCCGACCCGGCGCAGCACGTCGGCGTCGAGCAGGTTGCGGGTGTCGACCACGATGCGGCCCTGCGCCAGCTCGGCCAGCCGACCCCAGTCCAGTAGCCGGAACTCGGGCCATTCGGTGAGCACCACCAGGACGGCGGCGCCGGAGGCGACCTTCAGCGGGTCATCGGTGACCTGCAGGTCGTCGGTCACGCCGGGCACGGCGGCGGGCACCCCGGGGTCATAGCCGATCAGATCGGCGCCTTCGGCGGCCAGCAGTGCGGCCACCGTCAGGGCCGGGGAGTCACGCAGGTCATTGGTACCGGCCTTGAAGGTCAGCCCGAGCAACCCGACTCGTTGCCCGGCCAACGACCCGCCGACGGCGTTGCGCACCTTGTCGACCATCCGATGCTGCTGGTGGGTGTTGGTGTCCAGGCTGGCCTGCAGCAGCGCGAAGTCGAAGTCCACCGCAGCGCACACCTGGAGCAGCGCGTGAGTGTCCTTGGGCAGGCAGGACCCACCCCAACCAGGACCCGGCTGCAGGAAAGCCTGCCCGATCCGCCGGTCATAGCCGATACCCTCGGTGACGTCCAGCACGTCGGCTCCGAACCGCTCGCACAGCTCGGCGATCGTGTTGACGTAGGACAGCTTCATCGCCAGAAAACAGTTCGCTGCGTACTTGACCATCTCGGCGCTGGCGGCGTCAGTGAGCACCGTCGGTGCACCCAGCCGGGCGTACAGCGCCGCGACCCGCTCCGCGGCGTCTTGGGCGTCGCAGCCCACCACGATGCGATCGGGGTTGAGGAAGTCCTCCACCGCTGAGCCCTCCCGCAGGAACTCGGGGTTGCTGACCACCGCCACGTCCGGCCGCTCCAGCCACCGCGCGGTGCGCGCCGCGGTGCCCACCGGCACGGTCGACTTGTTGACCACTACGCAGCCCGCCGGCAGTAGTGCCCGCACCTCGGTGGCCACCGCCTCCACCGCTGACAGATCCGCCGCACCGCCGGTAGCCATCGGAGTGGGCACGCAGAGGAAGATCACCTCCGCCGCGTCGGTCCCCTGGCCGACCGCAGCGGCGGCTCCCACCACGAACCGCAACCGGCCGGCAGCCAGACCCTGCGTCACCAGCTCGGGCAGTCCCGGCTCCAGGATCGGCACCTTCCCAGCGGACAGCCTCGCCACCTTGGCTTCGTCCACGTCGGCGCACACCACCCGATGCCCTAGCGAAGCCAGGCACGCGCCGGTGGTCAGGCCCACATAGCCGGAGCCGATCACCGCGATCCGACGCACGAACATGCGTCTCCCTTCTCACGCTGTGTTGTTCCATGGTCGCATACGGCAACCGGGTCAGAGGTCGCCGGCGTAGGGCACGTCGTTCACCCGCTCAGAGCTCATCCACAGCCGCAGCGCGTGGGTGGCGCGCACGTCGTCAGCGTTGTAGGTGAGCAGCCGGGCCCGCTGCGCCAGATCCGGTTCACCGCCGCCCAGCCCGACAGCGTCGAAGTACCAGCGCATCGAGTTCTCCCCACCGGCCTCCGGATCGTGCCAGGAGAACCCGGCGGCGGCCGGGGCGATCGTCTTGAGGCCCTTACCTCGTGGGCAGAGGAACTCGGCGTCGACCACCCCGTACAGATCCACCCACGCCTCGGAGGAGATGAACTCCCGCACCGCGGCGGCGGTGGGAATCCCGGGGGCGCCGGCGAAGCGTTCGACGGAGGAGAGCATCCAGCGGTTCTCGGCCTGCTCGTTGTAGCAGTAGGCGGCCAGGCTCAGACCGCGCTCGGCGGCGCGGGAGCGGACGTCGGTCAGCCAGCTCCAGAACGCCGCGAAGGACCGCGCCTCGTCAGGCGTGGGCACCGGCTCCCAGGTGGCGAAAGCGCGGTAGCCGCCCGGCATCCCGATGTCGGAGCCGGACAGCAGGCAGCCCCACAGGTAGGCTCCGGCCTCATCGAAGCTCTCCATGTCCACGTCCACCTCGACGTCGGCTCGTCGCATGACGATGCGCCGGTGACGCCGCACCAGAGCGAGGTCCCGCTGCCAGGCCCGGGCCAGCCACACCGCGTCACGGAAGGACATCCCGACCATCGGCGCCGCTGGGTAGCCCACCGGGTCCAGCGCGGCCAGCGCGTCCACGGTGCAGACCCCGGCCGCCCGCAGCGCCCTCGTGTCCTCCACTCCCCGCAGCACCATGCTGACGTCCCGGGACGCCCGCAACGCCGGACCGCAGGTGGGCCACCACGGACAGGAGCGGCATTCGGTGACCCGGGACGGCTGGGCCAGCGGCTGCCCCCCGGTCGCGGCGGCCCGCGCGACAGCCAGCCGATCGGCGAACCGAGCGTCGTACTCGACCATCGCGGTATGACCGCCCGACCAGGTGGGAGAGTCCAGGTCGTACCAGACCACCACGTCGGCCTCCAGCCCGATCACCCCGCCGACGGCCCGACCGCCGGTCGCCAGCCCGGCCGCCTGCAGCAGCCGGAGGGTGTGCGCCAGGCGCATCTGGTCCCGGGACTGGGGGCGGACCTTGCGCTGCGGGTCGGTCCTGGCCGCAGCCAGGACAGGCTGGGTGAGCGGGCTGGTCCGGGCCCCGGAGCCGGGGTCGGTGACCTTGTGCCGCACGACGATCACCGGAAGGTAGCCGCCGCGGTGGCGCACCAGCAGCTCCGCGCCGCCGCGCCGGCCGCCCGAGGGATCCGCCGGCAGTAGCCCGCCCCAGACGAAGGGCACACCCTGAACGAGCAGGGCCAGGGTGGCGGCGCGGCGCTGTTCGGCGGGCAGCTCGGGCGGGACCTCCACCCAGTCAGCACCGTGGTGCTCAGCCAGCCGGTCGGCCACCGAGCGGCGGTGGGCGGCGGTGTCGGCGATCCGTCGCTGAGTAGTCGCATCCAGGGCCGCGCGCGGTGCATCGGCTGCCCCGGGGTCGTGCTCCAGATGCACCCGGCGCCGGCACCGGGTCACCACAGCCGCGTCGAGCAACACTACCGAGTTCACGCCGTCAGACTAGATCGAGGGACCGACAGTCAGCGTTTCTCCGCGCCGACCTGCACCATGTTCGTAAGGCTGACATGGCGTCATTCCGTCAGACGCCGTACAGCGGCCGCAGCGCCGGGCGCCTGGAGCAGCACGTCGAGCGCGGCGATCGCGCGCCCGGCACGGTGTCGCAGCTCGCGACGGCTGATCCAGCCCTGCCTGCGGTACCGGTGGTCCTGGGCGAGCATCACCAGCACCGCGAGCGCCTCCGCGAACTCCTCACGCCGGTGCATCGGCAGCTGGCTGATGAACTCCAGCTGGGCATCGACGACGCCGTCCAGGAAGGCGGCTTCACGCGACGCCGCGCCGCGGCGGCGCCACCTGAAGCGCTCCCGCCCTGCCACCATGTGCACCGCCCCCTGATAGTCCGGTTACCCACACCATCGTCAGACGGGCGCCTGGCGTTAACCGCCGGCACGGCGTCCCGCATCGATCAGACGCCGACACCTCGGTACACTCGGATGAGCTGGCACAGCTCACGGGAGTCCGAGTTGTTGGGCAGGCGTGCCAACTCCTTCTCCAGCGGTTTGAGCCGGTCGAGCACCCGCGTGGACTTCACTGTGGGCACCGTCATCAGGGTCTTGCGGGCGACCTGGATACCCTGGGTGACCTCACCGTCCCGCAGGTAGCTGGTGGCCAGCGTGGTCAGATTGAACGTCCGGCTGCGGGCTGTGCGGTTGTCGTAGAGCGCCAAGGCCTCGTGAAGCGCGGGGATCGCGGTGGCCGCATGGCGTGGCTCCGCAGCCGAGAGCTCAGAGTGCACCGTCCCGATCATCGCGAACATCTCTCGACTGTCGTAGTCATGAGCCCAGTTGGGCAGCTCGTTGTGCAGCTCAGCCCGAGCCAGCTCGGACTCGGACCGATCGAGCAGCTTCTGGGCCATCACGTCGTCACGCAGAATCGCGTACGCCCACGCCTCGTTGGCGCACAACAGCGCCACAGCCCGCTCCGACCCAGCCCGCTGCGCGGCGATCTGGCCCAGCTGGAACCACTTGAGGGCCTCATTGGCATCTCTGTCGTGCAGATAGATCCGGCCGACCCAGAACATGATGCGAGACATCACGATCGAGTCGCCGGCCTGGTTGGCATACTCCAGGGCGGTGGCGTAATGGCCGCGCGCGGCGTCCCGCAGTCCCACGTCGAAACTCGTCCAGCCGGCCAGACCCTGCAGTTCGCTCAGCGCCCTGAACAGCCGCCGACGCACGTCGTCCTTGGTCGACGCGCCCAGCAGGCGCTGGGCCCAGGACAGCTGGGCGACGACCGCGTCTCGACAGTTTCCGCCGCCGAACTCGTAGTCCAGCGCGCGCAGAGCCCTGGTGGTCGCCTCCACCTGCTTGACGTCCATCAGACCGATCTGGCTCGGCATCGGCGTCTGGGCGGGGCTGGACAACCATGGCCCACGATCGGCCCCCAGTGCCGCAGTGCCGAACAGCATGGCAGATCCATGCGCTAGAAGATTCCGTCGCTTCACGAGCTCTTCCTTCTCAGCATACGCATCGTCGACATTGTCGGGGGGTCCGACCATGCTCGTCGCCGTCGCCGGGTCATAGGACAGGCCCATGTACCCTCGGGGGATGCCCAGGCCGCCGGAGATCCGCACCAGCACGTCGTAGGCCATGACCTGCCGACCCTTGAGGATCTCCGAGACCTCGGACTGGGACTGCCCGGTCAGGGCCGCGATATGCCGTTGGGAGATACCCACCCGCCGGAGCAGGCGGTACACGGAGCTGATGTCGCGATTCGCCAGCGCCCGCTTCATCTCCGGTTCGTTCCACGTCTCCAGAGACAACCGGGCGTCCTGTCCGCCGGTCACGTTCATCTCGGCCCCCTTGTCGTCCAACGGGCGACGTGTGCAGAGTAGGCATGCTCCACGTCGCCCGTGAAGAGCACTTCGGTGAAGCTGGATAGCGCGACAGGTCAGCTCGCGCCGTCCACCGTCATAGCATGCCTGGTCGGCGCGCCACCGCGCATGACGGGTGTAAACCGGCCGGACACCTTTGTAGATTGATTGCGGCGGCACGGCCAGAACCTCGTGTCACGAGACATTATCGGTACATCGCCTGGACGGCGGGAAGGTGGCGAGGTGGACCGGATTCTGGGCCGCATGCTCCAACAGTCGGTGTGGGAGCGACTCGACATGCTCGAGGAGCTGGTCAGCAGCGCCGATACCGGGTCTCTGCTGTCACTGGCTCGCAGTGAGCTGCCCCGTTTGACCCATGGGTGGCGCGCTCTGCTCGCCACCCATGCGCCGGATCCTCGGGGTCGCTGTCCGGAGTGCTCGAGCCGCTGGCGCCCCAGTGCCGCGCCGTGCACCGTGTGGCGGGCCGCGCACGAGCACCTCGTCTCGGCCGAGACCGGGTCCGCTGAGACTGCGGCCACTGGATCTCTCCCCGCCAAGGCCAGGGTCCCTGCTGGAGCCGGCGCCACGCGCTGATTGTCGCTGATTGTCACCGTATGTCAACTCCATAGAGCTGGCGGTCTCGCTGCCGTTCGTGGGGCTCCCCCCCACCCACGAAAGGGCCTGAGCAGCCGCCATGTGGCCGGTGATCCGGCGAACGTCCGTGCCCCCGACCGAGATGTCGAAGGATCACCGGCCACCCCACACCTCCCACCGGTGGTGCTGCACGCCCCGCGTACCGCCGGTGGGAGCGCCACACCCGGGGACCTGGGCGAACCTCCAGCCACCGGGCACAACTCCAGAGCCTGGATCCACGCCGCTCCCCACCGAGTTGGAGTGCCGCGCCGGTGGAACCGTCGTTGCCTGACCGACCGCCACCGTCAACGTTGGCCCGATGACCGCCGGATCCCGTCGCCCGGTGCACTGATGTGACCTCACCAGCGCAATGCGGGCCCGGGAGTCCCCCGTCCGGCGCCGGACGCGTGCAGCGCAGGCACCCGCAAGAGGGGCGGGACCGTTCGAGAGGAACGGTCCCGCCCCGCACTCTTATGGGGGCCGCTACTGTCGAACTCAGCACTGTCGAACTCAGCGCAGGGCGGGCGGCCGCAGTGCGGGCGGCCCACGGCGGGAGGTTCACTCATGGCGAAGATCCTGATTCTGACCGGAGACGCCGCGGAGTCGCTGGAGGTCATGTATCCCTACCAGCGGCTACGCGAGGAGGGTTACGAGGTCCACATCGCGGCGCCCACCCGTAAGAAGCTGCAGTTCGTGGTGCACGACTTCATGGCGGGCTTCGACACCTACACCGAGAAACCCGGCTACACCTGGGACGCGGACCTGGCGTTCGCTGAGGTCGATCCCGCCGACTATGTCGCCCTTGTGGTCCCGGGTGGGCGAGCACCGGAGTACATCCGTAATGACGCCGACTGCGCACGTATCGTCAAGCACTTCTGCACCGCCGGCAAGCCGGTGGCACAGCTGTGCCACGCGGCGCTGGTGTTCGCCGCAGCCGGAGTCCTGGCGGGCCGGCGAACGGCGGCCTACCCAGCGCTGGAACCGGACGTGACGGCGGCCGGGGCGGAGTTCGTGAACGGTGCCGCAGTCGTGGACGGCGTGATGGTCTCCGCGCGGGCCTGGCCGGACCACCCCGAGTGGATGCGCGAGTTCATCCAGATCCTGCGCGCCAAGTCACCTGCGGTCTGACTCATCCGGGTCTGACTCATACGGGGTCTGATTCGTCTGCGCCTGATTGCTTTGGTCCTGACTGCTCTGGGATCTCACTCCCGCGGCCCCGACTCATCTCGCGCATCGCAACCGGGCACGGCGGCCGTCGAGGTCACGGGAGGGCGGCCGACTCGCGCGGCCGACCCAGCCGCGCCAACAGCCGGATCAACGGCGTGCCGCAGTGGTGCCTACCGATTTTCACGAGCTTATAGCCTCCGATCGGCGGGTGAACACGACAGAAGGACGCCCATGGCACAGCGCAAGACGGTCCGGTCCCGCCGACTGGGCAAGCAGATCCGGCGGCTCCGCGACGACGCTCAGGTTCGACCAGCACGAGATGGCGGCCTTCATCGCCGGCGCGAAGAACGGGGACTTCGACCACCTGCTGGAGTAAACCTCAGCGACACTGTGCTCATGGTCGCGGGTACCTTTGCGCGCGACCATGAGCACAGCACAGACATGAGCCGCGTGCTGACGGCAGACCGCGGGGAGGGAGACTTTCGGTGTCGAACCCGTCAGCACGATCGCCCTTGTGGCTGCTGGAGCAGCTGCTGCGCCGCTTCTACCTGGTGGTGGTAGTGGCCGTGTGCCTCGCGATCGTCGTGAGCCAGACGGCCCTCTACGGTGCCGTGGTGAACAGCTGGGACTGGCTTCTCGTGAGCGGTTTCGGCACGTGGTTGGCGGCCGTGTACTTCCAGTTCCTCCTGCCGGAAAAGCTCACCGAGACCCTGACGCGGCTGGTCAACCGGGGCGTTCTCACTGGGAACAGAGACCTTGCCGAGTTCCTCGCGATGCTGCATCACAGGGCTCGGCGCAGCGCTCTTGCCTGCTCCGCCGCTTTCGCCGCTGCGATGCTCGTGGCCTGGGCCGTGGCTTTCCGGCATCAGCTCGGTAGCCACGCCTTACTCGTCACATTGGAGATTATCGCGACGGTACCGGTGGGCTTGTTCGTGGGCCGGGCAGTCAGCTATGGTCTGCTAGCCCGGCGGCTGAAGGAGGAAGGCTTCACCCTCACCCCCGACCCCGACCACCTCGACGGCGCCGCCGGGTTGCGCCCGGTCGGCGCTCTCTACTTCTACCAGTCAAGGCTACTTGCGGTCCCGGGTGCGTTTCTGGCCACATGGTGGCTCCTGATTCCGTTCTCGGGTGGCCGTTACCTCAATTGGCGGGAACCCTATGCGGGACTACTCCTCGTTGTCGTAGCCACCGAGATCCTCGCCTTTATTCTGCCGATGCTCTCGTTTCGTCGGCTGATGCTGCGCCGCAAGAACGAGCTGACTCGCGAGGCGGACGAGTTGAGTCGACTGTCCGTGCGAGCGGAACCTGACGAGACCGTCAACGAGAGGCGGGTCAAGCGGTACACGGCAATCGAGTCCATGCCCACGTGGCCGGTTGACGGTAAGCTTCGCCGAATGTTCGGGTTGCGCAATGCGCTGCTCGTGGCACCAGCGTTGGCCCAGTTCCTCGGTGCCTCCCAAGCAACCCAGCATCTGATCGAGAACCTGCAGAAAGCCCTCTACGGCTGACTTGGCCCGACTCGGTGCTGCCCCGGGCGAGCGCAAGGCTCGTCTTCGACCAGCACGAGATGGCGGCCTTCATCGCGTCGGTCCATCGGCCCCACCAGTCCCACGGGGAGGTATGTGGATCCACTGCGGACGTGCCACCGGTGGCAACTCTCGGCGCAGAGTTGCCACCGGTGGCACGTCCGCGCACTGCAACACTCCTTCTCCGGAGGTCACCGACAGTGACATCGAGTGCCTCCTGCCAGCTCAACCGCCCGCTAGCCGTCAACGTGGTCATTCGCCGGGCTCCCGAAGGACCTCGGCAACGCCGGCTGCCGGTAGCTCACGGTAGAGGGCCAGGCTCGTGCTGAGACTCTGCTCCGCGACGAGCCGCAGCGTCTCGTGAGTGCACAAGGACACCCGCTCACCTGGTGTGCGGGTCCGGGCGGGGACCGCCCGCTGCCGTCCGTACTTTTTTACTCACGCCCCGACTGCTAGGTTATCCTGTATTAGGTAAGGCAACCCTGTTCTGGAGGAGATCTACGCTGAGGGGGACTGTGTCGCACGTCGCGATACCGGGGAACGGGTCGGCGGGGGTGGTCGGAGCTCGCTGCGCGCACCCACTCGCCGAGTCGGTGGCGGCGGTGGACCGTGCGGTGACGTTGCTGTCTTTCCGGATGATGGACACGTCCCACTCCCAGCGGTGCGGTGCCCCGTGGATCAGGTGTGACCACGCCCTGTCTGATCCTGACTTCTTCGCGCGGTGGCGGGCGAGGGTCGCGCAGCGGCTGGCTGAGCAGCACTGCCCCCCCGCCCAGACGACCGCCGTTCCGGAGAAGACCACCGCCGGTTATGTGCTGCAGTGGTACCTGGTCATCCCGAGCTACCTCGGTGGGTTGTTGTTCCACTCCGCCCGGAGGGTGCCCTCGCTCTCGCCGCGGCAGCTCGGCTTCCGGCTCGATTCGGCGGCGTTGCGGGAGGTGGCGCTGCGCCCGGGCCGGTTCTGGTGCCTGCCCGGTGATCGCGACGCCGGCCATCCCGACGCCGTGCCGGTGCTCGACGAGGTGGCGCTGGGTGCGGTACTGCGCCGTCAGGTGATCGCGCACGCCACCCGTTTCCTCGCCGTCTACAGCCCCCAGGTGCGTTTCGGGCGCCGCACGCAGTGGGCGGCGGTGACCGACGCGCTGGATAGGGGCCTGCTGCTGGCGGGGCGCTCGTTCGGGTCACCGCGGGCCGGTGCGGCGGATGCGCGGCTGGTGCTCGCCGACGGCGAGAAACCGCTCACCTCGCCCTCGACGATCTGCCAGGTGACCGATGAGCATGGGCGCCTGCACTGGACCCGTCGGCGCGGCTCATGCTGCTTTCTCTACGCGCTGCCCGGAGTCGAGCATCCGTGCGGCAGCTGCCCACGGGTCGGTGACGCCGAACGGGCCCGCATCTTCGGCACGATCAACCCGGTCTGAGCTCGTCGCGGCCCGTATGATCAGAGTCTGTGGAACCTCGACCGCGATCCGAGACCGCCGCATGAAGTTCAGCCTCTGCCTGACGCCCTCGCACGCGTGGGCGGACGTGCTGCGCATCGCTGAGCACACCGAACGCAGCGGCTGGGAGGGGGTATGGTTCCCCGACCACTTCATGCCGTCGGAGGGCGAGCCGTCGCGGCCCGTTCTCGAGTGCTGGTCGACCTTGGCGGGTCTTGCGGCGGTCGTTCCCCGCGTCCGGCTCGGGGCGCTCGTCAGCGGCAACACCTACCGGCACCCGGCGGTACTCGCCAACATCGCGGTGGCCGCGGACCACGTGAGCGGGGGACGGGTCGTCCTCGGCATCGGCGCCGGGTGGCAGGAGAACGAGCACGCCGCCTATGGAATCCACTTCGGCTCGACCGGACAGCGGCTCGACCGACTCGAGGAGGCGTGCCAGGTCATCCGCGACTTGCGCGACCGCGACCACGTCACCTTCCATGGGGAGCATTACCAGCTGACAGACGCGTCGATGCACCCCAAGCCCGTGGGCCGGCTTCCGCTGCTCGTGGGCGGTGGGGGCGAACGGCGCACGATCCCGATCGCGGCTCGTTATGCCGACGAGTGGAACGCGTGGGCCACGGTGGAGACCTTTGCGCACAAAGCCGGGATCCTGGAGCGCGCCTGCGAGCGAGCCGGTCGTGACCCCCGCGACCTGCGTCGATCCACACAGGCGTTGCTGGAGCTGCGCGCTCCAGGGCTGCCGCGGCGACCTTTCCCGGGCCGGCTCCCGGTCGTGGAGGGCAGCGTGGAGCAGCTGCGCGACACACTCGGCCGCTACGCGACGGCCGGCGTGGACGAGTTCATCGTGCCGGGCTTCCGTCCGCAGCACCCCGACGAGACGATCGCGCTCATCGACGTCCTGACCAGCGAGGTGCTCCCGGCGCTGCCCGGTTCATGCACACCTCACCAGGGACGGCCGCCATGCCCGAAGTAACCGAGCAGCAGGCGGCCGTCGAGTACGGCGGCGGCTTGGACGAGATCAGCCGGGAGATGGCGACGCCGGAGTTTCACCGGGACCCCTATCCGCTCTATGAACGGATGCGCCGTGAGCATCCGGTCTACCGCGGCTCGCGGGGGATCTGGTACCTCACCCGTTACGCTGACGTCGATGCCGCTCTGCGCGACCAGCGGCTATCGAAGGACCATGCGCGGATGCGACGCCGGCACGCGCGGCGGGCCGGCGGGGAGGATCTCGACAGGCTCCGAGATCGGTTCGGCCGCTCGATGCTGCATGCTGACCCGCCGGACCACACCCGCCTGCGCAGGCCGGCCCACAAAGCGTTCACCGTCCGGCGGACCGAAGCCCTGCGCCCGCGGATCGAGGCGATCGTCGATGAGCTGCTCGATGCCGCCGTCGCGGCGGGGCCCGCGATGGAGCTGATCGGGGCGCTCGCCTATCCACTGCCGATAACGGTGATCTGCGAGCTGGTCGGTGTCCCACCCGGTGACCGCCACCGCGTCCGGACCTGGTCACGACAGCTGGTGAACCAGACCGAGGCCGCTCCGGCTCCCGATGCCCGGCAGCGCGTCGAGCAGGCGGCCGACGAGTTCGAGGAGTACCTGCGGTACCTGATCGACAAGCGGCGTGCCGAGCCGACCGACGACATCCTCAGCGCGCTGGTCGCGGACAGCGGTGCGCGGCTCACGGAGAATGAGCTGCTCTCCACCTGCTACCTGTTGCTTGTCGCGGGCCATGAGACGACCGTCAACCTGATCGGCAACGGCATGCTCGCGCTGCTGCGTCACCCCGACCAGCTGCGCCGGTTGCGACAGGATCCGACGTTGATCCGCTCGGCGGTCGAGGAGCTGCTGCGTTACGACAGCTCCGTCCAGATGGTGACCCGCATCGTCGTGGGCCAGGTCGAGATCGGCGGGCAGACGTTGGGCGATGGCGAGCTCGTGTTCGCGGTGCTCGCCGCGGCCAACCGCGACCCGGACTGCTTCCCGTATCCCGACCGACTGGACCTGGGCCGCGCCGACAACCGGCACGTGAGCTTGGGCAACGGGCCGCACTTCTGTCTGGGTGCACCGCTTGCTCGTCTCGAGGGTGAGATCGCGATCGGCGCGCTCGTGCGTCGGCTGCCGGCGCTGCGGCTCGACACCGACACCGTTGAGTGGCGGCCGAAGCCGGCGTTGCGCGGCCTCGAGCGCCTACCGGTCGCGTACTGATCGACACGCGCCCGCCGTCGAGCATGGACCAGCGAACCACCCTCACAGCGATCCTGATCTCGGCGGTCGCCGCCGTCGGCGGCTTCCTCTTCGGCTTCGACACCGCAGTGATCAATGGCGCGGTGGACTCGATCCAGGTCGCCTTCAGTCTCAGTCCCGCCCTCACGGGTTTCGCGGTGTCCTGCGCGCTGCTCGGCTCGGCTCTGGGTGCGTGGTACGCCGGCCGGACCGCTGACCACCTGGGTCGGGTGCGGGCCATGGTCGTCGCCGCGGTGCTCTTCGCGATCAGCGCGGTCGGGGCCGGGCTGGCTTTCTCGGTGTGGTCCCTGATCGGGTGGCGGTTCGTCGGCGGTCTCGGTGTCGGGATGGCCTCGGTGATCGCTCCGGCCTACATCGCCGAGGTCGCGCCCTCACACATCCGCGGCCGGCTCGGCTCGCTGCAGCAGCTCGCCATCGTCTCCGGCATCTTCGTCGCGTTGCTGTCCGATGCGTTCCTGGCCGACCTCGCCGGCGGGGCGAGCCAGCGGCTCTGGTTCGGGGTGGCGGCCTGGCGGTGGATGTTCCTCGCCGGGCTGCTCCCCGCTCTGGCTTACGGCGTGCTGGCCCTGCGGATCCCGGAGTCGCCGCGGTACCTCGTGGCCAAGGGAGAGCTGGTCCGCGCCGGTGAGGTGCTGCGCGAGGTGTTGGGCTCCCGCAGCGTCGACGCCGTGCAGCGCAAGGTCCAGGACATCGCGGCCAGCCTGCGACGCGAGGACCGACACCCACCGAGGTTGTCTGACCTGCGCGGCTCTCGCTGTGGGCTGCTGCCCATCGTGTGGGTCGGCATCATGCTTTCGATCTTTCAGCAGTTCGCCGGCATCAACGTGATCTTCTACTACTCGACCAGCCTGTGGCGTTCGGTCGGGTTCAGCGAGTCCGACTCGCTCACGATCACCGTCATCACCTCGGTGACCAACGTCCTGGTCACCCTGGTCGCCATCGCCATCGTGGACAAGGTCGGTCGCAAACCGATGCTGCTCGGCGGATCGCTGGGCATGGCGGTGACCCTGGCCACGATGGCCGGGTGCTTTTCGCAGTCACTCGGGAGCGGCAAGGACGTCAGCCTGCCCCAGCCGTGGGGAACGATCGCGCTGGTCGCCGCCAACCTCTACGTCGTGTCCTTCGGCACGACCTGGGGCCCCGTCGTCTGGGTGCTGCTCGGCGAGATGTTCCCCAACTGGATCCGTGCGACCGCGCTCGCGGTGGCCGCAGCCGCCCAGTGGTTGGCGAACTTCGCGGTCACGACGACCTTCCCCATCCTCTCCGGCCTCGGTCTGTCCTTCGCCTACGGCCTGTACGCGGCGTTCGCCGCCCTGTCCTTCCAGTTCGTGCTCAAGGCAGTCCAGGAGACCAAAGCCCGCGAGCTCGAAGACATGACGTGACCCGCGAAGGGTCTCATGGATGCTTGTGCACGCCGGCGGCATTCAGGCGATGAGCACGGCGCGGAAGTCGTTGACGTTGGTCAGGGTGGGGCCGGTCACGACCTGATCGCCCAGCGCGGCGAAGAAACCGTGCCCGTCGTTGTCGGCCAGCGCAGCCGCGGCGTCCATCCCGAGCCGCTCGGCGCGGCGCAGGGTATCGGGGCCGACCAGCGCCCCGGCCACCTCCTCCACCCCGTCGACGCCGTCGGTGTCACAGGCGATGGCGTGCACCCGCGGTACCTCTCGCAGAGCCAGGGCCAGCGACAACAGTAGCTCGACATTGCGGCCGCCGCGGCCGGCGCCGCGCACGGTCACGGTGGTCTCGCCGCCGGAGAGCAGCACGCAGGGCGCCTGCGCCGGCTGGCCGTGGCGACGCACCTGACGGGCGATCCCGGCCAGCACGATCCCGACCTCCCGGGCCTCGCCCTCCAGCGAGTCGCTCAGGATCACCGGGGTCACCCCGGCCCGCCGGGCCACCGCCGCGGCGGCCTGCAGGGACTGCTGCGGGGTGGCGATCACGTGGTTGGTGACGCGGGCCAGCCGCGGGTCGTCGGGCCCCGGGCAGCCCGGAGTGCTCTCCAGGTGTGCCCGCACCGCCGGTGGCACCGGCACGCCGCGGGCCACGAGCACCGCCAGTGCCTGCGCCGGGGTGGACGCCTCCGCCACGGTGGGCCCGGAGGCGATGGCGGCGGGATCGTCACCGGGCACATCGGAGATCAGCAAGCCCACCGTGGCGGCCGGGAACGCCGCCGCCGCGAGCCGGCCGCCTTTGATCGCCGACAGGTGCTTGCGCACCAGGTTCATCGCCCCGATCGGCGCCCCTGACCGCAGCAGCGCCGTGCTGATCGCCTGCTTGTCGGCCAACGTGATCCCCGGCGCGGGCAGCGCCAGCAAGGCCGAGCCGCCACCGGAGATCAGCGCCAGCACCAGGTCGTCCGCACCGAGCCCGGACACCAGCTCCAGGATCCGGCGGGCGGCCCGCCTGCCCGCGGCGTCGGGCACCGGATGCGCCGCCTGCACGATCTCGACGCGCGAGCACGGCACCGCGTGCCCGTAACGGGTCACCACCAGCCCGCTCAGCGGGCCGTCCCAGGACCGCTCGACCGCCTGGGCCATCCGCGCCGAGCCCTTACCGGCACCAACGACGACGACCCGCCCGCCCGGCCGCGCCGGCAGGAACTCCGGAACCCGCCGCAACGGGTCCGCGGCCGCCACCGCCGCATCGAACATCGCCCGCAACAACGCAAACGCTCCCGCCCCTCGCCCCGACATGGAGACATATCGGGGCGAAGACGGGTCCGATAACCCCGATATGTCTCCATGTCGGGGGTGGGCACCGCTCATGCGACGCGGCAGGAGGGGGGGTGGCCGGTGAGGAAGGCTTGTAAGTCGGCTAGCACCAGCATGCCCATCGCGGTGCGGGTTTCTCGGGTTGCGCTGCCCAGGTGGGGTAGCAGGACGGCGTTGTCCAGCTCTCGCAGGTCCCGGGGGATCTCGGGTTCGTCCTCGTAGACGTCGAGCCCGGCGCCGGCGATCGTCCCGGATCGCAGTGCGGCGATCAGCGCCTGCTGGTCGACGACGTCGCCGCGGGCGCTGTTGACCAGGAACGCGGTGGGCTTCATCCGGGCCAGTGCCGCGGCGTCGATGAGGCGGGCGTTCTCGCCGCCGCCGGGCATGTGCAGCGACACGAAGTCGGCCAGCGCCAGTACCTCCTCGACGGTGTCGACCCGGCGGGCGCCGGGGATCCCGTGGTCGGGCTCGAAGTCGACCGGGTCGTGGAAGACCACCGGCATGCCGAAGCCGAAGTGCGCGCGACGGGCCACCGCCACCCCGATCCGGCCCATGCCCAGGATGCCCAGCGTCTTGCCGGTGACGTCGGCGCCCATCATGTGCGTCGGACGCCAGCCGGTCCAGCGCCCGGCGCGGACCTCGCGTTCCCCCTCGCCGGCCCGGCGGGCGACCATCAGCAGCAGGGTCATCGTGGTGTCCGCGGTGGTGTCGGTGAGCACCCCCGGTGTGTTGGTGACGACGATGCCGGCCCTGGCCGCGGCCTCGATGTCGATGTGGTCGTAGCCGACGCCGAAGTTGCCCAGGAACGTGGTCCGCAGCTCGCCGTCGAACAGCTCGGCGCCCAGCCGGTCGGACACGGTGGGCAGCACCACGTCGGCCTGCTCCAACGCGGCGCGCAGCCCCTCGGGCCCGAGCGGGACGTCCTCCACGTTGAGCCGGACGTGCGGGAAGCGCCGCACCAGCTCCTCCTCGACCGGTGCCGGCCAGCGCCGGGTGACGACGATGACGGGTTCATCCACGGCGGTCCTCCAGCAGCTCAGAGTCGCGCCGCGGCAGACCGTGCTCGGAGAGCACCCGCGCCACGGTCTCACCGATGCACGACGGGTTGGGTGCCATCGTGATGCCGGCGGCGGCCAGGAGCGCCGTCTTCTCCTGCGCGGACTCCCCGGCGGCGGACACGATCGCGCCGGCGTGGCCCATCCTGCGGCCCCTGGGGGCGGACAGCCCGGCAATGTAGGCGATCACCGGTTTGGTCATGTGATCGCGCACGTAGTCTGCGCCCTCGGCTTCCTGCGGGCCGCCGATCTCACCCACCATCACCACCGCGTCGGTGTCCGGGTCGGCTTCGAACAGTTCCAGATGGTCACGGAACGACGTCCCGTTGACGGGGTCGCCGCCGATGCCGACCGAGGTGGACACCCCGATGCCCAGCGCCTTCATCTGGGACGCGGCCTCATAGCCCAGCGTGCCCGAGCGCCCGACCACCCCGACCCGTCCGGGTAGGTAGATGTGGCCTGGCATGATGCCCAGCAGCGCCCGTCCAGGTGAGATGGTGCCCGCGCAGTTGGGTCCGGTGAGCGTCATCCGCGCCTGGGCCTTGTAGCGCCGCATGTAGCGCTTGACCCGCATCATGTCCTGCATCGGAATGCCATCGGTGACGCACACGCAGAACCGGACGCCCGCGTCGGCGGCCTCCATGATGGAGTCGGCGGCGAACGGGGGCGGCACGAACACGATCGAGGCGCTCGCCCCGGTCTGCGCCACGGCGTCTTTCACGGTGTTGAACACCGGGCGGTCCAGCACGAAGTCGCCGCCCTTACCCGGGGTGACACCGGCGACCACGTTGGTGCCGTAGTCGATCATCTCCTCGGTATGGAAGCGTCCGATGCGGCCGGTGATGCCCTGCACCACCACGGGAGTGTGCTCGTCGATCAGGATGGCCATGATCCTCCCGGTTAGGCGCTGGCGCCGACGGTGCCCACGACGGCGACGGCCTTGTAGGCCGCCTCGGCCAGAGTGTCCGCCGTGATGATGGGCAGTCCGGAGTCCCGCAGGAGCCGCCGGCCCTGCTCGACGTGGGTGCCGGCCAGCCGCACCACCACCGGGATCTTGACGTCGATCTCGGTGAACGCGGTCATGATGCCCTCCGCGACCCAGTCGCAGCGGTTGACGCCCGCGAAGATATTGATCAACATCGCCTTGACGCCGGTGTCCCGCAGCACCGCGCGAAAGGCCTTGAGGACCCGCTGTGGCGACGCGCCACCGCCGATGTCCAGGAAGTTCGCCGGCTCCCCGCCCGCGATTTTGATCATGTCCATGGTCGCCATCGCCAGACCGGCACCGTTGATCATGCAGCCGATGTCGCCATCCAGGCCGACGTAGGCCAGCCCGCGGTCGGCCGCGTGGCTCTCCCTGGCGTCCTCCTGGCTGCGGTCGCGCAGCTCGGAGATGTCGAGGTGGCGAAACAGCGCGTTGTCGTCGAAGGACATCTTGGCGTCCAGCGCGACGATGCCGCCCGTGCCCGTCACGACCAGCGGATTGATCTCCAGCAGAGTGGCGTCCAGGTCCCGGAAAGCCCGGTACGCGCGTCGGAAGATCCTGCCGGCCTCGGCGATCTGCGCCGGTTGCAGGTCCAGCGCGAACGCGATCTCCCGTGCTTGGAACTCCAGGAACCCCGCAGCGGGGTCGATCGTCGTGCGCATCAGGGCCTCGGGCTTGGCGGCCGCCAGCTCCTCGATCTCCACGCCGCCCTCGGCCGAGGCGATGATCACCACTCGCTCGATGCGGCGGTCCAGCACGATACTGAAGTACAGCTCGCGGGCGATGTCGATGGCCTCCTCGACGTACACCCGGTAGATCAGCCTGCCGCGCGGCCCGGACTGTCTGGTGACCAGCCGCCGGCCGAACATGCCGTTCGCGGCTTCTTGCACCGCATAGTCGGAGTGACACAGCCGCACCCCGCCGGCCGCACCGCGGCCACCGGTGTGGACCTGGGCCTTGACCACCCAGGCTGACCCGCCGATCTCGGTGCACCGGTAGGACGCCTGCTCGGGGCTGTAGGCCAGACCACCGCAGGGGACGGGGACCCCGAAGCGGGCCAGTATCTCCTTCGCCTGATACTCGTGGATGTCCATGGCCGCCCCGCTAGCCCGCATTCACCGACTGGGCCCGGCTGGTGGCCCCCTCGGTGGATGCGGCCCGGATCGCCTGGTCCAACTCGATCACGGTCTGGGCCATCCGCGCCGAGGCTGCGTCGATCATCTTGCCGTCCACCGCCGCAGCGCCCTTGCCCTGCGCCGCGGCCTCGGTCAGCGCCTCGACGATGCGCCGCGCTCGGTCGACCTCAGCCTGCGGTGGGCTGAACACCTCGTTGGCCAGCTCAACCTGGCTGGGATGGATCGCCCATTTACCCTCAGCGCCCAGTGCCGCCGCTCGCCGGGCACCGGCGCGGTAGCCCTCGGGGTCGGAGAAGTCGCCGAACGGGCCGTCGATCGGGCGTAGCCCGTAGGCCCGGCAGGCCACGATCATCCGCGACAGCGCGAAATGCCACTGGTCACCGGGGTAGTCCGGGTTCAGGCCCCCGATACTCACCGTGCGGGCCCGGTTACTCGCGGCGTAGTCGGCCACCCCGAAGTGCAGCGCCTCCAACCGGCCGGGACTGCTCGCGATGGCCTCCACGTTCGCCATCCCCAGAGCGGTCTCGACCAGCGCCTCGATACCGACCTTGTTCGGGTAGCCTTTGCCCTGCTCCACCTGGTTGATGAGCGTCTCCACGCAGTACAGGTCCGCGGGCACCCCTACCTTGGGCACCAGGATGGTGTGCACCCGCTCCCCCGCCTGCTCCATCACGTCGATGACGTCGCGATACATGTAGTGGGTGTCCAGCCCGTTGATCCGCACCGACACCGTCTTGCCCCTGGCTGCCCAGTCGATGTCGCGCAGCGCCTCGATGACGTTGCGGCGGGCCCGCTCCTTGTCAGCGGGGGCTACCGCGTCCTCCAGATCGAGAAACACGACATCGGCCGCGCTGCTCGCGGCCTTGTCGATGAAGCTGGTGTTCGATCCCGGCACCGCGAGCTCACTACGGTGCAACCGCGGCTGACGTATCGGGTGAAAGGTGTGGCTCAACGGGCTCCTCCTTCGGAGGAGCCCGGGTCGGCCTCCAGCGCGGCGGTCGCACCGCGGTAGTAGTCCTGGGCCGCCGCGACACCGGCTCCCAGCTCCACCTTGGCCCCGGCGTCGGCCAGTGACATCTCGGCGCTGGCCAGCGCGGCAAGGCACATCACCTCGTTGAGGTCGCCGAGGTGGCCGATCCGGAACACCGTGCCCGCCACCTTGGACAGGCCGCCACCGAACGACGAGCGGTAGCGGTGGAAGCCGATCCGGCAGACCTCCGCGGCGTCCACGCCCTCCGGGGTGCGGATCGCCGTGACGGTGTCGGAGTACCACTGCGGATCCAGCGCACACAGCGACAGGCCCAACGCGCCCACCCCGCGACGGACCCCCTCGGCGAGCCGGTGGTGGCGCTGGAACACCCGCAGCAGGCCTTCGTCGAACAGCAGGTCCAGCGAGCACCGCAGGCCGTGCAGCATCGGTGTGGGCGGGGTGTAGGGAAAGTAGCCGAGGTCGTTGGTCCTGAGCATGTCCTCGAAGCTGAAGTAGCAGCGCGGCATCGTCGAGGACTTGTGCGCCTCCAACGCCTTGGCGCTGACCCCGAGCATGGACATCCCAGGGGGCAGCATCAAACCCTTCTGCGAGCCGGTCACCGCCAGGTCGACGCCCCACGCCTGCTGCTCGAACGGGATCGAGCCCAGTGAGGACACCGCGTCGACGAACAGCAGCGCGTCCGAGCCGGCCGCGTCCATCACCCGCCGGACACCGGCGATGTCGGAGGTCACCCCCGTGGCCGTCTCGTTGTGGCAGGCGAAGACACCCTTGATGGTCTTGTCCTCGGCGAGGTGACGAGCGTAGTCCTCCAGCGGGACGCCCTCACCCCACTCCCGGTCGACACAGATCACGTCGAGACCCAGCCGCTGCGCCATACTGGCCCAGAGCTGGGAGAACTGACCGAAACGCGACATCAGCACCCGGTCGCCCCGGTTGAGGGTGTTGCTGATCGCCGCCTCCCACGCCCCGGTACCGGAGGACGGGTACATGAAGACCCGGCCGGTCTCGTTGGCGAAGACCTTCTTCAGGTCGGCGAACAGCGGCAGCGTCAGCTCGGGGAAGTCCGGTGCCCGGTGGTCCTGCATCGGGACGTTCATCGCGCGGCGCACCGCGTCCGGGACGTTGGTCGGACCGGGGATGAACAGGTGCATGGGTCCGTTCGGCATGGTCGTCACCGCCCTTCGAGGCTGGGTGCTTGGGGGCCGGGTGCTTGGGGGTGGGGCGCGAGCTGTGGGTACAACGGGTAGCGCGTGGTGAGCACCCGGGTGCGCTCGCGCAGGGACGCTCGCGCGGCCTCGTCCGGATCTCCGGTGAGCGCGTTGGAAATGATCTTGCCGATCTCGCGGAAGTCGTCCTCCCGCAGGCCCCGGGTGGCCAGTGGGGATGCCCCGATCCGCAGGCCGGACGCGACGGCCGGCGGTCGGGGGTCGAAGGGCACCGCGTTGCGGTTGACGGTGATCCCGATCTCGGCGAGCCGGTCCTCGGCCTGCCGCCCGTTCAGCGGGGACTCCCGCAGGTCGGCGAGCACCAGGTGGGTGTCGGTGCCGCCGGTGAGCACGGTGAGCCCGCCGCCGAGCATCTCCTCGGCGAGCGCCCGGGCGCCGGCGCGGGTGCGCCGCTGACGCTCCCGGAACGCCGGCGACGCGGCGATCTTCAGCGCCACCGCCTTGGCCGCGATCACATGCATCAGTGGGCCGCCCTGCCAGCCCGGGAACGTCCGCGAATTGATCTTCTTCGCGAACTCCTCCCTGCAGAGGATCATCCCGCTGCGCGGCCCGCCCAGCGTCTTGTGGATCGTCGTGCTGACGACGTCGGCGTAGGGCACCGGGTTGGGATGCTCACCGGCGGCGACCAGACCGGCGAAGTGCGCCATGTCGACGACCAGGTAGGCGCCCACCTCGTCGGCGATCTCGCGGAAGCGGGCGAAGTCCAGCTGCCGGGGGTAGGCCGACCAGCCGGCGAGGATCATCTTCGGCCGGTGCTCCTTCGCCAGCCGGGCGAGCTCGTCCATGTCCACCAGCGAGGTCTCCCGGTCCACCCCGTAGGGCACCACGTTGTAGTGCAGCCCCGAGAAGTTGAGCCGCATGCCGTGGGTGAGGTGCCCGCCATGGTCGAGCTTCATCCCCAGGAACGTGTCACCGTGCTCCATCAGCGCGCTGTAGACGATGGCGTTGGCCGAGGCGCCGCTGTGGGGCTGCACGTTGGCGTGCTCGGCTCCGAACAGCTCCTTGGCGCGGTCGATGGCCAGCTGCTCAGCCACGTCGACGTACTCGCACCCGCCGTAGTACCGCCGGCCCGGGTAGCCCTCCGCGTACTTGTTGGTGAGTACCGAGCCCTGGCAGTCCAGGACAGCCTGCGGCACGAAGTTCTCCGAGGCGATCATCTCCAGGGTGTGCTCCTGGCGGGCGAGCTCGCCCGCGAGCACCTCGGCGATCTCAGGGTCGACCTCGGCGACCGGCATGGTGAAGAAGTCGGCGGGCAGAGCACTCATTGGCGAATCCTCGGCTCGTAGGGCTGTGACCTCGTAGGGCTGTGACTCTGGTGGGACGGGGACCGTGTCGATGGAGAACCCACCACCGCCGAGGCTGGCGAACCCGTGATCGGCGAACCCCCTCCCCGGGCAGCATATCGACGGGGCACCCGGACAGACAGCCCTCCTCGTGAACGCTCCCGGGCCCACGCCTGCTCACCACCGGGCCTCGCGACATCCACGAACCGGCGCGACGGTCGCAGCCACGCGGATCGCCGCGAGGACCATGCGTACCGCCTCGGACGTTCGTCCTGATCTGACGCCATCCTGATCTGACTCGGCCAGTCTAGGGTGGGAGGCATGACGACAGCACGGCCCGGGTGAGATCCTCGTCGAAGTAGGGGAGCATACTTGTGAAGTCGGGACAGGAGTTCACCTCGAGTATGAGCGGACCATGCGCCGTCCGCAGAATGTCGATTCCGGCATGGCCGAGCCCGAGGGCGCGAGCCGCTTCTTCGGCCAACTCGCGCTCGTTCGGTGTCAAGTCGACGGGATGCTGTGTCGCCCCGCCCGCGATATTGCTTCGCCACTCGTTCCCGGCGGCTGTCCGTAGAGTCGCCGCCAGCAGATGCCCACCCGTTACCACAGCTCTGATGCTTTGCCCGTAGAATTCCGTAACCTCCGGCTGTAGGATGAGAGCGCCCGGCCCCTCGGACTCAAGTTCGTGGAAGGCCCGAGGCAGAAAAGCGGCATGCTCAGCGCGACGAACCCATCGGCCCTGTGCGCCGTGGGTGCGTTTTATGACCACCGGGTACCGGATCTCTCCCGCCACAGAGAGCGCACGTTCCAGGTCGAGGGAACAGATAGCGCTCGGTACCTGAGGAAGTGAGGCGTGCGACAACCGTACCGCTGTGGCCGCCTTGTCGTCCGCTGTCAGCACACCGTCGACGGGGTTCTGCGTGTACGCTCGCCGAGAGAGCACACGGAAGGCGTGTACCGCCGCTGGGTACCCGAAAAAAAGATAAGGGGCAAGGCTGGTGACGTCAATGGCGCCCGCCGTATCGCGGACCGCCGCTTCTCCGTTCAAGCTGATGTCGACGGTGAGCGTCGGGAGGTCGATAACCCGGACAGGAATGCCGAGTTCGGCGGCCGCCGCAACAAGCCGAGTAGGCACGTTCGCGGCATACGGGTTGCGCGCGATGCCAAGCGTCATGTGGCAGTGCCTCCCAATCGGCCTCCCAATCGGCCTCCCAATCGGTCTCCGAGCCGGCGTGTCATGGCGAGTTGGAGTATAGCGCCCGCGACGTCTTCGCCGGTCGCGGCAGAAATACCGGCGAAGCCGGCCCATGCGTCAACCTCCAGGACCCGAACGGTTCCGTCGTCGTCCTCGATCAGGTCCACGCCTCCATAGTCGAGTCGGCAGGCTTCCAATGCCGCCACCGCGGTGGATGCCGCCGGGTGATCCAGCGAAAGCCGGGTAGGGGTTGCGCCAAGCGCGAGGTTGGCCCTGACCTCGCCGGAGGCCGCTTGGCGCTGCATTAATGCCACACAAGCACCACTCACCACGAAGGCACGCAGGTCGCGCCCGCCTCCCCCAACCAGAGGCTGGGCAACGTAGTGCTCCCTCGCGAGCGACAAAGGAGACCGTTGCCCACAGCCGCCCTCCCAGGCCGTCAAGAGCTCACCCGCCGACCCGAAAGCGCGGATTCCCTCACCCCGAACCCCGTGAGCCGGCTTCAGAATCACGCCTCGATGATCCGCAAGAGGCTGCATGGCCTCTTCGCTCGGTTCGACGAAAGCGATCGTGTGGACGATCGGCACCTGGGCGCGGTGCAACGCGAGATAAGTCAACAACTTGTCTCGCGAACGGTATGCGGCGTCTGGTTCGTTCAGGACGACGGTCCCTTCGGATGCCCACAACTTCAATGCGGGAGCCACGATTCCTTGAAATGCCGCGACCGTACGGTGCAGGACGACTCCCGGTCGTACCGGCTTGCCGTCATAACAGCCCGAGATCTCCCCGTCCATGCAGTGAACCTGAAGCCGGTGGGGTTCCCAGGTTGCGAGCCGGATACCACAGCTCCGCGCGGCTTCGCATAACAACCACCAGTTAGAACGTCGCACACTGGGATAGTGCAGCACCACGATGTCCTCCATCGTGCGGATTGTACATGCCCTAAGCTGCCGGTACGATAGCGCTCATGACTTCGGAGACCGTTTTCGGCGACATCGTCCCCCTGGTCCCAGAGGAGGAACTGCGTGGCGAAGAACTCGAACATCTGCGGCGGCTGGCCGGCGGCCGGCGAGAGCGCGAGCTGAGCCCGAAAGGCCAGTGGGAGCTGGTTCGGGGAGACGGGCCACTCTTTTCCGCTCCACACGAGGCGGCACAGCTGCGCGATGGGGTTGATAAGATCGCTGAGCGAGGCACGGCTGATCTCGCATTTGCGCTGGCACGCGCCACCGGTGGGTCCGCGCTGGCTACGGTGGATCGTCAGCTCGGTGACCCGAATTGGGATGTCGGCCACCCGTATGTTGCGCGGGCCAGAGCGTTATCTGGAGAGTGGCCGACTATTGATCTACATATGATGCGCCCGAGAGGACCGGAGATCTGCATCGGTCTCGGACCGGAGCCAAAAATGAGCGACGGCCTGTGGAGGCCGATTATGGAGGAAGCTGTGATGAGCGGGCTGAGGGCGTCGGTCAACTGGCCCTTCGCGGCTGGTCCCAGGACCGTAACCGGCCAGCTGCAACGTGAGGGTCGACGAGCGATTCAGCTGGAGCTCTCCTGTGAGTGCTATGATCCGAGCCACCCCGCGATGCGGCGCGCGTGGAGTTCCCTGGCGCGCGCCGCACGGCGGCTGGTGTAACATATTCTTCACGTGAAATGCCGCGATCGTACAGTGCGGATGACTCCTGGTCGTACCGGCTTGCCGTCATAACAGCCCGAGATCGGCCGGTACGCTGTTCATGGTGATGAGAGGGCGGGAAGCTCCCACTGGTGGGGGCTGTCCGGGCGATCGAGCCAGATGGTGTGACGGCCGTGGTGGACGGTGAGGCCGAATCGGTCCCGGGTGGGTCGACCGATGTGGCGCCAGTGGTGATGCGCGGTTTCGATGCGGTCCCAGAGTGGGACGGGTCCGCCTCGGCGCACGGTGTGGACGCCGTCTGTGCCGGTGGTGTGGCATGCCCAGGAACCGTCACCTTGAGCGATCCAGGTTTCGGTGGGGTTGCCGTTGTTGGGGGTGAACGTGAGGTGGTTCCATCCCCCGCCGGGGAGGGTGAGTGCAGTGAAGAATTCGAAGGGGTCGGCCTCGTCGGTGACGATGTCGACGGGAAGGGTTGTGGGTCGCTGGTCGCCTCCGTCGTCGATGGCGCGAAACGCCCGATCGGCCGCGTCGTGGCGGTCTAGGTGGCGCAGCGGCATGAACCCGCCGAAGTCGGGCAGCAAACGGCCTTGCGCGCAGCCGTCTGCTTGCACGGTGAGTCTGGCCAGCAGGCCACCACAGTCGCGCCGGTCCAGTGGCAGCACGATGATGCCACCAACACGGGTCTGCGCAATCCATTCCCGGGGTACGCCGGGGATGCCGACGGTGGCGATGATCCGGTCGAACGGTGCGCCAGCTGCATACCCCTTAGTACCGTCTTGCACAGCCAGGTGGGGCTGGTAGCCGAGTTCGGTGAGGCGGTCCCGGGCGGTGCTGACCAGGCTCGGGTCGATGTCGATACTCGTCACATGGTCGCAACCGGCACGGTGGCACAGCAGCGCGGTGTTGTAGCCGGTTCCGGTGCCGATTTCCAGAATGTCGTCTCCGGGCTGGACGTCCAGGGCTTCGAGCATCGACGCCATTAACGAGGGGGTGGTGCTGGATGAGGTGGACACACCGGTGACCGGTTGACCTCGCCGAGCGGTCTCGGTGCGTGTGTCGTCCCCGTTGAGTTGGGTGATCAATGGATGGTTGCTGTAGACGCCCTCCGCCCACGTGGGGCTAGAGGATTCCACGAGTACCCAGCTTGAGAGTTCGGGAATTTGCGTGAAGTAGTACGGCACGAAGGGGCCTCGGGGAATTTCACGAAACGCCGTGAGCCATTCGGGATCTGACACGTCGCCGCTCGCGGCGAGCGTATCGACAAACCTGGCTTGCAGCGAGTCGATATCAGTCACGGCTGTGAACGTCCTTCCAGCGCGTCAGCAAGAGCACATGCGATGGGCATTCCGGTTTCCTCTCCGATCCAGGCCCACTGGCCGTTCGGGTGGCACTCCAGGAACCACCACCGGCCGTCCGGGGCCACGACGAAGTCCAGTGCCGCGAACCGTAACCCCAGAGCATCGAGCAGAGTGCCGACCTGTGACCGCACGACGCCTGGAGTCTCCGTCACCGCGTACGAGATCGACTGATACTGTAGTCGGACCGCCAATCGACGCGCGCCGCCCCCGATGCGGCGTTGATACACGCAGCGAAGAAGCGACCGTCCACGACGGTCAGCCTGACCTCGTGTTCTTTCGGCACCCATTGCTGGAACAGATGCATGGTCCGAGAAACGTTCGGGTCCGCGCTCTGATCCGCGGTGACCCTGGTCGTGAATACGTGTCGGAAACCCTCCTCGTCAGAAACTCCGGCGCCGCCGCCAAGCGGCCGTACCGCCGATGCGGGCTCGGGTGTCGTCTCGATACGACCGTAAGCCCGTCCCAACGGGAAGTGGTCCGATGACGGAAAAACGGCTAGTGGTCCACCCTCCGTGGATCATGACCACCGACACCGAGGCGGTTACGCAGGCTGTCCAGCTCCCACATCCGACGCGGGGCACGGCGGGAGAGGGTGAGCACCAGGTCCCGGGCGATGGGGTCGTTACGGACCCGGGTCGGCGCGAGTCGGTCCGCAGTGTCCAGGTGGCGGATCGCCTCGTTGTCCCTGTCCCCCTCAGCTTATGCCCAGGATCGTGCGAGGTCGAGGTGCAGCGCCGCGCTGCGGTCCTTGCTGCTGAGAATGTCCAGGTCGATCGGCTCACGCTCGACGCGCTCGGCGACTTCCGGGCCTTGCCCCAGCTCCGCGCCGATGCAGACGCGCCATACGTTGACGTTCGTGGGTCCGAAGTGCTGCCGCAGCCCGTTGCGCTCGCCGGTGAGCATGGCGACCCGGGCGGCCTCGTCGAGGTGCTCGGCAGCGGCAGTGGCATCGCTGTCCCGCGCCGCGAAGTGGGCTCCCATGAGGTGCAGCAGCCCGAACGTCTCGGCACCGAGGGTGTCCTCGTCCCGGATCGTGGTCAAGCGCTGGGCATCATCGAGCGCGTGGTCCAGCATCCGCACCGCGCGGCGCCGGCCGCCAGTGCGGGCCACCGAAGGCGCCCGAGCGAACACGGCGAACGCCTCCAGCTCGGGCCGCTCGGTGATCCGGGCCGCGTCATAGGCGCGCTGCGCCGCCAGCTGTGCCAGGTTCAGGTAGCCGAATGTGGTTGCCAGCACGAAGGCGTGATACGCGGTCTGAGTAAGCAGCTCGGCCGCGCGCTGCCGTTCCCGGCCATCGCCGGCGACCAAGTGGACCTGCAACTCGATCAGCGCAGCGTCGATGTCCTCGCCTGAGGACCGGTAGCTGGCGGTGTCCCTCAGCTCGGCAGCTGATCTTACCCAGCCGTCGAGTGTGTCCAACGGACGCGGTTGGACATCGGGCACATCATCGAGGGCGGCCTCGTTGAGCCCGCGCCCGATCGCAGCGATCACCCTCTTGGCACGGGCGCTCTCCCGGTCCGGTGGGAGGTAGGGCTGCCCGGTCAGGTCGGCCACGGAGCAGCCCAGCGCCTCGGCGAGGTCCTCGATCAGGCCCCGCCGGTTGAACCCACGCCGGCCCAATTCCAACATCGACAAGTAGCCCTCGGTGATACCGGCCAGCCCGGCCGCCACCTCGAGGCTCAACCCACGACGACGGCGAATCATCCGAGCGCGCGCACCGATCACCTGCGCGTCCTCAGCGTCCATGAGATCCCCCTCCCCGCCAGGCCTTCGCCGATGCCCCGGGGAGCTCGGCTCGCGTCACGGACGCAGCCAGTGCAGTGCCGTGCCGAGGTCGGCCACCATGTGTAGGCGAATCCCGGCCGGCGTGGCGCCACCGTCTGGGGCATTGCGCCGGGTGCTTTGTGTGCCGTTTTCTGGGGGCACGAGCGCGTGCCGGAAGCCCAGTCGGGCGGCCTCGACCAGGCGTCGGCGCAGCCCGGTCACCGGCCGTACCTCGCCGGCCAGCCCGACCTCCCCGATCGCCACCGTGTGCGGGGGCAGCAGCAGGTCACCTGCCGCCGACGCGACGGCGAGCGCGACGGCGAGATCTGCCGCCGGCTCCACCACGCGCATCCCGCCCACCGTCACGGTGTACACGTCTGACCCCGCCAACCGCACTCCCCCTCGGCGCTCGATGACCGCCAGGATCATCGCCACCCGAGACGAGTCCAGGCCGCTCACCGCGCGGCGGGGGTTGGCCAGTGCGGATTCGGCGACCAACGCCTGGACCTCGCCCAACAACGGCCGTTTGCCCTCCACCACGACCGTCACCGCCGTGCCGGGCACCGCGCCGTCGCGGTGGGTGAGAAAGAGACCGGACGGGTCGGGCAAACCGGTGATGCCGTCGTCGGTGAGCTCGAAGCAGCCGACCTCGTCGGCGGCCCCGAACCGGTTCTTGATCCCCCGAACCATCCGCAGCGTGGAGTGCCGGTCGCCCTCGAACTGCAGCACCACGTCGACCAGGTGCTCCAGCACCCGGGGGCCGGCCACCGTCCCGTCCTTGGTGACGTGCCCGACCAGCACCACCGGCAGTCCGCGCTGTTTGGCGGTGCTGATCAACGCGCTGGTCACCGCGCGGACCTGGGACACCCCGCCTGGGCTGCCCTCCACACCGGCGCAGGACATGGTCTGCACCGAGTCGACGATCAGCAGTCCCGGATCGACGGCGTCGAGATGCCCGAGCACCGCGGTGAGGTCGGACTCGGCGGCGAGGAACAGCTCGTCGTGTAACGCTCCGGTGCGCTGCGCCCGCAGTCGGACCTGACCGGTGGACTCCTCGCCGGTCACGTAGAGCGCGCGCCGACCGGCCAGCGCGCAGCGGTGTGCGACCTCTAGCAGCAGAGTGGACTTCCCGACCCCGGGCTCGCCGGCCAGCAGCACCACCGCGCCGGGCACCAGACCGCCGCCGAGTACCCGGTCGAGCTCGCTCACGCCGGTGGCCGTGGCCCGTGCGGCATGCAGGTCGACCTGGGAGATCGGGCGAGCCGGGGCCGACGGCGCACCGGCCGCGACGGCCGTCACCGGCCGCGGCCGGTGCGCCGTCACGGTGCCCCAGGTGTGGCACTCCGGGCACCGTCCCACCCACTTGGCGACCTCGTGGCCGCAATCACCACAGCGGTGTGTGGCGCGGCCGTTCCCGGCTGATCTCACCATGGTCACGCACGCTATCCAGCCACCCCGACAGTCCGACCGCACCCCCGATCCGGCGCCTGCGGCTAGGGGGCCTGGCCGGCCGAGCCCGGCAGGGCCGCCATGGGTACCGGCAGGGTCACCTTGCCGGCGTTGCGGAACTGGAATGTCACCGGAGTGTTCAGCCCGGCGTGCAACGGCTGGTTGGTGGTGAGCACGACGCGCAGCTCCCCCGCGACCAGCGGGCTGGTCGGCTCGCCGGTTGTCGGGAGGGCGCCGGCAGTGCTGGTGACAGTGGTACCGGGCGGAATCCGCGGGGTGCCCAGCACCAGCGCCTGACCGGCCGCTGGGCTGGTCACGGCGATCAGCTCGTCCGCGCGGTCCGCCTGGTTGACGATGGTGAGCACCACCGGGACGGTGGACCCGGCGGGGTAGGTGCCCTGCTGGTTGTGCGGATACGGGATCAGCACGTCGCGCAGCGCGATGGTGCTCCCGACGTTGCCGAAGGCGCCGTCGACGGCGGCTACCTGGCTGTCGGTCTGAGCGATCTGGCCCGCACCGCAGCCGACCAGCGCCAGCGCGGCGGCGCAGCAGGCCATGATCCGCGCGGCGACGATGAGAGGGACCCGCATCAGCGCAGCGTATCCGACCCGCCCGTCCGGTAGGGCCGTCCGGTGGGCCCGGTGCCTCGGTGCATCCGCCCCGCCGATGCAGGTCCATAGTGGAGGGACCGTGAGCTGCGGAGCACCGAGCTGCCTGGTGTGGGCCGCCGGCTGGATCGTTTGACCTGCGACGACGCCCTAGGTGGTACTACGTACCCCGCGCGCCACGATTTTCAGGCGTGGTAACCTGGGTACAGCGAAAGGGGCAGAGGACACATGGTTTTCAAGGTCGGAGAGACCGTCGTCTACCCGCATCACGGTGCCGCTCTCATCGAGGCCATTGAGATTCGAGTGATCAAGGGGGAGGAGAAGAAGTATCTCGTCCTCAAGGTCGCTCAAGGCGATCTCACCGTTCGCGTTCCCGCCGCTAACGCCGAATTCGTCGGCGTCCGGGACGTGGTCGGCCAAGAGGGTCTCGACCGGGTTTTCGACGTGCTGCGCGCTCCCCACACCGAGGAGCCGACGAACTGGTCACGGCGGTACAAGGCCAACCTGGAGAAACTCGCCTCCGGCGACGTCAACAAAGTGGCTGAAGTGGTCCGGGACCTCTGGCGTCGTGAGCGCGATCGCGGTCTGTCGGCTGGTGAGAAGCGTATGCTCGCGAAGGCGCGCCAGATCCTGGTGAGTGAGCTCGCCCTCGCCGAGGGTACCAACGAGGACAACGCCGAGGTACTGCTCGACGAGGTTCTCGCTGCGGCCTCCTGAGCCGGAGCCTCCCGCATCGTGGCGGCCTGAGCCCGGACGTGACGACGTCGCCGACCCGTGTCCTGGTTCCCCGAGTCGTGGCGCTGGTGCCGGCTGCGGGGCAGGGCGTGCGGTTGGCGGCCGGGATGCCGAAGGCCTTCGTGTCGCTGCGGGGTCGTCCGCTGATCTGGCACTGCGTGCAGGGGCTGGTGGCGTCCGGTTGCGTCGAGGTGGTGGTGGTTGCGGTCGATGAGCACCACCACGACCACGCCCGAGCAGCCCTCGCCGAGGCCGGGTGCCGGGTGCGGATCGTTACCGGCGGGGCGCACCGCGCCGCGTCGGTCCGGGCGGCCTTGTGTGCCGTGCCCGACGCCGAGGTGGTGTTGGTGCATGACGCCGCCCGCTGCCTCACCCCGGTCAGCGTCATCCAGGCGGTGGCGCAGGCGGTACTCGCCGGGCAGCGAGCCGTGGTGCCGGTTCTGCCGGTGGCCGACACGATCAAGCAGGTGGACTCCGACGGTCGGGTCCTGGGCACTGTGGACCGGGCGGCCTTGCGGGTGGTGCAGACTCCGCAGGGGTTCGCCGGGGACCTGTTACGGCGGGCCCACCAGGCGCCATGCGCTCCGGTGACCGACGACGCCGGACTCGTCGAGGCTCTCGGGGTGACCGTGGCCACGCTACCGGGCCACCCGCACGCCTTCAAGATCACCACTCCGTTCGATCTCGCCGTCGCTGAGGTGGTGGCCGGCGGGAGGGTCGCCGGTCAGGCATGAGGGTCGGGATCGGCACCGACGTACACCCGGTGGAACCCGGCCGGGACTGCTGGATCGCCGGGCTGCACTGGCCTGGGCTGCCGGGCTGCGCCGGGCACTCCGACGGAGACGTCGCCGCGCACGCGCTGTGCGACGCCGCGCTGTCCGCCGCCGGCCTCGGCGACCTGGGCGCGGTGTTCGGCACCGGCGAGCAGCGGTGGGCCGGGGCACACGGTGCCGAGCTGCTCACCGAGGTACACCGTCGGCTGATCATCCAGGGCTGGGTGGTGGGCAACGGCGCGGTGCAGGTGATCGGTAACGCGCCGCAGGTGGGTAGCCGCCGAGCCGAGGCGCAGCGAGTGCTGTCCGAGGCCTTGGGCGGCCCCGTCTCGGTATCCGGCACCACTACCGACGGCCTCGGGCTGACCGGCCGCGGCGAGGGCGTCGCCGCCGTGGCGACGGTGCTGCTCGTGCGTGCGTAGCCGCCGGCCACGCAGTGCCGCCGGCCACAGATTAAAGACTTCGTGCGACTGCCTGCACCACCCGGCTACCAAGAGAAGTGTGGTGCCGGACAACGACGGGGATCTCGAGCCCGATCGCCTCGTTGAGTATGCCCAGTGCGAACGTGTCGCTGATGCCGGCTGCCCACTTGTTGATGGTATTGAAGGTGGCGGGAACCACAGCGACGGCGTCAGCCCGCGGCAATGAGTCCGGGTCACCGGGCAGCCGGTGATCGTGCCGGATCGGGTAGCCCGTCCGCTGTTCGAGTACATGGTGGTCTATCCAGCTCGCCGCGCGTGGAGTGGGGATGACGCAGATGCACCACCCTGCTTGGTGCAGGAACTCGACCAGTTCGTCGATGTGTCGCGCCGGTGGCGCCGCACAGACCACGGGGTAGAGCAGCGGTCTCGGCTGACCCTCACTCATGGGAGCAATCCGGCCCGTGCAGCCAGCCCTCGCAAGCCTGGCGTGTCACCCCGACATTCCCGAGCCATGAGGGTGCTGAGCAGCGTCCTGGCTGAGGCGTTGCGAGATACGGCCTGCTCAGCGGCCCTCTCCGCCTCGAGGAGGTGCAGGACCGCCACGGCATCATCAGCGTGGCCGGCGGCGACCCACCCCGTTTCCAGGTGCACCTGCGAGCGGCGACCACGCAACACGGCAGGCAAGGCATCGGTGTCGATGCTCCCAGCGATCTGGGCAGCTCTCTTGGCATTTCCGAGGAGGGACTGTACGGACAACTGATGGATGGCGACGTTGGTGGGGCCAAAGGCCGTCCAGGGCCGGTTGCCGTCACACCCGAGCTGCTCGGCGAGCTGACTCGCTTCGCGCAGAACGTCTTGCGTCGCGTTGTCGTCACCACACCGCGCGGCGATGATGCCGAGCAGTAACAGCAAAGAACCTCGCACTGAGAGCGTTTCTTCCTGACGGCAGTTCAGGCGCGACGTTGCCGCAACGCTCGGCGCGATCTGCGGCCACTGAAGCCAGAACTACGTCGCCTGACTTCGTGGCGAGCTTGGCTGTGGCGAGGTAGGCGGTAGCCATAGCATGCCGCGTGGTCGTCCTACCGGCTAGGCGTTCGTCGGAGCCGGTATCGACCCGGTGTCGCAGACAGGTGAGGACTGCAGGCAGGAGTTGCGCGGCGGCATCGTATTCGGCGAGTTGGTAGAGGCGATGGGCCTGCACGGTGGCGACCAGGGCGCTCGTTGCTGAGTGTGTCTCGGGGGCGCTCACGCCCATCGGTACCGGTAGCGGCGTGCCGAGCACGACACTGCGCAGACCGCGCGGCGCATGGGCCGGAGGATCCGGTGCTACGATGGACCTGCCGCAGGCGGCACTCACCTGCGAGCCGAGCGCTCCTGACTCACTGACGAGGGGTACCGGCGTGGCGATGCCGCAGTCGGTGGTGACAGCGGCGAGGAAGCGGTCGCGCTGGACGTCGGAGGTCTTGTCCAGGGCATGGCGCAGGGCCAGGCCCGGGTGCGTGGCGCCGCGTTCGGCGTTGCCGATCGTCCGCTTCGCGAAGCCTGGGGTTCTGGCGAAGTCGTGCTGGGACTGGCACAGCCCCACATCACGGAGCAGGCGGATCCGGACCGCAGTCCATTCCATCGCCGAAGGGTACTGCGATGACCGGGTAGGACCGCACAGCATCTGTGGCTGGACGGACCACGCTCTACGATCCTCCCGTGAGCCTGCACCTCCACGACACCGCGACGCGCAGCCTGCGGGAGTTCGTCCCGCTGCGGCCCCGCACGGCGTCGATCTACGTGTGTGTACGCCCTAAACCCACGAACGAGCGTGTGAAGGCGCCGACACGATGGGGCAATGAGCTGCGAGTAGGCGTCAGCTGGTCCTGCTGCGTACCGTCGCCCAGAGTTCCTCACGATCCGGCTGGCGGCTCGTGATCGCCCGGCAGGTTCCCCATCCACACGAGCCGACTGTCGAAGCCGCCGCGCTCCTGTCGTTTGTCCCGGGCGAGTGCCAGCAATTCGTCCTGACCGACACCGTGCAGCGCCGCGGCGGCGAAGCAGACCTCGACGAGGTCGGCCACCTCAGCCACGTCTCCGGAACTCAGGTACTCCTCCAGCTCCTCCTCCAGCTTCGCGCGCACGTACCGGCCGTAGTCCTCCGGTGACGCGGTCTCGATGACGGGGGTGAGCCCCGCCTGCAGGATGATCTCTGGAATCCGGTCACGTACCAGCTTCCCCCGCATATTCGTGCCACTCGTCATGGCGACGGACAGTAGCAGGAGGACAGCGGAACGTAGCCGGCTATACCGGCCGCTCAGCCTGGCGAGACCGTCGACCGCATAAGCGTGGCGCGACCGGCGCTGAACCGGGCCAGCGGTACCTGTCGCGGCGAACACGACAGGTAGTCCAATCCCAGGGACACGAGGTATTCCACCGACGTCGGGTCGGCGGCGTGCTCCCCGCATAGGCCGATCGGGAGATCCGGTCGCCTGTCCCGCGCCTCGCCGATGCAGATGCGCAGGAGGCGCCCGACGCCTTCACGATCGAGGCACTCGAAGGGATCCGCAGCAAGCACCTGGTCACGGACGTAGGAGCCGAGGAAGCCGACTTCGGCGTCGTCACGGGACAGGGCCAGTGTGAACTGCGTCAGGTCGTTACTGCCGATCGACAGGAAGTCGGCGTGTGCAGCGAGACCGGTCACGTTGAGCGCTATCCGGGGAACCTCGATCATGCAGCCAACGGCAGGTGGGGAGGCTCGACCGCCGGGCGCCTCCCGCTCAAAGACGCACTCGACGACCTGCCTCGTTCGCCTGAACTCCTCGCTGAAGCCGGCCATCGGCACCAGGATCCGGACATCCGCGTGCAGACCTTGCTCCGTGACCGCTCGGCGGGACCGCGCGATGGCGGCCACCTGCGCGACACCCAGGTCGGTGTTGACCAGAAAGTCGCGGACGCCACGGGTGCCCATCATCGGATTCACCTCAGCGATTCCGGCCGTCGGGTCGGTCTCGCCGACCGAACCATCCACGAACTCGTGGCGCGGAACGTCCACCAGCCGGACGGTGACCGGTACGCCGTCAGCCGCCAGCAGGATATCGGTGAGCAGAGTTGTGAGGAGCCACGTCACGTCCTCGGCCGCGCGGGCACGTGCCGCGGGATCCCTTTGCGCGAAGACCCTCCGAAGCTGGGCCGTTCCTCCTCCGACCGCGAGAACGTGCTCAAGGCGACAGAGTCCGACCCCGGATGCGCCCAGTTCCTTCGCCGTGCGTACATCCTCGCCGCTGTCGGCGTTCGCGTGCACCTGGATCATCCGAGACTGGTCGGCCCATCCGATGAGCTCCGCGAGAGCTGGTGTCATCGAGCCGTCGGTCACGGTGGCGCTGGCCGGATAGAGATGTCCCCGGCTCCCGTCGACTGTCACGACATCGAGGCGCGACACCGCACGGCCACCGATCCGGAGCACCTCGGACGCATAGTCCAGCACGGCGTCCCGAAACCCGGCGATCATCGGCAGTCCAAGACCCTTCGCCACGACTGCGGCGTGCGAGGTCGCACCGCCGCGCAACGCGACCACACCCGCGAGATACCTTCTAGCGCCGAAGTCATCCGGCTGCGGGTCGCCGACCACTAGTACGCAGCGACCACCGCTCGCACCGACTAGACCCGCCTCGTCCGCGCTGAAGACCACCCGACCGGACCCAGCACCCGGCGAGACACCGAGCCCCACACCAAGCAGGCCCTCGGCGGTCGGCACGACGGTCGGGCTCAGACAGGCCCGTACCTGCTCCGGGGTTACCGCGAGCACCGCCTCGCCCGGGGACATGACGCCGATGCGCACAAGATCATGTATCGCCGCGACGTACGCGAGCGGCTGCATCCGCGCATTGCGGACGCGGGTAGGCCAGGCACGGTCCTTCGTCAGCTCGAACTCGAACTCCACCGGAGCGCGACGCTCTCGCTCGAGTCGGTTCGCGAGCTCGGCCAGTTGCTCCCAAGCGTCATGGTGTCGGGCCGCCAGCAGACTCAGCGGCTCCATCACCATCCAGTCAGCGACGTCCTCTTAGCGGACCGTCAGTGAAACGTCCGGTAAGACCCAGGCTCCCGCTTACCGGGTGGCGGCTCGTGCACCATCCAGAGAGGCTGAGTAGCCCTGAATACTGGGTCACGTCACCAGCCTTTCAGACGATATGAACACGCTATTTCGCCCTTCCGGTGGACACTTCCTGGTCCGCGCGGGATCTAGCCCGGGATCTCATCAGCAGGGGCACCAGGCGCTCTACGCACTCATGGCAGTCGTCCCATTCGGTTGCCCGGCCGAACCCGATGCGCAGCGTCGAACGGCTGAGCGTCCGGGACAGGCCCAGGGCCAGCAGGACGTGCGAAGGTTCCGTCCGACCCGACGTACAGGACGAGCCCATCGCCAGGCCGAGGCACGGGTCGGCCCGCAGCACCTCGTCGACCTCGACACCGGGGAAGGTGACGCTCAGGTTCCCCGGGATGCGCTTCGTCGGGTGGCCGTTCACGAACGCGTCCGGCATCGCGGCCAACAATGCCTCCGCGAACCGCGTCCGCAGGGTCACTGTATGGATCCTGTCGGCCGACCGCCGCTCTACAGCCAGCTCGGCGGCAGTGCCCATGCCGACAATGCCCGGCACGTTCAGGGTCCCGGGGCGCAGCGCCGACTCGGTTCTTCCCAACCCCTTCCCCAGGCTGCATCCTCTGCGCACATACAGGGCGCCGATGCCCTTCGGTCCGTAGAACTTATGCGCGGAGAAGGAAGCGAGGTCTACCCCCAGCTCCTGCACGTCCACCTCGAGAGCACCGGCGGTCTGCGTCAGGTCGGCGTGAAGCAGGACACCTACGGCACGCGTGATACGGCTGATGTCGGCAAGCGGTTGAATCGTCCCGACCTCGTTGTTCGCGTGCATGACGGACACGAGTCCCGTCTCCGGACGGATCAAGGACTCGACCTGTGTCGGGTCGACCCGCCCCTGACGATCAACCGCGAGGTAGCTGACCTCGTGTCCGGCCCGCACCAGTTCGGCGGCCGGGCCCAGCACCGAGGAATGCTCGATCGCGGTGGTGATGAAGTGGTTTCGCTCTGCGGCGACAAAGATCTTCCGAATGGCTATGGCGTTGCTCTCGGTGGCACCTGCTGTGAAGACGATCTCGTCTGAGGACAGCGCCCCGATCAGTTGCGCGACCTGTTGCCGTGCTGCGGCAACGTGGAACGCGGCAGCCGTCCCGTAGCTGTGGTGTGAACCCGCGTTGCCGAACTGATCCGAGAAGAACGGCAGCATCGCGGCCACAACACTTGGGTCCACCGGAGTGGTTGCTTGATAGTCGAAGTAAAGAGCACCGCGCCTCCCCGCCTCAGTCGTGTCAGCCATATTTGTTTCTCCCATCAATGATGTCCCAGTAGACATTGCGGCCGTCGCCCAGATCGGACCAGCCAGTCGCCACGCAGGTCCACCCCGCCTGCGGGATGCCAGCCGCGATCGAGAACGCGTCCCGATGCCAGTTGGGTAGGTGCCGCAGTGCAGACGTCAGGTCGAACGGCTTGAAGAGCTCGCCGTACCCCTGCTCCAGCAGCCAGATCCGGGCGCGCTCGATGCGGGTGACTTTGTCGATCACCGCCTGCCCCGGCAGGCAGTGCGCGCCGATGAAGTCCAGCCGTGCTTCGAGCCTGGCCGTCACGGACGTATCCACCACGGTGACGAAGACATCGTGTGGCCAAAGGGTCTCCGGCCGGTGCCAGTCGACGTTGCGGACCTTGATCCGGGCGTGCGGCTGCACACCACTCCTGGCCAGGTCGGCGAGGTCATATCCGGGTCCAAGCACCTCGATCGTCAACTGCCCGGCTTCGCTGTGAGACGCGTCACGGTCGATCCGTATCATCGCGGTCAGCCTGTTGGTGAACCGGTTCGTCGGTTCCATCAGCAGGACGGCCCGACGGTGCGAAAGTAAATCGTGTGCGTGTTCGACTGCCTGTTCCACGGTCAGCGTGTGGCCGCCCCGCTGGTACTCCGTGGTCTCCATTCCCCCGTCGGATCGGATCATCACCGCCGTGCTGTCGTGTAGCCGCGCGAACGCCTCGACGGCGTCGACAAGCTGCGGTGCTGCGTCAGGCGTTATCAGGCATGCGTCCAGGACGACTAGACCCAGAGAACGCATCAAGCAATGCGTTGACCATTTCGGCCATCGCCGGTCCTGTGCCCTTTCTCTGCTCTCCGCCGGGGTTAGCAGGGAGAGGGTCAGAGGTGCGTCGCGGGTGCCAGGCATCAAGGCATCCGGTACGGTAGCAGCGACGTTCCGACCAGTGCGTCGTACGTCCACTGGCGCTCCAAGTCGAAAGGGTGGTCACGCCAGTCCCATTGAGACGCCTTGCCGTAAATGTTCGCGCACACTCGACGCACCCACTGCCGGGGAAACTCTGTCGCCGGCCAGATGTAGTGCATTGTGGACGTTGGCGAAACATATACATAGGCCTCATCGACGGAAGCAAGGCACTCCACGAGAGTCCGGTACGGCTCTGTCGAGCCTCCGATCTTAACATACTCCTTGAGGACCCGATCCGGAGTCGGCACCGGGATGAGATGCATGTGTGCGTGGTCACAGCAGCCAGCTCCGAGGTCACACTTCCACGGGCCATGCTCGGCCACAATTATCGGGCCGTACCGGTCGGCCAAAATACCCCGTAGATAGTTGATGTCCTGCTCACACTCGCGTAATTCCGCGCTGTCGAGATCGGCGAATGCGAGCGTGTGCTCGTGCGGCATGTAGAGCAAATATCCCTCGGTGAGGCAGCCGATCGTTGGAACAAGCACCCGGCTCTGCGTGCGAGCCACGATCCGAGTCACCTCGACCGGCTGAGCGAACTCATCGCAAAAAGCGCAGTCAATCACTTTGCCCCTCCACGACAGGCGCTGAGAAGAATTCGGGCGCGTACTTGCTTCCGAGATGGTCTTCGTTTCCGTAGAAAACGTGGTGATACGGCCCAGCGGACGCGTCACCACCGACGTGGTACAGGATTACCTTCGCGACCGGCATACCTGGTCGGAGGATCACATCCGACGGCCCAGCGTTGAACATCTCGATGGTCAGGACTCCATGGAATCCGGCATCTACGATGGACGTATCCAGATGCACCGTCAGCCCGAGCCTCGCCATGTGGCTCAGTCCACCAATCAGACCGCCCACGCCATTCGGGAGCGCCACCGGGTGGTTCGCGTGGAAGAGTGCCAGCGCACCGCGTCGCAGGATGAAAGAATGCCATCCGACCATGGTCTCGCCATACATTGCGTCGATCTGGTCCTGGTCCGTCACGTCTACCACCGCTGGTGGGCGGTACGCCATTGGTTGCAACCGGTTGCCGAGGGTTAACAGAAGGGAATCACGTCGGAGCTCGCCACCCCAACATAACCCGCCTTCGTTGATGAGCGACCGCACTGCTAATTCGTCCAAAAACATCTCTATCGTCTCCACTGCTTGTTTCAGTTGTTCTGTACATCTTGAGGTATGCGTTGGTCAGTGAACCGGCTTGCGGACTCGAGTGGAATGACCGCTCGCCCAGCGGTCGTCAGGTCAACGGCGGAAGATTCGGTCTGGCGGATCGAGAAGCTGTTGCCGCCATGGTAGTATGCGCCACTCTTCACGCCGCCGCCGGAACGGATCATCAGCTTGGGCGTCCTAGCCTCCTCGGCGAGGACCACCACCCGCTGCGTGGTCGCATCGGCGTCGGAAGTCATGCGGATGCCGTTAGTCATGCGGATGCCGGTGAGGACCGAACCACCCAGCAGCCGTAACCGGCACGTGATCGACCGTTTCAGCCAGCCGACGTCATCGGAGTTGATCAGCTTGGTGATCTCGTCCCCTGGCCACATCCGCTCCACCTCCGCCCGCCTGGGTTGGTGAACTCATGGTCAAATGTTCCCTGATCAATTTTCACGTGTCTAGATATACTGTCGAACATCTAGAGGTGGCGCCAACTGGAACTGCGATCTGGTGCACTTCAGATGTTTGATCGATTAGTTTATCACCGGAAAAGAAGGCGGTGAGGAGTTGGCAAAGGACGGTAGGTTGGCGAGCACGCCATGCCTTGGCGGAGTCGCAACAGTCGGGTCGGGACTGCTGGAGACCACATTTGATCAGCTACGTACCCTGGTGCTGGTGGCCGAGACCGGTTCGGCTCTGAGCGCGGCCCGGGTGCTAAGCCGGGAGCAGTCCAGCGTGCAAAAACAGCTGGATACGCTCAACCGCAGCTTCCGGCAAATGTGCGGAGAACAATTGGTGATAAAACAGGGGCGTGGCAAGCGATTCCTGTTCACACCGTCCGGATGGCAGTTCGTCGAGCTGGCCCGCACTACCCTGGATAGATGGCAAACATCGATCAACGGCGCGCGACGCCGTCTGGGGCAGACGATTTCTGTAGGAACCACTGAGTTCACCCTGGACTTCTTAAGTCGGGTATGGCAGCGTGTCAGTAATGAATTCCAGTCCCGTGAGATCGAGCTTAAAATAGTGCACGTGCGCACCAAAGACTCGTTTACCCGACTGGACACCAAGGAGGTCGACCTGATGCGCGGCGGGTTCGCCTCAGCGGCTGGAAGTCTCGAAGTTCCCAGCCAGTACGATTTCCTCGAATGGCACCGCGAAGGGCTTGCGCTGTTGACGAACTTGCCGCAGCGAGAGCTGGCGGTAAATGCGGTCGGGCGAGAAAAGCTGCCGTCGGTCCCAATCGTGATCCCGTCCGGTGGTGTGATTGTGGACTTTCTTTCACGTTGGTACGGTGGCGGCTTTCGCAACAAACTGACTATCGTGACTACTATCGACGACATCTACTACGGCCTGGCGCTACTACGCTCTGGGATGGTATACGGGTGCATGATCGTATCTAAGGCCATAGGGCGGGCGGCCGTCGAAGGGCGACTCCCCGGCGGCCCTGGCTTTCGACTCGTTGCGTTCGCCGAAGACTTCGATCCGATGCTAGAACTGGTCACCGGCGTGTTCGCCCGCAAGGGCGAGCGGGAGCAATACGCGCCGGCACATCCGCTCAACTTGCTGTGGAACGCATTCGACGAGGAAGTCAGATCGGGAACCGCTGTCACTCTGTAATTGACGAGGAGATTTTTGTGCGCCTAGCATCAGTAAACCTCAACAAGCGCCTTGGCAACACCGCTGCACGAGCAAAGCTCACAGCTTGGCTGCATCACCACCACGTGGATGTGCTGGTCGCCCAGGAGCCATGGAAGCCAGTGAACCGTACTGCGGTCAACCTGGCCGACTACAGGCCAGTCGGCGGAGACCTGTTCTGCTGGAGCGCTGAGCGCTTCACCATCCCACCAGTTTCCCGACCAGAAAGCTTCGTCCAACGGCTGGAACCAGGCTGGCTAGTAGTGTACAACACCTACCTCGAGTGCCGCTCGGTTACCTCTCGTCGCCGCCAGCTTCGTCGATTCCAGGAGATCATCGCCGTCGAAGACGGGCGGCCTATACTCGCCTGTGGAGACTTCAACCTCGCCCCTCGCCGGGTTGACGGCCTCAACAACGGACGGCCCAGCAATTTTAACAGTTCCATAGATCGCAGACCGTTCGCCGAGTTGTTGGTTGATAACGGTCTAGTCGACGCTACCGCCACCGAGACTCCCCAGTTCACCATTGAGCGCCGACAGTCAGCCCTGCGCAGCCGGTTCCGCTGTGACCTTGCTCTGGTTCCCGGTCACCTGCTTCCGATGGTCGACGTCCGATACAATCATTCTACCCGCGCTAGCGAGCAGGCATTCACCGACCATTCCGGCATCCTCATGGACGTTCCCGTCACACTCGCCACCGTCGCCGTGGAGGATCGGAACGCCTTGTTCGCGCCACTACCCGAACTCACCGACCGCGCCCTGTTCACCAGTTCCGAGTGCAAACCGCATAAGACCGCGATGAGCCGCGTTCGTCCGTCCCCGTTCGCCCGTACCGTCGTCGATGTCCTCGTCCCCCGTCTCGGTATTACCAGTGTCCTGGACCACGGTTGCGGGCGCGGCAGCGATGTCGACCATTACCGGGCTGCTGGATTAGATGCGGATGGCTGGGACCCTCACCCAGGCTTCGGCTGGAACGCCAAGCACGATCGTCGGTATGACTTGGTCGCCAACATCTTCGTGCTCAACGTCCTGCCTGACCCCTGGCAACGCATCCAGGCCCTGCAGCACGCCGCCCAGTTCGTGCGTCCCGGTGGTTGCCTGTTTATCGTCACCCGATCACCCGCTGACATCGATCCAAAAGCTGCGTCAGCGAACTGGCCTTCTCACCAGGACGGCTACTGGTCGAGTGAGGCCAAGGACACTTTTCAGAAGGGCATCTGCACGGAGGAGATCATCGCCCTCGGTCTGCGGGCCGGTCTGGAACTCGCCGCAGAGCAGACCCTACTGACCGGAACATCCGCCGCTGGTCAGGCGCTGCTGGTCCGACCGGCATAGGTGGGACAACCGGCGTCAGGTGCGCGTTGCCCGACCAAGAAAGCGGCCGGTCATCCCGGCAGCTCCGCAGTCCATTCCACCGCCGAAGGGTACTGCGATGACCGGGTAGGACCGCACAGCATCTGTGGCTGGACGGACCACGCTCTACGATCCTCCCGTGAGCCTGCACCTCCACGACACCGCGACGCGCAGCCTGCGGGAGTTCGTCCCACTGCGGCCCCGCACGGCGTCGATCTACGTGTGTGGGGCCACCGTGCAGGGCGTGCCGCACATCGGGCACGTGCGGTCGGCGTTGAACTACGACGTGCTGCGTCGCTGGTTGATGGCCACCGGCCACGACGTGCTGCTCGTGCGCAATGTCACCGACATCGACGACAAGATCCTCGCCAAGTCCGCCGAAGCGGGCCGGCGGTGGTGGGAGTGGGCGTACACGCACGAACGGGCGTTCGAGGACGCCTACACGGCGCTGGGCTGCCTGCCGCCGTCGGCACTGCCACGCGCCACCGGTCATGTTCCGCAGATGGTCGAGCTGATGGCGCGGCTGATCGACCGGGGGCACGCCTACGCCGCGGCCGGCGATGTCCACTTCGCGGTGGCCACGATGGACGACTACGGGTCGCTGTCCGGGCAGCGTCTCGACGAGGTGTCCCAGGGTGAGTCCGCCGCGTCGGGCAAGCGTGACCCCCGGGATTTCACCCTGTGGAAGGGCGCCAGGCCCGGCGAGCCGTCCTGGCCGACGCCGTGGGGGCCGGGCCGCCCCGGATGGCACCTGGAATGCTCGGCGATGGCCACCACCTACCTCGGCCCGGAGTTCGACATCCACGGCGGCGGCCTGGACCTGGTCTTCCCGCACCACGAGAACGAACGGGCCCAGTCTCGTGCCGCCGGCGACCCCTTCGCCCGGTACTGGTTGCACAACGGCTGGGTGACGTTGTCCGGGGAGAAGATGTCGAAGTCGCTGGGCAACACGCTGTCCATCCCGGCCACCCTGCGCCGGGTCCGTGCCGTGGAGCTGCGCTACTATCTGATCGCCGCGCATTACCGGTCCGCCATCGAGTATTCGGATGGCGCGCTGGACGAGGCGGTGACCGCCTATCAGCGGATCGAGTCGTTCGTGCACCGAGTGCGGGAGCGGTGCGGGGTACCGGAGCCGGGCATCTGGTGCGCTGAGTTCGTCGAGGCGATGGACGACGACCTCGGCACGCCGGCAGCGCTGGCCGCGATCCACACCACCGTGCGCGAGGGCAACGCGGCACTGGACGCCGGGGAGCACTCGGCCGCGGTAAGCGCGGCCGGTTCGGTGCGGGCGATGACCGGCGTGCTGGGCCTGGACCCGCTGGCCGACCAGTGGCGCTCGGCGTCGACCTCAGACGCCGCGTCGGTGGCGCTGGCCTTCTTGGTGGACCGGCTGCTCGCTGAGCGCGCCGAAGCTCGTCACCGCAGTGACTACACAACCGCCGACGCGGTGCGTGAACAGCTGCTGTCGGCCGGGATCACCGTCGAGGACACCCCCGACGGTCCGGTGTGGACGGTCAAGGAGAGCTGAGTTTCATGGCCGGTAACTCCCGGCGCAGGGGTGCGATGCGCAAGCCGGGTACCAAGAAGGGCGCCGTCGTCGGCTCCGGCGGGCAGAAGCCCAAGGGGCTGCGCGGGCGCGGCGCCACGCCACCCGCCGAGCTGCGGCCCGGCCATCCGGCCCAAGACCACGGTGCCCAACAACACGGCGCCCAACAACACGGCGCCCAGCGCCGCCCTGCCCAGCGGCAGCCGGCCCCACGGCATCCAGGGCAGCGCGAGACCGGCCCAGCCACCGCAGCCCGCCGTCGCGGTGGTAGCGAGCCGGGGGAGACCGTGCTCGGTCGCAACCCGGTGCTGGAATGTCTGCGCGCCGGGGTGCCGGCCACCGCCCTGCACGTCGCCATCGGCGTGGACCTCGACGACCGGGTCAGCGAGTCCGTACGGTTGGCCGCCGACGCCGGCCTGTCCATCCTCGAGGTGCCCAGGGCTGACCTCGATCGGCTGGCCGAGGGTGCCCCGCACCAGGGGGTGGCGCTGCAGGTGCCGCCGTATGAGTACGCGCATGCCCAGGACGTGCTGGTCACCGCGCGGGAGTCCGGGACGCCGCCGTTGCTCGTCGCGCTGGACGGGGTGACCGACCCGCGCAACCTAGGCGCCGTGGTCCGCAGCGCCGCCGCGTTCGGCGCGCACGGACTGGTGCTGCCGCAGCGGCGCTCGGCGGGGATGACCGCGGTGGCGTGGCGGACATCGGCGGGTACGGCCGCGCGCCTGCCGGTGGCTCGGGTCACCAACCTGGTGCGCACGCTCAAGGATCTCGCCGCGTCCGGCTTGATGGTGGTCGGCCTGGACCCCGGCGGCGCGATGCCGTTGGACGGCTTCCCGCCGGCCACCGGACCCCTGGTGCTCGTCCTCGGCTCGGAGGGCCGAGGGCTGTCCCGGCTGGTTCGCGAGACCTGTGACGCCGCGGTGTCGATACCCATGGTGGGGCCGGTCGAGTCGCTCAACGCGTCGGTCGCCGCCGGGGTGGTGCTCGCCGAGGTGGCGCGCTTACGTCGCGCCGGCTGAAGCGCTCCGGAGGCGCGGCGAAACGCGAGCATGGCGCTTTTCGGCATGCCGCAGACTCGCATCGCCGAGCAGTGTGTATCTTATCGCGGTCAGCGTTCACGACACGGCGGTTGTGCCTATGCCGCGTTCCCCCGATAAGGAGAGTCCGTACCCGTGGCTCAGAAGACCATCGTCACCCTCGTCGACGACCTCACCGGCGAGGAAGCCGAGGACATTTCAACAGTCGAGTTCGCGCTCGAGGGTGTCACATACGAGATCGACCTGGCGGACGACAACGCCGCCAAGCTCCGTGACAACTTGGCCCGTTATGTCGCGGCTGCTCGCAAGACCAGTGCGCGGCGCCCGGGCGCTCGCGGCGCGGACCGTTGGGCTGGTCGCGGGACCGGCAACGGCAACAGTGGCGTCGCGCGCAGCGGCTACAACCGTGACACGCTCAGGGCCATCCGCGAGTGGGCCAAGCAGAACGGCCATAGCGTCAACGAGCGTGGTCGGCTGCCACTCACCGTGCTGAACGCCTGGGAAGCGGATCACCAGGCAGTGAGGAACGACAAGGTTCCCACGTTCTCGGGCTAGGGTCCGCCGCTACCCGAACCGGGTGAGTCGTCCGTCGGGGAACGCGGCTGAGTCCCGTTTTCTGGTCCGGTTGTCCCTTCTTGGCCGCGGAACGGAGGAGGATTGGAGACTGGGGGCACGGCGGAGGTTGTGGGGCCACCTTGGCTGATGATCACCATCGCGGGGATTTCACTGCTGGGGGTTGTGGTCACGGCCGTGGTCGGCCCGATGTTCGTCGAGCGGTTCAAGTCAGGCCGGACCACCCCCGAATCGCCGGAGTCCCTGGCGATTGCGCAAGGGGTCGGCGACGCGGCGACGTTACTCCAGACCGTGATCGCCGACCTGCAGACCCGCATTGGACGGCTTGAGCTGATGCAGATGACGGATGCCCATGACCCCCGCGGATGAGCTCTCCCAGGGCCTGGACCAGCTGCGGGACTCCATTACGCGGACGGCTCAGGTCGCCCCTCAGGTCGCGCGGCAGGAGATCCGCCGTGAGGGACGGGCCTACTTCCGGGGCGCGGTGGTGGCCTCGGTGATCACGTCTCTGCTGGTCGGCGTCCCGCTGGGGCTGCTCGCCAACCAGTTCTCCCAGCACGCGAACGCCGATGGGGCACGCGCCGCCCAGTTCCAGTCGCAAGCGCAGAGCATTCAGCAGCTCGCGCAGAGCGCCCACGATCTCGGCGTCCAGGCCAACGCCGAGCTCACGCGCCGCAGCCTGGCGACGGTCCCGATCCCCGCCCCGGGGACCGTGCCGGATTCTCAGGTGCTCGCCTCGGCGGTGCAGGCCTACACTGCGGCCAACGCCCAGGGACTGCGCGGACCTCAGGGTGCCACGGGAGTGCCAGGCGCGTCGCCGCCGTGCCTGGCGCAACCCACCCAATGCCAAGGCCTCCAAGGGGGTCAGGGCCCGCGAGGTGAGCCGCCGGTGGGCTGGACAGTCGAGGAGTCCGACGGTTCCGCCGCCACCTGCGAGCGCATTGCTGCCTTCAACCCGGCTGCTCCCCAGTACCGGTGCTCCCACGCCACACCGCCACCCCGCAGCGGCGGGGGACCCTCAACGACCCCTCGGCGGTGACGGTGCGGCGAGCGGTACCCGGGATCTCGGCACGGACCTCACCCCGCAGCCGATCGATCAGCCGGTCCGCCCCGAGCCGTTCATGCTCCGGAGCCGCGCGACCCTCGTAGCTCCCAGCGGTACCCCCCGGCGCCTGGGGCTTCCTGATGCCAGGTCAGCTGGGTCTGGCCGGTCGACAGCCGCTCGGTGTGGATCATACCTCGGTTGCTGTCCTCGGTGAGCCGTTCGCCCGTCCAGGAGCTCGGAAAGACGACGTTCAGAGTAAGCTCATCGATCTTCGGAGAGTGCCGCTGCTCAAAAGTGGCCGTGGCCCACGTGAGGATGTCCTGCCCGGTGTCGCGGAGTGGATCCCACAGCTTCGGCGAATGGTAGCGCAGCACCCACTCGGTCTCCGCCCCCAGCCCCGGCTGGAACAAGATCAGTACTCGTAGCCTACCGTCCACATCCCGCACCAGGTGGACGTCGACATGAGTGTCCTGGCCGTCGACAGTCCAGGCAAGGGCGAGGTCATCGGCCTCAGACGGTCCGTCGGGCCAGCTCATGATCGGGCTCAGGATCCGGTAGGTGAGGTAGGGCTTCGGCCTGGTCCTGCGCCGCTCGATGATGACGTCCTGCCCGCTCTCCTCACCGACCATGGCGGTGATCTCCACACGCTCCTCGAAGAGCGGGAACTGCCGGTCCGCCAGCCCGCGCACGGCGGCGGCGTAGGCCCGCAACTGTCGTTCACAGTCGGTCAGGTCACGGCGCTGCCGAGAGAGCGGAGGAGCTGGGCCGTTGACGGCACCGGGTGCCTCCGGCCCGGAGGGCTCGGCGGCGGTCATGTCGTTGCGCTGGTACAGCGCAGCGAGCTGGGTCCGTCTGGTCACCCCGGTCTTGCGGAACAGCGCGCGCAGGTGCGCCTCCACCGTCCGGCGCGAGATGGCGAGGCGAGCGGCGATCTCGTCGTTGCTGAGCCCACCGATCACCAGCGCGAGCACGTCATCCTCGCGATCGGTCAGCTGGATCCTGGCCATCGGGCCGCTCCTCCACAGTCACTTCCTTGTCAACGTCCACATTACGTAAGCATGAACTCAGGGCACAACTTGAAATGCCAGGGTTTACACCGATATGATTACGGTCACACACCTAGCTTGTATAGGTGTTATCACCTAAGCGAAAGGGGCAGGCGATCATGTCGGCATCTCACCGGAGCGTGACACGCCTCCCCGGAGCTCGGCTCATGAGCCGCAGCCAGGGGGCGCGCCGTCGTGGCGGACCACACCGCGGGGTGGGGTGACCCGGCAGGTACTGTGCTGGGCCCTGTTGGCCGCGCTCCTGCTGGTCTGGCTCGGACTGCTGCTCGGGGCGACCTGGACCACTCAGGCCTTGCAGGCCAGGTTTCGCCGGCAGGCCGAGGAGCGTCGCAGGCTCAACGCGGCGTGGGCGGCGGTCCACGCCACTGCCCACCACGGGGAGAAGTGCCCGCACTGCGGCTATCCGCCGACCGACCAGGACTGGCACGCCGAACCGACGCCCGTGGAGGACCCACCGGACGACGACTGAGTACGCGGGCCCGACGCCGGAAGACCCATCGGATCATGATCGGCGTCCAGGCCGTCGTCAGACCGGCACCCCGGAGCGGTCGAGCTCGTCGCGCTGGACCCCGACCAGGAACGCCGACCAGCCCTCCCGGGTGAGCCCGAGAGCGGGCCCGAGAGGGTCCTTCGAGTCCCGGACCCAGACATGCCCCTGGGTACCGGTGACCTCGACGCAGTTTCCGCTCGGGTCCCCACTCACTCTGCTCTTCCGCCAGGAGGCCGTGGCGGGAGGCGGCGGCACCTCGACCATGCCGTACTCCTTCTCCTGCGGGGACGGCGCTCTCACTGCCAGTGACCACATCATCGGGGCCCCATAACAGCTCGTCCGCAGACGAGGTGAGTGACCGGTAGCGGAAGTGCACGTCAGACGACTGGACCCGCAGCTCAACCTGCTCAGGACACCAGTGTGACAACTGCATCATAACTGGCTAACCGATCTGCGTCGGTTCGCAGTCGCCTCGGCCAGCACCCCAGCGTCAGCAACACGGGGAGACGCCGTCCCTTAGGTGGCGTGGCGGTAACTGTCGTAGTGCGAGCTGACGCTTCGAAGCCTACCAGACCGACGACCCTCATCCTGCCAGACGTCAGGAGGACAGTTATCCGAAAGACATCAGGCACCCCTTTTTACTCAGGTCAAGGCTCTCGTAGCCGATGCCATGGAGCTTTCTGCCACCTCCTCAACGACGGGTGCGATCAGCGTGGTAGCCTGCTGGCAGGTGTCAGGAAGCCCGTGGTATAACGACAGAGAGCGTAACGACAGTGAGCCCGACGACAGGTGTCAGCAGGGAGAGGGTAGAGGGGATGACGGAAGTTCAAGAGCAAGATCCGACGGTGCAGCGTCGCCGGCTGCGCGCGGAGCTCAGAAACGCGCGCGACACCGCCGGGCTGAGGCAGGCCGACGTCGCCCGGGCCATGGACTGGTCGCTGTCCAAGCTGATGCGCATCGAGCGAGGAGAGGTGAGCGTCTCGACCAACGACCTGAGGGCGTTGCTGAACCACTACGGTGTGAAGGAGAAGGGGAAGGTCAACGGACTGCTCGAGCTCGCCAGGTCAGCGCGCGGGTCATCCTTCTACGATCAGTATGCCGACCTGCTGAAGCCTGGTTTCAAGGAGTACCTGGCGTACGAGGCCTCGGCGTCCGTGATTCGCCAGTACGAGCCTGTTCTCATCCCCGGGCTGCTCCAGACCGAGGAGTACGCCCGAGGGTTGTTCGAGGGTATGAGCAGGGCCACCCCAGAGGCAGCGGACAAGGGATGGACCGTCCGGCAGCACCGCCAGGATCTAGTCGACCGCGAGAGTCCCCCGGAGATGCGCTACGTCCTGGACGAGGCTGTCCTGCGGCGCCATGTCGGCCGGGGGCATGCGATGCGTCGCCAGCTTGAGCGAATCAAGGAGCTCGCGGCGGAGCCGAACATCAGCATCCAGGTCATACCGTTTCACTGCGGCGCCCACCCGGGCATGGCGGGGAGCTTCGTCTTGCTGGAGTTCGCCGACCCGAATCTGTCCGACCTGCTGCACCTGGAGGGCATCGACTCGACTACTATCCGTGACGACACCGAGCTGATCGCCCGGTATCTGGACAGATTCGCCGAATTGGAGAGCCTGGCGTTGTCGCCGGACGAGAGCATCGACTTCCTCGATGTCCTGATTGGCGAGATGTCGCCCACCGACTCCGCTCACAAGGAGGCCGTCTGATACAAGGAGGTAGCTTGTCGTAAAGCGTTCGACCAAACGGTTGACGCTCGTAAGAAGCCAGCAAGAAGCTGGCAAGAAAAGAGCCGGGGCTAGTGCGGCACACCAACCCCGGCCGGATCCAATCCCCTCCAGGCAAGAGGAGCATCGGATGCTTCACTGTAGCAACGGGCTGCCCCCGCAGCCCAGACCCCCCTCAGGTTACCACCGCGTGTCCCGCCGTCGGCATGTCTTGGGCGGCAGTGGCAGCAACGGGGGCTGACCGCACTCTGTTCACCCAGAGTAGCAATCTGTATCCTCAGTAACACCTTCGCTGGCTCGGCTCGGCGACGAGCCGAGCCAGCGAGTGCACAGAGAGTAGCAATTCCGGCGAACGACGAGTACTGGCCACCGTGAGGCCGCGTCGATCCCGTAGGCAATCAGCGACCAGCCGTGGCATCACCATCCCGGGCTGGGATACTGCTGTGGCGACCACCACAGAATGGAGTCACGGGGTACTCCAGCAACGCGGTGACCTCGGCTGCGTGAGCCCCGTCACCGCGAAGGGGCTTGCGCACTGTCCGCCGCATCCACCGTGAGGCACCGCCCGGTCAGCACCGCACTCGCCCTGCTGGTCGGGTTGGCGGGCATGCTGGTCGCGCTGGTGCTGCCGTTCGCGCCGGTGACCGTCGAACAGTCGACGGTGACCTGGCCGGCTCACGGCCGACCGGTCAGCTCGAGTACGGCATTGTTCGCGCCGTACCGTCCAGCGGAACTGACCGCGATCGTGCCATGCTCAGCGATTCGCGCCGCCGCCGGCAGGGGCCGCGCCGTCACGGTGCTGGCGACCGGTCCCGCCGGTGACGGGCTGGTGCTGCGGACCGAAGCCGGAACGGCGCGGCTGCTGCTGGGTCGCCGGGTGGTGAGCACCACGCCGGTGGCCGGCACCGCCGCAGACTGCCGGACGCGGGTGCACGCCGGTTCGGCCGCAACGGCGATCACCATCGGGAACACTCGGACGATCACCCTGGTCGGCGAGCCGGTGCCCAAGGTGTTCGCGTTCCGCACCGATCTCGATCCCCGGCAGGCGGCTGGAATGGCGGTCACCGCCCGCACCGCCAGCCCGTCCACCATCAGCTCGACGAGGGTGAAGACCCTGCTCGTCGGTGTGCAGCTGCTCACGGTGCTGATCGCGCTGGGCCTGCTGAGCGGGCTGCGCCCGCAGACCGCATGGGGCCTGATCGCCCGTACCCGGCAGGCCGCCGACGATCCCGCGTGCTCCGGCGGCCGGCCGGTCGGTACCGCCGGCCGGTGGTGGTGGCGCACCGTCGGGGTCGATGTCGGCGTGATCGGGGCGCTGGCCGGCTGGGCGGTCATCGGTCCACTCACCGACGACGACGGCTTCGCCACCACCATCGCCCGCAACGCCGCGCGCAGCGGCGATGTCGGCAACTACTACCGCTGGTGGAACGCCTCGGAGACGCCGTTCGCGCTGAGTGAGCAGCTGCTCGCGCCGCTGACCGAGGTCAGCCTGGCGCCGCTGTGGCTGCGGTTGCCCAGCACCGCGCTGGGTGTGGCGACCTGGTTCGTGCTGAGCCGGGGAGTACTCGGCGCGGCGCTGCCAGCGGTGGCGGGCACCGTCGGAACCCGGCTGCTGGCCGCGGTGTGCCTGCTCGCCGCCTGGCTGCCGTTCAACCTCGGAGTGCGCCCCGAGCCGTACGTGGCCCTGGGTACGACGGGTTTGCTGGCACTGCTGTGGCGGGCTCGCGGGCTCCCCGCGCTGGGCCGCGCCGCGCTGGTCGCCGGGCTGACCATCCCGGTCAGCCCGGCCGGGCTGTTGGTCGCCGCCCCGATCGTGGTCTTCGCGCCCCGCATCGTCGCGATCGTCCGCGGTTCGGCGCGGGGGCGGGCCGAGGTGCCGGCTCGCGTGCTGCTGCTGTGCTGCACCGCCGCGATCAGCCTCACAGTGATCTTCGCCACCCAGACCTGGGGCGGCCTGGTGGCCGCCACCCGCTGGCACACCTTCTTCGGGCCGTCGCTGCCCTGGTACCACGAGCCGGACCGGTACCGGTTCCTGCTCGGTGATGACCAGGACGGCAGCGCCACCAAGCGGGTCCCGGTGCTGCTCACGCTCGCGCTGCTGCCGGTGGTCGGCGCCCTGCTGGCCCGCCGCACCGAACCGGGTGGTGCCGACAGCTCGGCCGCGCGGCTGGCCGGTGTGGTGCTCACCGCGCTCGCCCTGCTGTGGCTCACACCGTCCAAGTGGTCGCATCACTTCGGCGCGATGGCCGGGTTGTTCGCGTCGTTCCTCGTGGTGGCCGTGGTGCTACTGCTGCGGCGGGTCCGCGCGCCGGTCGCGGACCGGGTGAGCCTCGGGGTCTCGGTGGTCGGCGCCGCGCTGGTGGCCGCAGCGGCCGGGCTGGCCTTCACCGGCCCGAACGCCTGGTGGCAGCCGGCGGTCTACGACGTGCCGTGGGCGGCCGGCCCGGTGCCCCCGATGAGCCTGCCGTTGGAGTGGCCACTGCTGTGGATCGGCGCGGTGGTGGGCTACGCGGTGGTGGGCTACGCGGTGGTGGCCGCACCGCGTAGCCCCGTGAGTGGCGATGCGAGCTATAGCTCGCATCGCCACTCACGGGTTGTCCACAGCCGGGTGGGGGTGGAGCGGGCCCTGGTTGCCGCGCCGGCGGTGCTCGCAGTCGTGGTGGCCGCCACCGCGGTGGCGGTGCTGGCCGGCTCGTTCCTGGCCGCGCCGCTGCGGCGGCCAGCCGGCTCGCTCGCCCTGGTGAACCTGCATCGGCTGACCGGTGGCCCCTACTGCGGCCTGGCCGACGACATCCAGGTGCTACCCGACGGCGCCGTGCTGACCCGGGCTGACTCCTCGGGTCGGCTGGCCGGGTTCGCCGCGCTGGCCGGGTTCGATCCCAGCTCGCCGCCGCCGAACCCACCGGGTACCGGGATGTCGACCGAGCTCTGGGGAAGCCTGGTCGATGGGCCGCAGAACACCGGGACCATGACCAGCCCCTGGTTCAGACTGCCCACCCTGGGCAGCGCCGGTGGGGTGGCGGTATCGGTGTCCGGCCGTACCGATGGGGGCGACAAGCTGGTCCTGGAGTTCGGCCGGGCCGGACCCGCCGGCGTCACCGCACTGGGCGCTCGCGTGCCGTTCGACCGGGTACGGCCCAGCCAGGACCGTCCGAACGGCCCCCCGGACTACCGGCCCTGGCGATCCATCGGTCTCGACGCGGCGCAGGTCCCCGCCGGCGCCGACCGGGTCCGGATCCACGCGGTGGACGCCACCACCGAACCGGATGGCTGGCTGGCCGTCACCGGCCCCCGACTCCGTTCCGTGGTCGGACTCAACGAGTTCCTGGCCGGCCGAGGGCCGGTGCTGGTGAGCTGGCCGCAGGCGTTCCTGTTCCCCTGCGTGCGGGACATCGTCGGGGTGGCCGGCGGGCTGGCCGACGCGCCTCGCGTGGTGATCGAAGCGCCGCGCCGCCACGGTCGGCTCTCAGCGATCACCACAGATCAGAGCCAGGGCGGCGACTTCGCCGCGCTGCGCCCGTTCGGCCGGCTCTACGAGGTACCCACCCGGCTAGCCGGCCATCCCGAGGTCGACTGGGGCGCCCTGGAACTCTCCGGCGACACCGCCGCCCGGGACGCCTACACCCGCACCCGGTAACCTGCGACGCGATGTCTGAGATCGTGGTGCGTTCGTTGAGCGGGTGGGGGGGGACCGCGCCGAGCAGGGCGCGGGTGCTGGTCGACCCGACGGTCGAGTCGATCCAGCAAGCCGTCCGGGACGCTGGCAGCCGGGGTGTGATCGCCCGTGGGCTCGGGCGCTCCTACGGCGACCCGGCACAGAACGCCGGTGGGCTGGTCATCGACATGACCGGGTGCAACCGGATCCACCGCCTCGACGCGGACAGCGGGCTGGCCGTGGTGGACGCCGGGGTCAGCCTCGACGCGCTGATGCGCGCCGCGCTGCCGTTGCGGCTGTGGGTCCCGGTGCTGCCCGGCACCCGGCAGGTCACCGTGGGCGGTGCGATCGCGGCCGACATCCACGGCAAGAACCACCACAGCGCGGGCAGCTTCGGCAACCACGTCCGTTGCCTCGAGCTGGTCACCGCCGACGGGTCGGTCGCCACCCTGACACCCGACGACGAGCTGTTCTGGGCCACCGTCGGCGGCATGGGGCTGACCGGGGTCATCGTGCGCGCCACGATCGCGCTCACCCACGTCGAGTCGGCGTACTTCATCGTCGACACCGACCGCACCGCCGACCTCGACGAGCTGATGACGCTGCTCACCGACGGCTCCGACGACCGCTACGACTACTCCGCCGCGTGGTTCGACGCGATCTCCACCGGCTCGAGGCTGGGCCGCGCGGTGCTCACCCGCGGCTGGCTGGCTCGGCGTGACGAGCTGCCGCCGAGGCTACGCCGCGAGGGGCCGGCCTTCGACGCGCCGTACCTGTTCACCGCGCCCGCTGTGTTCCCCAACGGGCTGGCCAACCGGGTGACCTTCGGCGCGCTGAGCGAGGCGTGGTACCGCAAGGCACCCAGGCACCGCCGCGGCGAGGTGCAGAACCTGACCACCTTCTACCACCCGCTGGACATGATCGGGCAGTGGAACCGGGCGTATGGTTCACGGGGCTTCCTGCAGTACCAGTTCGTGGTGCCCTTCGGGACGGAGGACACCGTCCGCCGCATCGTGGAACAGATCGCGCGCTCGGGGCACGTCTCGTTCCTCAACGTGATCAAACGGTTCGGCGAGGCCAGTGCGGCGCCGCTGTCGTTCCCGCAGCCCGGCTGGACGGTCACCGTGGACCTCCCGATCCGCCGGGGTCTCGCGGAGTTCTGTGACCGGCTCGACGAGCAGGTGCTCGACACCGGCGGGCGGCTCTACCTGGCCAAGGAGTCACGGGCCTCGGCGGCCACCGTGGCGTGCATGTACCCGCGGCTCGACGAGTGGCGCAAGATCCGCGCCGCCGCCGACCCCGGCGGCATCTTCGCCTCCGACCTCTCCAGGAGACTCGAACTACCGTGACGACTCGAACTACCGTGACAAGGGAAGACCAGTGATCGACGCTGTCGGCAACCCCCAGTCCCTGCTGCTGCTGGGCGGCACCTCCGAGATCGCGCTGGCTACCGCCGAGCGCTACGCCGGCCGCCGCCGGCTGCGGGTGGTGCTGGCCGCCCGCCCGTCACCGCGCCTGGACGACGCCGCAGTGCGGCTGGAGGGGGTGGGCGCCACGGTGATGACGCTGCCCTTCGACGCGGCGGACACCGCCTCGCACCCCGAGACGATCGAGAAGGCCTTCACCGACGGTGACATCGACGTCACTCTGGTCGCCTTCGGGTTGCTCGGCGACCAGGAGAAGGCGTGGACCGACCACGCCACCGCCGTCGAGCTCGCGCAGGTCAACTACGTGGGGGCGGTGTCGGTCGGAGTGCTGCTGGCCACGGCGCTGCAACGGCAAGGCCACGGCACGCTGGTCGCGCTGTCCTCCGCCGCCGCCGAGCGGCCCAGGCGCTCCAACTTCTGCTACGGGTCCACCAAGGCCGGCCTGGACGCCTTCTACACCGGCCTCACCGAGGCGCTGCGACCGTCCGGGGTCAAGGTCTCGGTGATCCGGCCCGGCTTCGTGCGTACCAAGATGACAGCGGGCCTGAAACCCGCCCCGCTGTCAGTCACCCCGGAACAGGTCGCCGAGGTGATCGTGGATGCCGTGACCCACGGCCGCGAACAGTCCTGGGCTCCCGCCCCCCTGCGCTACGTGATGTCCGCCCTACGCCATGTCCCCCGCCCCATCTTCCGCCGCCTCCCGATCTGAGCCCCTGCGCAGACGGTTTCATGGATGCATGTGCACCCTCCAGCCCGCCGTACACGGTCTCATGGGTGCATGTGCACTCCTGGGGCGGCGCGGGCGGTGGGCGTCCGGCGCGTCAGAGTCGGTGATCTCGTCGTTCGCGAGCAGGTGCGGTGGAGGCACGCAAGCGCTCAGTCAAAAGCCCGCGCCGCGGAACACACGACACCCGAGGGAGCGTGGAACGTCGGTGACGTCGAGTTCGCGGGAGGCACCGCCAGTGCGTCGCGGGAGAGCGGGTGAACGGGGGCTAGAGGTAGACGGCGGCGATGAGGGTGAGGATGAGGGCGGCGCCGAGGACTTGGAGGACGCGGTCGCCTAGGGCGATCTCCTCGGGTTCGCCGCCGTTGCCGCCGTCGACATCCACGGCGTAGCGCAGCACGGCCATTACGCAGGGCACCAAGGAGATCACAGACCAGCGCGAATGGTTGGTCTGGCTGAGCTGAAACGCCCACGAACCGTACGTCATGATCACTCCGGTGGCCGAGAGCGTCCACACGAAGCGCAGGTAGGAGGCGGTGTAACGGTCCAGTGACTTGCGGATCTTCGCACCGGTGCGCTCAGCGAGCCGGATCTCGGCGTACCGCTTACCGGCCACCATGAACAGCGACCCGAACGCGGTGGTGAGCAGGAACCACTGGGACAGCGCGATCTGGGCGGCGGCACCGCCCGCGATGGCCCGCAACAAGAAGCCGGACGCGACGATGGAGATGTCCACCACCGGCTGGTGTTTGAGCCACCAGCAGTAGGCGAGCTGTATCGCGATGTAGACCACGGTGACCAGAACCAGGTCGGTCGAGGCCAGGAAGGACACTCCGATCGCGGTCGTGAACAGGACCACCGCCACCGCCAGCGCCAACCGCGGTGGCACCAGTCCAGCGGCGACCGGCCGGTGGCGCTTGGTCGGGTGCGCGCGGTCGGCCTCGACGTCCTGGACGTCGTTGACCAGGTACACACCGGAGGCGGCGAGCGAGAACGCGACGAAGGCGATCCCGACGGTGGCGAGCACGGGTAGCTGGAAAATGGTACCGCCGGCGAATGGCGCGGCCAGCACCAGGACGTTCTTCACCCACTGCCGGGGTCGCATGGTGCGGACCAGCCCGGCCAGCGCGGTACCGCCTCGGACGCTGGTCTGGACCCGCGGCGCGGTGGTGGTCATCGCCATCCTCTCGGAACTCTGCCGCGATGGGGGTCGGCGCGATCGGGGTTGCTGTGAAGGACGTCGCCGCGAAGCCGTCGGCGCATCCCGGCACCGATGGCTGCGCCCAGCGCGGAGCCCACCAGGACGTCACTCGGGTAGTGCACGCCCAACACCAGCCTGCTGAGCAGCATCGGGGGCACCACCAGCGGGCTGAGCCGGCGACGCAGCAGCCCACCATAGAGAACCGCCGCCGCGGTGGTCGAGGCCGCATGCGAGGACGGGAAGGACAGCCGACTCGGTGTACCCGCCAGCACCGCAACCGACGGGTCAGTCGGGCGGTGCCGACGCACCACCCTTTTGAGCGCGATCGACGTCCCGTGCGCGGCGGCCACCGCGGCTGCAGAGAGCAGCCAGTCCCGCCGGCGCCGCCGATCGACCAGCGCACCCAGCGCACCGAGCGCCAGCCAGCCCAGGGCGTGCTCACCGAAACGGGACATCCCTCGGGCGACGGTCACCACCTGCGGTACCGCGATCCTGCGCTGCACAGCGGCGAGCAGCGCGATCTCCGGGTGCTCAGTGGGGGGCGCCATCACGTGTCGAATATCCGTTTCCAGCCGGCGCGACCGGTGAGCTCCGGCGCGGCGTCGCGGTAGAGCTTGCGCAGCCGGGGGAACTCCCGGGAGAGTTCCCGGTGTAGCGCCACCGAGCGGGCGAGCATCGAGCGGAACACCTGGGGGTCCCGCTTGCGATAGGTGACGCCGCGGCCGTCCGCTGTGGAGACGGTCACGCCGTCCAGCCCGGAGAGCACGAACCATCGGGCATCATGGCGGGCCAGCGACAGCTGCGGCTGGTGACAGGTCCGGGTGTCGACCGGGCGCAGCTGATGCACCAGGCGCTTGAGCAGGGTCGCGCCGATGGTGACCGGGTTGGTGGGCGGGGTCAGCATGCGCTGCACGTCGAGCTGCCCGCCTGCGGGCAGCGGGAGCTCTTGGGAGTCCACCACCTGCCCATCGGTGAACTCCGCGCAACGGGCCCGAACCTCACCCAGCGCCGTGGGTAGCTTGTCGACCAGCGCCCGCGGTCCGGCCAGAAAGTCCCGGATCGCCATCTCCTGCAGCGCCAGCGTGGAGTACTCCATCGCCAGCGCGTGCCTGAGGGCGTGTTTGAGGCTGTCCGCGAGCATCGCCGTGGGCCGGGCGCCGGTGCCGTGCAGCGCCGCGCCGACCAGCCGGTTACGCAGGTGAAAGTACGCTTGCCAGTCAGTGGCGTCGTCCTTGTCGGCGAAGGACATGTGCCAGATCGCTACGCCGGGCACCGTCGCGGTGGGGTAGCCCGCCTTGCGGGCGCGCAGCCCGTACTCGACGTCGTCCCACTTGATGAACAGCGGTAGCGGCAACCCGATGTCCTCGGCGACGACGCGGGGGATGAGGCACATCCACCACGCGTTGTAGTCGACGTCGGCGCGCCGGTGCATCCATGCGGTCTGGCGCAGCGGCTGCTGGGCGAAGTCGTGGTCGTACTCGGTGCCCGGCGCCTTGTTCCAGCGCATCCGGTGCCGGTCGACGATCTCTCCCCAGGCGTGCAGCCGGGAGCGGGACTGGGCCTGCAGCATCTGCCCGCCGACCAGCATCGGACGGCGCGCGAAGCGGGAGAACGCCACGGCGCGCAGGATCGAGTCGGGCTCCAGGACGATGTCGTCGTCCATGTAGAGGATCTGCTCGCAGTCGGTGTTCTCCAGCGCCTCGTACATGACGCGCGCGTAACCACCGGAGCCGCCGATGTTGGGCTGGTCGATGATCCGCAGGCGGTCGCCCAGCGCGGCCCGCGCCGCCGGGAAACCGTCCTGCTCGCGGACCTTGTCGACGCCCTGGTCAGGGATCACCACCGCGGTCACGATGGAGCGGAGCACCTCGTCCTCCCCGATCGCGCGCAGGGTCGCCACGCAGTCGGTGGGGCGGTTGAACGTCGGCATCCCGATGGTCACCGCCGCGCGCCCGGGCGCGGCGACCGGCGCGTGCCAGCCGCCGGAGTGCACGACCAGCTCCGAGTCCTCGGTGCTGAGGTCGAACCAGTACCAGCCACCGTCCTCGAACGGAGTCAGGTCCAGCTCGATATCCAGCTCTCGACGACCCTCGACCAGCTCGCCGTGCACGTGGACCTGGCCGGCGTCCGCCTTGGAGCGGTAGACGTCGACCCGACCGGCGCCCTCGACGTCCAGCCGCAGCCGCAGGGTGCGCAGCGCGGTCCAACGCCGCCAGTAGCCGGCGGGGAAGGCGTTGAAGTACGCCGCGAAGGACACCTCAGTGCGCTCGGGCACCACCATGCTGGTGCGGGACAGGGCGCGCACCCGCGCGGCGTTGGGGCCGGCGACGGTGACCTCGATATCGACGTCTCGCGGGTCGGTCACCACGCCGCCCGGGGCGGGCCACACCCGCCGGGTGGTGGCCCACCGCTCGTCGACGTACAGCGCGCGGACGGCGACCGGGTCGGCCCGGCGAGGCAGGATCACCCGCTGCAGCAGCGTCGACAACGGCTCGACAGGCGTGCTGGTGACTGACCTCTCCGGGCTCCGGACAGTGCTGCTCGGCATGGACTCCTCAGTCCTGGCGGGGTAGCGCGGGCTCAGCGTGGCGTCGCCAGAGGGTAGTCCTCGGCAGTGGCGCACGGCTGGCCGGCCACCCCTCCACGACGGACCCGCAGCTCACCGAACGTCGTGCCGACCCTCGTCGAACATCCGTTCCCAGGACTGCACTGAGGTCAGCGTGGGGACCGCCGCTCGGTAGCCCTGCGCGGTGAGGTCCCACTCCTGGACCAGCCGCCGGTAGAGCGCGATCGTGCGGGCCAGCAGGGCGCGGAACTGCCGAGGATCCCGTTTGCGGAAGGCGACACCACTGCCGTCGGCATTGGAGACCGTGGCCGAGTCCACCATGCCGAGCAGGAACCACCGGGCGTTGCGTGCGGGCACGTTGATCTGAGGGCGCTCGCGGGTCTGAGGTTGCGGTGAACGCAGGTGACGGGAGACCGTGGACAGCGCGCGCTTGGCGATGGCGACCGGATGCACCGGTGGGTCGAGCAGGGCCTCGATGCGTACCGGGTCGAACAACGGCATCGGGAGCTGCTGAGCGGAGGAGAAAATCCGGGCGTCGTCGTACCCCTCGCGCAGTCTCCGGACGGCGGGCAGCGCGTCGCGCAACGAGGCGAACAAGGCCTCCGGCCCGTCAAGGAAGTCCTCGATCGACTTGTGGTGCAGCGCGACGGTCGAGTACTCCATCGCCATCAGGTGCTTGAAAGTGTTCCGAAAACCATCGTGCACGATCGCTCGACGGACGTCGTACGGGCTGTGCAACGCCAGGGTGATCAGCCTGTTCCGCAGGTGGAAGTACGCCGTCCAGTCGGTCGCGTCGTCCTTGTCGGTCCACGGCATGTGCCAGATCGCCGAGCCTGGCAGGGTGACGGTCGGAAAGCCGCATTCACCGGCCCGCAACGCGTACTCCGCGTCGTCCCACTTGATGAACAGCGGCAGTGGCAGGCCGGTGCGTTCCAGGACCTCACGAGGGAAAAGACACATCCACCAGCCGTTGTAGGTGGAATGGATACGGGCGTGCAGCAGGCTCTGCTCGCGCAACGACAGCTTGGCGAAATCGTGCTGGTAGACCGACCCGGGTGCGGGGCGCCAGAAACTGGTCCGCAGGTCCACGATCTCGCCCATGGCGTGCAGCTGGCTGCGGACCTGGAGATTCAACATCTGCGCGCCGACGATGACCGGCGATGACGTCGCGCTGGCGAAGGCCTGTGCGCGCAGCACGCTGTCCGGCTCCAGCCGGACGTCATCGTCCATCAGCATCACGTGCTCGACGCCGTCCGTGCGCAGCGCCTCGAGCATGCCCCGGGTGAACCCGCCCGAGCCACCGAGGTTCTCCTGGTCGATCACCACCAGCCGGTCCCCGAGACGGGCGGCGACATCGGCGAACCGCTGATGGTCGCGCACCGTGACACTGCCCTGGTCGACCACGAAGACCTTCGCCACGACGTCGAGCACCGCGGGGTCCTCGGCCAGCGCGGCCAGCGCGGTGACGCAGTCCGCCGGACGGTTGAAGGTCGTGATCGCCACCGCCAGCGGGCGCGCCGGCAGCGGCTCGTCGACGATCCACGCGGCATCGGTGATGGTCAGCGACTCACGCTCGGTGGCGACGTCGAACCAGACCCACCCACCATCCTCGAACGGCGCGAGCGACTCCCGGAACTCCAGCTGCACGGGGTCGTCCTTCGATCCATCGCCCGTGTCGAGCTGGTTACCGTCGAGTTGTTTACCCTCCAGATGCACGATGTCGCCGTTGGACTTGGAGCGGTAGAGGTCCACCCGCCCGGAGCCCCGCGCGGTAAGCCGCAGCGCCACCTCCTCCACCCGGGTCCAGCGCTTCCAGTAGCTGGCCGGGAAGGCGTTGAAGTAGGTGGCGAAGGAGAGCTGGCAGGCGGGCGGCAGGGTCACCGTCGACCGGGACACGACGTGGGCGGTGCGCCCGTGCACGGTCTCGGGTTCGTCGAGGTACAGCGGGCGTACCTCCGGGGGGTCGTCCGCGCGGGGCATCACCACGCGGTGCAGGACACGCCTCGGCGCGACCGCGTCGGCGGTGGGACCGACCTGCAGCGAGCTGACGTCTGACAGTTTGCTGTCCGCCGCGTTGTTACGCGCCGCTTCCGCGCGGGCGGCCCGCTCGATCGCCGTCGGGGCATCGGCCTTGCCCGGGGCCTGAGCGGTGCGGGGCGGGCCGGTGCCCGCATCCGCGGTCGGTACCCGCAGACCGGCCGCTTCTTTCGTCGTCACATGATTCCTTCCCGCGTCGACCCGCCTTGCGCAGATCCTCCCAGATCGGGTGGACCGCGGCACACGGCGTCCCTTACTGACGCACTCCGGACCACGGTCGTTTCAGGACCGCGCGTAGCGCCTCTTCGCTTGCCGGTCCAGGGCCCGAACGCAACTGACACAAACGAATGAAACGCGCGACTGCGCACAGGGCTCCGTCGTGTTTGATGTTGACCGTTTTGAGTGGTTTGGTGATGGGGTCGGGGTATCGGCTGGTGGTGTGGGGGAAGTGGCATCGGGCTTGTCGGAAGTTGGTTCACCCGGTGGGTCGGAACGCGGTGGTGAGGGTGTTGTGGATGGTCGCGGTGGTTGGGGGTGTGGTGTCGGTGCGGAGGGTGGAGGTGTCTTCGTGGGGGGTGGTGTCTCGGGTGCGGTGGGTCGTGTTCTGGATGGCGCCTCGGTGTCCGGGTGGGAGTCGGCTCGGGTCGGGGGCGTCGGTTTTGGTGGGGGTGAGGCTGCTCGGGCGGTGGGTGGCCTCTGGGGTGCGGTGCTGGTCGCTGAGGTCGCCGGCGTAGTGGATGGCCCGGGGCAGCGGGGCGGGGTGGGGGGTCGATGTCCGTCTGGGGGGTCGTGGTGGTGGGCAGGGTGCGTTCTGGGGTGTGGTGGTGGTCGCTGTGCTCGGTGGGCTCGTTTGCCGGCCGGGGATAGCGCTCGCTGTGCGGCGGTGGGGGGAGGTTGGTGGGCCTGGGTCGTGATGTCGTCGGCGTGGGTGACCTCGGCCGGGTGTTCCGCGGTGGCTCGCTGGGTGGGGCGTCGGCGGTGACCACGGTGGTGGCCGGGTGCGGTGCGGTCACCAGGGTGGTGAGCTCGGTGGTCTCGTTGCCCTGGTCCGGGATGCGGGGCTGCGTGATCACGATCGTGCCGTCGTGGGTGGCCGCTGCCGGCAGGTGCGGGTGGGCGTGCCCACCGCCGGTCGCGCCTGGGAGGGACTTGCCGTCGATGGCCACCGCAGGCAGCCGGCCGGCCTTGATACGGCGTGTCTGCCCAAACCGCTCAATGCGGTCATTTTCCAAACATGACGGAGCCCTGCGACTGTGCACCCTCGCCTTGAAGCCCCGCTACCGGTTCATCACGGTTCATTCATCACGGTTCATTCATCACAGTTCAATCATCACGGTTCAATCACGAAAGTAACAATACGGTCACGGTCGTCGGTGTCGCGCGGGCATGGTCTCGATGAGACGGTCAGTGACGTACCGGCGACCTCCAGCGCGTCGGTGCCGGGTGCACCCGGAACCGGCGTCGGCCACGCACGGTCGAGCCTGGGTCCCGCCGGGCCAGGTACAGTCCGGAGCCGGGTCGCTCTCCTGGTGGGGCTGGCCTGGTGCACCATTCAAGGCTTCTCACCGGCCGTGATGCCACGCGCGTCCGCCCGCGGGACACGCGCCACCGCCGGCCCCACGATCCCGCCCCCGATGATCCCGCGCCCGATGATGATGTGCATCCGCACATTTATTCCGGTCACGAGGATTGAGCATGAGTTCTGTTCCGGACATAAAGGGCGGCGCGTACTCTCCGTGACATAAGTAGCGCGAGTTGCGAAGAGTGAGCGTTCGTAGTACGACTAGACACGTGACGGCTTATCGCATGACCCGACTGCGTAACAGCATCGCGGTCGATCAGAACGATCTTCTGCTGGGGCGCGGATCTGCCGCAGGCGCCGTCACGAGGTGAAGGCCGCTTCGGGGTTTCACCTCCCTCGGGCGGAAGAACGCATCCAGCGTCGCCCTAGGAAAACATATTCCTGGGACGCGAAGTCGGAGGAGGGGCTATGAAGGTTGCGGAGATCTTCTCACTCGGCGGTGGCGGCTGTGGTTACGGCCACCACGTAGGCTATGGTCGCTACGGCTACGGCCACTACGGCTACGGCGGTTACGGGCGCGGCTACTACCACCGCAACTACTACCACGGTGGATATTACCATGGCGGCTACGGTCATCATGGCGGCTTAATCAATATCCGCCTCTAGCTGGTCAGGCACACCAGTCTCGATGGTGCCCTCCCCCGGCGTCAGCCGGGGGAGGGCACCGCATCCCCTCGTTTGATGAACAACAGGGCACCCGCAGAGATGATGCCGGCGGCTTCGGCGATGGCGCTGAGGGTCTTCTCCGGGTACCAGCTGGGTTCGTACATGTCCGGTAGCGGACCGAGCGCCCCGAGATCGACATAACGGTAGAGCAGCACCGCTCCCAGCGCGGTACCCGCGACCAACACCGCGAAGAGCGCCGCCGCCCCACGGCGGATCAGGAGCACCCCGAGCGCGGCGAGACCCGCAAGCACCGCCTCGACACGGAAGAGCATGCCCTGGCTGATCGCGGCGCTGTTCGCGTCGAAGCCGGCGGCGAGGTCGAGGTGGGCGTAGGCGTCATAGCCGAGCCCGATGAAGGCCGCCGACCGAGCGAGCAGCTCTCCGGCCGAGCGGCGCGGAGCCCGCCCCGATGGGTGACCGGGCGACGGTGGGCTCACTGGACGACCAGCCCCAGCACGGCGACCAGCACCGTGAGCAGGGTCGCGGCCGGACCTCCTCGGACCGCGGTGGTGGGCGGGCTCATGGGGGGATCATGCCACCGTCAGGTCGTCGGGCTTGAGGGAGCCGGTGGAGCAACGCCTGCACCGCCAGCAGGATCGCCCGATGCTGCGACTCCACACCGGCGAACAGCTGCCGCAGCTCCGCCGTGGACACCACCCCCACGTCCTTGACATAGGTCTGCGTCGCCACATCCTCCAGCGAGATCGCCAACCCCACCACATCCACCGGACCCGTGATCGTGGGCACCTTCGCCCGCACCATTGGCGCGTACCTGGGATCCGGACCGGTCTG
>JAFAUB010000077.1 GCA_019243635.1 Pseudonocardiales bacterium
TTCGCCCTGCTGGCGTTGGCGCCGTGGCTGGTCAGCCACCAGCACCTGACCGTCGGGCAGGTCGTCGGCGGTGTCATCTACCTGTTCAGTGGGCTGCAGCCGGCCATCCAGATCCTGGTGAACGCCGGAGGCACGATCCTCGTGAGCTTCGGGGTGGTCCTCGCTCGGCTGGCCGAGACCAGCGCCGGGAACGCCCTCGCCGAACGGCACGGCACCCTCGTCGTCATCGCCCACTGGATCAGCTCAGCGATGTGCGCCGACCGCATCCTGGTCATGGACGGGGCCGACACCATCCTCGGCGGCCATCGCGACCTCCTGGCGAGCAGCAGCCTCTACGCTGATCTAGTGGGCTACCGGGACCACGCTATGGCGCCCGACTGGCGAGCCGAACAAGCCTTCCAGCCGGCGGCGCGACATCGGGGGTCCGTAGGCTGATCGTCGTGGCTGCGCCGACGGTGACCGTTGACCGGTCCGCCCCGGAGCCACGCCGCGCCCGGAGGGGGGGCCGTGGGCTGCCGCGGGTGGGGACCGCCGCCGGTGCGGGTCTGCTGCTGTACGCCGGCGCCCCGCCGCGGCAGCTGTGGTGGCTCGCGCCGGTGGCTTTCGCGGTGTTGTGGGTGGTGCTGTACGGGCGGTCGGTCCGCGCCGGCTTCGGTTACGGGTTCGCCTTCGGGCTCGGTTTCTTCGTGCCGCTGCTGTCCTGGGTAGGGGAGTTCGTGGGTCCGCTGCCGTGGCTGGCGCTGGCAGGCGTCGAGGCGCTGGTGCTGGCGCTGGCCGGTGCCGGGGTGGCCGTGGTTTCCCGGATGCCCGCGGCGTCGCTGTGGGCGGCGGGGGTGTGGGTGGCGGCCGAGGCGCTGATCGCCCGGGTGCCCTTCGGCGGTTTCCCCTGGGGGCGGGTGGCGTTCGGCCAGCCCACCGGGGTGTTCCTGCCGGTGGCGGCGATCGGCGGTGCCCCGCTGCTCACCGCGGCCGTGGTGCTGACCGGGTTCGGCTCCGGGGAGCTCCTCCGCCGCCTCGCGCGGGGATGTCCGCGGCGCGAACATCGGGCGCCGTGGCTTGCCGTGCCCGCCTTGCTCGCGGTAGCCCCCGTGATCACGGGGGTTGTCACGGCCCGTCTCCTGGCGGGGATGACCACAGTTGACGGCCAGGCAGTCGTCGCGCTGGTGCAGGGAAACGTGCCTCGGGCTGGGCTGGACTTCAACGCCCAGCGCCGCGCCGTACTGGACAACCATGTCGCGCGCACCATGCGGCTCGCGGCCGACGTCGCGGCGGGCCGCGACCCTGCGCCGGCGCTGGTGATCTGGCCGGAGAACTCCTCCGACATCGACCCCCTGCGCAACCCGGATGCCCGAGCGGCGATCAATCGGGCGGCCCGTGCGATCGGCGTGCCCATCCTGGTCGGCGCTGTCCTGCGCACCGACGATGGGCACTACACCAACACCATGATCGTGTGGGGTCCCCGCGCTGGACCAGGGGAGCGGCATAACAAGCGCCGGCTGCAGCCCTTCGGTGAGTACATGCCCTACCGAGGTTTCTTCCGGCTGTTCAGCCCCTATGTCGACCGCGCAGGCAGCTTCGTGCCGGGCAACGGCGACGGCGCGGTGGATATCGGGCCGGTCCGGGTCGGGGTAGCCACCTGTTACGAGGTGGTGTTCGACGATCTGGTGCGCCAAAGCGTGCGCTCCGGGGCCCAGCTGCTCGCCGTGCCCACCAACAACGCCACCTTCGGCTTCACCGAGATGACCTACCAGCAGCAGGCGATCTCCCGGGTCCGGGCGGTGGAGCACGGGCGGACCGTGCTGGTGGCCGCCACCAGCGGGGTCAGCGCGGTGATCGACCCAGACGGGACCGTAGAACAGCACACCACGCTGTTCAGGCCGGACGCGCTGATGGCGCGGGTCCCCTTGCGTTCCGGTACGACGCCGGCCACCCGGCTCGGCGCCGTCCCGGAGTGGTTACTGGCGGCGCTGGGCGTGTTAGGGGTGGCGGTGACTCTGATACCGCGCGGCAGACGATGACAGCCCCCGGCTCCTCTTAGGCTGAGCGTGTGCGACGACCGCGCAGCTCGGTCAGTCGCTCATCAAGCAGCGCTTCGAGTTCGGGGAGGCTGCGGCGTTCCAGCAGCATGTCCCAGTGTGTACGCGGTGGCTTGATCTTCTTCGGCTCCGGCGCGACACCGTCGAACAGCCTGGACTCGTCGCCGTGCAGCCGGCACTCCCAGACCATCGGCGATTCGGCATCGTGGGCGAACGACACGGTGAAGTCGTGGCCCTTGGGGCAGGCGTAGGCCACCGACCGGCGAGGAGCAAGATCATGGTCCCGGTCGGTCTCGTAACTGACTGTTCCGAGCCGGCTACCACGAAGAACGCGGTCGGCCATGGTGGCTCCTCTCTCCGGGCCAGACACCATGAGGTCCCTGGATCCTGCTCACCGGGTGTAACGTCGAAGAGGGCCTCGACGTTCCCGGACCGCTGCTGGTCCAGGACCGGTGACTTCTTCTCACCGCTCACATAACAAGCATCCCCCACACAGGTTGAATCGATCTGGCAATGTGATGTGTTACCTCACCAGAAAGTGCACCACACCACCCTTTCGGGTGGAGTGTTGTCTCGCTCGGATGGCGCGGACCTAGAGGACTGCCGGTTCGGGGTTGCCTACGGCCCGGATCGCCCGGCGTACCGGCACCAGTGATACCAGCACGAAACCGATGATGAAGAACGCCACCAGGGACACGATGGCCGGCCGGAACGAGCCGGTGGCTGCTCCGACGGCGCCAAACAACAGCGGCCCCACGGCGGAGGTGGCCCGCTCGCCGATCTTGTAGACAGAGAAGTACTCCGCTTCCCTGCCCGCCGGCACCAACTGGCTGAACAGCGACCGGGACAGTGCGTTGGTGCCGCCCAGCACCAGCCCGATACCCACGGCCACGGCGTAGAACTGGAGCTCATCGTGCGCCTGGACGAAGTAGGCCGCCGCGATCACGCCGGTCCACATCGACAGACTGCCCATGATCGTGCGTTTGGCGCCGAACCGGCGGGCTACCCTGCCGTGCAGCAAAGCGCCGATGAACGCCACGAACTGCACCATCAGGATGGTGCTGATCAGAATGCCGCTCGGCAACCCCAGCTCAAGATCGCCATACTGGCCGGCGACACTGGCCACCGTGCTGATCCCGTCGGTGTAGATCAGGTAGGCGGCCAGGAAACCCAGCGTCAGCGGGTAGCTCCGGGCGTTACGCAGGGTGGCGAGGAGTTGGCGGAAACCGCCGGTGAGCGCCGACAGACCCCGTTCGGTGCCTTGCGGAGGCTGGGAGCCGCGCATCCGAGACAGCGGGATGAGGGTGAAGGCGGCCCACCACAGCCCGGTGGTGACGAAGCAGATCCGTACCGCCGCTGACTCGGACAGCCCCAGCGCATCGCGTCCGAGATAGGTCGCCAGGTTCAGAGCCAGCGCGAGGCCGCCTCCCAGATAGCCGAAGGCCCAACCACGGGAGGACACCCCGTCGCGCTCGTCGGCCGTCGCGATCTCTGGCAGCACCGAGTAGTAGATGACCGCTGACGCCTGGTAGCCGGTGTTCGCCAGGATGAACAGCATGACGCCGAGCCGCCAGTCGGTTCCGGTCACCAGCGCGAGCAGCGCGGTGGCACCCGCCCCGGTGAACGCGAAGAACCCGAGTATCCGCCGTTTACGCTGGGTGCGATCGGCGATGGCGCCGGTCAGCGGCAGCACCAGTACCTGCAGGAGAGTGGCGGCCGCCAGCAGGTAGTCGAACAGGGAACCGGCCGGAAAGTGCAGTCCGAGCAGCGAGACGTCGCATCCGACCAAGGCATTGCGGGTCGGGCAGCTCTGGCCGGCGGCCAGAGCGTCGTTGCGCGCCACTGTGGTGAGGTAGAGCGAGCCGAACACGGCGATGATCGAGCTGGGGAACGCCGAGCCCGCCCAGTCATACCAGCACCAGGCGCGTTGGTCGCGGCGGCGACGACTGGTCTCAGCTAGCTCGACACCCGGGGCTAGCTCGACACCCGGGGCAGGCTGGACCGTCGGCTCGCTCACCCGCACCGCCTTCCGTCACCTCGGCGTAGTCTACTTTTCTTTTCGCTACCGGGACTGGGTGTCCGCCTCGGGCCAGGCCCGCCGAGCGCGCAGTACGTCGCGCAGTACGTCGGGCCGATCAGTGATCACACCGTCGATGCCGAGATCGAGCAGGGCGTGCATCTCCTCGGCCCGGTTCACCGTCCACACGTGCACTTCCAGGCCACGATGATGCGCGTAGCGCAGTAACGCGCGGTCCATGATGGGGATGCCGCATATCCGCACCGGCAGTTGCGCCAGCTCGCCGCGGATCGGCACCGCGATGCGCGGCGACATCGACCGCAGCCGCAGCGCCGCCGCCGACGCGGGGCCCATCGAGGTCAGCAGCGCAGGCCCGGCGGCTGCGCGTAGCCGCCGCAGCCGCGCCTCGGAGAACGACGCGAGACACACCCGGTGCCACCCGCCTGTGCGACCCAGCAGCTCCAGCACCGGCGCGACCGCCGAGTCCGCCTTGACGTCGATGTTGAGCAGAGCCTGCGGAAGCTCTTCGAGCAGCTCGACCAGCCGGCAGACGTGCTCGCGGCCACCCACCCGCGCGGTGCGCACCGCCGCCCAGTCCAACTTCTCGACCGCACCGGAGCTGTCGGTGGTGCGGTCCAGCGTCGCGTCGTGAATCACCACGACCACACCGTCCCGGGTGGCCCGGACATCGGTTTCCAGGTAGTGGTACCCCTCCTCGGCGGCGCGGCGGAACGCGGCCAGCGAGTTCTCCATTCCGGCCAGTTCGCCCAGATGCCAACCGCGGTGGGCGAACGCGCGGGGAGAGGGCCCGTCCAGGAACGGGTGCCGGGGGGTGACCACCCCCGTCATTCTGCGCTACCAGCACAGCCCGGTAGAAGGTCAGCCTGTGAGCTGCCCGGCCGCGCCGTGCCGGTCGAGGGTCCTCTACGGGGTGCTCACCATGAGGCGCTGGGTCTGGAGTGAACGGATCGGTCAGCGGCGGTAACGGCTAGGTTTGGGCCATGGTCACCACGCGCCCTGAGCTCGTCGGGACTCATGGCATGGTGGCCTCGACGCACTGGCTGGCTTCGGCGGCGGGCATGGCGGTGTTGGAGGACAGTGGTAACGCCTTCGACGCGGCGGTAGCCGCCGGTTTCGTGTTGCAGGTCGTGGAGCCGCACCTCAACGGCCCGGGTGGCGAGGTGCCTGCGGTGTTCGCCACCGCCGGTGACCCGACGCCGCGCGTGCTCTGCGGACAGGGCGTGGCTCCTGCTGCGGCGAGGCTGGAGCACTACGCGGCACTGGGGCTGGATTCCGTGCCGGGTACCGGGCTGCTGGCGGCGACCGTGCCGGGCGCGTGGGACGCGTGGCTGAGGTTGTTGCGTGATCATGGCACCAAGCCGCTGCGGGACGTGCTCAGCTACGCGATCTCCTACGCTCGCGGTGGTTTCCCGGTGTTGGAACGGATCGGCGCGACGGTGGCCGCGGTGGCCGATCTCTTCGTGGAGCACTGGCCGACGTCGGCGGCGCTGTGGTTGCCAGGAGGCCGGCCGCCGGCCGTCAGGTACGCCAACCCGACGCTGGCCGACACCTGGGAGCGGTTGCTCGCCGAGGCCCAGGTGGCCACCGGCCGCGAGGCGCAGATCGATGCCGCCCGTCGCGCGTGGTCACAGGGGTTCGTTGCGGAGGCGGTGGACTCGTGGTGCCGCAAGGCTTTGCGCGACGGCTCGGGGCGCGACCACGCCGGCTTGTTGACCGGCGAGGACATGGCCCGGTGGTCGGCGAGCTATGAGCCGGCGGTGACCGTCGAGCTCGGCGAGTGGACGCTGGCCAAGTGCGGGCCGTGGTCGCAGGGGCCGGTGCTCGCCCAGCAGCTTCTTCTGCTGCGTGAGCTCGCTGACGAGCTGTGCTACGTGGAGGGCGTGCCCACGGCTCGCACCGTGCACCTGGCGACGGAGTGCGCCAAGCTCGCCTTCGCCGACCGCGAGGCGTGGTACGGCGACAGCGCGGACGTGCCGCTGGAGGACCTGCTCTCGCGCGGCTACGCCGTCGAACGCCGCGTGTTGGTCGGCGAGCGGGCGTCTATGGAGCTGCGACCAGGTTCACCGGGCGGCCGTAGCCCGACGCTGCCGTCGTTCGTGGCGCAGCGTCGGGGTGTCGGCGGGGACGAGCCGGAGATCATGAGCGTGCTCGGCGACGCTCCGGTGTCCCGCACGGGCGCCGGCCGAGGGGACACGGTGCACGTCGATGTCGTCGACCGGTGGGGGAACATCGTCTCGGCGACACCGTCTGGTGGGTGGCTGCAGTCGTCGCCGGCGATCCCCGGGCTGGGCTTCTGCCTGGGCACCCGAGCGCAGATGTTCTGGCTGGAGCCGGGGCTGCCGAGCTCACTGGTGCCGGGGCGGCGTCCGCGCACCACGCTGTCGCCGTCCCTGGCGCTGCGCGGCGGCGTGCCGAGCTTGGCGTTCGGCACGCCGGGGGGCGACCAGCAGGACGCCTGGCAGCTCTGCTTCTGGTTGGCGCACACCGTTGGCGGGGTGAACCTGCAGGCGGCCATCGACGCACCGGCCTGGCACACCGCGGCGATTCCCAGCTCGTTCCACCCTCGTTCCTGGCGCCCGGGCGAGCTGGTGGTCGAGTCGCGCCTCGGCGAGTGCACCATGGACGAACTACGTGAGCGGGGGCACATCGTGGTGGACGCCGGGCCGTGGTCGCTCGGCCGGATCTCGGCGGTGGCAGTCGACCCGCTCACCGGGCTGCTCCGGGCGGGGGCGAACGCCCGGGGTATGCAGGGCTACGCGGTGGGTCGGTGAACGGGCTCCGGTCGGCCTCCCGGTCACACGACAGACAGCAGCGCTGTCACCTAGCACGTGTAGGTGCGGCCGGTGTCTTGAGCATAATGGCGTTCACGCAGTTCAGAGAGGATGAGGGTCGGTTCAGGTGCGGTTCTTCTACGACTGCGAGTTCATCGAGGACGGCGTCACCATCGAGCTGATCTCCATCGGGGTGGTGGACGAGCAGGGTCGGGAGTACTACGCGGTATCCACCGAGTTCGATCCGGCGCGGGCCGGTGACTGGGTCCGGTCACAAGTGTTGCCCAAGCTGCCGCCGCCGGCCGACCGGGCATGGCGCAGCCGGGCGGCCATCCGCGACACAGTGCTGGAGTTTCTCACCGCGCCTGGTGAGCGGGTGGAGCTGTGGGCCTGGTTCGCCGCCTACGACCACGTCGCTCTTGCCCAGTTGTGGGGCCCCATGCCGGCGTTGCCCCGGGCGCTCCCTCGGTTCACCCGGGACCTGCGGCAGCGCTGGGAGGACGCCGGCAAGCCGGCACTGCCCCCGCCGCCCAGTGACGTCCACGACGCCGTGGCCGACGCCCGGTACAACCTCACCCGGTGGCGGGTGATCGAGCAGCACCGCGTGGCGCGGCAAAGCCGTCCCCGTTGACCTGTCGCTTTGCCGCACCGATCCACCTCGTGTCACGCTCTGGCCCGTCAATCCGGTACGGAGTAGGAAGGCGATGGGATATGCGCATCGGTGTGCTCACAGGAGGCGGAGACTGCCCGGGGCTCAATGCGGTGATCCGGGCGGTGGTCCGCAAGGGCATCGAGGTCTACGGGCACGAGGTCATCGGATTCCGGGACGGCTGGCGGGGTCCGATGCAGGGGTTGGTCCAGCCGCTGGGTCTGGCTGACGTGGAGCACATCCTCCCGCTCGGCGGCACCATCCTGCGTACCTCGCGCACCAACCCCTACCGCGACGGCGGCGCCGAGCAGGTCAAGCGGACCCTCGCCGAGCACGATGTGGACGCGCTGATCGCGATCGGCGGCGAGGACACGCTCGGGGTGGCCAGCCGGCTGAACGACGACGGCATCGCCGTGGTGGGCGTGCCCAAGACCATCGACAACGACCTGAGCGCCACCGACTACACGTTCGGGTTCGACACTGCGGTGCACATCGCGACCGAGGCGATCGACCGGCTGCGTACCACCGCTGAATCGCATCACCGGGTGGCGGTCGTCGAGGTGATGGGTCGCAACGCGGGGTGGATCGCGCTGCACTCCGGGATGGCCGGCGGGGCGAATGTCATCCTGATGCCGGAACGGCCGTTCGCCGTGGACCGGGTGTGCCAGTGGGTGCTGCGGTGCCTGGGGCGGGAGTCCGCCGCGATCGTCGTGGTCGCTGAGGGTACGGTGCCCCAGGGCGGCGCGGAGCTGCTCGCCGCCGCGGAGGTCGACGCCTTCGGCCACAAGCGCCTCGGGGGGGTCGGCATCTGGTTGGCCGATGAGATCGCCCGCCGTACCGGCGCCGAGTCCCGCGCCGTGGTGCTGGGGCACATCCAGCGCGGCGGCACGCCCACCGCCTACGATCGGGTGCTGGCCACCCGTTTCGGCGTGCATGCCCTCGATGCGGTGCATGAAGGCGATACCGGCGTGATGGTCGCCCTGCGTGGCACCGACATCATCCGGGTGAAGCTGACCGAGGCCACCGCGACGGTCAAGACGGTGCCATGGGAACGTCACGCGGAGGCCGAGGTCTTCTTCGGCTGACGGTTCTCCTGGTCCGGCCCACCCACTGGTCCGGCCCACTCGACCCGCCCCACTGGAACGGCGCGGCGCATCACCCCATACGCTTGCGCACCGTGAACTGGACCGTGGATGTTCCGGTCGACATGCTGCCGGAGTTACCGCCGCTGCCCGCCGATCTCCGTACCATGCTCGACGTCGCGCTGGCCCGACCCGCCGCGCAGCAACCGAGCTGGCCCGACCCGGAAGCGGTGCGTAGTGTCCGCGCCGTTCTGGAGAGCGTGCCACCGATCACCGTGCCACCTGAGGTGGACCGGCTGCGAGAGCAGCTCGGAGCAGTCGCTCGCGGCGAGGCGTTCCTGCTGCAGGGTGGGGACTGCGCTGAGACCTTCACCGACAACACCGAGCCGCACCTGCGGGCCACCATCCGCACACTGTTGCAGATGGCGGTGGTACTCACCTACGGGTCGAGCCTGCCGGTGGTCAAGGTGGGGCGGGTGGCCGGGCAGTACGCCAAGCCGCGGTCCGCGCAGACCGACGCGTTCGGCCTGGCATGCTACCGCGGCGACATGATCAACTCATTGCGCCCCACCCCCGAGGCGCGGGTGCACGACCCGTCGCGGATGATCCGGGCCTACGCCAACGCCGCCGCGGCGATGAACATGGTGCGCTCGCTGACCCTGACCGGCATGGCCGATCTGCACAGGGTGCATGACTGGAACAAGGACTTCGTCCGGCGATCTCCGGCCGGGGCTCGATATGAGGCGCTGGCCGGCGAGATCGACCGAGGCCTGCGCTTCATGTCGGCGTGTGGCGTGGACGACTCCTCGCTGCACTCCACCGAGATCTACTCCAGCCACGAGGCGCTGGTGCTCGACTACGAGCGGGCCATGCTCCGCCTGGACAGCACCAGCGAGACGCCCAAGCTCTACGACCTGTCCGCGCACTTTCTCTGGGTGGGCGAGCGGACCCGGGCGCTGGACGGGGCGCACATCGCCCTCGCCGAGCTGCTGGCCAACCCGATCGGGATCAAGCTGGGTCCGGGTACCACGCCAGACCAGGCCGTGGAGTACGTCGAGCGGCTTGATCCGCACGGTGTGCCGGGCCGGCTCGCGCTGATCTCCCGGATGGGGGCGAAGCGGATCCGCGACGTGCTGCCGGGGATCGTGCAGAAGGTCACCTCCACAGGGCACCAGGTGATCTGGCAGTGCGATCCGATGCACGGCAACACCATCGAGTCATCCACCGGGTACAAGACCAGGCACTTCGACTGGGTGGTCGACGAGGTGCAGGGTTTCTTCGAGGTGCACCATGCGCTGGGCACCCATCCCGGGGGGATCCATGTGGAGCTCACCGGGGAGGATGTCACCGAGTGCCTCGGCGGCGCTCAGGACATCTCCGACGCGGACCTGTCCGGGCGCTACGAGACCGCGTGCGATCCGCGGCTGAACACCCAGCAGGCGCTGGAGCTGGCGTTCCTGGTCGCCGAGATGCTGCGTTCGTGAGAGCACGCTCAGAATGTCGAGAGCGCGACGGTGGCGCCGAGTCGAACGGACCGGCCAGCCTCGGGTGACTGCGAGGTCACCCGGTCCGGCAGGCCCCCGAAGAATCCGAACCCCTCCAGAGGTCCACCCAGAGACCTGCTGACCGTGCTGTCCAGCCCCGCCTCGGCGAGTACCCGACGGGCCTGCGCGACGGGCAGCCCGACCACCTCGGGCACGACCGTCATCGGGATAGGAGCTGGTCCCTTACTGATCACCACGGTCACCGGCGCGCCGACGGTGAGCATCGTGCCGGCCGCCGGCCGCAGTCCGATCACGGCACCTACCGGCACCGTGTCGTCGAATTCCGCTGCGCCCGGGTCCAGCTGCGGGCTCAGGTCCGCCTGCTGGATCGCTCGCCTGGCATCCTCGGTAGTGCTACCTGCCGCCAGGTTGGGCACCACCGGGCGGCCCAGCGAGATCACCACGGTGACGTCCGAGCCGCGCATCATCCGGTGACCCGGCGCGGGGTCGGTGCTGATCACAGTGTTGTCCGGGGCGGTGTCGTTGTGGTCCTCGGTGAGGTCGGCCTTGAGGTCGGCGGAGGCCAACGCGGTACTCGCCGCTCCGCGTTGCAGACCCTTCAGATCGGGCACCACGGTCCACCGGCCGCTGCCCAGCCACCACGCGCCCAGCCCGATGGCGCTCGCGAGCATCAACACGATCACCATCCAGGCGATGAACGCGCGCCGGTTGCGAGCGCGCTCGCGCGGGTAGGGATCGTGATGGGGCGCTCGCTCGGCCCTGCTCAGGGCCCGAGTTCCCTGCGGTCCGTGCTCGGGCGGGACGATCATCGTGGTGCTGGCCGATTCGGCCGCGGCCGCCGGCACGGGCACCGGTACCCGATCGATACCCAGGTCGGCTCGCACCGCTTGCAGTGCGTGCAGGAACGCGGCCGCGTTCGGCGGGCGGGCCGCCGGGTCCCGACGGGTGGCCCGCACGATCAACGCGTCCAACGGCGCCGGCACTGCGGCACCGGCTGTGCTCGGGGCCGGCATGTCCTCGTTGACGTGGCGATAGGCCACCGACAGCGCGGTCTGGCCCGGGTAGGGCGGCGCCCCGGTGAGCATCTCGAACAGCATCACACCGGTGGCGTAGACATCGCTGCGGGCATCGGCCGCCCCGGTGGCGACCTGCTCCGGCGAGAGGTAGGCCACCGTTCCGAGGATGACGTCCCCGGTGCTGCTGCCGGCCTCGGCGGCCGCGCGGACCAGTCCGAAGTCGGCGACCTTCACGACTCCGCCGGGTCCGATGAGCACGTTCTCCGGCTTGACGTCGCGATGGACCAGCCCCTCCCGGTGCGCTGCGGCCAGCGCCGAGAGCACCATCTCGGCCACCGAGAGCGCGAGCGGCACCGGCAGCCTGCCCTGCCGGCGCAGCAGATCCCGTAAGGTTCCGCCGTCGACCAGTTCCATCACCAGGAACACATAGTCACCAGCGGGAGAGGAGTCGGCACCTTGGTCGTGAACCCCGACGACCCCAGGGTGGTGCAGCCGCGCGGCGGCGCGGGCCTCGCGCTCGAAGCGCTGCTGGAAGACCGGGTCGGCGGCGAACCGAGGGGCCATCACCTTGATGGCCACGGGACGCTCCAGGCGGGTATCCGTGCCGCGGTAGACGGTGGACATGCCGCCGCGGGCCAGCACCGGACCAACCCGGTAGCGCCCGTCCAGCAGGCTGCCGACCAGGTCCCCCTCGTGATCGGGCCCCTGTCGCTCCACAGTCTGAGGATCGTACGGACCCCGACACGTCGAATGGCGGAAGGGCGCCGATTAGCGGATATGGCATGGTGACCAGCGTGAGCGACATCCCCATCGCCCTGGACGTGCTCGATCCCGAGGTGGTGGTGCTGCCCCTACCCGATGTGGCGCGACGGCTGGGACTGCCGGTGACCCGAGTGCACCAGATGCTGCGCGACGGGCAACTGCTGGGAGTACGCCGCCATGGTGTGACGGTGGTGCCTGCGGAGTTCCTCAACGGGGATGCCGTCGTCAAAGGACTGCCCGGCACGATCACCCTGCTGCGCGACGCCGGTTACGCCGCCGAGGAGATCCTGCGCTGGCTGTTCACCGAGGAGGACTCGCTGCCCGGCACCCCGATCGGCGCACTGCGGACCGACCGAGGTCGCGAGGTGAGGCGCCGGGCTCAGGCTATGGGGTTCTGACAGGGGGTCGGGCGCGGTATCCTCGCCACTTCGCTGTGATCTAGTGGGGATTGTGGTCGGTCAGCCAAGGGAGGAAACACGATGCTGGGGATTCTAGGGAGACTCATCGCTCTGGCGGGGGTGGTGGAGGCCGCTCGCCGGTTCGCCAAGAACAACCCCGCCGCAGTCGGCAAGATCGCGGATCAGGCAGGCCGACTCGTCGACCAGTTCACCAAGGGCAAGTTCAGCGACCAGATCGACGGCGCGGTGCGCAAGGTCCAGGACGCCACCGGCCGAGACTCGGCCTAGCGGGTATCGGACCAGGGCTCGAAGCCAGGCTCGTCGAGCGGTGCACCACCGTGGACCGCTCGCCGAGCCGGTGGCGGAAGCGTCAACGTGCCACGTATCGCCGCTGATGAGAGACTGGTGACCATGGCAGTGAACTCGTTCATGGTCCCGCTCGGCACGCCAGCACCACCGTTCGCCCTGCCGTCTCTCGACGGCCGGATCGTGACCTCGGATGGCTTTGCCCCCTCTCGGCCGCTGCTGGTGATGTTCCTGTCCAACCACTGTCCCTATGTCCGGCACATCGAGCGAGAGCTCGGCTCGCTGGTTGCCGAGTACACGCCGGACGTGGCCGTGGTGGCGGTCTGCAGCAACGACATCGACAACTACCCCGACGACGGCCTGGCCGGGCTGACCGAGCAGGCCCACCGCGCCGGGTTCACCTTCCCGTACCTGCTCGACGATACCCAGCGGGTCGCACTGGCCTACCGGGCCGCATGCACCCCGGACTTCTTCCTCTACGACGCCGGGCACCGGCTGGTCTACCGGGGCGAGTTCGACGAGTCTCGCCCCCGCAACGACGTTCCGGTGACCGGCAAGGCGTTGCGCACGGCGCTGGATCTGGTGCTGGCCGGAGCGCCGGTGCCCGAACCACAGGTGCCCAGCATGGGCTGCGGCATCAAGTGGAAGCCAGGCAACGAGCCGGCCTGACCGCCGGGTCTACAGCCGGCCGACCGCGGTCACCCGCAGCACGGCGATCCCGGCCTCATCGGAGGCAGCCAGGTCGACCTCGGCGTTGATGGCCCAGTCGTGGTGCCCGGCCGGATCGTCCAGGATCTGCCGCACGACCCACCGGCCGGGCTGATGGTCGATGATCAGCAAGTGTGGACCGCGAGCGTCAGCGCCGGTGCCGATCTCGTCATGCTCGTCGAAGTAGGGCTCCAGGGCGTGGCGCCAGGACTGCGCGTCCCACCTGGCGTCCCCGTTGCGGGTGTCACCGTCGAGCTCACCCAGCTCGTCCCATCGCCGGCGAGCAGCCAGCTCCACCCGGCGGAACAGCGCATTACGCACCAGCACCCGGAAGGCCCGCCCGTTGGCCGTCACCGGCGCGGGCCGGTGGTCCACCGGCGTCGGCGCTGTATCCCGCGCCTGTGGGTCACGCAGTTTCTCCCACTCGTCCAGCAGACTGGAGTCGACCTGGCGGACCAGCTCTCCGAGCCACTCCTGGAGGTCACGCAGCGCGTCGGTCTTGGCCTCCGCCGGTACCGTGCGGCGCAACGCCTGGTAGGCGTCGGCTAGATAGCGCAGCACCAGCCCCTCGGAGCGGGCCAGCCCGTAGAACCCGACGTACTCGGTGAAGGTCATCGCCCGCTCGGCGAGATCCCGGGCCACCGACTTAGGGGACAGCCGGTGATCGGCCACCCACGGATGACCTGCCCGGTAGGTCTCGAACGCGGCGTCGAGCAGCTCAGCCAGCGGCATCGGGTAGCTGACATCCTCGAGCAGCCGCATCCGCTCCTCGTACTCGATGCCCTCGGCTTTCATCGCCGCCACAGCCTCTCCCTTGGCCTTGGACAGCTGCGCGCTCAGTACCTGCCGGGGATCCTCCAGGGTGGCCTCGAGCACCGAGAGCACGTCCAGTGGATAGTCGACCGACTCCGGGTCGAGCAGCTCGATCGCGGCCAGCGCGAACGGGGACAGTGCCTGGTTGAGCGCGAAGTCGAGCTGCAGGTCCCCGGTGAGCCGCACCGTCCGACCCTGCTCGTCGGGCACCGCCAACCGCTCGACGACGCCGGCGGCCAGCAACGCCCGGTAGATCGCGATGGCCGCTCGGATGTGCCGGCGCTGTGCGGGGCGGTCATCGTGGTTGTCGGTGAGCAGGTGGCGCATGACCGCGAACGCGTCGCCGGGCCGGTTGGCGACGTTGAGCAGCATCGCGTGGCTGACCGCGAAGCTGGATGTCAGCGGCTCCGGTTCGGCCGCGACGAGCCGGTCGAAGGTGCGCTCGCTCCAGGACACCGATCCCTCAGGGGGTTTCTTGCGCACGATCCTGCGACGCTTGCGGGGGTCGTCTGCCGCCTTGGCCACGGCTTTGGCGTTGTCCACCACGTGCTCGGGGGCCTGCACGACGACATCGCCGGCGGTGTCATAGCCGGCCCGCCCGGCCCGGCCGGCGATCTGGTGGAACTCCCGCGCGGTGAGCTGGCGGGTACGGGTTCCGTCGTACTTGCCCAGCGCGGTGAGCAGCACCGTGCGGATCGGCACGTTGATGCCCACACCGAGGGTGTCGGTACCACAGATGATCTTCAGTAGGCCGGCCTGGGCGAGCCGCTCGACGAGCCGGCGATACCGCGGCAGCATCCCGGCGTGGTGCACTCCGATCCCGTGGCGCACCAGGCGGGACAGTGTCCGTCCGAAACCAGCGGTGAACCGGAACCCGCCGACCAGCTCGGCGATGGCGTCCTTCTCCGCGCGGCTGCAGACGTTGATGCTGGTCAGCGCCTGAGCCTGCTCGGCGGCTGAGGCCTGGGTGAAGTGCACCACATAGACCGGTGCCGCCTTGGTGGCCAGCAGTTCCTCCAGCGTCTCGTGCAGCGGCGTGGTCACGTACCGGAAATGCAGCGGAACCGGTCGCTGCGCGGAGCGGACCACCGAGGTGGGACGGCCGGTGCGCCGGGTCAGGTCCCGCTCGAAGCGGGTGACCTCACCCAGCGTCGCGGACATCAGCAGGAACTGGGCCCGAGGAAGCTCGAGCAGGGGCACCTGCCACGCCCAGCCGCGATCCGGGTCGGCGTAGAAGTGGAACTCATCCATTACGACCAGGCCGACGTCGGTATCAGGCCCCGCGCGCAGCGCCATGTTGGCCAGCACCTCCGCGGTGGCGCAGATGATGGGCGCCCCGGCGTTGACACTGGAGTCACCGGTCAGCATCCCGACCTTCTCGGCACCGAAGACCTCGCACGCCGCGAAGAACTTCTCCGACACCAGCGCCTTGATCGGCGCGGTGTAGACGCTGCGCTCGCCCCGCGCCAGCGCGGTAGCGTGCGCGCCGGTCGCGACCAGGCTCTTACCGGACCCGGTCGGAGTGGCCAGGATCACGTTCGAGCCTGAGACGATCTCGATCAGCGCCTCCTCCTGGGCCGGGTATAGGGCCAAGCCCCGGCCCGATGCCCAGGCCACAAAGGTGTCGAACAGCTCGTCGGGCCCGGAACCGGCGGGCAGCGTCTCGGTGAGCGTCATGGTGAGCACGATCGTGCCCGCGACCTCGCACCCGGGGCGAGCCGGGGCCGGCCCAGGCCGGCAGGCGAACCGGGCCGCGGCGCGATAGCCTGACCTCCGGTCGGGGACAGGGTGGGCTCATGCGGAAACAGTAAGGAGTGACCGCATATCGACACGGGGCAGCTGATCGCCGGCCACTACCGAGTGCTCGACCGGGTCGGCATCGGCGGCATGGGTGTCGTCTGGCGAGCCATGGACGAGCGGCTGCAGCGGCTGGTCGCGGTCAAGCAGCTGCATTTGCAGCCTGAGCTGAGCCCCCGGGCGACCGGCGAAGCCCGGTCCCGGGCGCTGCGTGAGGCACGTATCGCTGCGCGACTGCATCACCCGAACGCCATCGTCGTCTACGACGTGGCCGAGCACGAGGGTGAGCCCTGCCTGGTGATGGAGTACCTGCCCTCCCGCAGCCTCGCTGCGGTGCTGGGCGAGCGGGGCGCTCTCCCGGTGCTCGAGGTCGCCTCGATCGGCAGACAGATCGCCTTGGCGCTGGCTGCGGCGCATGCCGCGCAGATCGTCCACCGGGACGTCAAGCCCGGGAACATCCTGATCACCGACGACGGAACCGCCAAGATCACCGACTTCGGCGTCTCGCGAGCCGCGGGTGACGTCACGGTCACCCAGACCGGGATGGTGGCCGGTACACCCGCCTACCTCGCTCCAGAGGTAGCCCGAGGGCAGGTCCCGACGCCGGCCTCGGATGTCTTCTCCCTCGGCGCCACGCTCTACGCTGCGGTAGAGGGGCGAGGTCCCTTCGGTGAGAGCGACAACCCGCTCGCGCTGCTGCACGCGGTGGCTAGCGGGCAGGTGGAGCCCCCCCGGGACGCCGGCCCGCTGGCAGCGGTGCTGATGAGGCTGCTGGCCACCGATCCAGCGGCGCGTCCCGACATGCACCGCGCCGGCGTGGAGCTGGCCGAGGTACGGACCAGCCGACCGGTGCCCACGCCGGCTCCGGGACCCGGGTCACCCACTGCGGTGGCACCGACCCGGGTGACCCGGTTTTCCGAGACCGCTGACAGCTTTCCGGCACACCCGCGGCGACGACGGGGCAGGCCGGGCATGCTGGTCGGAGCCGTCCTCGCGGTACTCGCGTTCGCTGGGGGAGGGGTGCTGCTGTCGAAAGGCCCAGCCGGGGAACCGAGCGCGCGCTCCGCCGGGCCGGTGGTGACCTTGGCGCCCACGGCGACGCCGGCGCCGGCACGGACACCGCAACCGGCGCCGGCCGTGGCATCCCCGCCGCCCCAGGTACAGCGGGTGGACCACTCCCAGCCGATCGGATGGAGTGACGCCGGACAGCTCGTGATCGACTACTACAACGGCATGGACAACGCGTCATCGGCCTGGCAGCTGCTCTCACCCACCGCGCAGGCGGTCTTCGGCAGCGAGTCGGCGTTCCAGTCGTACTGGAAGCAGTACTCCTCGGTCAGCGCGCGGGACGCCTTCGGGGTCACGGACAACCCCGACGGCTCGGTGCGGGTGCCCGTTGAGGTCACCTACACCGCAGGCGGCACCGCGCAGGTGCTCAAGCGGGCGCTACGGGTGACCCGGCTGGATGGCCACCTGCTCATCGACTCGGATCCGCGCTGATGTCCACACCGGCCGTTCCCGGGCGCCGGCAGACATAGGTCATGGCCGGCGGCAGGTGCCGCCACATGGTGCGGGTGGGCAGTACCTCGCCGAAGACCCGCCCCAGCTCGCGGCGGAACCCGCAGGCTGCGGGCGTCCAGTAGCCCAGGCTGTAGGCGGCGGCGGTGAACACCCCGTCGCTCGCCAGCGCGGCGGCGAAGATCGTCAGGAACTCGCGCTGCCGTTGCGGGCCGAACAGGGTCCACGGCAGCACAGAGACGATCACATCGGCGCGGTCCACGCCATGGTCGGCGAGGATGCTCGCGAGCGTGGCGGCGTCCGCAGTGACCACCCGCACACCCAGCTCGCGGGCTCGCAACCGATCGGCCAGCTCGGGGTCCTTCTCCACCGCGATCACCACCGCGTCGCGGTCCGCCTCCCGGGCGATCACCGCAGTGACCGCCCCGGCCCCGGCACCGAGCTCCACCACCACCGGGGGGCGCCCAGCCTGGCCCGCTCCGGGCACCACGGCGGCCAGCCGCCGGGCCAGCTCGGGTCCGGATGGCAGCAGTGTCCCGACATCACGGGGAGAGCGCATCGCCGCCGCGAGGAAGGTGCTCCAGCCGCCACCCAGGGCGCGGTGGACGGGATCTTGCGGATGTGAGGCTGAGTGCGAGGCCATAGGACACAGTGCACACCACCCGGTGTGGCACCGCACCACCGAGGGCGCAAACGCTTAGGCTGCGAGTCGCGACAACCCCGGGAGGACAGCTGTATGGTTTCGCTGCGCACTGACCGCCACCTCGACGCGCTGACCGCGCAGTCCGCTCTGTTCGCCGAGGCGCTGCACGACGCTGACCTGTGGCTGCGGGTGCCGACCTGTCCGGACTGGACGTTGTATCGGCTCACCGAGCACCTCGGGCAGGCCCATCGGTGGGCCACCGCGATCATCACCCGGCGTGCCACCGCCCCACTCGACCCCAGTGCGCTGGGTGTGGCTGCGGCGCCCGAGGACCCCGATGGGCTCGGTACCTGGTTGCGTGAGGGCGCCGGTGCGCTGGTGAACGCGGTTCGGGCAGCCGGCCCACAGGCCCCCGTGTGGAGCTGGGCTGACGACCAGAGCGTCGGGTTCTGGGGCCGCCGGATGGCCCACGAGACCGTGGTGCACCGTGCCGATGCCGAGCTGGCGCTGGGTCGCGAGTTCACCGTGGAGGCCGAGCTGGCCGCTGATGTGATCTCCGAGTGGCTGAGCCTGCTCTGCCTGCCTCACGCGGTCGAGCTGCGGCCCGAGCTCGCGGCGCTGCGAGGCGAGGGCCAGATCCTGCATCTGCACTCCACCGACCCAGGGCTGGACGAGGCGGGGGAGTGGATCGTGCGCCGGACCCCGTCGGGTCCGGTCTGGGAACCCGGTCACGCCAAGGGCGATGTCGCGGTCCGGGGTGCGGTGGTGGACCTGCTGCTGGTCCTGATGCGCCGCGTCCCACCGGCCGAGGCACCGGTCACCGTGCTCGGCGACGGCAGCGTTCTGGAGCACTGGCTGGAGCACACCAGGTTTTAGGGTGTGCGGACCGGTAATGGTGCCCCGGTACCGTCGGCAGGGAACATCACGCAGGTTTCCCAGGTGCTGGAGGGCGCGGGGATGGGTGAGCCGACGATCGGCGAACGCATCCGGGCGCTGCGCAAACCCCCTACACCCAGCTGATCTGGCCGCGCAGGTCCACCAGATCACGGCCGAGATACTGCTGGGTCTTGGTGCGTCCGATCTCGGGTACGTGGCGGCCCGGGAGGCAGTGCGGTTGGCCGCCCTCGTGTCGGATCCGCTACGAGCCGACGCTACCGCGACACGCTTGGTCGCCTGCTCATCCGTCAAGGCCGGTTCGTGGACGCTGAGCGGATCTCGGTGGCGGCTGCGGAGAGCATACAGTCCAGGGGGGATGCCAGCACGGCGCACCTGTCGGTGTATGGAGGGGTGTTGCTGCGCCGGGCGACCGCCGCCCGGCAGGTTCGGGCCGGGGCGGCCACCGAGCTGGCCGACGTCGCGCACGCCCAGCTGCGCCTGGGCCACGATCGGGCCGTCGAGTCCACGCTGCTGACGATGGAGCGGGCAGCGCCGGAGTGGACCGCGCACCAACAGCTGCCCCGCGTGCTCGGCGGCGAGCTGCTGACCCGGGGCTGCCCGTCAACCCGGCTCCGCGAGCCGGCGCACCGCCTGAACGCCACGCGGGCGACACGACCGTCGTGAACCGTCGGTAGCATCGGCTCGGTCGCCGCCGGTAGGGCCCGGGCGCCCGACTGCGGCGAGACCGCTGGTTGGCCGCGCAGCAGCGTCTGTTCTTGCGGCACCGCTCTGGTCGGCGGTTGCTGCAGGACCTGCGGGTCCGCATTACACAGGCCCTGGACGGTGAGGTGTGGTCGCCTCCCGAGGTCCGTGGAGCACGGCTGTTCGCAACCTACCAGGCGGGAAGCGCCGATCACCCACGGCTGCTCGTGCTGTGGTTTCACCGGGTGGGCTCCCCGGCCGCTGGTGACCAGTCGGTGTTGGGCGCCTCCACCAACGATGCGGCGCTGTCCACTGCGCGCCTGCATCACGGGCGGTGGCCGGTGGCCGAGCACAGCTACGGGGAGTGGGCGGTGTCGGGATCTGTGGCTGGCCGACCTCGGCGGGCAGGATGACGGTGACCGGCTGCATTTCTCCTACTCGGAGGTCGCCCGGCCCCCGGCTGTGCTCATCTACGACCCCGCCCGCGCCGTAGTCGAGCCCGGGCTCGGCGGGCTGAGCGAGTCCCGGGTACAGGTGCGCTGGTACCGCTCACAGGCCATCGCCGCAGATGGAACCGAAGTCCCGATCACCATCCTGTCGACGCACCGCTAAGAGGTGGGCCGCGGCCGGTTATGCCACACCTGAGCAGACGTGCCTTTCTGGCGGGTACGCAGGCGGAGTCCTGGTGCTTGAGTTCAAACGGTGAGCGCGACACCGGCCTTGATCTGGGGCGAGGGCTCGTAAGCCGGCCCGCGCATCGGGCAGCCCCTAGCCTGCCCGTTATAGCTCGATGTGAGCCCTCACGAGGGTCCCAGGTCAAGGCCGGTGTCGCGCTCACCACTAGAGACCACCCGGCTATACCGCGTGGCTTAAGAAGATGCTGCGCACCCGAACGTCGAGGTGCTGCTGAACACCGACTACTTCGAGATGCGCGAAGATGTTCCCAAACGTACACCGGTCATCTATACCGGCCCATTGGACAGGTGCTTCGACTACGTCGAGGGCCGGCTCGGCTGGCGCACCCTGGACTTCGAGCGGAAAGTCGTGCGTGACTGCGGTGGTTTTCAAGGTACCCCGGTCATGAACTACCAGCCGAGACCGCGCACCGCAATATTCTGTTCGGTGGCCGCCTGGGACCTGCAGGTATCTGGACATTGCATATGGCCATCGGCTCTGCGTTGATGATGTTCGACAACAAGACCGCCCCCTATTTCACACACGATCGAGCACTTGATGGCTCCATCGACGACTAGGCCTGTGGGGTGTGGGACGCTGGGCTTCCCGGACTGCATCCTGTGGAACCCGGGTGTGATCAGGAGGGCCCGAGGTGCTGCCGAGCCAACCTCGGCCAGAGGCGAGGGATCCGGCCGACCGGCTGCTGACTGTGCCCAACGTGCTCAGCCTGCTCCGGCTGGCCGGCATCCCGCTGTTCCTGTGGCTGCTGCTCGGCCCGCATGACGACCTGCTCGCCGTGCTGGTGCTGGCGCTGTCGGGCCTCACCGACTGGCTGGACGGCAAGCTCGCCCGCCTGCTGAACCAGGCCAGCAGGCTGGGTGCGTTGCTTGACCCGGCGGTCGATCGAGTGTACACGCTGAGCACCCTGCTCACCTTCGGCGCGCGGGAAATCCTGCCGTGGTGGGTGGTGGCCGCGCTGGTCGCCCGGGATCTCGTGCTGTTGCTGACTCTGCCCGTGCTGCGCCGACATGGCTACGGTCCGCCGCCGGTGCACTATGTGGGAAAGGCGGCCACTCTCTGCCTGCTCTATGCTTTCCCACTGCTGCTGCTGGCCCACGACGTGCATGGTTGGGTAGGCGCGACGGCCCAGGCGTTCGCGGTGGCCTTCACCGGTTGGGGCGGCGCGTTGTACGTCTGGTCGGGAGTGCTCTACCTGCTTCAGGTTCGGCTGACGGTGCGCGCCGCGGGGCACGCGGACCGGGGATGATGTCGGGTGATGATGGGGAGGGACGCGTGGTGGTTCCCGAGGAGCTGCGATACAGCACGGCGCACGAGTGGGTGCTGAGCAGCGCCGAAGGCGCTGTGCGGGTCGGTATCACCGACTACGCGCAGACGCAGCTCGGCGACATAGTCCACGTGGAGCTGCCCGTGGTCGGCCACTCGGTGGCGCGGGGAGAGCCGGTCGGTGAGGTGGAGTCGACCAAGAGCGTGTCAGAGGTGTACGCGCCGGTGGCGGGCGAGGTGGTGGCCCGCAACGAGGCCTTGGAGGACAGCCCCGAGCTGGTCAACTCCGACCCCTACGGCGAGGGCTGGATGATCGAGATCAAGCTGGCGGACGTTTCCGCGATGGACTCTTTGATGGGCGCCGAGGACTACCGCATGCTCATCGAGGAGGAAACCTGACCCGGGCACTGACCGCCGCTGACCTCCGTCCGCACCGTCCGCCGGTGGCACGGTAGGTTGTGGTCCGATCACAAGACCACCGCCCCTGGTGAAGGAGAGCCCAGCGTGAGCACGAAGGACGGGCCCGGCGTACCCCCGGAGCGGGGCCCGGAGCAGACCTCGACGTTCCGGGCTGACTTCCTGTCCGAGCACGAGAGCGTCGAGTCACCGGCGGCGCCCATCGCCGGTGTCGACGCATTGGCGGTAGGCTCCGCTCTGCTGGTGGTCAAGCGCGGCCCTAACGCCGGTTCCCGGTTTCTGCTCGACCGGCCCACGACGAGCGCGGGTCGGCACCCGGAAAGCGACATCTTCCTCGACGACGTGAC
>JAFAUB010000011.1 GCA_019243635.1 Pseudonocardiales bacterium
TCGAGTCCCCCTCCGTCGAGTCCCCCTCCGTCGAGTCCCCCTCCGTCGAGCGCCCCCCCATCGAATACCCCCTCGTCGAATGTCCCCCCGTCGAATGTCACAGCACCGCTGCCTGCTCCGTCTGCTCCGCAGGTGGGAGGGCCCCCCTCGGCAGGCGCGCCGGGCCAGCGCCCGCGACCGTTCGTCTCCGCGCCGGTCTCGGCTCAGCCGCCGCCGCGCGGACCCCGTGGCTCACGTCTCCTCCTGCCGCCGGCGGTCGTGTCCCGCGCGCCCGTGCGGCTCGGTGACCTCCGTCGCCGAATCGGCCTCCAGGCCCCCCGCCTGCCGCCACAGAGCCGGTCCGATGGGGGCGCGACTGTCTTCTTCCTCGTCGCGTTGGTCATCTGCGGGGTACTGGCGTACAGCATCATCATGGGGATCGTGGAGTCGATACTCAGACTCCTTCCGTGACGGGTCAGCCGGCAGCCCTTCCTCGGTGATCGCTGACGCGCCCGGGTGGGCCGGCCCGCCCGGTGGCCCACATGTCACTCCAGCGCTGACGAGTCGTTGGCGGGCATCGCTGCGCCTAGGGGGCGCACCGGTGTAGCTGCCGAACCACTCAACGCGGGGGTATGGCACACTCCGCGCGTTACTCACCTGCGCGCGGGGAGCTGTGATGCGTGCCGTCTCGGCTGTGCTGGCGCTGGCCGCTGTCCTGGCCAGTGGCTCAACACTGGCCGGTTGCTCAACGGGGAGCGGGCAGACCGCCGATGCCGACGCGGCGTCGAGGTCATCGGCCAGAGCGCCGGACGACCCGATCCCGCCGGTGCGAACCCCCAAGGACCTGGCCGCCATACAGCCGTGTCTGTTGCTCACCCCGGCGCAACTCGAGGCCGATCGGATCGACCAGCCCGGCCGGCCCAGGGATGTCCTCGGCAACACCGGATGCGAGTGGAGTGACACGGCGCATACCCGCGAGTTCGCCGTGTTCGTGGACCTCGGCAACGACGTGCTGCGTAATGTCTACAGCCAGCGAGACACGATCCCGGTTCTCGAGGTGACCCAGGTGGCGGGGCAGCCGGCGATCCGCACCAAGGACGACGTGCACGGCGCCAGCTGCTACTTCCGGGTCGCCGCGGCCGACGCGCAGACGCTGATCGTCCGGTTCACCGCGTTACGCCAGAATCGCGAGGACCCGTGTGGTCCGGCGAAGTCCTTCGCCGAGACCGTCATCGGTAACCTGCCACCGCTGAAGGGCTGAGCAAGGGATCTTCACGGTGAGCGCTGTGGCAGACTCCACGCAAGCCGCTGACAGCAGGTGAGAGGAACACCACGATGAGTGAGCATGGCGGGTTCGGTGGTCCCACACCATCGGGCGGGATGGCCGAGAACCTCAACGCGTTGATCCATCCGCCGGTTGACGGGCCGGGACCCGTCCAGGATCTGACCTCGATCCTGCTCGACCCCGCCCAACACTTCCGGCTCGACCTGGACCAGGCCCCGCAGGCGATCACCGCCTTCCGGCAGGCCGCGCAGGGAATGCGGGACCTGAAATTCGAGGTCGGTCGGTTAGCCAACATCACGCCGCCGGGTCTCGACGCGATCAGCATCAACGCGGCGCGGGAGATCGGGCGGTGGGCGGCCAGCGAGGAGCCGGGCTCACTGCGCTCCGCGCTGGAGTCCGGCGCGATCCAGCTGGAGAAGACGGCCGACGCCCTGGAGCGGTCGCTGGCCACCCACCGGAACACCGATGAGGCCAACGCCGCCCGCCTGCGCGGGTCGGAGCTGTAATGCGCCGCGTCCCGGTCGTGCTGGTGCTCGCCACCCTGCTGGCGGGCTGCTCGGCGGGTGGCGCGCAGCCCACCGGCGCGGGCGCGGCACCGGCATCGTCGGCCGACCCGATCCCGCCGGTGCACGATCCCAAGGATCTGACCGGCACAACACCCTGCGCGCTGCTCACCCCGGCGCAGCTGGCGGCCAACCGGATCGACCTGCCCGGCCAGCCCAAGGATGTCCTGGGCGCCCCCGGCTGCGAGTGGGACGACAAGGCGCACACCCGCGAGATCAGGACTTATGTGGAGATGGGCATAGACGTACTGCACAACGTCTATGCCCAGCGAGCGACCTTCGCGGTCTTCGAGGTCACCCAGGTCGCCGGGCATCCGGCCATCCGCACCAAGGACCTGGTGGAGGGCACCAGCTGCTCTTTCCGGGTCGCCGCCGCCGAGAGGCAGACATTCGTCGTCGAGTTCACATCGTTGCGGCAGGGGCTGGAGGAGCCGTGCGGGCCGGCCAAGGCGCTCGCGGAGGGCGTCATGGGCAACCTGCCGCCGCTGAAGGGCTGAGGAGAGGGACACCGATGGGCACGAACGTCGACTACAGCACCGTCTCACACGAGACGATCTACCACCACATCACCGGCGGGCCGGGCGGCACCGAGATGATGGACGCGAGCCGGGCCTGGCACAGCGTCGCGGCGCAGCTGCGGGAGATCCAGAGCATCGTGGAGCACGCGGTGCGCGGGATCGGCGCGGCGCAGCAGGGCGCGGCCGCCGATGCGGCCACCCACGCGACGATGGCGATGGCGCCGTGGGTCGCCGAGACCGCCACCACGGCGAACGGCATGGCGATCCGAGTCCGCGAGCAGGCCGGCGTCTTCGCCCACACCCGGGACAGCATGCCGCCGCCGCGCGCCGTTCCCGAAGTGTCGTTCAGCCAGGACCCGGGAACCTGGATAGCCGACCACGCGGTGGAATGGCTGCCCGGGATCCAGACCGAGCACGAGCGAGCCCAGGTGGCGGCCCAGCAGGATGAGCAGCGCGCCCGGGAGCTGATGAGCGGCTATCAGGGCACCTCGAACGAGATTCTGGCGGTCCACCAGCACTTCACCGCAGCACCGGCGGTGGTCGCCGAGGTGGCGCCGCCGGCCCCGGGCGGCGGCGTGAATGGCGGTTGGAGCACTCACACTCACCCGAGCCCGGTGCATCCCAGTGTGGTGCATCGCGGTGTGGTGCGCTCCGCTACCTCACACCTGCCTGTCTCACACCCAGGTGCGGTGACGGGCGGGCATGGGAGAATCGTCGCCCCAGCGGCCACCATCTCACAGCTCGCGTCCGGGGCCCGTCATGCGCCGGCCGCGGTGGCGCCCCAGCTCGCTGGGGGCTACCCCGGCCCGAGCGCGGACCCGATGGCCGGACCAGGCTCGGTCCGGCCGGCCATGGCGGCGCCGTTCGGGCCGTCCCCGATGCCCACCAGGTCGGGCACCACTGACGAGGACCGCCGTCGCGGTGGACCGCGGTCCTCCGGTGGCGGTGGTGTGAGCCGGAGCGGCGGCTTCGGGCCTCGTCCCAGTGCCGCGTTCGGCACCGGTGACTCCCCGCTGAGCGGCTCCGCTGGTCAGAGCGGTCCTCTGCACAGCGGTGCCGAGCAGACCGGCACCGGACGACCCGGCCGTGATGGCGCCGGGTTCGCGAACGCTCCGCTCGGCGCGACCGGTGGCTCGGGCCGTGGTGGCGACACCGCGCACCGGCGGCCGAGCTATCTGGTCGAGCAGGACACCAACGCCATCGTCGGTGAGCTACCCCAGGTCGCTCCCCCGGTCATCGGTGCCGACGAGGACTACCGGTGATGTCGGCGGGGCCGGTCGCCAGCGCGACCAGCGGCGCCCTAGAGCTGACCACCGAGGAGTACCTGCTGGCCTGGCGGCATCTCCGGCTGGGGTTGGTGCACTGGAACCTGCGACCGCCTGGAGGATCCGAACGCACGGCCGAGGAACACACGGCTGCCCAGCGACGGGCCTGGGAAGCGCTGCGGGCTCGCGGGCTGGCCGGCACCCGGCAGCTCGCCCCGGAACTGGAGGACGCCCTGCACCTCATCGCCCGACCGGCGGCGGAGCTCAACGCCCGGCTCGACCTGCCCGACGGCAAGCGCACGGTGGTGGGGTGCGCGCGGGGCGAGCACGCTGCTCTCGCCGAGCTCGGTGAGTTCGGGATGCGCATCAGGGCCGCCCGGGACACCGCCCTACCCACCGCGGTGGCCGACGTCATTCCCGACCGGCTACCGCTGGCGGAGCCGGCGACCCGGACGATGGGTAGCGGGACGGCGGTGTCCGTTCCCGCCGAGCTCCTCGCCGACCAGGAGGGGATGACCGGCGTCGAGGTGGAACGCGCCTTGCTGCGGGGCGGCACCCGACCGGATGACGCTCACCGGTTCCGCACTATGCTGCAAGGTCCCAAGCTCGGCGGAGGCAAGTTCGGTGCGGCCCGGCGCGACCGGCGGGGGGGCAGGCGTGTCGCGGAGTTCGTGGTGACCTACTACGAGACCGAGCGCGGTGGCTACACGCTCGAGCAGAAACGAGGGGTCGATCGCAGTCGCTGGTACACGTTGGCCTCGGCGTCACGCCCTCAACTCGCGCAGCGGCTGGCACACCTGCTTAACTCAATTCGGATATAACGGTAATGCGTCATCACCGCTAACCACGTGGAGCAGCATGGACCGCCACGCCGAGCACGACCTGGCGGGGACCACCGCGCAGCGGGTGCGCGGGGTGCTGGCCATCCCCGCGTTCCGCCGGCTCTGGAGCGTCACGGCGATCACCGCGACCGCAGAGTGGCAGTCCCTGCTGGCGCTCTCCGCGCTGGCCACCCAGCTGACCAGCGGCTACCAAGCGCAGAGCTTCGCGCTCGGCGGGGTGGTCGCCACCAAGCTGCTGCCCGCGATGCTGCTCGGCCCGCTGGCCGGGGCGCTGGCCGACAAGCTGGACCGCCGGCACCAGATGGTGGTCTGTGACGTGCTGCGGGCCGGCCTGTTCCTGTCCATCCCGCTGGTCGGCCAGCTGGCCTGGCTGTTCGTGGCGACCTTCCTCATCGAGCTCTGCGCGCTGTTCTGGATCCCGGCCAAGGACGCTTCGATCCCCAACCTGCTACGGCGCCCCGATCAGGTGGAGACCGCCAACCAACTCTCGCTGATCATGACTTACGGGGTGGCTGTGCTGGTCGCCGCCGGGGTGTTCAGCGTGCTGTCCAAGCTCGGCCCGGCGCTGAGCCGGGCGGAGCTGATCCCTAGTGCCGAAGGATCGGCCTATCTGGCGCTGAGCCTCAACGGCATCGCTTACGCCTTCTGCGCGCTGATGGTCGGCACCCGGATCCCGGAGATCTCGGGCCGGGCCGTGACCCGGCGCGGCGCCCAACCCGGGCTGCTCACGATGCTGCGCGACGGTGTGGTCTTTGTCCGCGGCACGCCTCTGGTCCGTGGCCTGGTCACCGGGATCCTCGGCGCCTTCGCCGCAGGCGGGGCCGTCATCGCGTGCGCGAAGCTCTATTCCACCAGCCTGGGCGGTGGCAACGCCGCCTACGGGCTGCTGTTCGCGTCGCTGTTCGTCGGTCTGGGTCTGGGCATGGCGCTCGCGCCACTGGCGGCTCGCCGGATCCGGCACCGCGGACTGTTCGGGCTCGCGATCGTGGTGGCCGGGCTGGCGCTGGTCGCCGTCGCGCTGGCGCCGCATCTGATCGTCGCGCTGGCCGCCGTCATCCTGGCGGGCACCGCCGGGGGTGTGGCGTTCCTGACCGGCCTGACCATCATCGGAGCGCAGGTCACCGATGAGATGCGGGGCCGCACCATCGCGTTCGTCCAGTCGCTGGTCCGGTTGGACCTGCTGGCCTCGATGGCGCTGGTCCCGTTCGCGGTCGGGCTGGTCCAGCAGCGCACCATCACCCTGTTCAGCGAGCGGATGACCATCGACGGCACCCGTCCGGTGCTGTTGTGCGCCGGGCTGCTGGCGGCCGCCGTCGGCCTGGTCTCCTACCGCCAGATGGACGACCGGCTCGACGGGTCACTGCTGGTCGACCTGCGCACTGCGGTGCGCAGGCGCTCCCCGTCCAGTCCCGCGGAAGGTCCGCGATGAGCGTGTGGGCTAGCCTGGTCGGGCAGGATCCAGCGGTCGCCACCCTGGTCGAGGCCGCTGGGCCGGCCGGGGCTATGACCCACGCCTGGTTGTTCACCGGCCCTCCGGGCAGCGGTCGTTCGGTCGCGGCGCGGGCCTTCGCCGCCGCGCTGCAGTGCACCGATCAGCAGACCGGGCCGGGATGCGGCGCCTGCCAGGGCTGCCGGAGCACGCTGGCGGGCAGTCACCCCGACGTCCGTCAGGTCGTCCCCGAAGGACTGTCCATCTCGGTGGCGGACATGCGCGCGCTGGTCGCCGGCGCGTCCCGGCGGCCCTCGGCGGGCCGATGGCAGGTGCTGCTCATCGAGGACGCCGACCGGCTCACCGAGGGCGCGGCCAACGCACTGCTCAAGGCCGTGGAGGAGCCCCCGCCGCGCACCGTGTTCCTCCTCTGCGCACCATCGGACCACCCTGATGACATCGCGGTGACGCTGCGCTCGCGGTGCCGCTCGGTGGGGTTGCGGACTCCGCCCGCAGCTGCGGTCGCCAACGTGCTGGTGGCCCGCGACGGGGTGGACGCCGACACCGCGCGATGGGCCGCCTCGGTGTGCGGCGGCCACGTCGGCCGCGCCCGCCGGCTGGCCACCGATCCCGAGGCCCGGACCCGCCGAGAGGCAGTGCTGCGGGTGCCGAGGGCGCTACGCTCACCAGCGGATGTGTTCGCGCTGGCTGATGAGCTGGTGGAAGCCGCCGAATCGGAGGCGGGCAGCCTGACTGCGGCTCGCAATGTGGCCGAGACCGAGGAACTGGAGACGGCCCTGGGGGCCGGCGGAACCGGAAAGGGTGCCGCGGCAGCCACCCGGGGCACCAAAGGCGCCATCCGGGAGCTGGAACGCCGGCAGAAGTCCCGGGCCACCCGCACTCAGCGCGATGCACTGGACCGCGCCCTGGTCGACCTGGCCGGCTTCTATCGCGACACCCTGGTCACCAGCTGGGGCGCCGCGGTAGCCCTGACCCACCCCGACCGGGCCGCCGACATCACCGCTGTCGCCGCCCAGTCCAGTCCCGAATCACTACTCCGAATGCTGGAGGCGGTTCTGCACTGCCGCGAGGCGCTGGAGTTCAACGTCAAGCCCCGCATCGCCATCGAGGCGCTGACCAGCGCGTTGCAGAGCAGGTAGGCCGGGCAGGTGTGAGGCGCAAGCAATCGTTACACTAAGCCGTGCCGGCCAGCATCGCCGCCTTAGCTCAGTCGGCCAGAGCGGCTCACTCGTAATGAGCAGGTCCGGGGTTCGATTCCCCGAGGCGGCTCCACCCTTGACCAGCGGTTACGCCCCAAGTGGAGCCGCTGGTCAGGGCCAGACCAAGATCGCGTGGTCGCAGTGCGGTCGCAGCGTGTGCCGAACGCTCGTTCGCCAGCTCCGCTGCCGCGGCGTCCAGCACGGCACCAAGAGAGTCCGCAGCGGCCGTCGCTGCTTCCCGAGTGAGGTTTCCGTACAGGTCCGCGGTGATCCCTGTCTGGGAGTGCCGAAGCGTCTTGGACACCAACGGCAGAGGCACACCGGAGGTGAGCATCAGCGTTGCCGCCAGGTGCCGCAGATCGTGGAGCCGAACCCGGGGCAGACCCGCCTGCTCGGTGAGGTCGTGGAAGCGGTCTAGCACCCGGTCCGGGCGCAGCGGCGCGCCGTTGGTCCGGGCGAACACCAGGTCACCATCCTCGTAGCATTCGGCCCACTCGGCGCGCTCGACGGCCTGGCGAGCTGCTTGGCGCTTCAGCGCGGCCACCACCCGCCCGGACAGCCCCACTCCCGCTGCGGAGCCCTTCGTCTTCGGCGCGGTGAACATCAGCCGCCCGGCCACGTCGGACAGCGTTCCCCGGGCTGGGTGGATGAACAGCGCCCGCGCGTCCAAGTCCACATCAGACCAGCACAGCGCGAGGGCCTCGCCGCGACGCAGCCCAGTGCCGATGATGACCTCGAATAGCTCGGTCAGCCGGTCATCCACATGGTGGCAGTGGTCCAGGAACGTCACCGCCTGCGCTGCGGTCCACGGCTCCCGCTCCGCGGCGCGCACGGGGGCCAGCACGACGTGCTGAGCGACGTTGTGGGTGAGCCGGCGCTGCTTCACTGCGTCCGACAACGCCGAGGACAGCACGGCGTGGATATACCGGATCGTCGGGGCACCGCGGCCGGCGTCCTCAAGTTCGGCGATGAACGCAGCCACATGATCGTGGCTCAGCTGCTCCAAACGGCAGCGCCCCCAACACGGGGATCAGTTCCTTTGTGACGATCTCGGTGTACCGGTGCAGCGTCTTGGGCTTGAGCGTCCGGCTCTTTTCCCTCAGCCAACTTCTCAGGCGGTTGGCCGTGTTCTCCCGGTCGTCTACCTTGACCCCGGCGCCGTACCGGGCCAGCACTTCATCACGAGCGCGGGTTGCCGCACTCTTCATCGTCCACTGGTGGCGGCGCATCGTCTTCCGCTTATTGTCGGCGCTGGGCATGTCCACCGCGAAGCCCCACTTACCGTGCTTGGGGTCAGCGTCGAGCAGCGGACACCGTGGCCCGAGCTCACGGCCGTCGGCGTCCTTGCACGGGCACCGGCGGTACACCCGGCCCTTGCTCACGGCTCACGCTCCAGGTGAACCGCTGACCCGTGGTCTTGCACGCCAGCCGGGTGTGTGCCCGCTCTGCTGCGCACATCGACCAGGCCCCCGGCTTCGTCCTGCCGGTAGCCTCATTCCGACAACGGGCCGCTGAGCGCCTTGATCGCCTCCTGCGGGATAGGAGGCAGCGACCAGCCCTTGTGGTGCATCTCCACTCGCGTGCTGGCCAGGACCGTGAGATGGCGCTCGGCAACCGCCTCGGACCGCCCGCCCGGCGGGTCGGTCCGCGGCTCGTCCGCTATGACCGCACAGCGGTGCTCACCTGGCTGGCAACAAGGGACACAGCGTGAACCGATGATCCCAACCGCACACAGCCTCAACACTGCTTGATGAAGCCGGGCCCACAGTCTCCCTCGCCGACGCAGCAAAAATCCTAGGCATCTCGTACAACACGGCGAATGCCGCAGTCCGGCGTGGCGAGCTAGGCGTGCGGGCGCTCCGCTACGGCCGTAACTGGCGCATCCCCACCGCCGACCTGCGCCGCCTGGTTGGGCTGGACGAAGAAAGCGCCACATGACCGCTAGACGTGCGAGCGGGGCGCCGCCGCCACGCGAACGCCCCGTATCGGAAAGCTCCAGCCGCCATCACACCGCTGGACAGGGCGACGGTACAGCCTCTGTACCCTCCGGCGTCGATCTCCCGCCATATGGGGTCCGCTGGCGGTGGCCGTGGTGATCAACCTCGATATCCCCGATCCTGCCGAGTGGGCGGTGCGCTACGCCGTCTCCGGCCTGGCGGTGTTACCCCTGCACTCGGCCCCTGACGGTCGCTGCACCTGCGGCCACGACTGCGGTAGCCCGGGTAAGCATCCGCTGACCAGCCACGGCAAGGACGACGCCAGCTGTGACCTCACCCAAGTCACCACTTGGTGGGCCCGGTGGCCGTGGGCCAACGTCGGTATCCGCCCCCGCTCGGGGTGATCGTGCTTGACGTCGATCCCCGCAATGGTGGCAGCGCCGCACTGCTGGAGCTGACCCGCCAGCACGGTGCCCTGCCAGCGACCCTCACGGCCCGCACGGGTGGTGGGGGTCTGCACATCTGGCTCACCCACACCGGCCGCAGCCGCGGTCAGCTGTGCACCGGCGTGGACGTCAAGACTTCGGCTGGCTATGTCGTGGCCCCGTCGTCGCTGCACGCCAGTGGGCAGCGCTACCAGTGGGTGACTCAGCCGCGCGGGCGGGAGCTGGGGATCGTCCCGGCACCTGCATGGGTCGCCCAGGTGCTACACCCACCCGCACCGCCGCACCGTGCCCACCGCGCTCCCATGCTGGGTGCCAGCAAGTCTGGCCTGGTCGGGTTGCTGCGGGTGGTGATCGACGCCCCTGAGGGCAACCGGAACAACGCGCTCTATTGGGCGTCGCGCCGGATGCTGCAAAAGGTCGCCGATGGTGATCTTGCCGAGTGCGCAGCAGTCGGGATGCTCGCCGACGCCGCTACTGCGGTGGGCCTCACCGGCGCCGAGATCGACCGCACGATCGGCAGCACCAGGAGGGTGGTGCTCGGTGGCTGAGATCACCGCTGAGGCGATCGTCGAGCAGTACGCACACGAGCTAGCGCGCGACCTGCTCGCCGACTTGCGCGATGGTGCCTGGCTGGACGCCCAGAGGTTCCATCCGCTGCGCTACCTCGTGCCTGGCGTGATTCCCGAAGGGTCCACGTTGCTCGTCGGGCCACCGAAGATTGGCAAGAGCTGGTTCGTGCTCGCGTGCGCTCTCGCCACCGCTTGCGGTGGGTATGCGCTCGGCGTGATCCCCATCGAGAAACGCCCCGTCCTCTACCTGGCACTGGAGGACGGTGATCGGCGGCTACAGGATCGCTGCCGCACCCTCCTCGGCGACGACCCGATACCGCCTGGGTTCGAGTACATGACCACGATCCAGCCGGGTCATAGACCAGGCCCATCCAGGAGAAGTCGATCTAGCACTCCGCCCCCGGCTCACCGTCGGCGACCCGCACCGTGCCGCGCCCACCCCGACCGAACCCGCACCGTTCGGCGCGAAACCGGTGCAACGCGCGACAGGGCACCAGCACACCCCCTCGCGCGAGCAGACCAACGATCTCAACGACCGACAGGTCCTTGCCCACCCACCCAGCAACCTGCTCCCGCTGCGCCTCCCAGGCCTCCCAGCCACTGCCGTGCCCACTAGCTCGGACAGCCCGGACCGCAGCCACGACCTGGCCGACCACCTCATCAGTCAACCGAGCCAGCCCACCCTCCCACACGACCCCGGCCACCTCGACAGCGGCCACATACCGACGGGCGGTCTTGCGATCCACCCACCCCCGCCCGGCCACCGTGCGCAGCCCGGCACCACCCAGCCACGCCCGCAACACCCCACGCACCTCAACCACCGAAACCTCCCGGAACCCCCTCTACCCAACCCCCACCTCCCATGACACGGACCGACCGGACACCGGAAGTGATCAACCCCCACGGCGCGACACGCCGGGTGGTCCCATCACCGGCAACCAGGTGGTCCCATGCTCGTGGCAGAAATCCGCTCAGGATGGTCCCATGATCGTGGCGGGCGACACGACCCACCGACTCCAGCGGTATCCGACCCCTCCAGGATCGGACGCCCATCCCTGTCTGGGACTCATGACGCGCTCCCCGCCAGGCACGTCGGGCATGGTGTTCCCGATCCGCGCAGAGCCAAGTTCTCCGTGACGAGTAGGACGCCGCAGCACGCCACCCCGTAGCCCTGCGCCGCGACTTCGAGCACAGCTCGGGGGGCCAGCAGGTGCAGCAGCTCATCCACCGAGCAGCGCCCCCACAACGTCCCTACCGTCTTCCCTCGCTCAGCGGGAGTGGGCACCGAGGGGGGGCCAGCAGTGTCCTGGTTTCTCACCCACCGCTCCTCCGGAACCGACGTGGGTCTCCGGGCGATCACCGCGCACGTCGGGCACGTGCGGTGTGCACCCCAGGGGGACCGCTCATGCTGGCGGGGACCACTCGGCAGGAGATGCCCACACCGGGGCTTGAGCACACCCCAAGGATGATCACCCGGCGCCAGCAGATGCATCTGGCAATCCATCGGGGATAACGCCCACCACCGCGCCCTCACCGGATCTCACCATCCAGTCCGCACGTCACCAGAGCGGCCAATCCCACCAGCCGAGCCCGCAACTGCTCATCGCTCAACCCAGGCGCCTCCCCGGCCAAGGCCATGACCTCAGCCAGCACCGACCGGCACCCACCCCGCGCCACCGCCGCGGACAGCAGACCCAGGAACTCCGGGCCGGTGGGAGAAGGGACCGACCGGCCGCCGGGAACGAGGGGAGTCGGGGGCACCGGCGGCCAGTCGGAGATCGGATCACCACCAAGGACGCTCACCGGACAGTCCCGTGGACGCAACTCGGGCAGCGGCGACCCCCGGGGACCTCCTGCAGGATGGTCCAGCGCAACACCTGATGCCCACACCGCGCCAGGTGCACCAGGACCGGATGTTCGCCACTGGGGTCGATGGCGTGGGCGTGGGCGTCCACACAGCTCCAACCCCACAGCTGTCCCGTGGGACCACGCCGTGAGTCCGACGCCGGGGACAGCTCCATCAGAGGCCGATCGGAAGCACGACCGCGAGCGCTCATCGGCCTGTCCGATCCAGCGCACTGTCAGCGGCTAGCAGAGGAAAACGATAAGGCTCGGCCACCGCCCGCTCACCCGGCGGTGGGTCCACCGCCCGCAACGTCGGCCGTGGCGTGAAACGGGCACCGCACAGCGACTGCACCGTGCCGTCGCCGCGCAAGCACCTGCAGTGCGTGTCCTGGTCGGCTAGAGACCGCAGATACCAGGAGGATTATGCAAAATCCTCCTTGAAGAAGTATAGGCCGATAGCGGCTCGAAACGAGGACAAGAAGGTCTTCAACGGCCTTCTGTAATCAGTGAAGAGGATCCGCCATGTCTTGAGGTTGGCGATGGCCCGCTCGACGGGCGCACG
>JAFAUB010000086.1 GCA_019243635.1 Pseudonocardiales bacterium
CGCCCTGTTGCGGGCTCCGGAGTACGGCCGCGACGCCGCGATGCGCCTCATCGAGGACGGTCACCTGGCGGTGATCCTGGATGGGTTGGATGAGATGCCCGAGGCGCTGCGCCCGGTGGCGCTGCGCGCGCTGGATGAGCAGGTCACCTTCCGGCTGGTCGTGCTCACCCGCAGCGATGAGCTGGTGGCCGCGGTCAGCGGCGATCACCTGCGAGGCTCGGCGGCGCTCGAGCTGCTGCCGATCGGTCCCCAGCAGGCGGCGGAGTATCTGGCCAGCTCCCAGGTCGACCCGCTGCCCACCCCCTGGCGACATCTGGTTGATCATCTGCGGGAGCATCCTGATGATGTCGTGGCCCACGCGCTGACCACTCCACTGATGCTGACCCTGGTCCGGGACACCTATGGTCCCAAGGAGGGGGTCGACGAACTCATCGACGCCAGCCGGTTCGGCAGCGCGAAGGCCATCGAGGACCATCTTCTCGACCGGGTGCTGACCGCCGCGTACGTCCGACACCCGGGCCAGCCGGCTCCGCCCTACACTGTTGACCAGGCCCGACGGTGGTTGGGGCGGCTGGCCCGCCGGATGAACGAGGAAGGGACCCGCGACCTGGCGTGGTGGCGAACCCCGCGCTGGGTGCCGGCGTGGCCTCGGGTCGTCGCCACGGTAGCCGCCATGAGTGTCGTCTCCGCGTTCGTCGTCGCGTCCCTGTCCGGGTTCGCGGCCCACAGGCATCTTTTCGCCGCGTTCGGGGTCGGGCCCCTGACCGCACTCGCAGCCGTCTTCGGTCAGCCACTCGGATATGCGTTCATGTTCGGGCCCGGGTTGCTGCTCATGTCCTCACCCGGCGCAGTATCTCCGCGCAGGCGAGGGCGGCTGCGGTGGAGCAGGACTGAAATCCTCATGATTCTTCTTCTCGGGGTCGGAGTCGGGTTTGGGATCGGGCTTCAGTCCGAGCTGCTGGGCGGGCTCAAGCGCGGGCTCGCGGTCGGGCTGGTGGCTAGTTTCACGGTCGGGCTCGGGTTCATCCTGGGCGGAGGACCGCCTCAGCGGTTGGGTCGGCTGCGATGGAGCAGAACCGATACCCGCGCGAATCTCCGCACCGCCCTCGTGGTCGGGCTTGCGGCTGGGCTCGTGACCGGGTTCGGGTACGGGCTCTTGGACGGGCTCAAGTCCGGGCTCGTGTCCGGGTTCATCGTCGGAGTCGGACACCTGCTTGTGATCTTTATCGGTGGACGACCTTCGCTGCGGTGGGACCAGCTTCGAGGGAGCGGAGTTGATACCCTCAGCACACTTCTCATCGGGCTCGTCATCGCGATCGTGACCGCAGGCGGCTACGGAATCATCTACATTGTCATAGTCATCCTCAGCGGAGGATCGCCTCAGCAACTGGGTCGGCTGCGGTGGAGCAGAACTGCTACCCCGACGATTCTCCTCACCGCGCTCATGGCCGCGCTCATGGCCGGGCTCGTGTACGGGCTCGAGGCCGCGCTCGGACTCGGGCTCGTCTCAGGGCTCACGCTCGGGCTCATATTCGGGCTGACGGTGGGGCTCCTGCTGGGGCTGAGACAGCCACCGACGGAGGCCGTGAACCCGCTCGATCCCCGGTCGTTGTGGCGCCGGGAGCGTCGGCTCGGGCTCGGGCTCGGACTCGTGTTCGGGCTCGTGGTGGGGCTCACGTACGGGCTCGTGGACGGGCTCGCGTACGGGCTCACGGTTGGGCTTGTGTACGGAGTCACCGACGGGCTCGTGGCTGGGCTCGGTTCCGGGGTAGTGGCATCCGCCATCTGGACGGCTGCACTGGCCAACGCACAGTTGTGGCGTCGGGACGAGGCTCCCCTACGTCTGCTGCGGTTTCTCGACGATGCCCGTGAGCGTCAGGTGCTGCGAACGGTCGGCCCGGCGTATCAGTTCCGGCACGCGCGGCTCCAAGACCGGCTTGTCGAGGGCGGCTGAGACCCGGACTGGTCAGCGTCGCTCGTCGTAGCCGGCGCGGCGTAGTGCGTCGGCGAGCGCGCCGCTGGCTGGGGTGGCTCTGTCACGCGCCGGTGGGCGCTTGGCGGCTGTGCCCCCACGGTGCCGGTGCGGCGCGGCGGCTGCCGGTGTGGCCTCGACGGGGTCCTCGAGCCGCAGGGTGAGCCCGATGCGGTTGCGCGGCACGTCCACGTCGAGCACCTTCACCCGCACGACGTCACCGGGCTTCACCACCTCGCGCGGGTCCTTGACGAAGGTCCTGGCCATCGCCGAGACATGCACCAGGCCGTCCTGATGCACGCCTACATCAACGAAGGCGCCGAACGCCGCGACGTTGGTGACCACGCCTTCGAGCACCATGCCCGGCGTGAGATCGGAGATCTTCTCGACGCCCTCGGCGAAGGTCGCGGTGGTGAAGGCCGGTCGCGGGTCCCGGCCCGGCTTCTCCAGCTCGGTGAGAATGTCGCTGACGGTGGGCAGACCCACCACACCGTCGACGAACTCGGCCGGCCGCAGGGAGCGCAGCACCGCGGTGTTGCCGATCAACGTGGTGATGTCGGTGCCGGTCGCGGCGAGGATTCGGCGCACCACGGGGTAGGACTCGGGATGCACGCTGGAGCGGTCCAGCGGGTCGTCGCCGTCGCGGATACGCAGGAACCCGGCGCACTGCTCGAACGCCTTGGGACCCAGCCGCGGGACGCCGGTCAGAGCCCGCCGGGTGCGGAACGGGCCGTGGGCGTCACGGTGCGCCACGATGTTCTCGGCGAGGCCGCCGGTGATGCCCGACACCCGCCGCAGCAACGGCACGGACGCCGTGTTGACGTCGACGCCGACGGCGTTCACACAGTCCTCCACCACCGCGTCCAGCGAGCGGGACAGCGCGGCTTCGGGCAGGTCGTGCTGGTACTGGCCGACGCCGATCGACCTGGGCTCGATCTTGACGAGCTCCGCGAGCGGGTCCTGCAACCGGCGCGCGATCGACACCGCGCCGCGCAGTGACACGTCCAGCTCGGGCAGCTCCTGGGAGGCGTAGGCCGAGGCGGAGTACACCGACGCACCGGCCTCCGACACCAGGGCCTTCACCGGGGCCTTGGTGACACCCAGCCGCCTCACCAGCTCGGCGGCCAGCTTGTCGGTCTCGCGGGAGGCGGTGCCGTTCCCGATCGCGACCAGGTCGACTCGATGCGCCGTGACGAGCCGGGTGAGCACGGTCAGCGCCTCGTCCCAACGGCGTTGGGGCACATGCGGGTACACCGTCTCGGTGGCGACCACCTTGCCGGTCGCGTCGATGACCGCGACCTTGACGCCGGTGCGGTAGCCGGGGTCCAGCCCCATGGTCGCTCGAGCGCCCGCAGGCGCGGCGAGCAGCAGGTCACGCAGGTTGGTGGCGAACACCCGCACCGCCTCGTGCTCGGCCGCCTGGCGCAGCCGCATCCGCACCTCGATGCCCAGGTGCAGCAGGATCCGGGTGCGCCAGGCCCAGCGCACCGTGTCGGCCAGCCAGCCATCAGCCGGGCGGCCCCGGTCCTCGACGCCGAAACGCGCCGCGATGGCCTGTTCGTAGCTGTTCGGTCCAGGCTCGCCATCACCCGATGCGGGCTCCGGCTGTGCCTCCGGCTGGGGGGACAGGTCCAGGACGCCCTCCTTCTCACCGCGCAGCAGCGCCAGGACGCGGTGCGAGGGCAGTGTGGTGAAGGGCTCGGAGAACTCGAAGTAGTCCGCGAACTTCGCGCCGGCCTCCCGCCGGCCCTCGCGCACCCGGGAGACCACCCGGCCCCGCGACCACATCTGCTCGCGCAGCGACCCGATGAGGTCGGCGTCCTCGGCGAAGCGCTCGACCAGGATGGCGCGAGCCCCCTCCAGCGCGGCGGCGGCGTCGGGCACACCGGCGCCGGGATCGACGTAGGCTGCGGCGGTAGCGTGCGGATCCTGGGTCGGGTCGGCGAGCAGCACCTCGGCCAGCGCCTGGAGCCCGGCCTCCCGGGCGATCTGCGCCTTGGTCCGGCGCTTGGGCTTGTAGGGCAGGTAGAGATCCTCCAGCCGGGCCTTCGAGTCGGTCGCCATGATCCGCGCTTCGAGCGCGTCGTCGAGCTTGCCCTGCTCACGGATGGAGCTGAGGATCACGCTTCGGCGCTCCTGGAGCTCCCGCAGGTAGTGCAGCCGTTCCTGCAGGGCGCGTAGCTGCGTGTCGTCAAGCCCGCCGGTGGCTTCCTTCCGGTATCGGGCGACGAACGGCACGGTGGCCCCACCATCGAGCAGCTCGACGGCGGCCCGCACCCGCCACTCGGGCACGCCCAGCTCGTCGGCGATCCGCTGGGTCAGCACGCTGCTCCTCCATCCCCACGTCGGGCCTCGCGGCGGGTCGTCCGCGCACCGGCGGGTGAACCGCCACCGGGAACCTTAGGCGGGGTGCTGTGGTCGCGCTCTGCGGGCTGGTGGTGGTTACAGTGACTCGAGGGCGCTACGCCACGGTTCGGCCGCCTTGTGGGTAGCAGGTGGTGGTGGGTTGTCTCAGGGTGTGCCCGGCCGGTGGCTGGTGCTGACCGCCGGCATGGGTGCCGGCCATGATCAGGTCGCTGGTGAGATGGCGGGGCGGATCCGTGCTCGCGACGGGCGGGTGCTCGTGGTGGATGGCACCCGTCCGCACAGCAGCGAGCAACGGCGCACCGTCCGCTGGTGAGCCCCAACTGCGGCCCAGCCGATCATGATCGCGGTTTGGGTGCCGTCAGCGACATCCCGTGTCGTTTCCGGCACCCAAACCGCGATCACCCACACGTCACGCCGAAAAGACCCGGCACACGGGCACCACACCAGACTCGATCACACCGTTGTAGAGAACGCGGCCGAGGTCCGGTGGCTTCGAGACACAGTCGAGCCGGCCTCGACCTGACGGCCGCTTACGGGCCTCACTCACGAGAACGGTCGCCACGCATCTGCTCTTTCTGGATCATGGTGTCCCCGGAGTGGTCGGGAAGGCGTTTCGCACGACTACGCCCCGACCGGGACGATGCACCGACATTCGATGTGCATGTGGTGAAGCTTGACGAGACGGACAAGCGGCGTTTTCTCCTGCCGGAGGTGGTGACCAGTGGGCCGAACCATGGTGAGCCCGGATTCACCGGCGATCGCCCATCCCGAGGACACGAGCGACCCACGGTCGTTTCAAGATCATTGATTCGGAGCTTGCGCCAGGATTCGACTCACCCACCGATACCGCCCCGGCAGGCGTGATCCACCAAGGAATATCGACCCCCCCTGCCCGCATCCGGTGACAGTGGTCCATCCCCGCGTGAACCCCTCAATCAATGATCTTGAAGCGGCCGTGACGAGCGACCTGCGGCGGCGGTCACGGTCCACGAAGTACCGAAGCTTCTCAGGGCCCGGAAGAAGTAATCTTGAAACATGTCGGCGCGGATCCACCGCCGACAGGTATCTGGTGGCCTGGTCGGTGACTCGTTCCCTGCAGGAGGTGCATCGTGCGCGCGGCCAGGGGTCCGGTGGGAGCGGTCCGCGGGGTCGCCGCGTGGAAGCCGCTCGCGACGGTGCTCCTGGGACCGGTCACCGTCGTCGCGCTCCTCGCCGCGACGTGCGGGAAGAGCAATGAGTCGGTCGATGTCGACACGGTCGTCCCGATCGGCTCGATCGTCCCGCTGAACGGGGGTAGCCGCCTACCCGACCCCGCGCTGGTGCTCCTGCGGAAGGCCAACCAGGACCTGAAGGCGGGGAACTTCGACGCCGCCGCGCGGGCGGCCCAGCAGGCTCGTCAGCAGGCTCGTCAGGACGCCCGTCCGGGGGCGGACGGGGCGACGAGATGCATCGCCGACGCCGTCGAGGGTGTCGCGGACGTCAACCGCAGCGAGCTCGGGGCGGGGCTTCAGTCACTCCAGCGGGGTGAGTGCGCCATCAACGTCGTGCCGAACGACGTGCGGGTGGAGATGGCCACGTTGATCTACCGGGCTCAGGCCGTCGGATACGCGCGGACCGGTGACACCGCCGCCGCCGAGCGTTCGCTCAACAATGCCCTGGCGGTCGCTCCGGGCCGGACGGATGTGATCGTCAAAGAACTGTGTCGGGCGGCTAGCAAACCGAGCTCCATCGCGCGATGCACCACACCTCCGGTCCAGACCACCACGGCCAAGCAGCCGAAGCCGACGTCGACCGAACCGAAGGGCGGTGAGTCTCCGAAGAGCGGTGAGTCGCCTAAGACTGATGAGTCTCCGAAGAGCGGTGAGTCGCCTAAGACTGGCGAGTCGCCGAAGACTGGTGAGTCTCCGAAGAGCGGTGAGTCACCCAAGACTGGTAAGTCACCGAATGGCGGTAAGCCGCAAAAGGGTGACAAGTCATCCAGGGGTGACAAGTCGCAGAAAGGTGACAAGTCACAAAAAGACACTCCGTCGAGATGAGCGGACGGTTCGGGATGGCGCACGAGGAGCAGGGCAGGAAGGAGGAGACGGCTGAGGGCTTGGCGCGGGTGGCTCACACCACTGGCAAGGTCGTCGTGCCGGCCACCGCGGTCACGGCGCTCTTGGCGTACTTCGGCTGGGCCAGGGCTAGCGCCATCTACTCGGTGTTCGGCATCGACCACCGAGTCCTCGGGTTCTCGGTCCAGGACTACCTGTTCGACAGCGTCACTGACACGTTCGGACCCGCGACGCTGCTCCTGCTGGCGATCCTCGCCGCGGTCCCCGCTCACCTCGGGCTGGTGAGGGTGATGAGGAAGCCTAGCCGGCGGAAGTGGACGGTCCTGCCCCTGGTCGTGGCCGGGATGGTGCTGGCCGTCGTCGGTCTGCTCGGCTTTCTCGGCGTGGTCACCTACCCGGTCGCGTGGCCGCTCGTCCCCCTGTCTCTGGGGCTGGGCGTCCTGCTCATCGGCTACGCCGTCGCGCTGTGGCGCGCGACAAGCGGGACGGAGCGCGGTCCGCTCGGCGGCAGTGACGTGATCGACCTCGCCACCCGGGTCACGTTCGTGGCGTTCCTGGTCCTCACCCTGTTCTGGTCGGTGGCGATCTACGCCCAGAACGATGGTTTCGCGGACGGTGTGAGGATCGCGCAGCAAGCCGCGTCTCTTCCGGGTGTCGTCGTCTTCTCGCCGCACCCACTGTTCCTTCAGGGGGCGGGGGTCCGGGAGACCGTGTTGATCGGCGATCGGGAGAGCCGCTACTACCGCTACGACGGGCTGCGCCTGCTGGTGCGGGCCAGCGGCCGGTACATCCTGCTGCCGGTGAACTGGCGGCCCGGCACGCGCGCGGTGGTGCTGCCGGACGACCCGGCCGTGCGACTGGAGTTCTTCTGAGCGAGTCGCGGCGCGTCGGCGAGCGTCAGGTGCCTCATCGGTGAGCCGCGCGGCGCCGGAGCAACCGGATGACCAGGTAGACGACGATGACCACGTTGAGCGCCAGGGCGCCCACCTTCAGCCCGGTGGGGTGCCTGAGCAGCTCCTGAACCTCGGGGATGAACAACAACGCCGTCGACACGACGGTCAGGTACTCGCCCCACCGTCGACGACGGAGCAGCCCGTAGCCCTCCACCGCCTCCAACGCCCCGTACCCGATGGCGATCGCCCCGTCGCGCTGCGCCTGCCGCGGCGCGAACCCCGCCAGCCGTGAGATGAGCCGGCCGGTCTCGTTGCGGCTCGGGTCGAGCCCGACCTGCTCAGCGAAGCGCCGCGCGAGATCCGCCCAGTCCGTGTGCGCATGAGTCAGCAGGACCAGGCCGACACCGACCAGTAGCACCGCGCGAAGCATCCGCTCCACCGCGAGCACCGGCAGCAGTCGGCCCTGCTCCTGAGCGCCACCCCTCTGGGCGGACTGCTCCCGCGCGTCGGTGTTGCTTGAGCGCTCTGCCGCTGACGTCATGCCGACCTCCCCTGTGAGTCACCGGCCTGCCACGTTAACGGGGTAACCCGGCTGCGCCAATCACCACTCAGGTCCGGTGCTTCGCGCGGGCTTAGCCGATGGGGCTCCCGGTCCCCCCGGAGCAGCGGCCGGCGCGTTCCAAGTCCTGGGGGCCCTGGCGGAAGTAGTCGATGAAGCTCTGGAGACGTGGGTCGGTGGGGGTCTGCAGCGTCAGCTGATGTCCCCATGCAGAGGCGATGACGGGCGCGCTTTGCCCCGGATACGGGCTGAGGATTACGTAGCGGCCCGGCCCGCGGTAGCTCGCCTTCACCAGCGTTCGGAGGCTGTCCAGCTCGGCCGGAGGTAAGCTCGGGAGGTAGGTGACCCACACCGCACCGTGCTCTAGGGAGTGGACAGCGTTCTCATTGGCGACAGGGATATCATAGATCCCGCAGTTGAGCCATACCGGCGAATGATTCCCACCAACCGGTGGACTGTGGTCGTAGTGAACTTTGGTGAGGACGTGGGTGCGGTTCGGCTCTGGGTAGGTCATCGTTCCGGGCGGCGGGGAGGAGGTCGCAGCTCCGACTGGTGAGCCGTGGGCGGTTGGCTGGCCGCAGCTTGTGGCGGCGAGCAGCGCAAAGACCGTGAACGCGGCGACCACGCCGGCAGGCCACCACCAACGCACGTTCCTTCTCGGGACCGCTGACGCGGCATCCACGAGTTTTACCGGACGCGCGCACGCTTGCTTGGTCATGCTCATCCAATCTATGGGACGCCAGCCGCCTGGTCCGTCGACACTGTCATTGATGGCTTTACGCAACGGACCTGGGAGGGTGAGTTCTGGCGCTTTCTCTGTGTTGTCAAGCCGCGTGTGGAGTATTTCCTCACGACATGATGGGTTACTGGCTGTAGGACATCAGCTGTTGCAAGTCGACTAGCTGCGTGTGGTCGCGATGGTGTGGTCCCAGTAGCCGACGAGGTCGGCGTAGAGGGCGCATCGGGCTAGCAGCTGCTCGTGGCTGCCGAGGATGGCGTCGGCCCCGTCCATGAGCAGGATGCGGTCGGCGCGCATCGCTGAGCTGATCCGGTGGGCGATGACGACGAGGGTGCCGTGCCGTTCGGTGAAGGCGTTCTCGGCTCTGGCTTCGGCGATCGGGTCGAGGTGGCAGGTGGCCTCGTCGAGGATCACGACACGGGCAGGGGACAGGTAGACTCGGGCCAGTGCGATGAGCTGCCGTTCTCCGGGGGACAGCGGGCCCCCGCCGGGCGGGACCTCGGCGTCGTAACCGCCCAGCCGAGAGAGGGCCTCCGCGAAACCGACCACGGTCACCGCGTGGTCGATCTCGGCCTGGGTCGCCTGCGGCTGCAGGTAGACCAGGTTGTCGTGGATGCTCCCGGCGAAGACGTAGGCCTCCTGGGGGATGAGTGCCACCGCGCGGCGCAGGTAGCTCTCGTCGATCTGTTCCAGGAGGAGACCGCCGAGCATGAGCCGGCCGCGTTGCGGGGTGGCCAGTCCGGCGAGCAGGTTGGCCAGAGTGGACTTCCCCACCCCGCTCGGGCCCACCACCGCGAGGTGCATGCCGGCGGGGACGTGCAGGGTGAGGTCCCGCACGATGGGCTCGGCGTGCGGGGAGTACGCGAATGTCACACCGTCGAGGGCGAGGTCGTAGCCGGTGGGGTGCAGCGCCGGTGGATGCGCGAGGGTGGCGGGCGGCTCGGCGCTGGTCTCGGCCAGCCGAGCGAGGACCACCCCTAGGCTCACGAGGATCGTGCCTCCGGCGTTCACCAGGATCTGGATGGCCGGCTGCAGCCCACTGAACAGGTAGATGACACCGCCGACGACCTGCCCGACGGTCAGGTGCTGGTGGCTGACCAGCCACGGCGCCAACGCCAGCAGGGCGAA
>JAFAUB010000088.1 GCA_019243635.1 Pseudonocardiales bacterium
AGATCCCCGCTGAGCACCCGCTGACCGGGGTGGTCCACACCGCCGGGGTGCTCGACGACGGCGTGCTCACCACGATGACACCACAACGACTCCACACCGTGTTCGCTCCCAAAGTCGACGGTGCACTCAACCTGCACCACCTCACCCAGGACACCAACCTGGACATGTTCGTGCTGTTCTCCTCCGCCGCCGGAGTGCTGGGCAGCCCGGGGCAGGCGAACTACGCGGCGGCTAATGCGTTCCTGGACGGGCTGGCCGTTCAGCGTCGCGCGCAGGGGTTGTCGGCGGTGTCGATGGCGTGGGGAGTGTGGGACGGGGGTATGGCGGCCGGGTTGAGGCAGGCCGGGACCGGTCGGATGCGTGGCGGGCTGCGTGCGTTGTCCCCGGTGGAGGGAATGGGGCTGTTCGACGCGGGGCTGCGGGCCGGTGACCCGGTGCTGGTGCCGATGCGGCTGGACGCCGCGACGGTGAGCCGTGATGGTGGTGTGCCGTCGTTGCTCCGCGGGTTGGTCACCCAAGACCACCCGGCGACCGTAGCGGAGCAGCAGCCGGTAGCCATCCGACTACACACACTCCCTGAAGACGAACAGGCCGGAGCGCTGCTGGAGCTGGTCCTGGCTGCTACCGCGACGGTACTGGGGCACAGCTGCACGGACATGGTCGACCCGGACCATGCTTTCTGGGACATCGGGTTCACCTCACTGACCGCCATCGAGTTTCGCAACCGGTTGGCTGACGCCACCGGTGTCCGGCTGAACGCAGCCGTGGTCTACGACCAACCCACACCGCGGGTGCTGGCCGACCATCTGCTGGCCGAGCTGCGCGCGACCGCGGCCGGTAACCCCGAGTTCGTGCTCCAAGAGCTCGGCAGGCTGGCGGCCGCGATATCCACAGTGGGTTTCGACGACGACTCGCGCTTTCTCATCGCCTCCCGGCTCAAGGCCATGACCGCCGACATCGCGTGATCTGAGCCCTGGAAGGAGAACCGGGTGTTCGACACCAGAGTGTACCTGCGGCGTCTAGGGTACTGCGGGCCGGTGGAGCCCACCATCGACACGCTGCGTCGACTCCACCGGGACCATCTGCTCACCATTCCCTACGACAACAGCAACTTCCCCGAAGAGGGGGAGACGCTGCCCGACAATCTCGCCGACCTCGACCTCGACGCGACCTTCGACAAGATCGTGGTCAGGGCACTCGGCGGAATCTGCTTCGAGCTCAACCTGTTGTTCCAGCGACTGCTCGACGAACTGGGCTTCGACACCATGGCCGTGTCGGCCGGCGTGATCCAGGACCGAGGAGTGTTCAGCCCCGACCTCTCCCACAAGTTCACCGTGGTGACGCTGGACGGCCGGCGCTGGCTGGCTGACGTGGGCTTTTCCGGGCCGTCCTACGTCGAGCCGTTGAGGCTGTCCCCCGAGGTACAGCCTCAGCACGGATGCCGGTTCAGGGTGGTCGAACAGGACGGCCGGCACACGGTGCTGCGCAGCAGTCGGGTCGGCGGCTGGCAACCGGTGTACCGGTTCGCCCTCGTGGAGCGCAGGCCGGCGGAATGGGACGGCTTCACCGAGAGGTTCGAGCAGTTCCTCGACGAGTCGGTGATGGCCAGTACCACCATGATGTGCCGGGCCACCGAGAACGGACACCACGTGCTGGTCGGAAAGCGCTACCTGCGGGTCGAGGACGGGAACGAGAGGCTCGCCGCGTTGGTCGATCCTGTCGAGTACCGGCAGACCGTCGACTACATACTGCGTTCTGTGTCGTCACCCTGCGAACAGAGAGAGAGAACATGACGGATTCCACTGTGCTCATTGTCGGCGCGGGTCCGACTGGTCTCGCGTTGGCTTGTGGGTTACGTGGCCAGGGTATCTCGGTACGCGTTGTGGACAGCGCCACCGGGCCGGCTGGTACTTCTCGCGCGTTGGGTGTGCAGCCGCGGGGTGTGGAGGTGCTCATCCGCCTCGGCGCGCTCGGAGACCTGCCGGAGCGGGCGATTCTGGTGGATGAGGTGCGGATGTACGTCGGCCGTCGTCTGGTCTCCACCATGCCGCTGGAGCGAATGGGCTCCGCTTCCGGTCGTTCACCGCTGTTGATCTCCCAAGCGGCGATCGAGGGCGAGTTACGACGTCGGTTGACCGAGCTCGACGGCCATGTGGACTGGGGGCACAGGCTCGCCGATGCCGAGCAGGACGCCACCGGGGTCACCGCGACCCTGCAGACCACCCAGGGCCACGAAACCGTGCGCGCGGACTGGTTGATCGGTTGCGACGGTGCGCACAGCAAGGTCCGTAAGCTGGCCGGGATCGGCTTTCCCGGCACGGCGGTCGCCGAGTGCTTCCTGCTCGCCGATGTGCTGGCGAGCTGGGAGATCGACCGTCACGTCACGACGAGCTGGACCGATGGCGCAGACATGATCAGCGTGTGCCCGCTACCAGGAGCGAACCGGTGCCGTCTGATGGGCCCCGCCCCAGCGGGCACCATCGGTGAGCTGAGCGACGAGGAGGTACGGGCGCTGATCAGGCGGCAGCTGACCAAATGCAGCATCTACCGCGACGAGGAGATCGAGGAAGTCGAGTGGCTCTCGAGCTTCCGTATACACCGCCGACTGGCCGACTCCTACCGTAAGGGCAGAATGCTGCTCGCCGGGGACGCTGCGGCCATCCACCACCCGTTCGGTGGGCAGGGTATGAACACCGGTCTCGGCGACGCGGAGAACCTGGCCTGGAAGCTCGGCCTGGTGGCCGGCGGCCGTGCCAACGACCAGCTACTCGACAGCTACCAGGCCGAACGCCGCCCGATAGCCAGTGGGGTCGTCGCCGCGACCTCGATGACCACTCGCCTGGTCATGGCCGACACGCCGGTCATCAGGCAGCTGCGTGATCGACTGGTGCTGCCGTTGATGAACCACCCGAAGACCCAGAACCTCCTCTGGCGCAACGCCTCCCAGCTCGGCATCCACTACCGAGGCGGGCCGCTGGCCACGAAGCCCAAGCGGTTCTCCAGCGGCCCACGACCGGGCGAACGGGTACCCGACATCGCCTGCCGGCACACCGACGGGACTCCCACCCTGCTCCACGAGGCACTCAACGGCCGGTGGGCACTGCTCACCGGAGCAGGTAACGAAGACAGCGTGACCACGGCTGAAAACCGACTGGGAAAGAACAACGTGGTCGTACTGACACCGGCCGACGCCCAGCTGACCGACCTCCTGCTGATCCGCCCCGACGCCCACCTGGCATGGCGCGGCCACCCAGCGTCAGCCACGTTGTCCCACTGGCTGGCGGACGCACTGGAGCGGGGCACCGCGAGCTGATACGGCGTTGTCAACCCTCATGACGGCATACGTTATCGGTGATCTCTTCGAGCTTGGCTGCCAGGATCGGCCCGATCTGGGCGAGTGCCCCTGACTGCATCATGCGATCGTGCCTGCTGACGATGGCGTGGGTTTCGATCGTGCCGTCGACATATGGCTGCCACGCCTCAGGTGTGGACACGTTCTCGGGTTGATGGTCTCTCGGTTGATAGACTGTTGGTTCGTGGATCGTCGAGGCGAGCAGCAGCAAGTCTCCATGGAATCGGCCAGGAGTGAAGTCGACCATGAGATGGGAGTTGTTGGATAAGATCTTCGCGACGGCGGAGAGGTGGAACTCTTCGAAATTCGCCCATACACCTTCCCGGCTGTGGCGGAACATCTCCACGGCCTGGGCGAACGTCAACGTCTCATCTTTCAGGCTCTTCACGTCGTAACCGAGCGCATCGAGCATGCCGATGAGCATGTCCTGTTCATCGAGCTCAGGCACATCCTCGTGTGACAGCTGCCCGCGAACCGGATAGGTATCGAGTACCGCCAGCAGAGCGACCTGCTCGCCACGCTGTTGAAGCTCGGTAGCGACGGCATGAGCGGCGATGCCTCCGAAGGACCAACCGAGAAGACAGTACGGCCCAGCGGGGTGGACCATGTGTATGTGGTCGGCATAGTCGGCTGCCATCTGCTCAACGGAGGTCGGACGTGGCTCTGGCCGAGCCAGGCCGCGCGCCTGCACCCCATAGATCGGATAGTCCGGGCTGAGGTGTCTGATCAGCCCGCAGTAGGACCAGCTGAGTCCTCCACCTGGGTGGATGCAGAACAACGGCGAGCGGCGACCCCGGGGTCTCAACGGCAGGATCACCTCGAAGGCGTCCCTCGGATCGTCCACGTGGAGCCGCGCGGCCACCCCGGCCGGCGTCGAGGTCTCGAACAGGGTCCGCAACCCCAGCTCGACCCCGAAGGTGGCGCTGATCCGGGCGATCAGGCGGGTCGCGAGCAGTGAATGCCCACCAAGATCAAAGAAGTCATCATCGACACCGACACCGACCAGGCCTAGTACGTCAGCGAACAACTCAGCGAGCAGTTGTTCTTGTGGTGTCCTGGGTGCCCGACCGCCCCCGACCGACCTGAACTCGGGGGCGGGTAGCGCGTTACGGTCCAGTTTCCCATTCGGTGTCAATGGGAACGCATCGAGCACCACTACCGCTGCGGGTACCATATACTCCGGTAACCGCGCCCGCGCAAACTCGCGCAGGACGCTGGTCAGCGCGCCGGTGTCCCGGGCCGCGGTGGGATTGTTCGTCCACACCGACAGTGGTGTCCGGTCGGTGCTGATGGGCCGGTACAAACCGAGGGGAACAGCTGTCGTGGTCTGGGTGGCGTCAGCGAACACGACGTCCAGAGCCTCAGGGGTGGTTGCTGACCAGGTGATGCCGACCCAGTAGCCACACCGCTCGCCCAGCGCCTGCAGCGTCTCCGGGTCGAGCGCCCCTGATGCCTCGGCGTCCAGTGGCACCGGGTCGGTGTGGGAGGGCTCCCACGGCTCGGTCAGTGAGCTGCCGGTCTCGAACGCTCGCGCGAGGGCGACCTCATGGGTGAGGCGGGTGTTGGGCACACCGCTGACGCGCACCAGCTCCGGGTGCTCCGTGCTCAGATAGTCGGTCAACGCACGCGGGCCGCTGATCCGGTGGCCCCAGCCCAACTCCGGGGCTTCGTCCAGCGGTAGCGGGGTGATCGGGTGTCTGTGCAGCGCCACGTCGTAGCGGTAGCGGGTCAGCTCGTTGTGATACCGGCCGCGTTTGATCCGGATGTCCACCCCACCGACGTCGCTCACGGTGCGGCTCCACGCGGTGAAGAACTCGGGATCGACCAGCAGTTCCTTTTCCATCCGGATGGTTTGTTCGACCGCCCGGCGCAGCGCCCCCAGGTCGGTCGTGGGATCGGCCCGGTGCAGCTGCACCGCGGTGGCCAAAGTGCGCAGCAGTCGCAGGTTACGCACGTCACCGAGGAACACCACCCCACCGGGAGCGACCAGCCGCAGCATTCGGTTGAGCACGTCGACCAGGTAGTCGGTGGTGGGGAAGTATTGGACGACGGAGTTGAGGATCACGGTGTCGAACACCCCGACCGGCAGCCCGCCGATATCATGCGCGGGTTGGGCGCGCAGCACCACTCGCGCGGTCAGATCGGGATCCTGCTCGACATGACCGGCCAAAGCGTCGATCACCGGGACGGAGAAGTCGGTGGCCCAGTAGGTCTCACACCGGGGCGCCAGCTCAGACAGCAGCAGCCCGGTACCCACCCCGACCTCCAACACCCGCCGGGGCTGTAGGGACAGGATCCGCGCCACGGTCGCCTCGCGCCATTCCCGCATCTGCGCCAGCGGGATCGGCCGGCCATCGTAACTACTGTTCCACCCGGTGAAATCCTGCCCCAACACCGGCGAGCCCGATTCCGCGTACAGCGAGTCGTAGACCTCCGCCCACTCACCGACCCGGTCCTGCTCCACCTGCTCGTTACGGACCGAACCGGTGTCCTCCGCGACCACGTAACCGACCAGGTACTTGTTATCGGGCCGGTCCTCCCGCGCGATCACCACCGTCTGCGCCACGTCGGGATGTGTCACGAGCACAGACTCGATCTCGCCTGGCTCGATCCGGAATCCCCGGATCTTGACCTGGTCATCCACTCGGCCGAGGAACTCCAGGTTCCCGTCGGTGTTCCAGCGGACCAGATCCCCCGTCCGATACATCCGCTCACCCACCGGACCGAACGGGCAGGCCACGAACCGCTCCGCCGTCAACCCCGACCGACGCACATACCCCCGCGCCAACCCCGTCCCACCGATGTACAACTCACCCATCACACCCGAAGGTACCGCCTGCAGGCGCGCATCCAACACGTAGACGCGGGTATTCGCGATCGGCCGACCAATCGGCGGCGCGGTACACACCGTTGCATCGCTATACCAGGCGGTGGCATATACCGTCGTCTCGGTCGGGCCATAGATGTTGGCCACCTGGCAGCCCCGGATCGCTACCTGGATATCGCGCATGGTCTGCGACACCAGGCCCTCCCCTGCCAACACCACGAAATCCGCCTCGATGTTCACGCCACCGTGCGCCAACAGCTGGGACAAGGCCGAGGGCACCGCGCTGATGAGGCTACCGCTCCATCCCGCCTGTGGGCGCTCGTGCAACGCGAGCAGATTCCGCACCACCTCGATGCCACCGCCGCAGGCCAATGGTCCGAACATCTCAAAAACCGATACGTCGAAGTTCAGCGACGTCGAGGCCAACACCCGAGACAGTCCCCTGCGGCCGAAACCGGACACTGCCCACACCACGAGGTTCACCACGCTCTGATGTGACACGACGACGGCTTTGGGTGTGCCGGTGGAGCCGGAGGTGTAGATCAGGTAGGCGGGGTGCTGGGGAAGGAGGGGGGTGGCGCGGTGGATGTCGGTGGGGTTGGTGTCCGGGCAGTGGTTGAGCATCAGGTGGGTGGCGGGGTCATCGAGGACCAACCGGGGGGTAGTGGTGTCGGGGATGTGGTGGGTGGTGTGGGTGGTGGTCAGCAGCAGGGTGGGGTGGGTGTCGGTGAGCATGAAGGTGAGTCGTTCGCGGGGGTGGTCGGGGTCCAGGGGAAGATAGGCGGCCCCGGTTTTGAGGACCGCCAGGACCGCCACGATCAGTTCAGCTGAGCGGGGTAGCGCGAGCGCGACGATCTGCTCGGGCCCCGCGCCGTGGGTGATCAGGGTGTGGGCCAGCTGGTTAGCCGCGGTGTTGAGCTGCGCATAAGACAACTCCGTGTCCTGGAACACGACCGCGACAGCATCCGGGCCGGCTGCTACCTGGGTCTCGAACAGCTCCGGCAGGCAGAGCGGGGGGATCGGAGTGGTGGTGTCGTTCCAGGTGCCCGGTAGCTGGTGGTGCTCGTCGCTGGTGAGCACGTCGATGTGGTTGATCGGCTGGTCCAGGTCGGTGACCGCGATGGTGCTCAACAGACACAGCAGACGTCGATGATGGGCGACCAGTTCCTCAGCGCTACAGACCTCCGGGTGCGCGTGCAGGTCGGTCCGCGACTCTGAACCATCCCTTCTGTCCCAAACCGCAATCGACAGGTCACCGATCAACCCGAGAGAAACATTGTGCGCCGCGGCACGATACCCGGCAAAGCTCAGATCGTAATTGAAGGACATGATGTTTATCATCGGCATAAAAGATGTCCTGAGGTCACCGGGCAGACCAAGATCCCGGTAGAGGTCCTCCCCCCGGTAACATTGATGGGCCAGTAGCCGGTCCACTTCCTCCGCGGTGTGACCTACCAGTTCGGACAGGCTCATGTCCGGGTGTACCGACAGTCGCAGTAACAGGATGTTGGACACCATTCCTGGCGTGCATCTCAGGACAGGGCCCAGACGCGCCGTGACCGGCAAACTGACCACCACGTCCCGCGCGCCGGTCAGGCGGTGCACATAAACCGCCGTCGCTGCGATCACCATTCGGGACCATCGCACCCCGGCCCGACGGGCTGCTGCCCGCAACCTGTCCATTGTGGACGACGACAAATCGAAGGTACTATGAACGAAACTGTCGGCCATTCCAGAGGACCGACCGACGAGCCTGCTCGGCTCTGGGCGGTCAGCGAACCGCCTCATCCAGTATTCCCGGTCCTGCGTGAACTGCTCCGACGCACGGTAGGTCGCATCACTGTCCAGCAGCTGTCGCAGCGATCCGAACACTTTTCGGCCACCCGACCACCCCTGCGCCAGCGCCGTATAGACGTCAGCCACTCGTCGCGCCACGAGGGAGAAACCAAACCAATCCATCACGATGTGATGGTAGCCCTTATACCACAAGAACCGGTCAGGTCTCACCTTGATCAATGCGTAGCTGAACAGTGGGCCGCGAGTGAGATCCATCGGCCGGGCCATGTCGGTGGTCATCCATGCTCGCGCAGCCGTGTGCGGATCAGGCTCTCCACTGACGTCGACCACCGGCATCAGCCAGTCCGACAACGGAGCGACAACCTGCCGTGGCCCGTCGCCGCCCTCGACGAACCGGACATGCAGTGAGTCGACCTCTCCGACGACCCGCCGCAGCGCCGTCTCGAACAGCACGGGATCAACCGGTCCGTGAATCGTTACACACTCGCCGACCTTGTAGACCCGGTTCGCCGTTCTCAACCGTTGTTCAGCAAACCAGACCTCGCGCTGAGCAGCTGACAGTGAAAGGACCTCACCAGACAACGTCGATCCCCTGTTCGCACTCACCCGTGAACGCCACATGGATGGTGCTGGTCACATGAATCAACTCAGCGAGCCAGGGACCGCTTCGAGGAGACTGACCGGGCCGTTACCTGGCACGATGCGGGTCAGCCGAAGGCCGGCACGGTCAAACAACGCGCGGTACTCCGCCTCGGTGCGTTCGCGACCACCGGAGGTCATGATCATCATCCCCAGATCCGCGAGTTTGGCCATCGACGGCGCTGCGCCCTCCGGAAGCACGAGCTCAGCAAGCAGCACGCAGCCCGTGTCGGCCATCGCGGCCCGACATCTCTCCAGGATCTGCGCTGCGTGGTCATCGTCCCAGTTATGGATGACGTTGCTCAGCAGGTAGGCATCACCTCCTTCAGGTACAGAGTCGGCGAAGTCCCCGCTCACCATCTTGCAGCGGTCGACAACCTGAGCACTGGCGATCACCTCCTCGGCACCGGCTATGACCGCCGGTTTGTCGAACAGCACTCCCTGAAGGTGCGGGTTCGCGGCCAGAATCGCGGCGAGCAGGCCACCACGCCCGCCACCGACATCCACCACCGTGCTGAACGGGGTGAAATCGTACGCTTGTACGATGCTGACAGACATGGTTGTGGAAATCGAGGCCATTGCCGCATCGAAGACCACCGCATCCTCGTGATGCTCCGCCAGGTAGTCGAAATGTTTCATGCCGTGGACCCGGTCGAACGCCGATTCTCCGGTCTGGATGGTCTCGTACAGACCGGTCCATGGGTCACGGTAGAACGGCAGGCCGATTATCGTCGCACGGTCCCGCAGCGAACCGGGGACGTCACTGCGCAGCATCTCACTGAACGGGGTCAGGGCGAACCGTCGATCCTCCAGCTCCACGACGACTCCGACGACACTGAGCGCTCGCAGCAGCCGATACAACGTGGGACCGTGGGCGCCTGTCGGCTCGGCGATCTCTTCGGCGTCGCGCGGGCCGGTCGCCAGCGCGTCCGCGACTCCGAGCCTGGCGAACACGCTGACCGCCTGGGCGACGAGGGCTCCCCTGGTCAGCTGATGCAACGCGACCGCGGGTGGCGGCTCCGTCGGTGAAGCCGCAGGGGCCGGTGTCTCGTCAACTGACATCGTGACTCTCCTAGGTCCCTCAGTCACGTCGTGCGTTGCGCCTGGAACAGGATGTTCCCCTGCTCTCGGCGGTCACCGCGGAACAGCACTGGTGTCGGCCGCCGATAGGCGGCTGCCTGCTTGACGACGTCATACGCGGTCGACTGCCATCCGTGCCGGATCAACCATTGGTCAGCGGGATCGGTGGGGCCTCCCTTGACCATCTCGTCCAGCGATATTCCCGTCCCCTCGAAGAACGGCTGAAGTAAAGGTGTGGCGACCGAGCCGTCGTGCGTGTGGTCCAGGGCGAACCAACTCGACGGACCGGACAAGAGGTTCACCTCGTCGAGCAACCGGTCGCAGTCCACGGCGGTCAGGCACCCTAGTGTCCCCTCCGCCAGCCAGGCGGTCGGGTGCCCGACGTCGAAGCCTTCGTTGCGCAGCGCCGTCGGCCAGTTCTCCCGGAGGTCCGCGGGCACCACGATCCGCTCGCACGCCGGACGGGCCGCCTGGGTGATGAGAACCTGTTCCTTGAACTCCAGCACCTCAGGCAGGTCCACCTCGAACAGCCGTACACCAGCCGGCCAGTCCAGCCGGAACGCCCGGGTGTCCAGGCCCGCGGCCAACACCACGACCTGGCGGCACCCGGCGGCGCAGACCCGGTGGAAGTACTCGTCGAAGAACCGGGTCTTGATCACGATGACGTCACCTATCAACGCCATGATGCCGGCGGGCGGTGTGCTCTCACGCGGTGGAGGAGTTTCCTGCGCCGTAAGGAAAGGAATCTCCGAGCCGGCCGCCGCGACGAAGCACTGCGCGAGGGGGTCGCTGAACAGCCGGTCGGCTCGCTGAGTCTCGGTCGCTCGAGCGAGCGCGTTTCCCCAGGCTGTCCAGCTCTCGTCGGGCATCACGAGAGGTGCGCTCCGGTGGTCCACCGCGTCGAACCCACCAGGTCTCATGTCCTGCGCCCCGCAGCGACCAGCTCTCTGTGGTCGAGGTCGTCCAGCTCCGGGTAGACGGGGCAGCCGAACACCGGCGTGAAGGGGGCGAAAGTGTCCCACTCCCGGTTGGCGCGGAGCGCGGTGGCGATCGGGTTGTACGCGCTCCAGAAGTCACCGCCGAGCAGCCGCACCAGGTACATCTCCAGTTTGTCGCGCGAGGTGGTGGCGTTCGCGTCAGCGAGCGCGCTGATCAGCTCACTCCCGTAGAACGAGAGGATCAGCCGGACGTAGGTGTCGTAGCCGGTCTTGAAGAAGTCGGCGTACTCCGCCGTCAGACGGTTCTCCGCCGCGGGCTCGGCGAGTGCCTGCGCGATCGTGGTGGCCGCGCGCGCCCCGGTGACCATGGCTACCAGTACTCCCCCGGAGAACATGGGGTCACCGAAACAGCCCGAGTCACCGACCATCAGCCAGCCCGGCCCGGTCACCTGGTCGGTGTGGTAGCAGTAGTCGGCCTCGACCCGGAACTCGGTGGACGGTCGGGTCCCGGTCAACCGCTGAGTGATCCGGGGGATACGGGTGGAGTGTTCGGCGAAGACCTGCTGCGGCGTCGTGCCCCGAAACACCGCGCGCGGCGTCACGGTACCCACGCTGATCTTGTGCTGGGACAGCGGAATGGCCCACACCCAGCCGTCGGGGTGGCTGCCGATCTGGATGTCGCCCTCGTGTCCGGGGTTGTGCCGTTCGTCGAGCCCGTCGTAGTGCCTGAACACCGCGACCATCCGCAGTTTGTCGATCGTCTTCCGTAGTCCGAAACGATGGGCGATCGTCCCGGCCCTGCCGCTGGCGTCGACCACGTACGACGCGCTGAGCTCATGCTCCTGCCCGTTGTGCCGGTAGCGCACTCCGGTGATCCGCTCACCGGTCATCACCAGCTCGGTCACCTGGGCCTGGTGGACGACCCGGGCGCCGGCCTTATCCGCCTGGTCCAGCATGACCTGGTCGAAGTGGGCGCGCTCCACCTGGAACGTCTCGGAATGGCGGCCGTCCCCCTGCTTGGAGAAGTCGGCGCGGAAGACCCCTGCGTTGAAGAACTTCGTCCCGGTGGGGTCGATGAACTCTCCCCCGCGTTTGACAACGTACCCCTGCGCCTTGACCGCGTCCAGCAACCCGAGCCGTTCCAACAGGCCCGCCATGTACGGCAGCATCGACTCGCCGATGTGGAACCGGGGAAACGACTGCCGTTCCAGCACCACCACCGAGCGGCCTCGCCTGGCGAGGGTCGCCGCGCAGACCGCGCCGGCCGGCCCGCCGCCGATGACGACCACGTCGAGCGTGGTACCCGCCATGTCCACCTCCTTGCCGGCGCGCCGCGTGTCGCAATCTCACCGTGTCCAGACACTCTAGGTGGGTAACGACAATGCGTACAATGCTGTTTTCCAGTTCGGGTCCATTGTGAAGTAATCGGCTTTCCCCACTTGACAATGCCCGCCCGCTAAGGCCACATTATGCTTGACGGCAGCGACAGTCCCCGACGGTCGCATGGGGAGTGAGATGGTGGGCACGGCGATCCGGCGGGTGACCACACCGGCCGGAGACTTCGCCTGGCTGGTGACGAACTATGACGACGTGAAGGCCCTGCTGTCCGATCCTCGTGTGGACCTCTCGCATGCCGCACCGGAGCGTGCGGCCCGTGTCTCCCGCTCAGCCTTCGGTGGCCCGATGGGCGACCCGACCGAACTCGCAGCACAAGTCCCGATGCGCCGCCTCGTCGCGTCGGCGTTCTCCGCGCGGCGAATGGCGAGCCTGCGGCCGCGGGTGCGAGAGATGATCACGGGCTCGCTCGACGCCATGGCGGACCATGCGCAGCCGGTTGACCTCCATGAGGCGGTGTCCTTTCCGCTTCCGGCACTCGTGATCTGCGAGCTCCTCGGCGTGCCGTACGCCGACCGGGAGGATTTCCGTCGCTGGTCTGACGACGCCGTGAACACCATCGACACAGCGCGCTCCCAGGCCGGGCTGACCCGACTGCGGGTTTACATGCGAACCCTGGTGGAGCGCAAGAAGTCGCACCCGGATGATGATCTTATCTCTGACCTGGCCGCTGTAGCTACCGCCGACCCTGAGCTGACCGTCGACGACATCGTGATGTTCAGTGTCGTGCTTCTCCTGGCCGGCTACGAGACCACGATGGCCGCGATCGACCGCGGGATGATCCTGTTGCTCACTCGCCCTGAGCAGGCGGATGCATTGCGCCACGACCCAGAGCTCGTCGCACCGGCGGTCGAGGAGATACTTCGCAAGCTGCTGCCCACGCCCGCATCCGGTGCTGAGCAGACCATAGGACTACCTCGCTACGCCAACACCGACTTCACCTTCGACGGCGTCACCATCCACACCGGTGAGCTGGCCATGCTCGGGCTGCGCGTGGCCAACCTCGATGAAAAACTCTTCCCCGAACCGACCCGGTTCGACGTGCATCGCGGATGCAACCCACATCTGACCTTCGGGCACGGCCCGCACTTCTGTCCCGGTGCCTCACTGGCCCGGATCGAGCTGCGAACGTTGTTCTCCGCCCTTCTCGACCGGTTCCCGACGCTGCGGTTGGCTGTTCCGGTCGAGTCGTTGCGGGGACGTGACGAGCTGCTCACCGGGGGTCTAGTAGCGGAGCTGCCGGTGATGTGGTGAGGCTGTGCGGGAACTCATTTACCCGGGCGCTTGGCTACGACCATAAGGTAGCCTAGTTCCGGAATATCGACCAGGTCTTCCATGTCGATCAGATCAGCGGCCATCTCGTCGCCCTGACCGAGGTTGTGGCGCTTCGCCCACCGCGACCACCAGATGTAGCTGTTGCGAAGCGTCTGCTCACTGATGTCCAGGATCTCCTCGAACCACAGTCCCGCGTTTCGGAGCATGGGGGGTGGTCCTCGGCCTGCACTATGGTCGCCATGGAATGGCTGTAAAACCGGTTCACCGTCGGTTGCTTGGCGACGGGGATCGGTGCGCGCTCGAAGGAGTCGGTCAGGACCAGCCGGCCTCCCGGCCGGAGTGACCGGCGGATCCGCGCGAGCACCTGCCCACGATCCGGCATGTGAAAAAATGACTCGAGGGCGATAGCAGCATCGAAGTACTGTGCCGGAAACGGCAGTTCCATCGCATCTGCCCACTGGAACACCACCCGCTCAGCCACTCCCGCCGACTCCGCAAGGGAGTTGGCGAGTCTCACCTGCTCCCGGCTTACCGAGATACCGGTCACGCGAGCCCCGGTGAGCCGGGCTATCCGCACACCAGGCCCGCCGATCCCGCAACCGACATCGAGGAGGTGGCTTCCGGCCCCGATCTTCAGCTTCTCGGTCATCACATCGGTCAGCCGGTCGGTCGCCTCGCCAAGAGGGGCCTCGCCGTCGGGGCTGTCCCAGTAACCGACGTGCAGGTTGTCACCCGACGGCATGGGACCGGGCGAAGTGAAACGATCATAAAGCCGACCGACCTCGTCGGGTGTGGGTACGAGAGCCGGCTTCTTCATGGGACAGCATGCTCCTTTCTTGAGAATGGCTTCCCCGTGCGTGGGTACCAGGCCGTGACATGGGCGGTCTGACCGTAGATATAGGCCCGACAGACACCCTACGCGAATGACGGCAATGCGCACAATACTGTTTTCCGGCTCGGGTCCATCATGAAGTAACCATGCTTCCATGCTGGAGGTTCGGCGCGTGCCGACGACCGACTTGCGTGTACTCGCACGGTGGAGTTGCCAGACTGTGGGTGGCCGATGGAGGCGCGACACTGTACGGAGGATCCGACCGCTGCCTACCGTGCTCTCATAGCCGACGAACCCTTGCCCGGGAGAGACGAGCTGTACGCCGGAGAAACTCTCTCGGCCAGGCGGCCACAGCCGCGACACTGCGGAGGTTCGGTGACCGACGACCAGACAACCGCCCGGCTCGCGGTCCTGGGAGCGGGTGTCATGGGAGTCGGCATCGCGACACTCGCACTCGGACACGGGTTGGGCGTCCTGTTGGTGGATGTCGACGCGGCCAAGCTCGACCGGGCCCCCATCGACGTCGCCACACAGTTGCGGTTGGCTCAGCTGATGGGTGCGCGTTCCGGGGAGGAACCCATCGGTGAGCTTGCGACGAGTACATCGGTGCACGATGCCGCAGCGGCGACCGTGGTGATCGAGGCGATCACCGAAGTCGCCGAGCTCAAGTCGAAGGTTCTGGTCGAGTTGTCGGACGTGGTGCGGCCGGGCACGCCGCTGGTGTCCAACACCTCGTCGATCCCCATCGATGAGCTGGCCGAGTCGCTGGCGCGGCCGGGGGAACTGGTCGGCACCCACTTCATGAACCCGCCCTACCTCATCGAGACGGTCGAGGTCATCCGAGGGGCACGCACCTCGGAGGCCACGATGGCGGCGGTCACCTCGCTGCTGGCCGCCCTCGACCGGAAGGCGGTCGTCGTCCGGGACGCGCCGGGGTTCGTGACCAGCCGCATCCTGCATCCGATGATCAATGACGCCGTCCGGGTCGTGCAGGCGGGTACGGCGACGGCCGATGCCGTCGACACCCTCATGCAGGGGTGTCTCGGGCACCGCACGGGTCCCCTGCGCACCGCGGACCTGATCGGGCTGGACAACCTCGTCGACTCGCTGCGGGTGCTGCACGAGAGGACCGGCGACGAGGGGTGCCTACCGTGCGAGCTGCTGCTGGCGAAGGTACGGCGAGGTCATCTCGGTCGGAAGAGTGGTCGCGGCTTCTACCGGTACGAGGAGGCACTGCCATGACCCTGTCGACCGACCGCACACCGGAGAGCACCGGTGCCATCGAGCAGAACCTGCTCCGATATCTGGAGTCGCGGACCAGGGCCCCGTGGGAGCCGGACCGCGACCTGTTCACCACCGGCGGGCTGTCCTCGTTGTTCGCGATGGAGCTGGTGGTGCACCTGGAGAAGTCCTTCGACGTGGTCATCATGGGCACCGACCTCAGGTTGGACAACTTCCGTACGGTGCGCGCGATGACGGCATTGGTGCGTCGGCTCCAGGCTCCTCGCGCCGGGGGCAGCGGCGGTGCGTGAAGGGCTTGCGGGGGCGACCGCACTGGTCACCGAGCTCGTCGCGGAACGGGCCGAGTCCTGGGATCGGCACGGTCTGCTGCCCGAGGAGCTGCTCAGGAAGCTGGGCGCCAGCGGCGTGTTGTGCGCCGAGGTAGCTCCAACGCACGGCGGCCTGGGCTTGAGCAGCCGGCACAACGGTGAGCTCACGGCGCACGTCGGGAGCCTGTGCAGTTCGGTGCGCAGCATCATGACCTCGCAGGGGATGGCGGCCTGGACGGTCCATCGACTGGGCGGTGCCGAGCAGCAGACCAGCTACCTGCCCCGGCTCACCGGCGGCGAGCTGGCGGCCGTCGCGTTCAGCGAACCGCACGCCGGCAGCGACCTGTCCGCGATGAGTACGCGGATTCGGGTGGACGGGGACTCCGTCGTCCTCGACGGGCACAAGGTGTGGGTCACCGCCGCCCACTACGCCGATCTGATCCTGGTGGTCGGACGGTACCGTGATGGCGACGCCGCCGTGGTCGTCGTACCCGCCATCGCACCAGGGGTACGGGTGGAGCGGATCGCCGACCCGCTCGGCTGCCGGGCGGCCGGCCACGCGGACGTCCACCTCGACTCGGTCAGGCTGCCCGCGCACAGCGTGCTCGGTGCGGCCGGCCAGTCGTTGCCACTGCTGGTGACGTCGGCACTCGCCTACGGCCGCATATCCGTAGCGTGGGGCTGTGTCGGCATCCTGCGGGTGTGCCTGACCACGGCGGCCAGGCACACCCGGTCTCGCAGGCAGTATGGCAAGCCGCTCGTCGACCACCAGCTCGTCTCGCGGCATCTCGCTGAGCTGTTCGTCTCCGAGCAGGTCTCCACCCGCGTGTGCGAGCACGCCAGCCGGTGCTGGGACGCCGGGGCATCCGAGCTGGTCGTGGCGACCGTGCTGGCAAAACACGTCAGTGCCGGCAACGCCGCCCGCGGCGCGGCCTCGGCAGTACAGATGTTGGCCTCGGCCGGAGCCCGTGACGGGCATGTGGTGGCGCGTGCCTATCGGGACGCGAAGCTCATGGAGATCATCGAGGGGAGCAACGAGCTCTGCCAGCTCATGTTGGCGCGACACGTGGTGGCGGTGTCGTCATGACCGAGAACGTGGTCATGATCAAGTGCCTGGTGTGGGACCTGGACGACACGCTGTGGCAGGGAACCCTGCTCGAAGGCGACCGGGTTCGGCTGCCCGACGCGGTGCGCGAGACGGTCGTGAAGCTGGACGCCCGAGGCATCCTGCACTCGGTGGCCAGCAAGAACGACCGCGAGCTCGCCTGGGAACGCATGGCACACCTGGGCATCGATGACTACTTCGTGCTGGCTGAGATCGGCTGGGGACCCAAGTCCGACTCGGTGCGCAGGATCGCCGACCGCCTGAACTTCGCGCACCGCGCCGTCGCGTTCATCGACGACCAGCCCGCGGAGCGCGCTGAGGTGTCCTTTCACCTGCCTGAGGTGCGGTGCTACCCCGCCGAGCGAGCGAGCATGCTGCCCGAGCTGCCCGAGTTCAGTCCCGCCGTGGCGACGGTGGACTCCCGTCAGCGCAGGCGGATGTACCAGGCCAGCTTCCGACGCGACGCCGAACGTGCCGAGTTCACCGGCCCGGACGAGGAGTTCCTGCGTTCACTGGAGTCGGTGATGCGCATCGGGCGGGCCACCGAGGAGGACCTGTCCCGGGTCGAGGAGCTCACGGTGCGTACCAGCCAGATGAACGCGACCGGGGTGTACTACTCCGCCACGACCCTCCGCAGCCTGCTGGCCGACCCCCGGCATGAGGTGCTGGTCGTCACGCTCGCCGACCGGTTCGGGCCACACGGAGCGGTAGGAGTCCTGTTGGTGGAAAAACACCCGGCGGGGGAGGAAAACCTCGGGGTATGGCACCTCAAGCTGCTGGCCACATCCTGCCGGGTGGTCTCCCTCGGGGCGGGGAGCACCATCCTGAACTGGCTGATCGACCAAGCCGCCTTGGCCCGCGTCCACATGGTGGCCGACTTCCGAGGTACCGACCGCAACCGGATGATGGAGGTCGCCTACCGGTTCGCCGGGTTCAGCCACCAACCGTGTGGCTGCCGAGCCCGTATCAGCCGGCACTCGGACCTCGACGACGTCCAACACCTGCACCTGGAGCCGGTTCCCCAGCGGAAGCCCACGACGATCGAGATCGTCGCACCGCGACTCGCCGAAGGGTAGCCGACGTCAGCGAAACAGCGGACACGCCATGGGGTCCGCCACAGCGAACGGAGCGCACATGGGTGGCCAGATCGACGTCACCGATGAACTGCTCGACTACGTCAGGCGGGTATCGCTGCGGGACGACGCGATCCTGAGCGACCTGCGTGCGGCGACCGCGGCCCTGCCCGCCGGGCGGGTCATGCAGGTCATGCCCGAGGAAGCGCAGCTGCTCGCCCTGCTCGTCAGCGTGACCAACGCCAACCGGGTTCTGGAGATCGGAACGTTCACCGGCTACAGCACGCTGTGCATGGCACGGGCGCTCCCCGCCGACGGCCGCCTTGTGACGTGCGACATCAGCGAGAAGTGGCCTGCGATCGCCAGTCCGTACTGGGAGCGCGCGGGGGTGGCAGACCGCATTCACGTCCGCATCGGCGACGCCGGCGAGACCCTGGCCGAGCTTCTCGCCGCGCAGGGACCGGACAGCTTCGACTTCGTCTTCATCGATGCCGACAAGGCGAACTACCGGCGGTACTACGAAGACGCCGTCACGCTGGTGAAGCCCGGTGGTCTCGTCGCGATCGACAACACCCTCTTTCTCGGCAGGGTCATCGATCCGACCGCACAAGACCCGGACACCACCGCGATCCGCGAGCTCAATGCCACGCTACACGACGACGACCGAGTCGAGATGTGCCTGCTCGTCATGGCCGACGGTATCACTCTCATACACAAGAAACTCTCAGGAGCGGCACTCAGCATCACCCCAGTCATCCCGCCGGCTAGCGGGCGGGCCCAGCCGAGAACGTTAGACCGGGAGGGTGCCGAAGCGTGTGCACACCGTGAGAGCACAGACTGTGGACCTCACCCAGAAGCGCAAAATCCGCCACGAATTGGTGGCCGACTCGAGAATCCCTACCGACCGCCCGGTTAGTGGTGCTATACAATGTATCCAGGGATCGATACCACGAGGGGGCCGCACGAGGGGCCGGCTTGGTCCGCCTGCTGCGGGGAAAATGCAACAGCCCATCGGTGCATGGCCTTGACGAGGGCCCGGGTCTTGATTTCCGGGAAAGACGGCCGTAGCGACTGCATCAGCGGCGGCGGAGAATTCTCCGGATACCTGCGGACGATGCTGTGACGATCCCGGTCCGCGATTCCCGTCCGCCGACTTCTCCGAGGGGAGGAAACCATGCAGTTCAAGCTGCTAGGACCCTTGGAGGTCGTCGACGACGAGGGTCGGCCACTGACGTTGAACGGGAACAAACAACGGGCAACGCTCGGCTTTCTGCTGCTGCACGTGAACTCCGTGATCGCGACCAGCAGAATACTGAGAGCACTCTGGCCGACAGACATGCCCGCAACCGGCCGAAAAATGCTACAAAACGCTGTTTCCGGGTTGCGTGGGGTGCTTTCCGTCAATGGGGGAGGACCCGACTCCGCGCTGCTCCTGACCCACGCTCCCGGGTATCTGCTCCGGGTGGAGCCGGACCGTGTCGATCTCAGTCGCTTCCACAGTCTGGTGAACAGTGGCCGAGCGGATCTGATGGCCGGTTCGTGGGAGCAGGCCGCGCGGACGCTGCGGGATGCGCTGGAGCTGTGGCGAGGTCCGGTGCTGACCGACCTGGTCGAGTCCGGAGTCACCTGGCCAGAGCTGACCACGGTGCAGAACGCGCAGTTGGCTGCCTTCGAGGACTACGTCGAAGCTGAGTTGGCCTGCGGCCGCTACCACGAGGTGATCAGCGCACTGGAGACGTGGGTCGAGATCGAGCCGCTGCGGGAACGGTTGTGCGGTCAGCTGATGCGGGCGCTGTACTACTGCGGTCGGCAGGTTGACGCATTAGGACTTTACCGTCGTACGCGGACGAGGCTCATCGAAGAGCTCGGGCTCGACCCCAGTCGGAGCCTACAGGAACTGGAACGGTCGATCCTCAACCAGGAACTGGTGCTGGAGCCCCGTCCGGTGCTCTTCCACCCCGCGCCGCCCGCCGGCGCGTCCCAGCCGCAGCACGTCTCGGAGATCGGTCTCCGGAAAACCGCACAGCAGCCCGACGTGAGTGTGCGACAGGCGCCGGTCTCTCACCGGTCAAACGGTGTCGAGGGGACCGAGGTCACGGGCGATGAGCCGGCCGAGCCACCGATGGTCCGCGACGTGGTGTCGACGCGTCCGGGCGCAACGAGACCGACCGGATACTCCGCGTCGGAGCTCAAGCGGGTCACCGTTGTGCTCGTGATGACCCGGTTCGACCGTGATATCGGTGATGTCGACCCCGAAGACGTCGACGCCGTGCTGCAGGACATCGCGGTGACTGTGCACGAGGAGATCGAGCACCTGGGCGGGACCGTCGGAGGCACGATCGGCTCGGTGTGGCTAGCGGTGTTCGGTGCCTCGCAGAATCGTGAGGACGACGCCGGGCGGGCCGTGCGGGCGGCGATGACGGTGCGAGACCGGCTCCGTTCCCGCGTGCTGTCTTCTCGCTGTGTCGCCCCGCCGGCTGTCATGGTCGCGGTGGCCACCGGTGACGCGCTGGTCAGGCGCCCGGTGGATGACCGCGGTGGAACACTCGCGGTGACCGGCGAAGTCCTGGACAGGTGTGTGGGGCTGCTAGCGCACGTTTCCGCCGACGAGGTGCTGGTGTGCGAAGCGACCAGGCGGGCCAGCGATCTCTCGATCACCTACGACGTGACCCACACTCCGGTCGAACGCTCGCGAGCGCTGACGTTCCATCCGGAGATACAGGAGCTCGAGCTCACCGTGCCGTTCGTCAACCGTGACCGCGAGCTGAAAATGCTGCTCGGCTTGTTCGACCAGGTCTGTCGGCAGTCGCGGACCCACCTGGTGACGGTCTTAGGAGAACCCGGCATCGGTAAAAGCAGGCTGGTCGTCGAGTTCGACCGCGTGATCACAGGCGCTTCTGGAAAATCCCGCTGCCTCATCTGCCGCACACCGCACTTCGGGCGCGACAGCGCGCTGACGCCACTGTCAGAAAGCGTGAAATCCTACGCGCGGATCACCAGCACAGACCCGGTCGAGGTAGCGGGGAAGAAGCTTGCCGACGCTGTTCGCAGCCTAGCCGGCGCCGGAGCCGAGTCGTCCTGGGCGCTGTCCCGCCTGCGAGCCCTGGTCAGCTTGGACAATGGCGAGGAAGGACAGCAGACCCAGCGTGAGTCCTCCACTGCTTGGCGACAGTTTCTGGAGATGGCCGGCAGCGGAGGCCCCCTGGTCGTCGTCATCGAGGACCTGCACAGGGCTGACGACGTCCTCCTGGACTTCGTCGACCATCTCACGAGGCATGCGGGATCACTTCCGCTGCTAGTGATCGTGACCACTCGCCCCGACCTGCTCGACCGCCGGCCGGCGTGGGGAGGCGGAAAGGTCCGCGCGACCACCACCACTCTGGAGCCACTCTCCGACGACGACGCCACACGCCTGCTCGCCTCCCTGTGGTGTGCCCGGAGCGGAACCTCTGGCCGGCACCACGGCGCATCGGGCATCGACGCCACCGATGTGCTCCGTGCAGTGACATCGTGCGCTGGAGGAAACCCGCTGTTCATCATCGAGTACGCACGAATGCTCCGGGAGGACGGCCCCGCAGGGTTCCGGGGTCCCTACGAGGCCGATGAGCTGCTCGATACCGGCCGCGTCGACCTACCTCTGCACATTCCCCAGTTGGTCCACCGAGTCCTGGCATCCCGGCTGGACAGCCTGCCGGCCGAGGTCAAAGCGGTGTTGCTGGATGCCGCCGTGCTCGGTGACTTCGTGTGCGAGGCGGGCCTTGCCGCAGTGGGCGGGCGAGCCGCCGGCGAGGTGTCTCCTTGCCTGGAGTACCTGGAGCGTTGGGAGTTCCTGATGCAAACGAGCCGAGAACCGGATGCGACTGCGGCTGGTTACGTATTTCGGAACGCCTTGGTCCGCGATGTAGCCTACCGGATGATTCCTCGGACGACGCGTGCCGACAAACATGAACGGGCTACGGCATGGCTCGAGGGACTACCGGGGCAGAACGAGAAACTGTTGGCTTATCATCAACATCAGGCTACTGTGTCGTCCGTTCCCGGAGAGGGGGATACAGCGTCGGTTCGGCGACGGGTATGCGGGGTGTTCTCGGCGGCTGGTCTTCCGGGAGCTGTCGCTGTGCACCAGCAGCGCTCCCGCAGCGGTCACCCATGAGTCATCCGAACCATGACGGCGGTGTGGGCCTGTGAGTGCGCTGCCCTCATCCGCAGTCCGGCTCCCCTCGCTGACCGGCTACCGCCTGATCCTCGCGGTCGCCGTCTTCTCCTGCCATGCGCTGGCTGCCGCCCGGTTCTACCACAACGACTTCGTCAACGGACTCGGCCTCATCGCGCCGTATGGAATCGCTTCCCTGTCCTCCTTCTTCGCGCTGAGCGGTTTCGTGCTCACCTGGGTGACGTCTGCGGCCGACACGGCAGGACTGTTCTGGCGCAGACGACTGGTCAAGATCTTCCCCAACCATGTCCTCACCTGGGCACTGACCATCGCGGTGCTCGCGTCGGTTGGGCCGATGCCCCTTCTGGGGGTACCTCCACATCCTGGCCCCGCGCTGACGAACCTGTTCCTGGTACAGGCATGGATCCCCAATTCCGACTACCTGCTCAGCGTAGACGGGATCAACTGGTCGGTCTCCTGCGAACTCTTCTTCTACGCCCTGCTGCCGTTGCTGGTCCGGCCCCTGATGCGCATTCCCGCCGACCGGCTGTGGAGATGCTTCGCGGGGACGGCGGTCGTGATGGCCGTCGTCCCCGCAATGATCACCTACGCGATCGACGCCCCGCCGTGGCCGCTGTGGCCGCCGCTGTCATTCGTGCAGACCTGGCTCGTTTACTTCTTTCCACTGGTACGGTTCCCCGAGTTCCTACTCGGCGTGTTGTCGGCCCGCATCGTGCAGACGGGTCGTTGGCCGCGTCTGCGTGCGCGGTGGGTGGCGTTGTTCGCAGTACTCGTCTGGCTGGCGACGTTGGTTCTACCCGCCGCATACTCCCGCAGCGGCATACTGGCGGTGCCGATCTGTCTGTTCATCCCGATCATCGCTGTGCGCGATACCGAAGGGCGGGAGGGCTGGCTCAGCCGCCGCGGTGTGGTCCTCCTGGGGAATGCTTCGTACGCGTTCTACCTGATCCACTGGCCTCTGCTGGGGATCACGCGCCACCTGGTCGGTGCTCACCGGACGTTCGACGGGGTGACCGGCACTCTGATCATCATTGCCGTGTTCGTCGTCGCCCAGCTGACCGCTGTCGCCTTGTACCGGTACTTCGAGCGGCCGCTGATGCGCCGGTTCGCCTCTCCACCTCCCCGGGACCGCAGCGTCGCGGGCGGACACCTCCCGTAGACCGATACCGTTCGACAGCCACCCGACGGGACGTCAACTGTCGCTCCCGTTCACGTCGACTCAGGTCTCAAGACCGCCCATGGCCGCGAGGGGACGCACCTCGACCACGTTCTTCCGAGCATCAGGGATCTCTGCGGCGATCTCCAGTGCGCGTTCCGTGTCCTTGCAGTCGACCACGTAGTAGCCGGAGAGGTACTCGTCGGTGTCCGTCAGCGGTCCTTCGACGATGTCCACCCTCCCGTCTCGCACCCGGACGGTGTGGGAACTGCTCCGGTTCGCGAGTGGGGCGCCGTACAGGTGTTCCCCGGTATCGATGATCTTCTGCGTGAACATGATGTACTCCGCGAGCCAGTCTTCCTTCTCGGCCTGTGTGAGGGTTCTCCAACGAGCTCCGTCCGTGTGGATGAGCAGCATGTATCTCATGACCGATCCCCTCCCTGCCGCACCACGTCGGAACGGCTTTTCAAGCATCACAACGGGGTTGACGAGAACTGTCAATACACAGTTCGAGTACCGGCGACAGGCGGCGTGCTTCGGGCTGGACCAGGAGCTGTGCCTATGCGCCACGTTACCCGACCATGGGCGGCCGATGGAAGTTCGTCATTGCGGTGACGACGCTACTCAAGCGTACCCTGGAGTCGACTGACCTAATCGGCGTTCACCTCGACCACCCGCTGAGCGCTGTACGATTTCCTGCCCGTTCGGGCCGGTGCAGCAGATCCGTCCGTCGTCCTACTCGCATCCGATTGGTTCGGTGAGCATCATGCTGGTACTCGGACTGAACGGGAACTTCTCCCCGGCGGACGAAGACCTGGTGCCCGGCATGCTGGAGTTCTTCTTCCACGATGCCTCCGCCAGCCTGGTCCGAGACGGAACGCTGATCGCGGCGGTGGAGGAGGAGCGACTGAACCGAATCAAGAAGACCACCAAGTTCCCCATCAACGCCATCCGGTCATGTCTGGCGACGGCGGACGTCTCGCCCGCCGACATCGACGCTGTCGGCTACTATTTCCGCGAAGACCACATGGACATGGTGCTCAACCAGCTCTACACCGAGAACCCCAGGACGCCGACCCGCTACTCCCGGTGGCTCATCAAGGACCGACTGCGAGCGGAACTCGGCTGGGAGCTGCCCGACGACCGCTTGATCTACACTCCGCATCACATCGCGCATGCGATGTCCAGCTTCGTTCGCTCCGGAATGCGCGAGGCGATGGTCGCCGTTCTGGACGGTCGAGGCGAGGAACATTCCGGGACCATCTTCCTTGCGCATGGCGAACGACTGGAGAGTGTGGCGACATACCCGGTGCACAAATCACTGGGGATGCTGTACCTGTCTGCCACCCAGTTGCTGGGCTACAAGTTCGGCGACGAGTACAAGGTCATGGGACTCGCTCCTTACGGCGACCCCGGCAGGTATCGCGAGATCTTCGACACGCTCTACTCGCTGCGCGACAAGGGTGACTACGAGCTTGCCTCCAGTATCGTGGGGCCCAACTTGTTCGGGCCGGTCTTCTTCGCCCAGGGGTTTCTTCCGCGAAGGAGAGGGGAGAGCTTCACCCAGCAGCACATGGATTTCGCCGCAGGACTCCAGGAGATCGTCGAGAAAATCGTGTTGCATGTTCTGGGATACTGGGCCGAGCTCACCGGGCTCACGAAGCTGTGCTTCGGTGGGGGCGTTGCGCACAACTGTAGCCTCAACGGTGTGATCCTGCGCTCCGGCATGTTCGATGAGATGTTCGTGCATCCGGCCTCCCACGACTCCGGTGCCGGGGAGGGCGCGGCACTCGCGGCCACGCACCAGCTCAGTGGAGCCGTGTTTCCCCGAGTGCGGCTGCGTACCGCCGCCCTGGGCCCCGCAATGGGCGGGGAAAGCGAGGTCATGGACAAACTGGGCGCCTGGAACGCGCTGATCGAGGTGGTCCGCCCTGGTGACATCGTCGACCGCGCTGCCGAGCTGCTGGCCGACGGCGCGGTTCTCGGCTGGGCGCACGGGAGGTCGGAGTTCGGCCCGAGAGCACTGGGCAACCGCAGCATCGTCGCTGACGCGAGACCGAAGGGGAACCAGACCCGGATCAACGCCATGGTGAAGAAGCGGGAGAGTTTCCGGCCCTTCGCGCCGGTCGTCACCCCCGAGGCCGCGCCGGCGTACTTCGAGATACCAGCGACCGCGGCGAACTACGACTTCATGTCGTTCGTGGTACGCGTGCGCGACGAGCGGAGAGCAGAGCTCGGTGCGGTGACCCACATCGACGGGACCGCCCGAGTTCAGATCATCGAGCCCGCCACCAACGAGCGCTTCCACCGGCTGGTGGCCCGGTTCGGCGAACTCACCGGAACGCCCGTGCTACTGAACACCTCGTTCAACAACAACGCTGAGCCGATCGTGCAGAGCGTCGAGGACGTCCTGACCAGTTTCCTCACCACCGAACTGGATTATGTCGTGATCGAGGACTTCTTGGTCCGGCGACGACCGAACTTCCTGGCGGCTCTCGACCACCTCGTCCTCCGGTTCAGCCCGGTGACCAGGCTCGCTAAGCACGTCGGCTTCAGGTCATCCGGCGAGCGGACCGTAGTCCACGAGATATCTCTGGACTATTCGACCGGACCGAGCGCCACGGTGTCCCCGCAGTTGTACGCGCTACTGGAGAAGGTGGACGGGGCACGTCCTCTGGCCGCACTCGGTGGAAGCCTGTCCGAAACACTCAGAGCGGAGCTGTTTCGGCTGTGGGCGGAGCGTTTCTTCACCCTGACGCCGACGTGACCGTCACCGGTGCCGGGTCTTCACCGCCACGCGACCCGCATCGCCGCAGGCGTGCGGGGCTCCCGCTGCGAACGAGGAGGAACGATCAGCTACCTGGGAATCGACGTCGGCGGCACCAAGGTCGCCCTCCGCGTCGAGGGCAGCGGACAGAAAACCTACGAGACCTCTTTTCGTTGGAATAGCGCGAGAAACTCACGATCGCAGGGTGCCGCGGATCTCGCCATGCTGGCGGACGAAGTGAGCGAGCTGCGTAGGTACTGGCGGGAGCCGATCCAGGCGGTCGGTGTCGCGATGCCGGCCAGGCTCGACGGCTCGGGCAGGGTCCTGGCATGGCCCGGTCGACCGGGGTGGGTGGGGGTGGAACTGGGGACGTCACTGCGCACGTTGTTCCCGGATACCGAGGTGCGGTGCGCGGACGACGGAGAGCTGGCCGCCCTTGCCGAAGCACGTGAAGTGGGCTGCACCGACCTGTTCTACCTCGGCGTCGGTACCGGCATCGGCGGCGGGATCGTCTCCGGCGGACGGTCATTGCGCGGCCGGACCAGCCGATCCTGCGAAATCGGTCATGTGGTGGTCGACCGTGGTGGGACGGGTTGCGACTGCGGTCGCCGCGGTTGCCTGCAGGCGGTGGCCTCGGGCCCGGCGACGCTACGCCGGGCCGCTGAACTGCGGGGTGCCGACGTGACATTCACCGAGCTCCGGCATGCGGTACTGGCCGGGCGGCCGTGGGCGGTGTCCGCGGTGGCGGACAGTGCTGCCGCGCTGGCGGCAGCGGTCATCAGCGTCGATGAGCTGCTGCACCCCGCGCTAGTCCTGATCGGCGGCGGGTTCGCCGCCCAGCTGCCGGGTCTCGTCGAGACCGTGTCCGCCGAGGTCGTCCGACTGGCCCGGCCAGGGAGCCCGCCACCGCCTGTCCAGCCCGCCGCGCTCGGTGGACTGTCGTCCCTGCGCGGTGCCGTGTTGGCGGCCAGGGGACTGGCGGGCTGACCTGCCCTGCCGCTGAAAGTGAGGTATCACCGGAACCGCTGTCAGTTCGCGGCACGGCCTAGCTGCTGATCGATGAACTCCAGGACCTCCGAGGTCGTCGCCGTCTGAATCCTGCTCGCTACGTCAGAACTCTCCTCGGTGAGCGCGGTATCGCGCCACATCGACATGATCTTCTGCAACCGCGCCGTGATGGCAGCGCGGTCCCCGTTGTCTTCAGAAACGCCCGACAGGGCGGTTTCCAGGTTGTCCAGATCGGCCAGGATGCTCGTGGGAGTAGTCATCGACCCGGAACACAGCTCCTCCCGCAGTAGTCGGGACAGAGCGGCGGGTGTCGGGTAGTCGAAGAGGACCGTGACCGGCAGGACGATGCCAGTGGCGGCAGCGATCCGGTTACGCAGCGCGACGGCGGTCAACGAGTCGAACCCCATATCCTTGAACGCACGGAGCGTCTCAGTCGCCTCGCCCGCCGGATGGCCCAGCACGATAGCGGCATGGGTCCGCACCAGGTCGAGCACAATGCGCTCCTGGTCGGCTTCGGACAACCCGAGCAGGCGTCGGGTCAGCGACTCCCTGGTCGAGGGATCGTCTTGCGCGACTCCTCGTCTCCTCCGTACGAGGCCGCGCAGCAGCGGTGGCACCGGGTGCGAAACGATGTCGGCGGCCAGACCGGAGAGGTCGATCCTGGCGGGCACGAGTAGCGTCTCGCTGGTCCGCAACGCCGCATCGAACAGGGCCATGCTGTCGTCGACCGACAGAGAGCACTGCCCCTCGCTGGACATCCGGCCCTGACCATGCTGCCACCATCCCCAGGCGAGTGAGAGTGCGGGGAGCCCTTGGGTGTGACGTTGGTGGGCTAGTCCATCGAGGTAGGCATTAGCCGCCGCGTAGCTCCCCTGCCCCGGGCTGCCCAGTAGCCCGGCGGCAGAGGAGAACAGGACGAACATGGTCAGTTCCGTGTCCCGGGTGAGGTCGTGCAGGTTGAGTGCGCCGTTGACCTTGGGGTCGAACACGGTGTCGATGTGGTGCTGGGTCAGGGTGGTGAGCACACCGTCATCGAGCACACCGGCGGTGTGGATGACTCCGGTGAGTGGGTGCTGCGCGGGGATGTGCGCGATAACCTGGGCCAGGGCGTGGCGGTCGGCCACGTCGCAGGCGATCACCTGCGCCTGGGCGCCCAGACCGGTCAGCTCCGTGATCAGTGCGCCGGCCGAGGGAGTGTCGGGACCCCGCCGGCTGAGCAGCAGCAGCCGCCGTACGCCGTGCCGAGTGACCAGGTGGCGGGCCAGCGAAGCGCCCAACGTCCCGGTTCCCCCCGTGATCAACACCGTTCCGTGCGTACCGACTGCGCGCTGCGCGGCGGTGTCGTCGGTGGTGGTGACGCGGGTCAGGCGGGGTACCCAGGCGGTACCGCCACGCAGCGCGACCTGCGGCTCGTCACCGGCCAGCACCGCAGTCACCAGCGTGCTCGCGCTCTCGGCCCGGGTGTCGAGGTCCGCATCGAGCAGCACGATCCGGCCGGGTTCTTCGGACTGGCCTGAGCGGACCAGTCCCCACACCGCCGCCGCCACCGGATCGTCGCATCCTGGGCCCATCCCGTGGCGGGTGAGGACCACCAGGCGGCGGCGGGTCCACCGCGGGTGGGTCAGGAACACCTGCAGGATCGCCAGCACCCGGCACACCACCGCCCGCGCATCCCGGCGACCGGTGCCGGTGTCGACCACCACCACAGCGGGTGTCCCGTCACCGGTATCCCGCAGCGAGTCCAGCTCGGCTACCGAGGACACCCACACCACACCCCCCGCAGCACCCGCCCCCGACTCGAGCGCAGGCATCGGCACCTGCGCCCACTGCACGGCGAACAGCGAGCCGGCCACCCCAGCACCGGGCGGGACCAGCCGCCGCAGCGCCATCGGTCGAGACGCCACCGAGTCCAGCGAAGCCACCGGCTGACCGGACTGGTCAGCCAACTGCAGCGACACCACCCCCGCCCCCACCGACACCGCACGCACCCGCAACACCGACGCCCCCGACGCCCGCAGCACGACCCCATGCCAGGAAGACGGCAACAGCACCTCGCCATCCGCCATCCCGACGCTACCCTGGGTCACGCCGAGCGCGGTGGCGTGCCCAGCGGCGTCCAGCAGCGCCGGGTGGATCCCGAACCCGGCGGCCTGACCGCGCTGGTCCTTCGGCAGGGCGACCTCAGCGAACACCTCCCCCTCGCGCACCCAGGCCGCCCGCAGGCCCTGGAACACCGGCCCGTACTCATACCCCAGGTCGGCTTGCCGCTGATAAAAACCCTCCAGGCTCACCGGCTGCGCTCCCACCGGCGGCCAACTACCCGGCGGCCGACTACCCGACGGTCGACTACCCGGCGGCCGACTACACAGTGTGATGTCCGGTTCAGGGCTGGTGGGGGTGAGGAACCCTCGGGCGTGGCAGGTCCAGGGCGCGGTGCTGGGGGCGTCATCGGGCCGGGAGTGAATGCTCACCGGTCGCCGCCCGGTCGGGTCTCCGCCCCCCACGGTGACCTGGATCCGGACCCCGCTCCGCTCGGCCAGTAACAGCGGTGCCTGGCACACCAACTCCTCCACCACCGGACAGTCCACCTCGTCGCCGGCGCGGATAGCCAGCTCGACGAACACCGTTCCCGGCGCCAACACCGCGCCCGATACCGCGTAGTCAGCCAGCCACGGGTGGGTAGCGAGCGACAACCGCGCGGTGAACATCACCCCATCACCCTCAGCCAACCTCACCACCGCACCCAACAACGGATGCTCCACAACCCCCGACACATCCTCCACCGGGCTCGGCGAACCCAACCAGTACCGCTGACGGTGAAAGGCATACGTCGGCAGCTCCACCCGCCGGCCGGTACCGGTGATGGCCGGCCAGTGCACAGGAAGACCACGCACGAACAATTCGGCGGCGCTGGAGAGCACCCCTGTCACCTCAGCGCCCTGGCGCAGCCCGGGGGTGACCGTGATACCTGTGGGGTGGCGGGGGTCGGCGTCGAGACAGTCGTGGACAAGGCCGGCTAGCACACCGCCGGGGCCGATCTCGATGAATGAGCGCACCCCGGTGGCATGAGCGCACCCGACCCCGTCGGCGAACCGCACCGTCCGGCGCGCATGCTCAGCCCAATACCCGGGGTTTCCCAAGACCGTCTCGTTGACGAGCTCACCGGTCACGTTGGAGACCACCGGGATCTGCGCGGTCCCGAACGACACCTTCCGCGCCGCGTCGTGGAGCTCTTCGAGCATCTCGTCCATGTGAGGTGAGTGGAACGCGTGACTGACCCGTAGGCCTCGGGTGCGCCACCCCCGATGGGTGCATTCCCGAAGCACTCGCGCCACCGCCTGCTCATCCCCGGAGATGACCACTGAGTGGGGACTGTTCACCGCCGCGATCGCCACCCGGTCCGCGCACCGGGCCACCAGCGGGGACACGTCCGTCGGCGAGGCGGCGACGGCGGCCATGCGACCGCCTGGGGGCAGTGCCTGCATCAGCCGCCCCCGGGCGGCCACCAGGGCGCACGCGTCGGGCAACGGCAACACCCCTGACACGTGCGCGGCCACGATCTCCCCCACGGAGTGGCCCAGCACCACATCAGCCCGTAGTCCCCAGGATTCCAGCAAGCGGTACAGGCCCACCTCGACGGCGAACAACCCGGCCTGAGTGAACACCGTCTGATCTACCAGACCGGGGTCGACGCTTCCGAACACCACCTCCCGCAGCGACCGTTCCACCTGATCAGCCAGGTGCGCCTGCAGCCCGGCACACGCGGTGTCGAACGCCTCGGCGAACACCGGGTAAGCCCGGTGCAGCTCCTGGCCCATCCCCGCGTACTGGCTTCCCTGACCGGAGAACATCACCCCGACACCGCCCGGCTCCGCGAATGCCGTACCTGAGGTCACGCCGATCGCGGGCTCGTCCCGCGCCAACGCCCGCAGCCCGGTCAGCGCCGCCTGCCGATCGGTGGCCACCACCACAGCGCGATCGGTCAGCACCGCTCGGGTGGACACCAGGGACCACCCCACATCGGCGACACCGATCTGTGGATGCTCCTCCAGGAACACCGCCAGCCGACCCGCCTGACCCCGCAGCGCCGACACCCCACAACCCGACACCACCACCGGCACCGGAAGACCCGGACTGTGTTCATGCGGCATCGGCTCGGGAACGGAGTCGGGCTCAGGGACGGAGTCGGGCTCGGGGACGGAGTCGGGCTCAGCGATGTGCTCGAGGATCACGTGGGCGTTGGTTCCACTGACCCCGAAGGAGGACACCCCCGCGCGACGGGGACGGTCGGCGTCCGGCCATTCCCGTGCCTCGGTGAGCAGGGCCACCGCACCGGCGGACCAGTCCACCTCCGGTGAGGGCTCCTGCACATGCAGGGTCTGGGGCAGCATCCCGTGCCGCATCGCCATCACCATCTTGATCACACCGGCCACTCCCGCCGCGGCCTGGGCGTGACCGATGTTGGACTTCAACGACCCCAGCCACAACGGCCGACCCACCGGCCGGCCATGCCCGTACGTGGCCAACAACGCCTGTGCCTCGATCGGGTCCCCCAGCACGGTGCCGGTGCCATGCGCCTCCACCACATCCACCTCACCAGCGGAGAGCCCCGCATTCGCCAACGCCTGGCGGATCACCCGCTGCTGCGAGGGGCCGTTGGGGGCGGTCAACCCGTTGGAGGCGCCGTCCTGGTTCACCGCGGATCCCCGCACCACCGCCAGCACCGGATGCCCCGACTGTCGAGCGACCGACAACCGCTCCAACAACAGCACACCGACACCCTCCGACCACGACGTCCCATCAGCACCAGCCGCGAACGACTTGCACCGGCCATCCGGCGCCAACCCACGCTGCCGGGAGAACTCGGTGAACCCACGCGGTGTGGCCATGACCGTCGCGCCGCCGGCCAGCGCCATCGAACACTCGTCGTGCCGCAACGACTGCACCGCGAGATGAACCGTCACCAACGACGACGAGCACGCCGTGTCCACCGTGATCGCCGGACCCTCCAACCCGAACGTGTACGCCACCCGACCCGACGCGACACTGCCCGAAAGACCCGTGATCCGGTACCCTTCGAGGTCGCCGGCAGCCTGACGCATGCAGTCGTCGTAGTCATGACTGGTGACGCCGGTGAATACGCCGATGTCCTCACCCCGAACCGACGTCGGGTCGATCCCCGCCCGCTCGAAGACCTCCCACGAGGTCTCCAGCAGCAACCGCTGCTGCGGGTCCATCGCCAACGCCTCCCGCGGCGAGATCCCGAAGAACCCCGCATCGAAACCGGCGACCTCCGATACGAACCCGCCCTCGCGCACATACGACTTCCCCGCCCGGTCAGGGTCCGGGTCGAACAAGCCCTCCAGATCCCACCCACGATCCACCGGGAACTCCGAGATCGCATCGACCCCGTCCGCCACCAACCGCCACAGATCCTCCGGCGAGCACACCCCACGCGGGAACCGACACGCCATCGCCACCACCGCCACCGGGTCGTCAGACACCGGAACAGCGGACGCTGAAACAACGGACACCCGTGCAGCCGGAGGTACCTGGACGCCCCGCAACCGACCTAGGAGATGGTCAGCGAGAGCGCATGGTGTGGGGTAGTCGAACACCAGGGTCGCCGGTAAGCGAAGACCCGTAGCCACGGTGAGACGGTTGCGCAGCTCCACGCCTGTCAACGAGTCGAGTCCCAGCTCCTTGAACGCCCGGGAGCCATCGATGGCACCCGGTGTCGCGTGTCCGAGCACCGCGGCCGCTTCGGCACGGACCACATCGAGCACGGCTTGGCCTCGGTCGGTCTCAGACAGCTCAGCCAGCCGCTGGACGAACGAGTCGTCGGTCACCGGTCCACCCTGCGCGCTCCGGCGGCCGGGGCGAACCATTCCCCGGAGCAACGGCGGCACGGAACCACCCCGCGCGCCCAGCACAGCCGTGTCCAGACTCAGGGGAACCAGCACCGAGTCGTCGGCTCGCAACGCCGCATCGAACAGCGCGACACCCTCCTCCGGTGACAGTGGTCGCAGGCCGGCGCGGCCTATCCGCGCGTGGTCAACCTCCGCCAGCTGCTCAGTCATCCCACTCGCGTTCCCCCACAACCCCCAGGCGAGTGACACCGCGGGCAGTCCCTGAGCCCGACGTTGACGTGCCAGGCCATCCAGGAAGGCATTGGCCGCCGCATAGTTCGCCTGTCCGGGACTGCCCAACACCCCGGCGGCGGAGGAGAACAGCACGAACATCGCCGGCTCGGTGTCCCGGGTCAGTTCGTGCAGGTTGAGCGCACCGTCCACCTTGGGACTGAACACGGTGTCCACGCGCTGTGGTGTCAGGGTGCTGAGCACACCATCGTCGAGCACGCCGGCGGCGTGGATCACCCCGCTCAGCGGATACTCCTCAGGGATACCGGCGATCACCGCAGCCAACGCGTCCCGGTCAGCCACATCACACGCGACCGCTCGCGCCTGCGCCCCCAGCTCGGTCAACTCCGCGACCAACGCACCGGCTCCGGGTGCCTCAGGGCCCCGCCGACCCACCAACACCAACCGCCGCACCCCATACCGGGTGACCAGATGACGGGCCAGCACACCACCCAACCCCCCGGTCCCCCCAGTGATCAACACCGTCCCCGTCCGAACCACCCCCTCCACGGCGCCGGCATCGGTGTCGATCGTGGTGGTCGCGCGGGCGAGGCGGGGCACCCACACCACACCCCGGCGCACCGCCATCTGCTGTTCACCACAGGCCAGCACCCGGGCCACCATCGTGTCCACGTCCGCGCCGTCGGGGTCCACGTCGATGTCGAGGAGCACGATCCGGTCGGGTTCCTCAGACTGCGCCGAGCGCACCAGCCCCCACACCGCGGCCCCTACCGGATCAGCCCCTACCCGGTCAGCGCACTCCGGACCCACACCGCGGCGGGTGAGCACCACCAGACGCGACGAGAGCAAACCCGGCTGCGCCAGGAACGCCTGCAACACTCCCAGCACCCGGCACACCACCGCCCGCACGTCCCCACCATCAGCGCCCCCACCATCAACGCTGGTGTCGAGCACCACCACCCCCGGCACCTCAGCACCGACGTCGACCAGGGGCCCCACCCCATCAGCCGAAGACACCCACACCACATCCGACACCGCCGGCATATCCGGCATCGGCACGTCAACCCAGCCGACGCCGAACAACGACCCAGCCACCCCCTCCCGCGCCACAGTCAACCGCTCAGCCGAAACCGGACGGAACACGAGCGAACCGATCGACGAGACGGGCTGGCCGGACTGGTCAGCCAGCTGCAGCGACACCACCCCAGCTCCGGCGGACACCGCACGCACCCGCACCACCGACGCCCCCGAGGCATGCAACACGACCCCGTTCCACGAGAACGGCAACCGGACATGTCCGTCCGGGGTAGCCACGTTCTGCCCCGTGAAGGTGCTGGCGTGCAGCGCACACTCCGACAACGCCGGGTGCAGACCGAACCTGCCCGCGTCTCGCATCTGCTCTTCGGACAGGACGATCTCGCCGAAGATCTCCTCGCCGCGTCGCCACACTGCCCGCAGCCGCTGGAACTGCGGGCCGTAGGTGAGTCCGTCTGCGGCGAAGTCCGCATAGACACCCTGAATGTCCACCGGGTCCGCACCTGGCGGCGGCCACGCCGAGAGCTCGAACTCAGGTGCCGCAGCGACTGGTGACAGGAAACCGCTGGCATGGCAGGTCCACGGGGCCTCAGAGGCAGCGTCCGACAAGCAGGAGTACACGATCACCGAACGCCGACCGTCCACGTCCGGGCTCCCCACACCCACCTGCAGCCGGAGCCCACCGCAGTGGGGCAACACGAGTGGTTCTTCGATCACCAACTCGTCGAGCACGGCACAGCCGACCTCGTCACCGGCACGGATCGCCAACTCCACCAGCGCGACACCGGGAAGGACGACGGTGCCGAACACGACGTGATCAGCAAGCCACGGGTGGGTGGCCAGCGACAACCGACTGGTCAGTACCACGCCGTCGGTATCAGGGAGCGTGACCACCGCGCCCAGCAGCGGGTGGTCCGCCGCACCCAACCCCACACATGACACATCCCCTGCCGGGTTCGGCGACTCCAGCCAGAAACGCTGACGCGCGAACGCATACGTCGGCAGCTCCACCCGCCGGCCCTCACCGATGACAGCTCCCCACCGCACCGGTAGGCCGCGGACGAACAGCTCGGCGGCGGAGGTGGTGACCCGCTGCAGGCCGCCGTCCTCGCGCCGCAGCGTGCCGGTGACCACGGCGGGAGCGGTGTCGGTCTCGTCGAGGGTCTCCTGGATGCTGGTGGTCAGCACCGGATGGGGGCTGACCTCCACGAACGCCCGGTAACCCGCCGCGGTCAACCCGCGCACGGCCGCGTCGAACCTGACCGGCTCACGCAGGTTCCGATACCAGTAGTCCGCGTCCATGCCGGCGATATCCAGCCAGGCGCCCTCGACCGTGGAGTACAGCGGCACCCGCCCCGACTGCGGGCGGATATCCGCTAATACCTCCACCAGCTCCCCGCGGATCTCGTCGACATGCCCGGAATGCCCTGCGAATTCCACCCCCGGCAGTCGCCAACGAAGCATACGCTCCGCGGAAAGCCGAACCTCGAACTCTTCCATCGCGTCGGTATCGCCGGATACGGTCACCGAGGCTCGTCCGTTGACAGCGGCCACCCACAACCGGTTCTTCCAGAAGGGCAGCAGCTCAACCACCTCGTCATAGGGCGCCACTACTGATACCATCGCTCCGTGACCGGCCAGGTGTCGGCTGATCAGCCTGCTGCGCAGAGTCACCACCTTCGCGGCATCAGCCAACGACAGGCCTCCGGCCACACACGCCGCGGCGATCTCCCCCTGTGAATGCCCCACCACCGCATCCGGATGTACCCCGAGGGAGGACCACAGCGCGGCGAGGGAGACCATCACCGCCCAGGAGACCGGCTGCACCACCTCCACCCGGGCCAGCGCCGCCTCGTCGTCCAGCGCCTCGCTCAGTGACCAGTCCACCCAGGGTGTGAGCACCTCCGCGCACCGACCCATCGACTCGGCGAACACCGGCGAGGACCGCATCAGCTCCCGGCCCATCCCCACCCACTGCGCACCCTGGCCGGAGAAAACGAACACCACTGTGCCCGTGACATCGGCTGTGCCCGTCACTACTGTCGGCGTGGGCTCACCACGCGCCACCGCCTCAAGCCCGGCCAGAGCCGCTGTCCGGTCAGCGGCCACCACCACACCGCGATCGCCCAACACCGCCCGGGTAGTCACCAACGACCACCCCACATCAGCCAGACCGATCTCCGGATGCTCCTTCAGAAACGAAACCACCCGCCCCGCCTGCCCCCGCACCCCATCCACCCCACACCCCGACACCACCACCGGCACCACCACACCATCAACAGATCCAGAAACACCATCCTCCAACTCCACGGCCGGGGCCTGCTCGAGAACGACATGCGCATTCGTACCGCTTGCACCGAATGCTGATACAGCGGCGCGGCGAGGACGACCTGTGTCCGACCATTCCCGTTCATGGGTGAGCAGCTCCACCGCGCCGGTCGACCAGTCCACCTTCGGTGAGGGCTCATCCACGTGCAGAGTCTTGGGCAGCATCCCGTGCCGCATCGCCATCACCATCTTGATCACACCGGCCACCCCCGCCGCGGCCTGGGTATGACCGATGTTCGACTTCACCGACCCCAACCACAACGGACGACCCGCCGACCGCGCCTTCCCGTACGTCGCCAGGAGGGCTTCCGCCTCGATCGGGTCGCCCAACGTGGTCCCGGTGCCGTGCGCCTCCACCACGTCGACATCCGCCACGCACAACCGGGCGTTGGCCAGCGCCTGGCGGATCACCCGCTGCTGCGACGGACCGTTCGGGGCCGTCAGACCGTTCGACGCGCCGTCCTGGTTCACCGCCGATCCCCGCACCACCGCCAACACCGGATGCCCCGACTCCCGAGCGACCGACAACCGCTCCAACAGGACCACACCCACCCCCTCCCCCCACGCGGTCCCATCAGCACCAGCCGCGAACGACTTACACCGACCATCCGGTGCCAGCGCCCGCTGCCGGGAGAACTCGACGAACGTCCCCGCCGTGGCCATCACCGTCACACCACCGGCCAACGCCATCGAACACTCACCCAGCCGCAACGACTGCACCGCCAGATGCACCGCCACCAACGACGACGAACACGCCGTGTCCACCGTGATCGCCGGACCCTCCAACCCCAACGTGTACGCCACCCGGCCGATGGCGGCGCTGCCCGAACTACCAGTGCCCATATATCCTTCGAATTCCTCCGGAACCGGATGAAGCCGAGCTCCGTGGTCATGGTTGATCACACCGCCGAACACACCGATGTCCTTGCCGCGAACCGAGGTCGGGTCGATTCCCGCCCGCTCGAAGACCTCCCACGAGGTCTCCAGCAGCAACCGCTGCTGCGGGTCCATCGCCAACGCCTCACGCGGTGAGATCCCGAAGAACCCCGGGTCGAACAACGCCATATCGTACAGAAAGCCGCCCGCACGCACATACGACTTCCCCGCCCGCTCCGGGTCCGGGTCGTACAGCCCGGCCAGGTCCCACCCGCGGTCTTCCGGAAAACCAGACATCGCGTCCACCCCGTCGGCCACCAACCGCCACAGGTCCTCCGGCGAACACACCCCACCAGGAAAACGACACCCCATCGCGATAATGGCGATCGGCTCGGTTGACACGGCTGCCGACCTGGCGTGTTGCCGGCGTAGCCGCTCGTTCTCCTTGAGAGAGGCACGAAGCGCTTCGACGAGCTGGTCCTGAGAGGTCGTCACGTGTGTCCTCCACGCTCGAAGGGTTCGGCTCAGCTCAACGCTCGCCGCACGAGATCGGCTGCATCCATCGTGTCGATGAGATCTGTTCCGTCGTCGCCCGGCGGCGCGGTTTCGACATCACTGGAGTCCGCAAGCCGCAACAGCACCTCCAGTATCCCCGCCTCCCTGAACCGATCGAACGGCACTGTCACCAACGCCTTGCGGACTTCGTCCTCGCGTGCGCCGAGCGGGTCGTCAGAGGAGGCGTCCGGAAAGAGCTCCGTTTTCATCCGGTCGGCGAGGTCGGTCGGCGTCGGATGGTCGAACACGACGGCGACCGGCAGCCGCACGCCAGTGGCTCCGCACAGCCGGTTGCGCAACTCGACCGCCGTGAGCGAGTCGAAGCCCACGTCCCGGAACTGCTGGTCTGCTCCCACCGAGCTCGCCGCGGAATGTCCGAGCACCGCGGCGGCTTCTCTCCGCACCAGGTCGAGCAGGGCACGACGTCGTTCGTCTGCTGGGAGGGTGCGCAGTCGGGTGGCCAGCGACTGTCCCGTCACCACGCCCGGGCTCGCCACCGGACGGCCCCGCCTGACCAAACCCCGCAACAACGGCGGTACCGCATCACCAGCCGTTACCGACGAATCCAGCCGCATCGCCACCATCACCGGATCATCGGCTCGCAGTCCCGCATCGAACAACGCCATCCCCTCAGCAGAGGACAACGGCCGCAACCCACCACGCCCCCGACCCATACCGGCATCCATCAACTCGGCGGCCATCCCTCCAGCCCACATCCCCCACGCCAACGACACCGCCGGCAGTCCCGCAGCCCGGCGTTGACGCGCCAGGCCATCCAGATAGGCGTTGGCCGCCGCGTAGTTCGCCTGCCCCGGACTGCCCAGCACCCCGGCGACCGAGGAGAACAACACGAACATGTCCAGCTTCGTGTCTCGAGTCAGGTCGTGCAGGTTGAGCGCGCCATCGACTTTGGGGCTGAACACGGTATCCACCCGCTGCGGTGTCAGCGTGCTGAGCACACCGTCGTCCAGCACACCGGCGGCGTGGATCACCCCGCGCAGCGGGTACTCCACCGGGATCCCGGCGATCACCTCGGCCACCGCGTGGCGGTCGGCCACATCGCAGGCGATCACCCGCGCGTGCGCCCCCAGCGCAGCCAGCTCCGCGATGAGCCCAGCGGCCCCGGGAGCATCCAGACCCCGCCGGCTCACCAGCACCAGCCGCCGCACCCCGTGCTGGGCGACGAGGTGGCGGGCCAGCACACCACCCAGCGCCCCAGTCCCCCCAGTGATCAACACTGTCCCGCCCGTACCGGCCTCAGCGTCAGCAGGGGCGTTCTCAGTGGGGGTGGCGCGGGTGAGGCGGGGTACCCACACCGCACCCCCACGCACCGCCAGCTGCGGCTCGTCCCAGGCCGACACCCCAGCCACCAGCGCGCTCCCGGTGTCGGTGTCGGTGTCGAGGAGCACGATGCGGTCGGGTTCTTCGGACTGGGCTGAGCGGACCAGTCCCCACACCGCCGCGGCCACCGGATCACCAGACCCGGGGCCCATCCCGTGGCGGGTGAGTACCACCAGGCGGCTGGAGGCCAGTCCCGGCCGCGTCACGAACGCCCGCAGCACTGCCAGCACCGCACACACCACCGCACGCACGTCCCGACCACCTGTACCGATGTCGAGGCCGGTGTCGAGCACCACCACACCTGGTGCTCCACCCCCAGCGTCAAGGAGCGAGCCCATGTCACCGACCGAGGACACCCACGCCACATCCCCTGCGGCGTCCCCCCGCGCAGGCGCCGGCGTCGGCACCTCAACCCACTCCACCTCGAACAACGAACCGGACACCCCGTCCGGGGCCACCCCCCATTGCTCCACCGAAACCGGACGGGACACCAACGACTCGATCACCGCCACCGGCGCGCCCGCGGCGTCCGCCAGCTGCAACGACACTTCATCGCGACCGTTCGACACCAAACGAACCCGAAGCGCCGAAGCCCCGCCAGACCACTCCTGGATCCCCCGCCAGGCGAAAGGCAGCCTGACGCGCTCGTCGATGCGCTCCTCCAACCCACCCAGGGTGATGGCCTGCAACGCGGCATCCAGCAACGCCGGATGCACCCCGAAACCACCGGCATCCTCGTGTTGCTGTTCCGGGAGGGCGACCTCAGCGAAGAGCTCGTCACCGCGCCGCCACGCTGCTCGCAGGCCCTGGAACGCCGGCCCGTAGCGGTAACCAGACTCCACCAGGTCTTCGTAGAAACCGCTGACATCCATCGGAACCGCCCCGGCCGGCGGCCACGCCGAGAGCTCGAACGACGGCGGCTTCCCCACTGTGGCGAGCACGCCGCTGACATGTCGCGTCCATGCCACGTCCGCAGCGGCGTCCTCCGGCCGCGAGTGCACGGTGACCACGCGTCGACCATCCTCATCGGCTGCATCCACCATGACGTGCAGCCGAACACCGGACTCCGCCGGCAGTACCAAGGGCGTCTCGTTGACCAGCTCCTCGACGACGTCGCACCCGACCTCATCGCCGGCTCGGACCACCAGCTCCAGCAGCGCCGTGCCCGGAACGACCACGGTGCTCAACACCACGTGATCGGTAAGCCAGGGGTGGGTGCGAGCCGACAACCGGCCGGCGAACACCGCCTGCTCGGTACCGGGCAGGTCCACCGCAGCGGCCAGCAACGGATGTCTCAGCGTGGTCGTGGCCAGGTCCGAGGTGCTCGACAGCCGTTCTGACGCCTCCACCCAGTAGCGCTGGTGGCGGAAGGCATAGGTGGGCAGCTCGACGAGCCGGGCCTGCGCACCGTCGAACAGCCGTGCCCACTGCACCGGCACTCCGCGAACGTGCGCCTGGGCCAGCGCCGTCACCACGGCGGTGACCTCACCGCGGTCACCGCGCAACGCCGGAAGGCACAGACTCACGTCGGACTCCTCGCCGAGCGACTCCTGGGCCATCGCGGTGAGCACGCCGCTCGGCCCCAGCTCCAGGAACGTCCTCACGTGATGGTCGCGCAGCGTGTGGACGCCGTCGTGGAACCGCACCGCCCGCCTCACGTGCTCGACCCAGTAGCCCGGCGAACAGAGCTGTTCGGGTGTCGCCAGGCCTCCGGTGAGGGTGGAGACGACCGGGATGCTCGGCTGCTGGAACGTCAGGCCGGTGTTGACAGCGAGGAACTCGTGGAGCATGTCGTCCATCAGGGGCGAGTGGAAGGCGTGGCTGACCCGCAGCCTCCTGGTTCTGCGTCCCCGGGCGTCGAGCTCGCGCGCGATCTCCAGAACAGCATCCTCGTCTCCGGAGATGACCAGCGAGCTGGGCCCGTTGACCGCAGCGATCCCTACCTGGTGCTCGCGGCCTTCCACAACCGACAGGACTTCCTCTTCCGCCGCCTGCACGGCGACCATCGCGCCGCCGCTCGGCAACGCCTGCATCAGCCGACCCCGCGCCGCCACCAGGGCGCAGGCGTCCTCCAACAGCAGCACACCCGACACGTGCGCCGCCACCACCTCGCCGATCGAGTGCCCGACCACGAAGTCGGGACGCACTCCGTAGGAACGGAACAGGTGGAACAATGCGGTCTCCACGGCGAACAACCCGGCCTGCGCGAAAACCGTCTGGTCGAGCAGATCGGACTCAGCCGACCCCTGCGCGGAGAACACCACATCGCGAAGCGGGATGTCCACGTGACCGGACAGGTGGTGGTCCAGCTGTGCGCACACCTCATCGAAAGCCGTGCGGAACACCGGGAACGTCTCGTAGAGCCGGCTGCTCATCCCGGCTCGCTGACTGCCCTGGCCGGTGCACATGAATGCCAGGCTGCCCTCGATCGGCGTGCCCTCGATCACGGTATCCGTCGACTCACCGCGGCTGAGGGCGCGTAGTCCGGCCAGCATCGCCTCCCGGTTGTCTGCCATCACCACCGCTCGGTTGTCCAACAGCGCTCGTGTGCTCACCAGTGACAGGCCCACATCCGCGACCGAGGTATCCGGGCGACCTTCCAGAAAGGCGGCGAGACGCGCAGCCTGTGCGCGCAGCCCGGCGGTGGTCTTCGCGGACACCACCAACGGCACCACACCACCCCCACCTTCCCGCCGCGACATCGAGCCACGTTCAGGCTCAGGCACGTACTCGACAAGCACATGCGCATTCGTCCCGCTGACCCCGAACGAGGACACCCCCGCCCGGCGGGGACGACCGGTGTCCGGCCATTCCCGTGCCTGGGTGAGCAGCTCCACCGCGCCGGTCGACCAGTCCACCTTCGGTGAGGGCTCGTCCACGTGCAGGGTCTGGGGCAGCATGCCGTGTCGCATCGCCATCACCATCTTGATCACACCGGCCACCCCCGCCGCGGCCTGGGTATGACCGATGTTCGACTTCACCGACCCCAGCCACACCGGACGACCCGCCGGCCGGCCCTGCCCGTAGGTGGCCAACAACGCCTGCGCCTCGATCGGGTCGCCCAACGTGGTCCCGGTACCGTGCGCCTCCACCACGTCGACATCCGCCACGCACAACCGGGCGTTGGCCAGCGCCTGGCGGATCACCCGCTGCTGCGAGGGACCGTTGGGGGCGGTCAACCCGTTGGAGGCCCCGTCCTGGTTCACCGCCGATCCCCGCACCACCGCCAACACCTGATGCCCCGACTCCCGAGCGACCGACAACCGCTCCAACAGGACCACACCCACCCCCTCCCCCCACGCGGTCCCATCAGCACCAGCCGCGAAAGGCTTACACCGACCATCGGGCGCCAAGCCGCGCTGCCGGGAGAACTCGACGAACGTATCCGCCGTGGCCATCACCGTCACACCACCGGCCAGTGCCATCGAACACTCGCCCTGCCGCAACGACTGCACGGCGAGATGCACCGCCACCAACGACGACGAACACGCCGTGTCCACCGTGATCGCCGGGCCCTCCAACCCCAACGTGTACGCCACC
>JAFAUB010000141.1 GCA_019243635.1 Pseudonocardiales bacterium
ACCGCTGCGTGCTGGGGCGTGTCCTCGCTGAACTGGCGTTCCCAGGCCATCGACGAGGACACCGATCACCCCGACGGGGTGTACGTCGCTCGCTGCGTCTGATCTTGGGTGCGCTGGATAACGTGATCGTCGTGACCTGCCGCACGGGTGCGGCCGGTGGACGGACGTGGCGGAGGCGCACTCGGCCCAGTGATCCACGAACTGAACGGCTCCTGGACGATTCCGGTCTGGGGGCGTCCGGTGTTCGGCTGTCCGAGGCCGACACCGGTCACCTTTGGCCGTAGTCGATCCTGGCGAGTGCCGGTGACCCGGATGGCCATGACAGCGCTGGTGCTAGAACTCTCCTTGGTTTGTCATGGCATGGTGTGTTTCGGCGGGGCTTGTCGTGGCGGGTTCTGGCGTGTCCTGTCCAGACATGCGCAGCAGTACTAGCCCGACGAAACCAAAGATCGCGCAGAACGACGGTGTAGCGCTGGATGGGTCAACGCACGGCCACACGTAAGGCAAAGACCGACGATCGGAGAGCTGCAAGCGCGGAGTGCGGGGCTTGGAGCTGCACCGGCGTCTCGCGACGGAGCGGCTGGCGCGGCGTGCGTCGACACTGACCGTCGAGCAGGTGGCGCAGGAACTCCTCGATGCGCTCCGCCGCGACGACCCCAGCCGCGACTCCCGCGAGCGGCAGGTACTGCTTCGTGATCTAGTGGTCGAGATCGAGGACCGTCACGAACACTGGCCGCGATGATGACGCGCGACCCACGGTGAAGGTGCAGGTCTAGCGGTGACCGTGGGGTGCGTCGCGGCGGCAGCAGGCCAGCCAGTCCGGGCAGTCGGCGTCGGGGTTGAGCAGCGGGGAGCGGCACCGGCCGGGGCGCCCCCATCGCGCGTACCGGTCAGTGGTCAAGAGCTGTTCCTCGGCCGCGGTGAGGTGGCCGTGAACGTACAAAAATTGCGGTCTGACGCACCTGGGGGCCCAGATCATGCCGACGTAGTAGCGGCGGGTCAGCTCGTTGGGGGCCGTGCCACCGCCGTAGCTGGGCGGGGCCCAAGTGACGTAGCGTTCTGCTGCGGCGTCGAGGTCATACACCCAGAGGGGCGCGCCGAGCCGGCGCCACTGCTCGGTGGACCGCTCGAACAGCTCGACACCGGGGGCCAGGTCGTCGAGGGTTCGTCTACGCGCCATCGCCCATGACCTGCCGTAGCTGGTACGCGCGTCGGAACCCGCCACGGCGCTGCGGGCGCCGCTCCTCCAGGTCAGGCAGCCGCAGCACCGCGAGCAGCCGGCCGAGCGTGACCCGCTGAAGCCGCGACTCGACCAGCGCCGGGTGCGCGTGATCACCGAGCAGCACCCCGTCCCGGTCGACCACGCCGTCCAGGCTGGCGATCCTGTCAGCAACCACCGCGACCTGCCGCAACACCTGGAGCTCGTGGGCTTCCAGCTCGAAACTGCCCGTCACCGACCGCCACATCACCGCACCCGCCCGGCCGGTACCGCGCGGCGGCTTCACCTCGGCCATCCCCTCCACTCCCTTAAGTCGAGTGTTCCAGGTTCCGTGCACCGCGAAGGGCCGCAGCTCCCGGTGTTGATCATGTTGTCGTTCAGGTATACCCCCTGGGGGTGTGGTGCCGACCGACTGCCTCGGGCGTGGTGTGCCTGCCGTGGCTGGTTTGTCCGGGGGGCGGGTGGTGTGGTAAGGGCGCGGGTCGTTGTCGCTGGTCACGGTGGGTTCGTTTCGGGTCCCGCTGCGGCGTAATGCCGCGGGCAAAGCGCCGCTACGCGGATGCGGCCCTTGACCCGGCGTCGGTGGGTGAAGCCGGCGATGCGCCGGGACCTTCCATCCTCCTCAGTATCGGGAGTCTGGCGCTGCCAGCCAGCGGCGTCGATGACCCGATTGTTCCCTCGGGTGATGAGCCCGCCCGGTGGAACTACCCGTCCCATACGCTCACGCTCCCGGTGGTCGGGCTCACCGTATGTCCGCTCTGACGAACGCGGAAAGGTGGTCCCCGGTTTTCTGGGCGCTCGTGGGTGGCAGGACGCCGCTCGTATCGTCGGCTTCGGCCGCTAACGCCCGCAAATCGCTGATTCCGCGTAGATGCCCCGGTAGTGGTCCCACACTGAATACGCTTTCGCGCACCAGCCGGGCGCCGGGGTCGCTGAACTCGTGGATGATCATGGCCATCTCGTCGAGGGTCTCGGAGCCGCCCGGTTGGTTGCTCGCCCACTGTGTAAATAGTGCGCCATAGCCGGGCTCTAACGGGTTGGCTCGTTCCGCGCATTCGCGTGCCAGCGCTTTAAGTAGTACTTCGTCACCGTTCATCTCCGCGAGGTTCATCAGCGTGGCCGCCTCGTCCGGGTTGCTGACCCGCGATGCGCGGTCAGCCGCGTCCCGAATGCTGATGATCTTGGAGTCGCCGGGGAGGACGTGACCGAACATACGCCGCTTCCCTCCATCGAGACACCCGACGAGCCGCTGCCTTTCCTGAGCGAGGAGCTCCGACAGCTCGGTGCGCGTGCGCTCAGTGGCTTTAGCGTCGCGGGCCTGCCACCCGCGAGCGGTGAGGTTTCGCTGGCGGCTCAAGTGCTCGCGTTCAGCAGCGAGCCGTTCCCGGCTTTTCGCTGCCTCAGCGCGCTCGGGGGTGACCCCGACGCCTCGTGGTGATGTCATCCGTCCCCTATCTGAGCGTATGCGGCAAGGTCGTTCCGGCGGATCACGTACGTCTTCCCGGCACGTCCCACTGACCGTA
>JAFAUB010000163.1 GCA_019243635.1 Pseudonocardiales bacterium
GAACACCCCCGATGTTTCCGAGCAGAGCGAAACCGTGCACGTCCGGCACGTTGTTAGTGGTCTGCGCGATATACGACGAGACCGAGTAAGGCTCGATCTGACTGGGGTCGGTGAGCAGGTTGCCGGTGTTCTCCAGCAGCGGATTGCCATTACTGTCCTTGTCGCTGACACAGGGGAACAGACCCCCGGCGTCGGCGTAGTTCGCCACATCACCGCTGGGCACGTGGAGGATGTTCTCCAGGAAGAACTTCCGGGTTCCCGAGCCGAATTGCGGCAGCAACGGGTGAATGCTCGCGAAGGCGGGGTCGCACTGGTAGATCCTCAGCAGAACGGACACGGGGAGGTTCCTGTTGATACTGCTGCCTGCCGGGCTTATACCCGGCCCCTGGATGGCGTAGGCGACCGCGTCGGTCCCGAACGGGATGTAGGTCAGGTGGTCTCCGGTATGGCTGGTGTGGTTGTCGGTCGACGAGCGGGCGAACTGCAGGCAGTGAGTCCCCGCATTCCGATCATTGACCAGCGCGATGATTCCGTTGTTCGAACCGGACGGCCGGGTGATATTGGTGCACGCCGGCGTGGGTCCATCGGTGAACGTCTGCCCCGGTGCGGTGGCGGCATCCCACGACCCGATTTGCTTGGTTCCGCCGATCGTGACCACATTGGACAGTGCATTCATCACGCCCTGGGTGGTGTCGGAACCGGTACCGTTCAGGTTCCGGAATGTCGGAGGGCCGGCTGGGTCGGCCAGAGCCGAGCCCACAGTGAGTGACAGGGCCGCCAGGCAGGCGCCGACGACCAAGAGGAGACTCCTCTTTCGCATGTGGTGCTATCCTTTTCAACGCAGGGACGCACGGACAGTCGTCCGGGCACATTCGTCAGCGGCGTACAAACCACGTGGTCACTGACGTCTTGCAACAGAGAGTCGGCCGAGCGGTGGCCGGGAGCGGACACTCCCGGTCACCGCTCGGGTGGCGTCACCCCCCTCCGCAGGCGACGGCGTACCGCAGCGCCGAGCCGGTGGATGACCGGCGACTGCAGGATCGGCGAGGATGTCGCCGCCAGAGCGCCGGAGATGAGGGTCGTGAGGAGCAGCGCGCCCACCGCAGGCGCGGACAGCGCCGGCGTGTGCAGTACTCCGGCGACCGGCTGCTGGGCCACGCTCGGCACCTTGGCCGCCGGGCCACTGCCACCCTGCGGGACGGCTGCCGGACTCGGTACACCGGACCCACCGCCCGGGGATGTTGTGCCTCCACCTATGCCCGCAGTCGCGCTGGGGCCTCCGGACGAGCCGGTGGAGCCGGTGGAGCCGCCGGGAACGCCGCCGGCGCTGAGAGGCTGCGGCGCCGGTGGGCCGCCAAGGGCCTTGCCGGCCTGCGCCTCAATGGTCGCCGCAGCGGCGATCGTCTGGGCCTTGAGTGCGTCGGGCAGCGGCGCCATACCTAGCGGGAGCTGGCCGGGCGCGATGCCCGGCTGCTGGCCGGGGCCGGCCGCGTAGCGCAGGAACGCCGCGTAGTTCTTGCCAGCCGCCACGTCCAACGCCGATGGCGACGTGACCGCGTAGCTCAGCGCGGTCAGCGGGTAGGCCGCCGGGTTTGTTGCGCCGGGGTTGGGGGCGAGCACGCCTGGTACGGCGCTGGGTTTCATGGCCACTTCCCCGGCCAGCAGGCTCGCGGTGGTGGGGGTGACATACTGACCCTTGGCGTTCAGCAGCGCCGCAGTCGGCAGGCCGTACCGGGCGGCGGTCGCGGTGTCCACCACTGCGAGCAGTGCCCGTTGGCCAGGCGCTTGCCGGGCGACCTTCGTCGGGGTCGGTGTCTTGCCGTTGCTTCCGACCGTGAGCGTCTGCGCCTTGCTGTCGCCACGGCCGGCCGAGCGGCCGGCGTCGTGCATGTCCAGTGTGAACGGGTGCGCATCCTGCGTGCAGAGCCTGCCCGTGACCCCGTTGCCGAGGTCGCTGTCAACGCAGCTTTGGTCGTTGCGGGGGAACGTCGATGTCGGCAGCGTGAGGTTCACGTTGAGCGGGTTGACCACCATTCCGAACTTGTCGGGAGTGCCGGTGAGGAACGCGTGAGCGTCCGGGTCGGCGTTCACCCAGCTCCATAACAGCGACGTGACGTCCGCGCTGCCGAGCTGCACCAGCGCGTCCGGCGGTGTGGTGGAGAACGCGAACCCCTGGTAGTCGGGGTTGAGCGCGAGGAAGTCCGGGTCGACGGTCAGGCCCTTGGGGTTGTTCTTCATGGAGTCGGGCGGAGCCAGCACCGCATTGCGGTAGGACTGGGTGAGCAGCTTGGCGACCAGCCGGGGTGTGAGCTTCATGGACGTGAACCGCTGGCCGTCGAGCTTCTGCTCGGGAGTGGGGGGCGCGTTCGGATCGTCGGGGGGAGGCGGTTGGTGCTCGATGTTGAATGCGATAGCCAGCCCGGACAGCCCGACCGGCGCGTAGACCAGTGGGTGACCCGCCGGGGCCTGGTCCGGGGAGATCGGGGTGGTCACCAGCGCCAGGCCCGGCGAGCTGCCGGCGATCACCTGGCTGCGGGTCACGTCATCAGTGAGCTGGGTGTAGCTGTACAGCGTGCCGCCGCCCGCGCACAGCGCCGGCTGCCAGCTGCCGACCGCGTCGGTCGCCATCTCGTGGCCGATCATCCGACGCTCGGGCGCGCCGATCGGGCAAGCCTGGCCCACCGGGAGGAAGTCCAGCGGGAACATGATCCGGTGGTCCCAGTTGGACTGGCTCAGCGGCGAGGAGTCCAGCAGATGGCCGGCGTCACCGGCCCGAGTCGAACCGTCCACCTCGGTGTCCCCCCGCGGCACGACCACCAGCCAGCAGGACCGGCCCGTGAGGACACCGCCGGTGGTGACCGGGTCACCACAACCCAGGCCCGCTGCCTGGCGCACTGTCTGGACCTCGAAGTACTCCACGCCGCTGCCGTCACTATGGGTGCGAGCCAGCGGGTCCTCGTTGGTCACCTGAGAGTCGAAGTAGGCATTAGTGTCCGAGGTGCCCGCGCTGGTCGGCTGAGGCGTCCCCACCGCCCAGAACGGCACAAACGCGCTACCGAACGTGCCCGCCGGAAGCTTGAATTTCTCTTCGGGGTCGACCAGGCCGGGGCCGTAGGAGACCTGCCGCGACCGCACAAACGCGCCAGCGGGTGCTGAGCCGGTGTTCGAGCCGCCGTACTGGCATTGAGTGCGATCCGGGGCGCCCGGGCCGTCACCCCAACACTGCATGATCTGCAGGTAGTTCACCCCGAACGCGCCGAGCGGCCTCGTCGGCGCCCCGCCGGTCCAGGAGACGGTGACCACCTGGTTGATGAGGTTCGTAGTCTGGCTCACGGTGACCTGGAGTCCAGGGAACTTGGCGTCCCCCGACTTGGTCATGGCCGAGCCGGGCGGGGCTCCAGCCGCGGAAGCCGGCGTGGCACCGGGCAGGACGCTGACCACGGCGGCGCCCAGCATCATCGCCAGCAGCGCTACGACCACGCGACGCCCGCTCATCGCAGTGGTCCTTCCTGGGGTTCGGCCCGGTTGCGCATGGTCCGTGCCACCAGCGGAGGAACGAAAATCAGCCCGAGGACCAGGACCACGGCGAGCGCCGCAAGCACCATCTGGCGCCGGTTGTCGGCGGCATCGACCGACACCGGCACGGCCGAGACGTCAGAGGAGCTGGAACCACCGGCCGATGTCGCGCCATCGATCACCTGCCCGGTGTTCGGGTCGATCCCCGTGGTCGCCGCACTTCCTGAATTTCCGGCCGCGAGTGTCCCGTTGGCGCCGCCGGCGGCCGTCCCATCAGTGCCGCCCGCTCCCCCAGCCGCCGCGCCACCCGACCCCCCGCCGCTCCCACCACCCGCCGCCCCAGCGGTGCCGGCACCGCCCGAGCCACCCCTGGTCGGCGTCGACTGTTGCGCCCCGCCGGTGCCGGTGGCGCACTGCGTCGACGCTCCCAGGCGATCGCACGGGCTGGGCTGCGGCGCGTTCTGGACCACCAGATTCCCCCCGTTCGGGGAGACCGTCGGGTTGTGGCACCCACTCAGGTTGTTGCTGTTGAGTTTCTGGGTCGAGCCCGGAATCTGGTTGACCTGGTCGACCGCATCCTGCACGAGGTTGATCGGCAGTGGCGAGTAGCCCAACGCGGCAGCCTCCTGCTGGCCCTGGCACAGGAAGTAGTCGGCGAACGTGGAAAGCGTCGCGCCCTTCTCAAGGCTGAAGTTCGAGGAGAGGTCCTTCGGCAGGATCATGTAGCTGTAGCTGGACAGCGGGTACGTCCGCGGGTCGGTGCCGACATAAACCTGGCTCAGGTCCTGGGTGAGGTCGGGGTGCAGCCTGGCGTTGAGCAGCGCGACGGCGACGCTGCCCGCCGTGGGCTCGATGTAGTAGTTCGCCTTGTTGAGGACCTTCACCACCGGGAAGTTGGTGGCGAGGGCGTAGGAGTACTCGACGTAGGTGATCGCGCCCTCGCTGGCGTCCTGGGCGACGAACCCGGCCACGCCCTGCGACTGCGCCTTGGCCACCATGGAGTTGTTGGCGACCGGGTAGAAGGAGGTGAACCCGCAAGGCGTGACGTTCCGTCCGGCCCGGTGGCAGTATGCGTCCCACTGCCCGCCGTACTGGCTGGCCATCCAGGCGGTGAACTGCGCGGTGCTACCCGAGCCGTCGGAGCGGACCACGGGCACGATCGCGAGGGCCGGCAGGGTCAGCCCCGGGTTGTCGGCCTTGATCGCCGGGTCGGACCAGTTGGTGATCTGCTGGGTGAAGATCTTGGTGATGGTGTCGCCGGACAGCCGCAGGTTCGTCACCCGCCTGCCGCCGATCTTGAGGTTGTACATGAATGAGGTGCCGCCCGCGACGATCGGCATGTACCCGAACTTCCGCGTCGGCAGCGTGTCGAGCGTCCCACCGTCACTCAGGCCGTAGGGGATCTCCGAGACGGCGAAGTCGACCTGGCCCGTCTTGAAGTCGTTGCGACCGCTGGTCGAGCCGTCCGGCGAGTAGTTCACCGTGATGCCGTAGTTGTTGTTGACGTCGCGCCGCCACTGGTCCAGCGCGTTCTGGCTCCAGGTCGACCCGGAGCCGCTGATCGGGACGTAGCCGGCCGCACCGGCGCTCGGCACGAGCATCCACTGCGTCCCCAGCACGACGGCCAACACCGCCAGCAACGCCGCACTACGCCGCGACCCAGAGCCCACCCGGTTGCGCCTGTCGCTAGCCACCATGACCACCACCCATCTGGGCACCCATCCGCTTTGGTGTGCGGTCTCGGGAGACGAACCGTTCGAGATCGCGCAACGACTCCTGGGCGCGGCGGCGCTGCACCCGGGTGGACAGCTCGCCGGCCTGGCGGCCACCGAGCACCCGGGCCAGCGCGAACAGCACCAGCACCAGCACCAGCAGCACGGTGGCGGCGCCGAACGCGCGGTCGACCATCGTCTTCTGCGGCGAGTTGGCAGAGATGAAGGTGAACAGCGGCAGCGACACCATCGGCCCAGAGAAGGGGTTGAGATTGAGGCTGTTGCCATAGCCGGCGGTGAGGAGCACCGGGGAGGTCTCGCCGATCCCGCGCGCGGTGGCCAGCAGTAACGAGGTGGTCAGTCCGGACCGGGCGGTCGGCAGGACCACATGCCAGACGGTCCGCCACCTCGGGGCACCCATCGCGTAGGACGCCTCTTTCAGCGAGCCGGGCACCAGCCGGAGCACCACGTCTGAGGCCCGGATCATGATCGGGAACATCATCACGCTGATCGCCAGTGCGGCAGCCAGACCGGACTGGGGAAACCCCAGGGTGAGAATCCACAGCGCCAAGATGAACAGCCCGACCACGATGGAAGGCAACGCGGTCATCGCCTCGGCCACGGTGCGCACGACCCGGGGGAAGACCCCCCTGACCTCGTTGAGGAACACCGCGCAGGTCAGCCCGAGCGGCACGGTGATCAGCAGCGCGATCGCGATCTCGATCAGGGTGCCGGCCTCTGCGTGCACGATGCCCCCGCTTGTGAGCGGGTCCAGCGGGCCGGTTTTCTGCATATCGTGGATGTAGAGGTTCAGGTGCACCAGCACCGGCTCCCCACGGAAGAACGTGAAGACGATGATGAGCACCAGCGCGAGCAGCGCGAGCACCGCGAGGCTGTGCACGGCCACGGAGGCGATCCGGTCGCGGACGGTGCGGCCGTCGTCCTCGAGCGACACCAGCACGCCGTACAGCGGCAGGAACAGCAGGTAGGCGATCACCACGAAGACGGCCAGGTTGGATGTCGGGACCATGCGGGTGACCAGCAGGGCCGCCAGGCTCAGCGCGGCCACCGCCGCACCGATGATGATGATGACATCGGCGCGGCCACGGGCCGCCGTCGAGCGGCGGGCCTCCACGGCGGGTGGGGCCTCCGGGACTGCCGGCGCATCCAGCGCCGGGCGACCTGCTGTGTGCGGGGGGGTCGTCGTCGTCATCTCAGGCATCACTCAGCTGGCCGGAGCGGGTGCGCGCGATGACCGCCGACGCGCCGAAGTTGACCACAAGGGAGAGCATGAACAGCGCCAGCCCGGCGGCGAACAACGCGGAGAGCCCGAACGGGCTTGCGGCACCGAACTTCGATGCGATCAATGCGGACACCGAGTTCGCGCCGCTGCGCAGGATCTCCGGCTGGAGCCGAGGGGCCGGACTGATGACCATGTAGACGGCGATCGTCTCCCCCATCGCCCGGCCCAGCCCGAGCATCGTGCCGCCGATCATCCCACCCCAGCCGAACGGCAGCACGACGCTGCGGATCATCCCCCACCGGGTGGCGCCCAGCGCGTAGGCGCCCTCCCGTTCGCCGACCGGAGCCTGCGCGAAGGACTCCCGCATCAGCGAGCTGACGATCGGCATGATCATCAACGCCACCACGATCCCGGCGATGAACGTCGAGTTCTCGTAGACGGTCGGGGTCTGCAACGGGTCGTCGGGGTTGACGCCATGGATGGCCAGCGGCGGGAACCAGCCGAAGGTCGTCGAGATCCACTTGGCCACCGGGATAACCCTCTGCTGGAGGAAGTAGACGCCCCACAGCCCGTACACGATGCTGGGTACCGCAGCCATCAGGTCGACCAGGTTGATCAATGTTTGGCGCAGTCTCCGTGGCGCGTACTCGGAGATGTAGAGCGCCACCCCGGTGGCCAGCGGTACCGCGAAGATGACCGCCACCACGGCGATCAGCAGCGTGCCGGGGATCTCCGCCGCGATGCCGAAGTTGTGCGAGTCGGTTTCCCAGGCCTGGGTGGTGAGGAACTTCAGGCCATCCTCGGCGAGCGCGGAGGAGCCCTTGTAGAGGAGGAACAGCCCGATCCCGGTTATGGTGATCAGCACGGCCAGGCCGGCGCCCCGCAACGTGAGCCCGAAGACCCGGTCCGCACCAACGGAGGCGGCCCGTACCTTCCTCGGCGACTCCGCAGGGCCCAGCCCGGACGGCGGCGCCATCACAACGGTGGTCACCGGTACATCACCCGCACCGGCGCCGTGCCCGCCGTCTCGGCGACCAGGTTCAAGAAGGCGTTACACATCATCCGGGCGCGGACCTGACGTGGATAGCCGCGAACCGCCGTGGCGACGACCTCGTCGGCCAGGCGGACTCGCCACACCCACTGCCTGTGCCCGTCTCGCGGCGTCTCTCCCACGGCGAGCGCCAGGCTTTGTCGCAAGATGCGGATCTCCTCCAAGCAGGACTCCACGTCGGGAGAGGTGTATGCCGACTTCGCGATGGTGCGGTTGTTGGCGGCCATGAACCGCCAGGTGAATCCCCGTTCCCGGGGGTGGGGGGTCTCCGCCCACGACCCGGCACCGTCGGCCGGCTCACGTAGCACCGGCACGTGCGCAGAGCGCGCCACCGAGACCACTTGGAACCGAGCAACAGCCATCGCTTCTCCCTCGCACACCGATTTGACGGGGAGACGCTCCCTCGCGGGAGTGAACGGCCGCAGTCTTACGGTGGAGGAAAGGATTGCTACCAACCCCACAAGGGACAGCTACTTACAGTTGTAACGCAAGCTTGTCATCACTCGTAAGGATGGATTTTGACCTCGGTTGAGCGGATTTTCATGCGTAGATAGCCCGCATCTGCGAAACATCACCAGGTTGGCGCCCTCAAACGGGCGACCGCACACCAGCCCCCCCAGGGGCTTCTCCGGGCCGGACCTCGCCCGCGCCGATCACCGAGCGCCGCCGCAACCTGTGCCGACCGAGTACGATCGAGACGCCGCCAGCGGGCAGAGCTCAGTGAAGCCGACCCGCTTTCTCCGTTACCGGCTCGGGAGCTTCGCTGTCGTCAGCGTCACGGCACGTCATCGGTAGTCAAGCGGGGGCCCGAGATCGCCGCTGACATGCCGACGACGTCCGATCCGGCACCGGTTGAGGGTGGGAGTAACCGGGGTGCCAGCCGGTGGATCGGCGTTGGCCACCCACCCAGTAGCCAGGCTGAAAGGCTAGAGCCGGATTCGGGCGGACCGCTCACGGTCCCGCCGGCATCGCGCTCGTCGACGGAGGATCGGTCGTCGGCGAGGGAGACGGCAGGGGCGTGGTCACCGGGGCCGTCGTGGTGGTCACCGGAGGCGGCGTGGTGGTCGCGGACGGTGATGGCGGCGGATGTGACGTCGACGGCGCAGGCGTCGTGGTGGTCGTCGATGGTGGCGGCGGAGTCGATGTCGTGGTGGGGGGTCTCGTCACAGAGGGTGCCGCCACCGGTGGGGTGGGTCGCGCTACGGCCGCCCCCGGTGGGGCACTGTCAGCCGTGATGGGTCGGCCGCCGTTGCCGGTGGTGCCGGGGGGGAGCGGTCCGGGTGCGGAGGGGGTGGGGATGACACCGGTGAGGTAGGCGTGTGCCCAT
>JAFAUB010000064.1 GCA_019243635.1 Pseudonocardiales bacterium
TATGATAACGCACTCGCGGAACCCGTCAACGGTCTCTACAAGACCGGGCTCATCAACCGTCAAGGGCCGTGGCGCGCGCGGGACGACGTCGAACTCGCGACGTTCGAACGGGTGGACCGGTACAACCACCGGCGCACCCACGGCTCCTGTCAGAACATGCCACCGGTCGAGTACGAAGCCGCCTTCCATATGAAGAACGAACCCGCCGACATGGTCGAAGTGTAAGCAACCCGGTCTCTATCATAACCGGAACGGTTCAGTTCCGCAGCGTGGTCCAACGCCGCCTCGACATCACCGAGCCGCTTATCCGCCGCAGCGACTAGGGACCATGACAGCGACAGCATGCTGGCCAGCTGGGTAGACTCCGGGCTGGTGATCGGGACAGCCACCGTGTCGAGTTCGTCTTGAGCCAACTCGAACGCCCCGGCGGCCACCATCTCATTCACCGCACCCCACGCCGCGACGCCCAGCATGGTCGGCTCATCGAGTTCCTCAGCAGCGCGCTGGGCCAACGTGGCGGCCTCCCACCTCAGGTCGAGAGGGGCACCCACAACGTACAACCATCCGCGGGTCGTCTGTGCATACACCAGCACTGCAAGCTTTTGCAGCTCAGCGACGTCATGCCCGGCCATAATGCTGGTATGAAGGTCCCTGATCAGACCGGGCAGAAGCTCACCACGGCGCCGGTAGTCGCTGCTCTCGACCGCTCGGGCCCTGGCCCGCAACTCCTGCACACCGACCACATGCCCTCCGGGCCGCTTACGACTGACCGCCATCAGCGCCAGGCGCACGGCCTCAACGGCGGCGTCGGTGTCCCCGTTGCATGGCGCCGGCAATGGCAGCCTGGTCAACTCCGACGGGGAAATCCTTAACGCGTTGGCCAGGGCCACGGTATCCGAGCGGCTATCGAGCGCGACTTCTCCCCGCTCGATCCGGTCCAGCTTCGACTTACTCATCCCCGCAAGACCAGCCAGCACCCGCAACGACTTGCCGCGGCTATAGTGGAATTGGCGCACCCGCCGGCCGATCGTGCGCGCGTCGTCGTCAACGTCCACGAAAGTCCTCTCTCCGCCGGGTCTCCTCGCCGATGCCCCGGGGAGCGACCCCGGGGCGGACACCTCGGCGAAGAGGTAACAAAAGGCTACGCCAGGCACTCCTGGCCGCCGGATCTGACGGTCACGACCAGTTCCGTGATACGCCTGCATTTCCTAGTGAATTCGATCAAGCCCATGGTGTCCGCCAGCGTGGACGCCACCCGGACGGGCTACACCGGCAGGCCATCCCGCAGCGAGCGTGCCCGTGCCCGGCCGGACCTAGCCGACCTGCGAAAACAAGTTGATCGATCGCAGTGAAACCCCAGGTCAGGAGCATTTTCGACAAGATCACCGGTAGTGGGCAAATCAGACACCCTGGCTAGCGGGTCTCCCGGGCGCGGGCAGTCACGGCGGCGATGCTGCGCACGCGCCCGTGGGGGAACTCGGCGTATGCGGTGCCCATGGGCGCCCAGGCTGCCGCTGCGTACACGGCGGCCAGCTCCGGGCTGGTCGGAGTACCGCCCGCGAGCACGGCGCTAGCGCCGCAGTGATCTCCGGGTGGTGGGCACTCGTAGTGTGGATGCCGACGTCTGGCAGACCGTGAGCGATGATCCGAGTGTGGCCGCACCCAGCAACCGGCCCGACCCACCCACGCCGCGACCGCGGCCGGTGGTGGTGTCGATCCGGCGCATCGCCAGTGGTCGGATGCACACGCCGTGTTGTTCGGCCAGAGCCTGGGCGACGTCGCTTGTCAGCGGGAGTGCGGCCCGTTGCGCCCGGGTCATCCGCGCGGCGTCCAGGGCGGTGGGGTCGGTGCTGGTCATCAGAGGGTCACCTCGCCGGGGGTGGCCAGGTGGCGCAGGACCGTCAGCGACACGGTCGCGCTGCCGTCTGGGGTGAGGTCAGCGCCGATCCCATGCGGGGTGAGCGGCACGCCGCCGTACACGCGGATCGTGACGTCACTGGGGAGACGGCCGATCACGGAGAGGTGTATCGAGTCTCCGCTGGGTACTCGCCATGCCTCGGCGGTGGCGCTGGTGAGGGTGTCGGCCCAGGCCAGTAGTCCGGTGGCGATCTGGGGTGGGTGGTGGGCGGCCAGGTGCGCACTCACCCCGGGCTCACCCGAGGCCGCGACCACGTTCACCGAGTACAGCTGCGGGAGTTCGAAGGCGGTGAGGTGGGCGCGGATCGCATCGAGCAGGTCAACGGTGGTGCTCATGCCGCCTCTTTTCCGGTGAGCGGGCGGGGGGCGGCACAGTGGCCGGCGGCGACGTAGGCCGTCAGCTCGTCGAGGTCGGCATCGGTGGTGTGGAACGCCCGAGCGCGGTCCTGGTCGCGGCGGCCGTCAAGCTTGACCCACGCGACACCCGGGGTGTCCTCACTGATTTCGTGCGCTGCCGCGCCGCGTTCCCGGACCCCGTCGCCGAGGACCATGTCGACCTGTTCGGGTTCATCAAGGCGCATGGTGATCTTGATGGGAAACAGGTGGCGGCAGTCGATGACCTGTTTGCGGGGGTCCTGGATCTGCCCGATCACACACACTCCCGGGCCCGGCCCTGGGAGAGGATGGATTGCAACGCCGCATTGGCGCGCTTGCGCAGGGCGCTGGTAGGCGATCACGTCGGCCAGCTCGTCGATGATCAGCAGGACGAAGGGCTGACCTGAGGTGAGGGTCCAGGTGCGGGTGCCCTGCCTGCGCAAGGCTTCCGCGCGTTGCCGGGTCACCGTGGCCACGTGTTCCAGTAGCTCGACGGCCTCCGTGCCGTTGGTGCAGACGAGTGTCTGGAACAGCTCGGGTGCCCGCCCGAGGTCCATGCCGCCCTTGGGGTCGATCCCGAACACCTGCACCAGGCCGGCGCGGATCCAGGGGGCGAGCGCGCGCAGCACCGCCCACATCACCGAGGATTTCCCGGCGTCACTCACCCCGGCCACCAGAATGTGGCGGCCCAGCAGGCGCAGCACCCACAGTCGGCCGGTCTCGGTACGCCCGATGAGAACCCGGACCAGATCCCCGCCCGCACCGGGTTCTGCCAGGGTGGGGACGGTGAGGGGTGTGGCGAAGGGGTCGGTGTGGATGAGGTCGAGCCAGATCCGCCGGGGCCGATCGGCCCGGACTCGGCAGGAGCGGGCGTCGAAGGAGTTCGCCAGCTCCTGCGCGTGAGCGGCGTAGGTAGCAGCGCACTGCCCATGCACCAACGTGACCGACACCCGGTCGCGCCAGCCATCAGCGCGGACCCGGCGCAGGGCGGGGTAGTGCACCCTGCGCTGCGCGTGCCCGGTGTGCTTGGTCAGCTCCGTGAACAGCATCACCCGGCGCCACGGCCAAGCGTAAACCAGGGCGCGGCGCCACTCCGAGTGGAGCTGCCGCGCCACGGTGCGGGTGAAGGAGCCGGGGTGCTGCCAAGCCCACAGCCCACTCAGCACGACCAGCGCAGTCAGCAGCGTGACCGGTGCCCACCACGAGTAGCGGACACCCAAGCCGACCAGGATCGCGGTGCCGATCAGGAACAGTGGGTAGCGCCACACCCGGCGGACGACGAACGCCACCAGCGTCGTCACGACGGCCACCAGGATGATCGGGGAAGCGGCAACCAGGAGCTTGCGGGGAAGCAGTGTCCACCACGGCAACCGGGGCCGTTCCACCTCCAACGGGGCCGGGTCGACCCATCGTGAGTACCGGTCCGGGCGCATCACCGGCCACCCCCGCGCGGGGCAGTTCCAGCGCCACCCCGCTCACCCGAGCGGCACACGCGGTGTCGCTGGGAGACAACCGGGCGAATCGGTAACGCTTCGGGCGCCCCGCTCGGGGAGTGTTATGGACTGGCGCGCTCAGGGCGCGGTGTTCTATGCTTCTCATTGTTCACTCCGGTCTCTGGTGTGGACAGCGCAGAGCGGATAGGTTGGTAGCCAGGATTCCGCTTCTGCGCGTATGCCGTTGATGCGCTTGATGAGGGTGGTGCGGCATTACCGCACCACCCCCGGCGCGTTAAACCTCTTGAATCTTCTTATCGTTTCCGTTGTCGCCAGCTCAGGCAGCGCTCGCACAGCCCGCTGGTACCCCTCTGGTACCCGTAACGCCGGCACCCGCCGCAGGTCCGCCACGTCACCCGCACCCGAGCTACGCGTTTGCGCCGCAACTCGACCCGCGCGGCCCACCACTCGCGCAACCCCATCACCCCCACCTCCCCTCCCTGATTAGCTCTCGTGTCAGGCAGCGGCACGCCTCACCGTCGCGACCGCTACCCAGCTCACCCCAGCCACTCCGTCAAGACAAAGAGCAACACCCTGGCACCCTCTTCATCAAGAGCCATCACACAGGCGCCCGTGACATGGGGATCGAGCACGATCGACCCCTCCTGCATGCTCACCAGAAGATTGGCGAAACCCACCGGACCCCGATGCAGCTGACACGACGCCGGTATCCCCTTACGACGGCGCTTATTCGGACCGTTGGCATGATAACTATGCCAGTTCATCACGACTCCCTTCCTCGATTATGTGACACACGCATTCCGATCTTTCGTCACTGTCCGGAGCGGACCGGGCTCAGCTCACGCCGCTGACTTCGCCGCCGTGCCAGATGTCGCCGCCGACCTGCCCGGCGCTGCCCCGCTTGTGCCGGTTGCGGCTCCCGGGGCCGTCATGCCGATGGCACGGACGACCCAGGTGAGCCACTTGGCTTGGCCGGAGGCCTCCGCGCGTGGTTGCACGGTCATGCCCTCCAGCACCACCGGCCGGAACGGCAGCTCCGGCACGGTCTCCGGTGGGACCGGTTGGTGCGCGCACGCGAACTCCACCCGGTACGGCATCGCTGTCATGACCGCCCGGGACGCGATCCGCCAACTCGTGACCGACGGCCTTGTCGTATCCCGACAAGGCAAGGGCGCATACGTGCTCCGCCAGCCCCCAACCGACGAATCCCTCTCTGCCTCTCACCTTCTTGATCTGGTGAGCCAGGTCCGCAGATCGCTGGATGACCTCACTACGCGGATGACCGTTGTGGAGCGGACACTTGCCGACCACCAGGGCTCAACTGCTGCTCCACCGCCGCCATCCGGCGACTGAGCCCAGCCACCGCGTCCACCATCTGCCGGACGCCCGTCACCAACGCTTCCCACTCGGCGTCACTCACACCCGGAACGCGACTTGCTAGCGGTTGCGTGCTCACTTCGGTTGCCTCCTCCCCCCGACGATCAAAATCGCCTCACGCGCCGTCGCTAGCCCCGCCATCACCGGATGCCGCCGACGCAGCAACAGCTGGCCGAGGCATCGATTCCTCGCATCGCCGCGCGAACCGAAGCGCGGCGCTGGCAAGCTCGCGGGCGAACTGAACCGCGAGCTCGACGCTGCCCAGCTCGTCATCGACCTGGACCGCGAACGTGCCACGGGTGTCGATATCCGCCACCAGCTGTGGACGGCCATTCGCTTCGGTCACGACACGAGCCGTGTCCCCGAACCTCGGGTGAACCACGATGTGCAACCCCACGTTGTGCTCCTTCCTGCTGCCCAGTGGCGGGTGACGACCCGCCGGATGCATCCTGCGGGCTAGGCTGGCTGGGATGCCACAAGATGCGGGATGCGCGCATGACATGCGCATATTCAGGGGGTGAACGGGCCGGTGCGGACCTTCGGTGACACGCTGCGCCAGCTGCGCACCGAGGCCGGTCTCACCCAAGGTGACCTGGCGAAACAGGCCAATTGGAGTCAAAGCCAGATCAGCCGCGCCGAGCAGAACCTGTTCAGTCCCGACGATGCCACTGTCCAGCGCCTTGACCGGGCGCTCAACGCCAACGGCCAGCTCGTCGCGGCATACGCCACGATGACAACGTCCAGCGCTGAACTGGTCCACCCCGAACGTGATCCGCTGATCTTCAGCGACCTCTTGCGGAAGATTCACCGCACCGACGTCGGCCCCGACACGATCGACCAACTCACCGTCATTGCCGAACAGTTGTGTTGCGAGTACGTCTCTCGCCGCCCCGAGGAGCTGCGCGAGGATGCCCATCACCAGCTGAAATACATTCAACGCCTGCTCGAGGGGCCCACGCGGCTGAGCGAGCATCGCGAGCTGCTGGTCATCGCCGGGTGGCTGTCGCTCCTGATCGGTTGCGTGAACTATGACCTTGGCCTGGCCCGGCACGCCGAGACCGCTCGCACCGCCGCCTTCCAGCTCGGTCGTGAAGCTGGTCACGGTGAGATCATCGCCTGGTCATTCGAGATGAGTGCCTGGTTCGCCCTCACACAAGGCCGCCTGCGATCCGTCCTCGACTACGCCGAAGCTGGCATCAAGGCCGCGCCGCAGGCGTCCGTCGCTGTGCAACTCGCCGCCCAAGGCGCCAGGGCTCACGGCCGTATGGGTAACAGCAGTGAGGTTCGGCACGCCATGGATCGGGGTTTCCGCTTGTTGGGTGGTCACGAGCATCCCACTCGGCCAGAGAACCACTTCGTCATCGACCCCACTAAGTGGGACTTCTACGCGATGGACTGCTACCGCATCGGCGGCGATGACGCCCGCGCGGCCGAGCACGCCCACGAAGTGCTCCGCTTGTCCGCACGCCCAGACGGCAGCGACCGCAGCCCCATGCGCGCCACCGAAGCCCGACTCACCCTCGCGATCGTGTCTCTCCGCGATGGTGATATCGACCGTGCCACCGACTGGGCACGCAAGGCATTCCACACCGACCGGAAATCTGTCAACAGCCTATCCATGATCACCGACGAGCTGTACCACGAGGCCCGTAGACGGTACAGAGACGACCCCGCCCTCACCGCCCTTAACGACGTCATCACGTCCTTCTACACATCGATCTCCAACCGATAACCCGACACCGCGTCCTCCACGCCCGCCACAAACACGGGCCGTTGCATTGCCGAATTAGCCTCTATGGGGTCAAGACGCCGCATACGGCGGCGCGTCCAGGGCCAGCTGCTAAGACACGTCGCCTGCCCGCTCGGGCCGGCCACCGCTTGCTGCGCGCGGCCTTCGGCCGTGCTCGCGCGGGCCCGTCCCGAGCGGGCGGAGCGTCGGCAACAGTGTGCATCTAAATGGCGCCGGTGTGGTCGTCTTCGGCGGCCCGCTGGCACCAGGTCTCGGCCTCGGTGAGATCACCGTGCTGCTGCAGCATCAGCCCGAGGTTGCTCATGGTGGTGGTGTGGCCGATGTCGGCGGCCCCTCGGTAGCAGGTCTCGGCCTCGGTGAGGTTCCCGCACTGCTGCAGAGGGACTTCCAGCGCTGCAGCAGGACCCCGAGATTGGGCAAAAAGACATCGGCGGTCCACCGGCACAAGGTCTTGGCCTCCAGGAGCTTCCCTTGCAGCTCCAGCAGTATCCGGAGGTTACACAGGGCGGTGGTGTCGCCGTTGTCGGCGGCCCGCCGGTACCAGGTCTCGGCCTCGGTGAGGTTCCCGCGCTCATACAGCAGGGCCCCCAGGTTGCACATGGCGGTGGTGTTGCTGGTGTCGGCGGCTCGCCGGTACCAGGTCTCGGCCTCGGTGAGGTTCCCGCGCTCATGCAGCAGAGTCCCCAGGTTGTGCATGGCGCTGGTGTCACCATTCTCGACGGCCCGCCGCCACCAGGTCTCGGCCTCGGTGAGGTCCCCGCGCTCATACAGCACGATCCCGAGGTTGAACATGGCGTTGGTGCGGCCGGCCTCGGCGGCCCGCTGCCAGGCCCGTTCAGCAACATCGCGATGTCCGTAGGTGATCTCCGCTTGATACCCAATCTTGTCTAGCTCGCCTGGTTCGGTGTTGTCAATAACAAGCTGCCAGGTGACGGCTGGAGGTACGTCATCGGTCGCGGTGAGTCGATCTAGCGCAAAGTCATACACGGTGAAGACCCCATCGCCTGGTTCGAGGAGAGCCACGGTGGGGTTGATCTCTCGGGTCGCCCAAGCCAACGCGTCCGCGTATCTGTCGTCGTCAGCGAGAGCGGTGCGCTGCCGCGGGGTTAGATGTGCGGAGGCAAGGGCTGGCAGCAGACCGGCCGGAACCGGGCGGGTGACGCCGGTCCGCCGCCAGTCGACCGCGCCGCGAACCAAGGCGTATCCAAGCGGATGAGACTTGGGCTCCCAGGGCTAGCTGATCGGCGATGTGCTGGCCGGCGCCGACGTACTCCCCGATACCAACCCGAGTGATGCGATCACGGACCTCGACGTTAGGCACCGCCCTCGCCAAGTCTTCGTCACTGGGCCGATCACGGTCACGATCCAACGTGACCTTCTCAAACACGCTCAGGACATCCCATTCCAGCGGTCGAAGCTGATCAGTCGGCTGAAACCGGTCCCACTCCCGGGCCCGCAGGGTAGCCACGACGACGTTGCGCTCGGCGAGGCGCACCACCAGGCCAGCTGTCAGCACGTCTCCGCTCAGGTACCGATCCAGGTCATCAAGCCAGATCACGTGATCCACTGGCAGCATGTCAGCCTCGTCCAAAGCAGCCAGAGCGGTCGTGTTGTCAGGGATAATCATGTATCGATCGGGATATAGGTCGCGGACTACCGCAGCGGCTAGGCGGGTCTTACCGACCATCGAAGATCCGACCAGGAGCACCGGCTGGCCCGCACGCAACTGCTCCCGTACCTCCTGTTCCTTCGCGCTTCGGTGCAGATAGGGCACGTCGATGACGGCTCGGTGGACCCGTAACAGAAGTAGATCCACTTCGGCGACCGTAGGCAGACGATCACCGGCAGGCCCTTGGGTGCCCCGCACGCTGCGTCGCACCTCGACGGCATCGTTTGCCCGACGCTCGCGCGAGCGCTGCCACAGTGGACCAACCCCGGCCACTACTGCGGCAAGGCCGACAGCGGTGACTGGCACCCACCACCAGGCGCCAGGCCACTTCTGCGCGGCCGCCAGTCCGCCCGCGACTACAACCAACACCACCAGCACGATCAGAGTCAGTCGTTGCCCTCTTGGATGCAACGACCGCTTGTTGATCATCAGCCCCACTCCACCCACAGGCCTGAGGTCATAGACACCCAAGGTATCCACAATTCCAAGCTCGTGACCAAAACACAGATGTCTCCGGCAGGCCTCGGTTCCGGGATGTCTGAAGCACCCAGGGTTTCGTGCACACCTCAGTTCTTGTGTCCGGCCGGGGTGGCCGTGTCTGTCGTAGCGTAGTAGGTCGCTTCGGCCTCGGCGGGTGGGATGCGGCCGAGGCGGTGCATGAGGCGGGCGGTGTTGTACCAGTGCACCCAGGTCGAGGTGATCTTCTCCAAAGTCGGCGAGGGTGTTGATGGGGCCGGTTCGGAAGGGTGAGCCCTCGCGGATGCACTCGGTCTTGTACAGCCCGATCGTGGTCTCGGCGAGGGCGTTGTCGAGCGCGTCGCCGACGGTGCCGATGGAGGGGGTCAGCCCTTCCAGGAACAGAGTCTGTCCGAAGTGGACAGCGGTGTACTGGCTGCTGACGTCGCTCTGGTGCACAGTGTTGTGGAGTGGGTGTCCCTCGCGGCGCCGGCGGGCGGCGGCCTGGCGCACCGCAGCCTGGACGAAGCCGACGTGCTTGGTCAGCGAGCATTCCCAGCCGGGGATGAGCCCGGCGAAGGCGTCGATGACGAACGCGGTGTAGCCGAACCGGCCGCTGGTCATCGGCACGCGGGTGAAGTCGGCTACCCACAAAACGTCCGGACGCTCCGCGGTGACGCGCCGGTGTACCAGGTCAGGCGCCCGCTGCGCGGTCGGGTCGGTGATCGTGGTGCGCACCTTCGCCGTGCGAGTGGCGCCGTGGCAGCCGTGCTCACGCATCAGCCGCTCCACCGTGCAACGGGCCACCGGCACACCTTGGCGGTGCAGGTGCGCCCACATCGTTGTCGCTCCATACAGCGACTCCGGCGGCCGATGGCCCGCTTCGTCCGGCTCGTGGTAGCCGGCCAGCAGTTCGGTGACCGTCATGCCCCCACAGCGCCTGCTTCGACGGCGGCCGGGCCACGTGGGCGTGGTAGGTACGCGGGGCGATCGGCACGCCCACCTCGGTGAGCACGCCACAGATCGGTACGACCCCGAACTCCTGGCGATGCTGCTCGATGAACTGGCAGATCAGCGGTGTAGCGGGTCGCACTCCCGCGCGAAGAAACTCGTCGCGGCCTTCAAGATCTCGATCGTGCGCTCCAACTCGGCGTTCTTCCGCTTGAGCTCACGCAACCGCCGAGCTGTCTCGGTCGACACACCAGGCGCCTCGCCAGCATCCACACCGGACTGACGGACCCACTTGCGCAACGTCTCCGCGGTCATCCCCAACCGGGCCGAAATCGCCCGGATCGCCGCGTACTCCGACTCGTAGTCACCAGCATGCTCCCGCACCAGCCGGACCGCCTTCGCCCTGGTCTCCCTGTCGAACCTGCTCGGCATCGCGCCATCCTTCCCAACTTGGGAGGTGTGCACGAAACCCGGGGCGATTCAAACACATCCATCCCCACCGTGAACCGCCCCGGGTCTGATGGAGGCTCTGTCCTAAGTGGAGGATGGAGAGATGGCCCGGTCTACGAGGCACCCTCGTGAGGTGCGTGAGCGCGCGGTGACGCTGGTGTTGGAGCATCAGTCGGAGTACGCGTCGCAGTGG
>JAFAUB010000020.1 GCA_019243635.1 Pseudonocardiales bacterium
GGCGATGCGCTCGAGCACCCGCACGTTCAGCACCTGGCGGCCCTTGATGATCTCACTCACCTCCGACGGGGACTGGCCGGTCAGCTGCGCGATCTTGCGCTGGCTCACCCCGACGCGGCGCAGGAGGCGGTAGAGCGCGCCGATGTCACGCGCGGCCAGCGCGGCGCGCACCTCGTCGCCGTCGAAGAACTCGGGGTCGATAGGGCTGAGGCTCATCGGTGATCGCCTCTCTCACCGTCGGGCGCCGGGAGTTCCGGGCTCTTCGGTGTGTTGTCTTCGACCACGTCGGGTTCGGTGTGTAGCTCGACAGTGGCGGGCCGCTGGAAGCACGCGCCGGACGGGTCGGTGGGGTTGTCGTCAGTGCGCACGAGAGTGAATCCCCGATCGAGGTAGTACTGGTGGAGCACGGGGTTTGGTTTCCACGCATCGAGCCTGAGCCAGGTTTTGCCCGCCTGTCTGGCGCGCCGGGCGGCCCGGTCAAGCAGTGCCGACTCCAGCTCACCTCCCCGGGCGCTGGATACAACGACGATGCGGTGAACGTGCAGCACGTTATCAAGGTCATCCGAGAGATCCCAGTAGGGGTCGGCCTTGAATTCGACTGCTACCAGTTACCGGCTGGCGAACTCCTACCACGAGGAGAGCAGCCGTTGAACGGCAACAAGGACCGAACGAGCTTCAGCCCCGACGGGCGGACCGAGCAGATCATCAATGTGCCGCTCAGCGTCACCGCCTCTGACCCGGCAGACAGCCCGCACCCTGGCCTCCGAGCTGGCTACAGCGGCTGGTCTGGCGACGGAATGAGCCCCGCAGACGTGCACGGCACCCGACCCGGCGGCCCGAACCGCCAAGAACGCGCCCACCAGGTCGGGGCTCCCGAATCACCCACTTGAAGCAATCGAGGAGGTCGGAATGCTACAGGTGCATACCGGTGTGAGTGTCCACTGTGCCCAGTGCGGGGACAGCCCGTCCAGAGTCACAATCTGACATTGCCCGCCGAGGGCTGGGATGAGGTGAACTGCACATCAATGAAGCGACGCCGTACGCCGGAACGGCATGGACCAACGACGGAAACCAGCGGGACCCTGGGGTACGGCCCAGCCTGAGCGACGAAACTTGGGCGCGTATTGGGCGCGGACACCCGCAAACCGCCGTCATGCACCGGATGCCGCCGGACACGGCGAGAACGGCCCCTGACCTGTCGCCGCCGGTCAGAGGACGTTCTCGCTGTTCAGCGACGGGTGCCCCCGGCAGGATTCGAACCTGCGCTCCCGCCTCCGGAGGGCGGTGCTCTATCCCCTGAGCTACGGGGGCGTACCGCAGCAGAGCGTACCGTACTGACCGCGTACGCCCAGCTCGGGCGGCGCCGGCGCGGGCCGGGAGAACCCGGGTGTCCACACTGGCTCGTCGACCGGGCCTGAGACCTCCCTAGACTTCCAGGGGTGACTCCCGCCGCGCTCGCCGAGCTGGTCCGGTCCCTCGCCCATGACGTGCTGACCAGCCGCGGCCTCGACCCCGCCGCGGTTGCGGCCACGGTGACCGTCCAACGCCCACGCCGCCCCGAGCATGGTGACTACACGACCAACGTGGCGTTACAGAGCGCCAGGACGGCGGGTGTGCCGCCGAGGGAGCTGGCCGGCTGGCTGGCGCAGGCGCTGACGCCGCGCCGTGAGGTCCGCGCCGCGGAGGTCGCCGGTCCCGGCTTCCTCAACCTGCGGCTGACGGCCGACGCCCAGGCCGAGATCGTCGCGCGGGTGCTCGCGGCGGGGGAGCACTTCGGTGCTCCTGCGGGCCGGTTCACCCCCCTGTCGGCCGGCACGGAAGAGCCACCGACGGTGGATGCCGCGCAGTACGCGCACGCCCGGCTCGCCGCGCTGGGCCGCCACGCCGCCGACCTCGGGATCACCTACGACAACGCTCAGCTCGGGTTGCTGGAGCACGAGAGGGAGGGCGAGTTGATCCGTACGTTAGGTGAGTTCCCCCAGGTCGTGGGTGCGGCTTCGGGGGCTGCCCAGCTGCCGGAGCCGCGCCGGCTGGCGCGTTACCTACAGCGGTTGGCCGGCGCCTACCACCGGTTCGACGACAGCTGCCGGGTGCTGCCGATGGGCGATGAGCAGCCGAGCCCGCGACACGCCGCCCGGCTGGCGCTGTGCCAGGCGACCCGGCAGGTGCTGGGCAACGGTCTGGGTCTGCTCGGCCTCAGCGCCCCGGAGCGGATGTGAGGGCCCATCCGGCCGGGCCGCGCCACGCCGACGTGCTGGCCCGGTCCTCCACCGCGGATCCGTGCCCGACCGGCTCAACCGACGGTGTCCGGGCCGAGCTGCACGCGTTGCACCCGGCGGTCTGGCCGCGCGGTGCGCACCGCGACGACGACGGCGCGGTGCGGCTGGCCGGGGTGGAGGTCAGCGAGCTCGCCGAGACCTACGGCACCCCGCTGTTCGTGATGGATGAGGCGGACTTCCGGGCCCGCTGCGCCGAGCACGCGGCCGCCTTCGGTGCTCCTGAGCGGGTGCACTACGCGGCCAAGGCCTTCCTCTGCTCCGAGATCGCTCGCTGGGTGGCCGAGCAGGGGCTGAGCCTGGACGTGTGCACCGGAACCGAGCTCGCCGTCGCGCTGCACGCCGGTTTCCCCGCGCACCGGATCGCGATGCACGGCAACAACAAGTCCGCGGCCGAGCTGACCGCCGCCGTCGCGGCCGGAGTCGGTGCGGTGGTGCTCGACTCCTTCCTGGAGATCGCCCGGCTGGACGACATCGCCCGCCGGCACGGTATAGCGCAGCCGGTGCTGGTCCGGGCGACGGTCGGAGTCGAGGCGCACACCCACGAGTTCATCGCCACCGCACACGAAGACCAGAAGTTCGGGTTCTCGCTGTCTGAGGGCGATGCCGAGGAGGCCGTCCGGAGAGTGCTCAAATCCGAAGGGCTGCGCCTGGTGGGCCTGCACAGCCACATCGGTTCACAGATCTTCGACGCCGACGGCTTCGAGCTCGCGGCGCATCGGATGGTCGGTCTGCTCGCGGCGATCCGGGACGAGCATGGGCCCGACGCCATCTCCGACGTCTCCATCCTGGATCTCGGTGGTGGACTGGGGATCGCCTACACCGCGGCCGACGATCCGCCGCGACCGGCCGTGCTGGCCGAGCATCTGCGGGCCGCCGTGGACGCCCGATGCCGGGCGGCCGGCCTGCCCGTCCCCGAGCTGGCCGTCGAGCCGGGCCGGGCGATCGTCGGCCCCGGCACGGTAACCCTGTACGAGGTGGGCACCGTCAAAGATGTCACCGTGGGCACGTCCGGGCGGCGGCGTTACGTCTCGGTGGACGGCGGCATGAGTGACAACGTGCGCACCGCGCTCTACGACGCGAGCTATGACTGCCGGTTGGTCTCGCGCCGCTCCGAGGCGCCGCCCGTGCTGTCCCGCGTGGTCGGCAAGCACTGCGAGTCCGGTGATGTGGTGGTCCGGGACTGCTGGCTGCCCGAGGACCTGGCCCCCGGGGACCTGGTGGCTGTGGCCGGTACCGGCGCGTACTGCTACGCGATGTCCAGCCGGTACAACCTGCTGCCCCGCCCGGCGGTGGTCGCTGTGCGTGACGGCACGCACCGGCCGTTGCTGCGCCGGGAGACGATCGCCGACCTGCTGTCCCTGGAGGTCACGTGAGCAACCCCATCGGAGTGGCACTGCTGGGGTGCGGCACGGTCGGCAGTGAGGTGCTGCGGCTGCTCACCGAGCAGTCCACCGAACTCGCCGCGCGGGTCGGCGCGGCGGTGCGGCTGGTCGGTGTGGCGGTGCGACGTCCGTGGCGGCATCCCGAGGTGCCCGCCGAGCTGCTCACCACCGACGCCGCCGAGCTGGTCGGTCGGGACGGCGTGGACGTCGTGATCGAGGTGATCGGTGGCATCGAACCGGCCCGGCCACTGCTGCTGGCCGCGCTGCGCGCCGGACGCGGCGTGGTCACCGCGAACAAGGCGCTGCTCGCCGAGTGCGGACCCGAGCTGTACGCCGCGGCCGACGCGGCCGGTGCCGACCTGTACTTCGAGGCGGCGGTAGCCGGCGCGATCCCGCTGCTGCGCCCGCTGCGGGAGTCGCTGGCCGGGGACCGCATCACTCGCGTCACCGGCATCGTCAACGGCACGACCAACTTCATCCTGTCCGCGATGGACTCCTCCGGGGCCGGCTACGCCGAGACCCTGGAGGAGGCCGGCAGGCTGGGTTACGCCGAGGCCGACCCGACCGCCGATGTGGAGGGTTACGACGCCGCCTCCAAGGCCGCCATCCTGGCGTCACTGGCCTTTCACACCCGAGTGACCAGCGCCGACGTCCACCGTGAGGGCATCGCTGAGGTGTCCGCCGCCGACATCCTCGCGGCCCGGAAGCTCGGTCGCACGGTGAAGCTGCTGGCGATCTGTGAGCGGGTGCTCGACTCCGCCGGCACCGAGTGGGTGTCGGCCAGGGTGTACCCGGCGATGATCCCCCGCTCGCACCCGCTGGCCACCGTCGGTGGGGCCTACAACGCGGTGTTCGTCGAGGCGGACGCCGCCGGAGCGCTGATGTTCTACGGCCAGGGCGCCGGTGGGGCACCGACCGCCAGCGCGGTACTCGGGGACCTGGTGGCCGTCGCCCGCAACCGGGTGGCGGGCGGCTACGGGCCGCGCGAGTCCGCCTACGCGGACCTGCCGGTCCGGCCGATGGGGGACACTCCGACCAGTTACCACATCAGTCTCGAGGTTCTCGACCGTCCCGGCGTGCTGGCGCGGGTAGCGCAGGTCTTCGCTGATCACGAGGTGTCCATCATGGCGGTGCGCCAGACCGGCCGCACCCCTGAGCACGCTCTGTCCGGCAACGCCGGGTCCGGCAACGCCGAGTCCGGCGGCGTGGGGTCCGACAACGCCGGGTCCGGCGGTGCCGGAGCGACCCTGGTGATCGTCACGCACTCGGCGCCCGACGCCGCGCTGCGCTCCACAGTGGACAAGCTGGCCGGTCTGGACGTGGTCCGCGACGTGGTCAGCGTGATGCGGGTGGAAGGTGAGGTCACATGACCGTGCCCGCGCCGCAGACGACGACGCGCCGGCCCTGGCCCGGGGTGATCGAGGCCTACCCGGACCGGATCCGGGTCGATCCCGGCTGGCGGGTGGTGACCCTGCAGGAGGGCGGCACCCCGCTGTTGCCCGCTCCCGTGCTGTCCGGGCGCACTGGCTGCGAGGTGCTGCTCAAGGTCGAAGGAGCCAACCCGACCGGCTCCTTCAAGGACCGCGGGATGACGTTGGCGGTGACCGAAGCGCTGGCCCGCGGCGCGGAGGCGGTGCTGTGCGCCTCCACCGGCAACACCGCCGCCTCGGCCGCCGCCTACGCGGCCAGGGCCGGGATTCCCTGCGCGGTACTGGTGCCCCGGGGCAAGATCGCGCTGGGTAAGCTCGCGCAGGCCACCGCCTACGGCGCGCGGATTCTGGCCGTGGACGGCAACTTCGACGACTGTCTGGAGCTGGCCCGCAAGACCGCCGTCGACTACCCGGTGACCGCACTGGTGAACTCGGTGAACCCGGTGCGGCTGCAAGGGCAGAAGAGCGCCGCGTTCGAGGTCTGCGACGCACTGGGGCGGGCCCCGGACGTGCACTGCCTGCCGGTCGGCAACGCCGGCAACATCACAGCCTACTGGATGGGCTACACCGAGTACCACACCGACGCGTTGGTGGCCGGCCGGCCGCGGATGTTCGGCTTCCAGGCCGCGGGTGCGGCGCCACTGGTGCACGGCGTTCCGGTGCTGAAGCCGGACACCGTCGCCACCGCTATCCGGGTCGGCAACCCGGCGTCCTGGGGCGCGGCGATGCGGGCCCGGGACGAGTCCGGCGGGCTGTTCGAGGCGGTCACCGACGAGCAGATCCTCGCCGCGTACCGGTTGCTGGCCGGGCGGGAAGGGGTGTTCGTCGAACCGTCCTCGGCCACCGCCGTCGCGGGGATGCTGCTGGTCATGGGCGACGGGCGGTTGCCTCACGGCTCTCTGGTGGTGTGCACGGTCACCGGGCACGGGCTCAAGGACCCCGATACCGCGCTGCGCGGTATTCCCGAGCCCGAGCCCACCCCAGCCGACCCGGCCGCCGTCGCGGCCGCTCTGCATCTTTCGTGACCGGTCGCGTGCGGGTCCGGGTGCCCGCGTCCACAGCCAACCTTGGACCGGGCTTCGATGCCCTCGGACTGGCGCTGGCGCTGTATGACGAGGTCGAGGTGACGCCGATGTCGTCCGGCCTGCGAGTCGAGGTGCACGGCGAGGGCGCCGGGCAGGTGCCGACCGACGAGGAGCATCTGGTGGTCCGCGCGCTGCGGGCAGCGTGTGTCCGGCTCGGCTGCCGACCCGGCGGTCTGCTGCTGCGCTGTCACAACAGCATCCCGCACTCCCGGGGGCTGGGGTCCTCAGCGGCGGCCGCCGTCGCCGGGGTGCTGGCTGGTTATGCCCTCGCGGGAAGAGAACCGGACGGGGCGGCGTTGGACCTGGCGGCTGGGTTCGACGGGCATGCCGACAATGCCGGTGCCAGCCTGCTGGGCGGCCTGGTGATATCCTGGCGGGATGAGGGGTGCTTCCAGGCCACCCGCCTGGAGCCCCATCCGGACTTGGCGCCCGTGCTGTTGGTGCCGGAGCGACCCTCCGCCACCGCAGTCACTCGGGGGCTGCTGCCCGCCGACGTGCCGCACACCGACGCGGCGTTCACCGCCGGACGGGCCGCGTTGCTCGTCCACGCGTTGACCGCCGCTCCTCGGCTGCTGCTGGCCGCCACCGAGGACCGGCTGCACCAACCCTACCGCCGAAGCGCCTACCCGGCGACGGGACGGTTGGTGGACGCGTTGCGTGTGGCCCGGGTGCCCGCCGCGATATCAGGCGCCGGGCCTGCGGTGCTCGCGTTGCCGGCCGGTGACGGCCTGCCGACCGGGGTGGATACCGCAGGTTTCACCCGGTACCGCCTCGATGTCGCCCGCGACGGTGCCGCTGTCGAGTGGTGATATACCCATCCGCGGGCCAGTTGTTGCCGCGATGGCTCTGTACCGATAGTCTCAGTGGAGTTCAGACACCGTGTGCACGGGCGCCGGTGCCGAGTCCGGGGCCCTCTCACCCGGACGACTAATCTCCCGTCCTTCAGTTTCGTGGTAGCGGGAAGGCTGGCACCCAGACCCTGGCCACAGCTGAACATGTCCCGTGCCGGTCGGCTCGACACCGATAGCTTTCGGGTACGCGAGCCTTCCGCACCGGACCAAGCGCCGTCCGCATACCGCCGGGCGGTGAACAGACTGGCCTGAGCTGTGTCTCGGGCCGGTTAGGAAGGACCTGTGTGAGCGACATCAACCTGCTGGGCAGCGATATTCCTGCTGCGGCATCTTCAGACCAGCCCTCGGCCGAGCGAGCCGCCGCTGTGTCGTCTTCGGGCAACGGGGCGACGCCGCGTCGCCGTGGTGACGGGCTGTCCGGAATGGTGATGGTCGACCTGCGCAAGCTGGCCGGTCAGATGGGCATCTCCAACATCTCCGGTATGCGCAAGAACGACTTGATCGCCGCTATCAAGGAACGGGAGGGCCCCGCCCGCGGGCAGCGGCGTGCCGCCGCGGAGCAGCTCCCGCTGAGCGGAGTCGACACCCAGACGGGGGCCCGAACGGAGCCCCAGCCGGCGACCCCCACCGGGGCCCTCGCGACAGGGGTGCAAGTGGAGACAGGGGCGCAGGTGGAGGGGCCGGCAGCCGAGCGACAGGGTGCCCCCGTCGCCGACTCGCCTCGTGTCGAGTCGGGAACCCCGGAGCAGCAGGATCGGACTCAACAAGACCGGAACCTGCAGGGGGACACCGATGGTGCGGACCGGTCCCGCAATCGGCGGCGACGTCCGGTCCGCGGCGGTGACGCGTCTCGGTCCCAGAGCGAGCAGACTCCGGGTGATCAGACCTCGGCCGGTCAGAACGGCAGCCAGACGGGACCTGGTCCGCGTGACGACGACGACGAGGCCGGTCGCCGTCGTGGCCGGCGCTTCCGCGACCGCAACCGCCGCACCCGGACCGACCGCGGCAGCGCTGACCGCGGTAGTAGCGACCGCCGCGACGGCGGTGAGCTGGAAGTTCGCGAGGACGACGTGTTGCTGCCCGTCGCGGGCATCCTCGATGTGCTGGACAACTACGCGTTCGTCCGCACGTCCGGCTACCTCTCCGGGCCCAACGACGTGTACGTGTCGTTGTCGTTGGTCCGCAAGTACTGGCTGCGCCGAGGTGACGCGATCACCGGAGCGGTGCGCCAGCCTCGTGACGGTGAGCAGCAGCGACAGAAGTTCAACCCGCTGGTCCGGGTCGACAGCATCAACGGCCTGGACGTCGAGCAGGCCAGAGCGCGCCCGGAGTTCACCAAGCTCACTCCGCTGTACCCCAACGAGCGGTTGCGGCTGGAGACCGAGCAGGGCGTGATGACCACCCGGGTGATCGACCTGATCGCGCCGATCGGAAAAGGCCAGCGGGCGCTGATCGTCTCGCCGCCCAAGGCGGGTAAGACGATGATCCTGCAGGCGATCGCCAACGCGATCACGACCAACAACCCGGAATGCCACCTCATGGTCGTGCTCGTCGACGAGCGGCCCGAAGAGGTCACCGACATGCAGCGCTCGGTGAAGGGCGAGGTCATCGCCTCGACCTTCGACCGCCCGCCGTCGGACCACACCACGATCTCCGAGCTGGCCATCGAGCGGGCCAAGCGGCTGGTGGAGATGGGTCACGACGTGGTCGTGCTGCTGGACTCCATCACCAGGCTGGGCCGTGCCTACAACCTGGCGGCACCGGCATCCGGCCGGATCCTCTCCGGTGGGGTGGACTCCACCGCGCTCTACCCGCCGAAGCGGTTCCTCGGCGCGGCCCGCAACATCGAGGACGGCGGCTCACTGACCATCTTCGCGACCGCGCTGGTGGAGACCGGCTCGACGATGGACACCGTGATCTTCGAGGAGTTCAAGGGAACCGGGAACGCCGAGCTCAAGCTCGACCGCAAGATCGCCGACAAGCGGATCTTCCCGGCCATCGACATCAACCCCTCCGGTACCCGAAAGGAGGAGCTGCTGTTGTCCCCGGACGAGCTGGCCATCCACCACAAGCTGCGACGGGTGCTCTCGGGGCTGGAGTCTCAGCAGGCCATCGACCTGGTGCTGGACCGCCTGCGCAAGACCCGGACCAACATCGAGTTCCTGATGCAGGTCTCGAAGTCCACCGCCGGCAACGGCACCGACTGACCGGTTCCAGGGCCCGGTGCGCCGCGCTCCGGGCCCTGGAACAGCGGTCAGTCCAGCACACCGAGCTCGGCGAGTTTCGCCAGGCAGGTGTTGGCTCGGGTGGAGTTCATCCGCTTGCGGGCGGCTTCGTCGGGTGATTCGGTGGCGGCGCCGTGCTGCCACCATGCTTGTCCGGTGATGCGGTCGGTGACCAGGAACCGGTCCTTGACTGCGGGGCCGCGGACGATGAGTGAGGTGGTGTAGGGTTGCGCGGTCACTGAGTGGATCATGGTGTGGTGCAGGGTGTAGGAGTCGCCGGTTGACTCGGTACGCACCATCCGGGGCCGCAGGGCCGTGACGTCGATGTCGCCGTTGTCGAGTTGGTCGTCGGTGCCGTAGAGGGTGTGGGTGTAGCTACCGTGCAGGATGCGGCTGCTGTAGGTCCAGCGGTTTGTGAACATGAACGCGGAAAGTGAGCTGTGGCGAGCTTGGTGAACGCGGTGCTGTACGAGGAGATGGAGGAAGGTCTGGACCTCCGGAGCCGCCTACGAGGAGGAGGCTTCAAACCACCCCGAGGGGCGTTAGCTGAAGACT
>JAFAUB010000029.1 GCA_019243635.1 Pseudonocardiales bacterium
CGAGCGCATCATCGCCACCGAGCTGCCCGCCCTCGCGGACGACTTCGCTCTGGACGCCGATGCCCGCGAGGCCCTGGACGCCTACGTCGTGGGGATGCAGGACTGGATGGCCGGCATCCTCGACTGGCATATGTTGACCGGCCGGTACCCCGAGTCGGCATTGCGACGACGCTACGCCTGCGGCCTCAATGATCGGCGGACTCCGCAGCGGCAGCTCGGTGGCCCTACCGGACTGGGCACTTCCGCAGGTCTCATTGACCTGCTGAGCGGCGTAGGGACTCCGGTCTCACTGTTCAGTCGACTTTCGGGTGCCTGAGCGATTGGTGGTGTGTGCTGTGACAGAGTCGGTACAGTCAGAGCCGGCCCCTCGTGGAGAGAATGACCAGCGCCCCTTGAGCCTGAGCACGGCGGCTGCGTCTAACCTGGCGACGACGACCAAGTCCGTGCCGCAGATGCAGGGCATCACCTCGCGGTGGCTGTTACGGGTGCTGCCGTGGGTGGAGGCCTCCGGCGGGACGTACCGGGTGAACCGCCGGCTGACCTATACGGTGGGGGACGGCCGGGTGGAGTTCTCCACCATCGGCGTGAGGGTCCGGGTTATTCCCGAGAAGTTGTGCGAGCTGCCGGCGCTGCGGGGTTTCGACGACACCGAGGTGCTGGGCGCGTTGGCGGACCGGTTCACGCGGCGGGAGTTCGCGACCGGTAACACGATCGTGCAGCAGGGCCAGCGGGCCGAGCAGGTGTTCCTGATCGCGCACGGCAAGGTCGACAAGATCGGTCCCGGAAAGTACGGCGAGCCGGCGGTGCTGGACATCCTGGCCGACGGGGACTATTTCGGTGATGACGAGTGGGTCGAGCCCCGGGACACCTGGGCCTACAGCGTCCAGGCGGTGACGCCGTGCACAGTGCTAGCGGCATCCCGGCAGGCACTCGAGGAGGTCCTCGGCCAGTCCGAGGCGATGCGGGACCACCTCGAGCGGTTCCGGGTCCAGACGAGGCGGCCGCAGAACAGACGGGGTGAGGCCGATATCGAGCTGACCTCGGGCCATGAGCAGGAAGCGGACGTGGCGGCGACCTTCGTCGACTACGAGATCGCGCCCCGGGAGTACAAGCTCAGCGTGGCGCAGACCGTGCTGCGGGTGCACACCCGGGTGGCGGATCTGTACAACAACCCGATGGACCAGGTCGAGCAGCAGCTGCGGTTGACCATCGAGGCGCTGCGGGAGCGCCAAGAGGACGAGCTGCTGAACAACCGTGACTTCGGGCTGCTGCACAACGCCGACCTCAAGCAGCGCATCAACACCCGTACCGGCCCCCCGACACCGGATGACCTCGACGAACTGCTCAGCCGCCGGAGGAAGTCGAAGTTGTTCCTGGCTCATCCCCGCACCATCGCCGCCTTCGGCCGGGAATGCAGCAGCCGGGGTGTCTACCCGCAGAACGTCGACATCGACAGCCACATGATGATGGCCTGGCGCGGTGTACCGATCTTTCCCTGCAACAAGATTCCCATTACCAGGACACGCACCAGCTCGATCCTGGTGCTTCGTACCGGTGTGGATGACGAAGGCGTGATCGGCCTGCATCAGACCGGAATTCCCGATGAGGTCCAGCCGAGCGTGAACGTCCGCTTCATGGGCATCGGTGACAAGGGGGTCACCTCCTATCTGGTCAGCGCCTACTACTCGGCGGCGGTCCTGGTGCCCGACGCGCTCGGCATCCTGGAGAACGTCGAGATCGGGCGCATGGGGGAGGTGCCAGGACCGTGACAACCATCGACGTGACAACCGAGGGCCGGCCGGCTCGCGAGGTGCTCGCGTGGAGCCGCGTCACCGTCGAGCCGGCCCTGCGCGCGGCAGTCGACACGCTGACCTCCTCGATGCTGCGCGTCGCCGGCTACCACTTCGGCTGGTGGAACGAACACGGGCATCCACCGATGGCCCCGAAAAACGTCCCCTCGAAAAACGTCGACCCCAAAAACGTCGACCCGAAAAATGTCACGGCGGTTTCAATCGGTCATGGCGACACAATGCTTCGCGATCAGCTCTTCGAAGGCCTCGACCGGCTTTCGCCAGTTGAGCGTCTTGCGTGGTCTGCCATTCAGTTCTGCTGCTACTCTATCAAGTTCGTCCTGGGTGTGCAAGG
>JAFAUB010000076.1 GCA_019243635.1 Pseudonocardiales bacterium
AGTCTTCAGCTAACGCCCCTCGGGGTGGTTTGAAGCCTCCTCCTCGTAGGCGGCTCCGGAGGTCCAGACCTTCCTCCATCTCCTCGTACAGCACCGCGTTCACCAAGCTCGCCACAGCTCACTTTCCGCGTTCATGTTCACAAACCGAATAACATAATTGTCACGTACACCGGCCAGGCGGGACATCCACAGACCGGATCCCTTCGCGCTAGTGGCCTCAAGCCGGCCGTCGGTGCCGCGCTGCTCATCCCCTCGCCCCTATCGCTGTTCCCCACTCTTCCAACGAGACCAACGCTCTGACGAGCGTCAACAACCGTCGGGCTCCTCTTCATGATCGCGGCGAGACGTCGACCCGTCCCCCAGTTCGAGAGCCGACGGTCGGTTTACTCAGGTAGCTCGGCGCGAGCTCTCATCGCCGAGACCGAAGCGGCTGCACAGGGAGTCCAGTTCCCACACCCGGCGCCGGGCCCGCTGGCTCAGGTCGGTCACCAGCTCGCGGGCGACCGGGTTCATCCGGATGCGCTGCGGCGCCAACCGGTCCGCGGTGTCCAGATGCCGGATCGCGTCGGCGTCGCGGTCGGGGCCGTCCTGTACCAGGGCGCGGGCCAGCTCCAGGTGCGTCTTTGAGGAGCGTTCAGAGCTGCCCAGTGCGTCCACGTCCAGCGGCGTCCGGGTGACCTCCGCGTAGGCCCGACCGCCCTCACCCAGCTCGACGCCGGTTGCCAGCCGGTACAGCCGCACGTTGGTGGGGCCGAAGTGTCGCCGCATGCTGTGGCGCTCCCCTATCCGGTCCGCGATCGTCCCGGCCTCGTCCAGGTGGGCGCGTGCCTCGTCGCCACGCCCCTGCCGGGCCAGGATCCATGCGCTCGATCCGTGCAGCATGCCGAGCCATTCTGCGGGCAGGGTGTCCGCGCTGCTCAACCGCACCACGGGAGCCAGCTCGTCGATACCGGTGGACACCACCCGCCGGGCACGATCCTGTGCCCCGAGTGAGGACAGAGACAACGCCCAGAACCAGCGAGCGAACCCGATCAGCCACGGGTCGCCATGCCGCTGGGCCACCTCGTAGACGCGGCGGCCGGCGACGGCTGCCAGGTCGCGGTTGCCCGCGCTGACGTGCGCGACCGGGCCGGCCACCCCGCAGGCGGTGACCAGCGCCGTGACCGCCCGGTCCCGATCGGGCGAGCCAGCCGTCGAGGCATACACCTGCAGCTCGGTGAGCAGCGTGCCGATGTCTCGGCCGGCCGCGGACAACCGGCTCTGGTCGCGGTGGTCGTTGGCGGACCGCGCCCACGCTACCAGCTCGTCCAGCGGCCGGGGTCGCACATCGGGCACATCGTCCGGGCCGTAGTTGTGCAACGCCGCCTGGATGCCGGGCACGGCCGCCAGCGCGTCGGCGGTGTCCCGGTCGACCGGGGGATAGGACTGCCCGGTCAGGTCGGTCACCGAGCACCCGAGCCCGTTCGCGAGGTCCTCGACCAGCTTGCGCCGTAGGAACGGCCGCTCACCCCGCTCCAGCATCGACAGGTAGCTCTTGGTCATCCCGGACAGCCCCGCCGCCACCTCCAGGCTCAGCCCGCGCCGACGGCGGATCAGCCGGGCGCGCCGCCCGATCTCGATGGACTCCCGATCCACCCGCGTGGCCTTGCTCACCAGTGTCACCTCCCGTTCCCGTGTGGTGAGATCAGACCCGAAATCGATCACCTAGTCGTTCACTCGATGTGAACGCTGCCCGGTGAGGCCGAAGCGGTTCATCAGGCTGTCCACCATCGCGACCTGCCGGCGGGCCCGCTGGGTCAGCTCCTCGGTCAGCTCCCGGGCGATCGGGTGGTTGCGCAGCCACACCGGGGCGGCCTGCTCGGCGAGCTTGAGGTGGCGGACCGCCTCGTCGTCACGGTCCCCACCGTACTGGGCCAGTGCCCTGGCCAGGTCGAAGTGGTAGCGGCCGGTACGGGCCAGGCTGTGCAGGCCCGCCACGTCGACCCGCTCGGGATGGGCCTGCTCGTAGGCCTGTGGACCCTCGCCGAGGTCGGCACCGACCGAGAGCGCCCACAACTCGACGGTCGTCGGCCCGAAATGCAGCATGGCCGTGTTGCGCTCGCCGGTGCGCCGCGCGAGCGCGCGGGCCCGGTCAAGACGCTCCCGTGCGTCACCGGCCCGGCGCGCTCGAGCCGCGAGCTTCGCGGCGAGGAGATGGTGCATGCCCAGCATCTCGGCCGCGCCGGTGTCTGCGGCCGACGGGTCGGCCACCGGTTCGAGCTCCGCCAGCGCCCGCCTGTTCGCCGCGTCAGCCTGGGGCCGCGCGCCGACGCTGATCCATCTCCAGGCCCACCCGAAGCGGGCGAGCCCGAGGACGACCGGCTCCCCCAGACGGGTCGCGGCGTCGATCTCCCGACGACCGGCGGACAGCGCCAGGTCGTGGTACCCGATCATCCCCGCGATGGCGGCGGCGACATGACAGGTCCTCACCAGCGCGGCCAGCGCTGGGTTGCGGATGTCGGCGTTGCCGGCGGCGGCATGCACCTGCAGCTCGGTGAGCAGCGTCCCGAGCTCCCGCCCCGCACGGGCGTAGCGGTCCTGATCGAGATGCTCCTGGGCCCGCCTCGCCCACTGGTCGAGCTCAGCCATCGGGCGAGCAGGCAGCTCGGGCGGGTCGTCCAGCGCGGTGCAGTACAGGGCCTCGCGGATGCCGGGCAGCACCGCCAGCGTGTCCGCGGTGGCCCGGTCGCACGGGAGATAGGGTTGCCCGGTCAGGTCGGTCACCGAGCACCCGACCGCGTTCGCGAGATCCTCGACCAACCCGCGGCGGGTGAACCGGCGCTCACCGCTCTCCAGCGCCGACAGGTCGTCCTCGCTCACCCCCGAGAGCTCAGCCACCATCTCCGATGAAAACCCCCGAAGGCGGCGGATCACGCGGGCACGCCGCCCGACCTCGGTGGGTTCCTGACCCATCGGCACGGTTCCGGCCACCGGGCATCACCTCACCCACCACGGTACTTGCCCAGGAGCGAACAGGCCGCCAGCTGCACCTCGCGGCACTCTGGGAGAATGCCATGCTGCGCAGTCCGTCCCGGGAGGGCCCCATGAGTGCTGTGACGAGCTCACACCAGAAGGTCACGCGGGAGGAACCGGACCGCAACCTCGCCCTGGAACTGGTGCGGGTCACCGAGGCCGCCGCGATGGCCGCCGGCCGCTGGGTCGGCCGCGGCGACAAGAACGGCGGTGACCAGGCGGCCGTGGACGCCATGCGTAAGCTGGTCGGCTCGGTGTCGATGCGCGGCGTCGTGGTGATCGGCGAGGGCGAGAAGGACGAGGCGCCGATGCTGTTCAACGGCGAGGAGGTCGGCAACGGGCAGGGCCCGGAATGCGACGTCGCGGTCGACCCGATCGACGGCTCCACGCTGATGAGCAAGGGCATGCCCAACGCGCTGGCCGTGCTCGCGGTCTCCGAGCGGGGCACGATGTTCGATCCCGCCGCGGTGTTCTACATGGAGAAGATCGCCACCGGACCGGAGGCGGCCGAGGTCATCGACCTGTCCGCGCCGGTGGCGGAGAACATCAAGCGGGTCGCCAGGGCCAAACGACTGGGCACCTCCGACATCACCGTGTGCATCCTGGACCGGCCGCGACACGACGAGCTGGTGCGCCAGGTCCGCGAGGCCGGCGCCCGGATCACGTTCATCACCGACGGGGACGTCGCGGGCGCGATCGCCGCGGCCCGCCCGGACACCGGCGTGGACCTGCTGATCGGCATCGGCGGCACCCCGGAGGGGATCATCAGCGCGGCCGCGCTGCGCTGTATGGGGGGCGCGATCCAGGGCCGGCTGTGGCCTCGGGATGACGCCGAGCGCCGGACGGCGCTGGACGCCGGGCACGACTTGGAGCGGATCCTCACCACCGAGGACCTGGTCCGCGGCGACAACGTGTTCTTCTGCGCGACCGGGATCACCGATGGGGAGCTGCTTCGTGGTGTGACCTACCACGCGGGCGGATGCCGCACGAACTCCATCGTGATGCGCTCCAAGTCCGGCACCGTGCGGATGATCGACAGCGTGCACCGGCTGACCAAGCTGCGCCAGTACGCCACGGTGGACTTCGACCAGCTTCCGCTCCCATGACGTGGGAGTACCGGATCGAGCGCGACACCATGGGCGAGGTGCAGGTGCCGGTGGATGCCCTGTACCGCGCGCAGACACAGCGCGCCGTGGACAACTTCCCGATCTCCGGACGCGGCCTGGAACGCTCTCAGATCCGCGCGCTGGGGCTGGTCAAGGCCGCCTGCGCGCGGGTGAACGCCCAGCTCGGGGTGCTCGACCCGACGCTCGCTGAGGCGATCGCGTCGGCCGCCGACGAGGTGGCGGCCGGTGCGCATGACACGCAGTTCCCCGTCGACGTGTTCCAGACCGGCTCGGGCACCAGCTCGAACATGAACGCCAACGAGGTGATCGCCACGCTGGCCGGCCGGGACGCCGGCCGGGACGTGCACCCCAACGACCACGTCAACGCGTCGCAGTCGTCCAACGACGTGTTCCCGACCACCATCCACCTCGCCGCCTCCGAGGCCCTCGCGCGCGACGTGATGCCCGCGCTGGCGCACCTGGCCTCCGTACTGACCCGGCGCTCGCGCGACTGGGCCGACGTGGTCAAGGCGGCCCGCACCCACCTGATGGACGCGGTGCCGATCACGCTCGGCCAGGAGGCCGGTGGGTGGGCAACGCAGGCGCGGCACGGCGTCGAACGGCTCGCGAGCTGCCTACCCCGGTTGGGCGAGCTGCCCATCGGGGGCACCGCGGTGGGCACCGGGCTGAACGCCCCGGCGGGTTTCGGCGCCGCCGTCGTCGAGCAGCTGCGGACCGCTACCGGCCTGGACGTGCTCACCGAGGCCCGTGACCACATCGAGGCGCAGGCGTCCCGGGACAGCCTGGTGGAGTGCTCCGGAGCGTTGCGCACGGTCGCGGTCTCACTTTTCAAGATCGCCAATGACCTCCGGTGGCTGGGTTCCGGGCCCCGTACCGGCCTAGCTGAGCTGCGGCTACCCGATCTACAGCCGGGCTCGTCGATCATGCCGGGGAAGGTCAACCCGGTGATCTGCGAGGCGACGATGATGGTCGCCGCGCAGGTGATCGGCAACGATGCCTGCGTCGCGTTCTCCGGCTCACAGGGCAACCTGGAGCTCAACGTGATGATGCCGGTGATGGCGCGCAACGTACTGGAGTCCGCCCGGCTGCTCGCCGCGGCCGCCCGGCTGCTCGCTGACAAGGTCGTCAGGGACGCTGAGGCCGACGTGCAGCGCTGCCACGAGTACGCTGAGTCCTCCTCCGCGATCGTCACCTCGCTCAACCCCTACCTCGGCTACGAGGAGGCGGCCTCGATCGCCAAGCAGGCGCTACTCCAGCGGCGCACCATCCGCGATGTGGTGCGCGAACGTGGTCATCTCGACAACGGCACCCTCACTCCTGGTCAGCTCGACAAGGCCCTCGACGTCCTGGGCATGGCCCTTTCCGCGGGCTCGGGGCCGAACCTCGGTAACGCGAGCCGCGCGTGGCGGCGAGGCTCACACCGTGATGACGGCGCCGCCGCGGCGCGGGTCGCCGGCACCGACCATTCGGCCTGAGTCCGGGTCGCGCCGCACCGCCTGACAGCCGCCGAAGAAGACATGGGGTCCGGTGAAGCGCTCGATCACGACCCCTTCCCGGTTCGTGGGCTCGGCGCCGGGCTCGGCGTAGAGCACGCCATCCTCCCAGTGCAGCCGCGGGGCCTCGACCGCCTCGGCGAGTCCCATGCCGTGATCCACGACGTTGGAGATCACCTGGAGGATCGCCGAGCGGATGCGGTTGGAGCCCGCCGAGCCCAGGGCCAGCTCGACAGCGCCGCCCGCGCGCCGGGCGAGCGTCGGCGCCATCATCGACGGCAGCCGACGGCCCGGTGGGTGCAGGTGGAAGCCCGAGGGGTTCAAGTCCGCCTCGCCCAGCATGTTGTTCAGGTGCAGCCCGGTCCCGGGGACGACGACGCCCGAGCAGGACCCGTTGCTGACCGTCGTCGTGCAGGTCCACCCGTCCTCATCGATCGCCGAGATGTGCGTCGTGTCGCCGCGACGGGCGCCGAGGAACTCCTCCTGGAAGCCGCGCAGGTGCAGGCCCGTCAGGTGCAGGCTCTCCATGAACGCTGCGGTGCGCGCGCGCTGAGCGTCGATCATCGCCGCGACGAGCCGCTCGCGGGTGGGCGGGGCCGGCTCGCGGTCCAGCTCGGCAAGGACCGCCGCGATCAGAATGCCGCCGGCCGAAGGCGGGGGGTTCGTCCGCACGCGCAGGCCGCGGTAGCCGACGTCGATCGGCTCACGTGCCACCGCCTCGTAGGCGGCGAGGTCGGCGGGTGAGAGCATGCCGTCGCGCTCACCGACCCAGTCGCACACGGCCGTGGCGACCTCGCCGGTGTAGAAGGGCGCCGCACCCTCGGTGGCCAAGCGCTCCAGGCCCTCGGCCACCTCCGGCAGGCGCAGGATCTCACCCTCGCGCGGCGGCACCTGGGCGAAGAGGGCGCGTGCCTCCGGGGAGCTCGCGATGACCGGCGACAGCAGCTCGAGGATGGAGGTCTGATGGGCGTTGAGCGCCACGCCTTCACGAGCCATGCGCACCGCGGGCGCCACCAGCTCGGCCAGGGGCAGCGACGCGAACCGCGCGTGCGCCGCGCAGATCCCCGCCGGGCAGCCGTAGGTGCCGACGGAGGCGGCGCCCACGTGGAAGACCTGGACCACGTCACCGAACAGGAGGGGGACCGGCACGAGCTCGGTGCGGCGCGGCGGGTCGCCGCCGCGGCCGGGCGCCTCGACGAAGAAGTCCAGCAGCACGTCGTCCCCACCGGGGGTTCCGACGAGCAGGTAGCCACCGGCGCCCAGGCCAGTGAGCAGCGGCTCGCACACGAAGGACGCACACATCGAGGCGAGGGCGGCGTCGACCGCGTTGCCACCCGCACGCAGCGCGCTCGCGCCCGCTTCGGCGGTCAGCCGATGCCCGGCGGCCACGACTCCCCGCGTCATCGCGGCAGTGTCACCCCGTGGGCCCGCAGGTGAACCGCCGGGGCCGCCTCAACCGCGGGGATGGGCTCAGCGACCTCACCAGTCCCCGGAGCCCTGCTGACCACCATCGCCGACGTCGCCGAAGTCACCGTCCTGGCCGACGACCCAGTCACCCTGGTCGCCCCCGTCGTACGGGCCGCCGCGATCGCGGTCGTCCATCATCTCGTCTCGGCGGAACTGCTGCTCCTCACCGTGCATCTTGCCCAGCTCGTAGCCGAGCAACCCGCCACCCACCGCACCAATGGCACCGGCGGTCTCCGCACCCATCCCGGGGCGGTAGCCGGGACCTCCATACGGAGGCTCCCCATAAGAAGGGCCGTAGTCCGGGTACGGGCCCAGGGGTGGCGAGCCCGCGACCGGCGATGGTCCCGGTCCGAAGCGGGACCGACGGCGCCGGACAGCCATGATCACCACGGCTGCGGTCACACCGACTATCAGCACGATGACCAGCAGCAAGCTCGGGCCGATACCCGCGTGCTGGGCTGGGACGCGCCGCGCCGGCGCGCCGCCTCGATGCGCTACGGCGAACCCGTTGCGCAGGCTGTCCAGCGCGGCGGTGACCGCCTTGGTGTAGTCGTGGCTGCTCTGGATGGCGCTGAGGAACGCACCATCCGCGCTGGATGCCGCAGCCGGCGCGGCGCGCTGCGACAGGCCGGCGTGCGAGCCGAGCTGGATCGACTCGTGATGAGACCGCGTATTGATCCCGATCACAACCGGGAAGGTCGCGCTGACCTTGTCCCTGACGTCGGTGTCGAAGACCGACTTGCTCTCGGCATCCTGGGTGGTGGCCCAGATGTAGACGCCGACGGGCAGCGTGGCCGCGTCATTCTGCACCACGGTCGCGTTCAACACCTGGGCGTCGTCCTGAATCTGCACCGTGCCCGCCCACGCCGGTGCCGCCATCACCAGTACCGCGACCAACGCCGCGATCGGTGCTACGAGACGAAGCTGCATACTAGTGATGATGCCCGCCCGGGCGGTCGGCCACCTCACCGCGCTCCAGTGTCGTCCTGTCGGAGGCCGGGCTCGTGGAGCGGTACCCGACTTGCTGTGCTCGGGGTTCACGTGGCCGATCAGTCCTGGATGGTCGGCCCCCGTGATGGGGGATCCTGCGCATCCCGCCGTCGCAGTCACACGGCTCGGTGTCGGTCGTCCGCGATTCCGTACTCTCCGTGTGGGAGCCGGTGGTGACGGCCCAGTATCCAGCATCGTCGTCTTCGGTTGTCCCCGTGGACGGCGGCGATGACGGCGCTGGCACCACCGGTCCGTGATCCGGCGCGGGCGGCGCGACAGCCACAGCCGGCGGGGCACGATGAGCTGTCGGCGAGGGCTGCTGGTGTACGGGCACTGGAGGGGGTCCTGGGGAGTACGCCGTGGCCGGTGTCCACCGAGCAGACCCCACCGGTGCGTCGATGGGCGCAACGGTTGCTTGATGCTCGCCACTGATTGCGGGCGTTGCGGGAGCCGGTGACCGACCCGGGGTGAGTCCGGCAACTGGTGACTCGGTCGACGACGAGGTGGTGCTGGTGGTGGTGGTGAACATGGTTATCCCGACCATCGTGAGCACCAACACGGCACTTGCCACCAGAGCGAGCACGGCCCCCGACGTTCCGACCACCAGTCCGGCCACCCGACCAGTCCACCGCCGTGCGCCCGGGGCATCCCCTGACCGCGACGCCGGGGCGCCATCGTGGTTGAGCCCGTTGAGGGGCGTGGCCGGTTGGCCAGTGCGGGCAGCCGCAGGTGACCCTGAACCGGTGACCGGCTGGAAAAGATCCACGACTGCCCTCATCTCTCTGCAGGTTCCCCGGCCACACGCATCCATCAGCTACTGTCCGTGCCCGGCCGACTACGTTGCTCACACACAGATCGCTCAGCCACTCCACGCCGTTACGGCCAGCGGGGACCGACATTCCAAGCAGAAGCGACGCAAACGGGGCTTCAAGGCCGGTGACGGCGAGGCGGGTCGAGTGCTGCGGTAACGGCGGTCGCGACGTCCTCACTTACACGTGATCCAGGGTCGGTTCACCGGCTCTGGCCTCTCCCGGCGTGCTCGCGCGGGGCGAGAGGAAATCTTCTTGTCTGGTCCATGGTCTGAGTTCCCGAAATCGTCAGGGATGGGGGCGACAATGGTGGCGTGATGCAGACGCGGCTGGACCCGAGACCGGCGATGGCCGCCTGCCTCGCCCAGTGGCGTGAGGCGATCGTCGAATGCGACGACACGGGACTACAGGACCAGGTCCGGGAGACCGAGTCGGTCTCCCGGATGCTGCATTCGGTGATGCTGGAGACGGTCGCCGAGCTGGGCTCCCGCAACATCGCCGCCAGCGCCGGGTTCGGCAGCACGAAGCGGCTGCTCGCCGGGATGCTGCACCTGTCGGCCACCGAGGCCGGCACCCGCGTAGCCTGTCGTAGCGACCAGGGGAGGGTTGTCGTGGACGTTGAGGACGCACGGACGATCGGTGCCCGGCTGCGCCTCATCCGCAATTCCCGGCGCAAGTCGTTGCGAGTGGTCGCCGGGCTGGCCGGGATCAGCAAGTCGCACCTGGACCGGATCGAGCGCGGAGAGACCCTTCTGGACCGCCGGTCGGAGATCTTCGCGTTGGCCGACGCGCTCCAGGTCGCTCCGTCCGAGCTGACCAGGCTACCCGAACTCCCGCCCGCGAATAGCGACACTGACAGCGCCGAAGACGCCGTGCGCCTGTCGCTGATGGCGGTCAACCACGACCAGCCCGGCGGGCAGGTGAGCGCGGTACAGGTACTGCGAGCCCGGGTGATGGCGATGCTCGATGCTCGCTGCCGCTGTGACCGGCAGGCCGAGGCCGCCGCAGCGCTGCCGGAGCTGATCCGCGATGTGCACACCAGCATCGCCGCCGGCCGTGACGTCGCCGAGCTGCTCGACCTGACGGTGTTGCTCCACACTCAGGGCACCGCCGGGTGGCTGCGAGTCGTGGGTGCCCCTCTGGATCTGCGCGAACAGGCCGTCACCCTGGCCCAACAGGTAGCGCGAAATCGTGACACCCCGATCACGAGGGGCATCGCCACGCAGGGCTCCGTGAACGTGATGCTCACTGCGGGGGCGGTGGATCTCGCGCAGGCCGCGCTCGACTCGGTGACGGTGCCGACCAGCGGCCCGGAGACGACTCAGCTGGGGGGCATGCTCGCGCTGTCGGAGTTCCTGGTGGCCGCCGCCGACAAACGCACCGGGGATGCGCAGGCCGCGCTGGAGTACGCCACGGAGCTGGCGCGGCGCACCGGAGAGGGCAATGCCTACTGGATGGGGTTCGGTCCGATCAACGTCGAGCTCTGGCGCATGGCGGGCGCGTTGGAGATCGGCGATCATGAACAGGCGGTGGCCACCGCTGAGAGCCCGCGCCCGCAGGCGCATCCCAACCTGTCCCGTCAGGCCGTGTACTGGCTGGACTACGGCCGTGCCCTGACCCGAGTACGGGGCCGGCACGACGACGCGGTGCTGGCGCTACGCCGCGCTGAGCGCATCTCGCCAGTGCACCTGCACCGCAACCCCTTAGCCCGCGACGCCCTCGCCCTGCTGGTCACCCGGTCCCGCCGCGACGCGATCGGCCTGGAGCTGCGCGGGATGGCCTACCGCGCCAGCCTGCCGGTATAGCCCCTCACGGGTGTCCCGATCGAGGGACACGCGCCGCTGTCGATCGTTCACCCTCCTCAACCATGACCAACACCACCACTGACGTACCCGCGACGCGCTCTCCCGCTGCGCCTGCTCTCACTCCTGGGGAGGCGCTCGCCACGCTGTTCCTGGACAACGCCGACAACGGCCGCAACGCGGAAAACGACACCCTCGTCGAAGAGCTCCTGCGACGAATGCGGGCGATCCAGGCGCTCGCCGCCACCCCGCACGGGCAATGACCCCCCTCGCCAACGCGTTCCCGATGCTGGTGGCCGCCGCGTGTTTCGCCGGTGCCGCGTGGATCACCAACCGATGCGCGGCGGGACATGATCCCGGCGCCTGTCCGAGAGAAAGAGGCCGAAACCATGGCTGATGGTGCGACCTCGCGGGCACGCCCCGCGAACCGTAGAGCGATCGGCGTCACCTGCGCTGTGCATCGGGAACCCCGGGGGGTTCGCCAACCTGGTGGTGGAGAGACAGGGCGAAGAGATCATCCTCGACCCGCACGTCACCGGCGAATGCGTCATCATCTTCCAAGAGGACGCCGCACGGATGCTGCGGGACGCCTTGATCGAGTGGCTCGGGTGAGCGGGGTGGACGTCGCCGCTACACCACCGGGGAGGCCGCCGCATGATCTTCCTCGCGGACTCCACGACCCGGAGCCCGCGAGGAGAGTGAATCCCGGCGGCCGAGCCGGTCAGTGCGCGTAACCCTCCAGCATCTCGGTGACCAGCGCCGCGATCGGTGAGCGCTCCGAGCGGGTGAGGGTGACGTGGGCGAACAGCGGATGCCCCTTCAACTTCTCGATCACCGCGGCCACCCCGTCATGCCGGCCCACCCGCAGGTTGTCTCGCTGGGCGACATCATGGGTGAGCACGACCCGGGATCCCGTGCCCAGCCGGGACAGCACCGTCAGCAGCACGTTGCGCTCCAGGGACTGCGCCTCGTCGACGATCACGAAACTGTCGTGCAGGGACCGACCCCGGATGTGGGTCAACGGCATCACCTCGAGCATCCCGCGGTCGATCACCTCGTCGATGACCTCCGGCGAGACGATCGCGCCGAGGGTGTCGAACACCGCCTGCGCCCAGGGCTGCATCTTCTCGCTCTCACTGCCCGGCAGGTAGCCCAGTTCCTGGCCGCCCACGGCGTAAAGCGGTCGGAAGACGACAACCCTCCGATGCGCACCGCGCTCCATCACGCTCTCCAGACCCGCGCACAGCGCGAGCGCCGACTTGCCGGTCCCGGCCCGGCCGCCGAGTGACACGATGCCCACCTCGGGGTCGAGCAGCAGGTCCAACGCGATGCGCTGCTCAGCCGAGCGACCGCGCAGGCCGAACGCCTCGCGGTCGCCGCGGACCAGCCGAGCGCGCTTGTCCTTGGTGATCCGGCTCAGCGCGGTCGCTGTTCCCGCGAACAGCCGCAAGCCGGTGTTACAGGGCAGGCCGGCGACCTCCGGGTGTTCGGTGAGATCGGCGATCCCCTCCTTGTAGAGCTGCTCCAGCACCGAAGGCCCGACCTCGACGTCGCTCATCCCGGTCCACCCCGAGGGCACCACGTCCTGCGCGCGGTACTCGTCGGCGGCCAGCCCGACCGCGCCTGCCGTGATCCGCAGCGGCATGTCCTTGGTGACCAGCGTGACACGGCAACCGTCGGCGACCAGGTTCAGCGCACAGGCCAGAATCCGGGAGTCGTTGGTGTCGGTGCGGAACCCGGCAGGCAGCACCGAGGGGTCACAGTGGTTCAGCTCGACGCGCAGGGTGCCGCCCAGCTCACCGATCGGGACCGGCTCGTCCAGCCGGCCGTGGGTAACCCGCAGATCGTCCAGCAGGCGCAGCGCTTCTCGGGCGAACCAGCCCAGTTCCGCGTGATGCCGCTTGCCCTCCAGTTCCCCGATGACGACTAGGGGGAGCACCACTTCGTGCTCATCGAATCGGAGTAGCGCCCAGGGGTCGGACAGCAGGACCGACGTGTCCAGTACGTACGTGCGCAAACCCTGGGCGGTGGAGTGTAGCGAGCGAGAAGCGATCACGGCAGCTCCCTGGCGTGCGCGGCACCCGCGCTCGCTGTTCGGTGGGCCGGCCGGCCTCTGGTTGATCGCCACCGCAGCGCCCTGTCGGGCTCAGCGGGACCGACCACGAGGGCCGGGTGCCGGCCCTCCCGTGCTCGCCGTGGGCGGTCTACCCGCCCGCTCGACAAAAGCCACGACCAGGGCCTCCCGTGGCGAGACGCGTCCAGCACATCCCGCTACCACCGCACGGTACCGGTGTGTGGCCGTCCCTGAAAGGCTCACGCGCCCTTCTGGGCCAATTCGGCGCGCACCATCGACGGGATAAGCGGCTCGTCGAGTAACCGCAGGTAGCGCGAGCTCAGTGGTTGCGCCGGCGACCGGGCCTCCAGCCAGGTGCTCAGCAGCCGGTAGCCCTCCACGTAGGTGCTGGTGTAGGCCCGCCACAGCGGGTCGGCGAGAAACCTCACCATCTGCCTGGCCCGCGCTTCGGGAACCAGCAGCCATCGTCGCAGGTAGGCCAGCACGTCCTCCGGGTCGAGGCCTCGATCGTGCAGCATGAGCGCGGCGTCCTGCCGAACACCGAGCAGTCCCGCTGCGGCCGTCTCCAGCCGCTCGGCGAACTCGCCGTCCATCCGCAGCCCCAGATCTCCGAGGATCTCCGCAGCCCACGGCCCCCACCCGGGACCGACCGCGACCCGCAGCCCCAGGTCGGCCAACCCCTCAGCCATGAGGCACTGCGGAGTATTCACCAGGAAGATCGTCTGCTCGGCGTGGCGCTGTGTCCGCACCAAGCCGGCCTCCTTGCGGCAGTGCTCGGTGTGGTGCCCGGGGTAGGACTCGTGCGCGACCAGGTGCGGCACGGCCGCCATCCGGTGACCGAGATCCGCATTGATCGCCACCCGCGAGCGGAAGTCACCGAGGTAGTAGTTGAACCCGCTCCACGGCTTGTCGGTGACCACCTCGTAGCGCACAGTCTCCTGTGCGGGCAGCCCAAAGCTTGCCCGCACCCGATCCCGCAGCGCGCTGGACAGCGCCTGCACAGCGGGCTCCAGCCGCTCCGGGGCGATCTCGTCGCGGGCTCGGTACGCGGCCAACCGATCAGCCAGTGGCTCGGTGCCGGGCAGCAGCCGGTCGATCTCGGCATGAGCCTGGCGGTAAGCCTCGGGATCACCCGGTTTGATGATGACGTCGAAGTACGCCGCCACCTCCGTCACGAACCCGACCCGCTGACCGGCCAGCATGCGCCCGCTGCACTCCAAGGCGGTCAGGTGGGCGTCCAGGAAGCGGACCCGCGGCTCGGGCAGTCCCGCAGCCGGTAGCTCAGCCCTCAGCTGAGCCGCCTGGCGGGCCAGCGCCGCCGGATCCGGCCGGGGCTCGTTGTCCACCTGGCGACGCAGCGCCGCATCGCCGATGTAGGCGTCGACGAATCCCTCGATGAGCCGGTCGAACCGCAGGCCCAGTAGCAGGTACTCGCGGACCAGGTCGGGGGTGGTACTCATGAGATGAGTATCTGTGAGTGGCGATGCGAGTTATCGCTCGCATCGCCACTCACGGGTCATGAACCAAATCGGCGGTGCCGGGCGGCGTAGTCCCGTAGCGCCCGCAGGAAGTCCACCTTCCGGAAGGCCGGCCAGTAGGCGTCGCAGAACCAGAACTCTGAGTGCGCCGACTGCCAGAGCAGGAAACCCGACAGGCGCTGCTCGCCCGAGGTGCGGATCACCAGGTCAGGATCGGGCTGGCCGGAGGTGTAGAGGTGCTCGGCGATCTGCTCGACGTCGAGCACCTCGGCGAGCTCCTCCATGGTGGTGCCGGCCTCGGCATGCTTGAGCAGCAGTTTGCGCAACGCGTCGGCGATCTCCTGGCGACCGCCGTAGCCCACCGCGACATTCACCGCCAGCCCTGGCCGATCCCGGGTCCGAGCCGCCGCGCTGGTCAGCCGTTGCGCCATCTCTGGCGGCAGCAGGTCGAGCGCACCGACGACCCGCACTCGCCAGGGCGTGTCCGGTGCGCACAACCCGTCGACGACGTCGGCGATGATCGCCAGCAACGGCTCCACCTGGTCTGGCGGCCGGTTGCGCAGGTTGTCCGGAGACAGCAGCCAGAACGTCGCGATCTCGACACCGCTCTCCCGGCACCAGCCGAGCAGCTCGACCAGCTTGGCCGCACCAACCCGGTGACCGTCACTGACGTCGGCGAACCCGGCCTCCTTGGCCCAGCGTCGATTACCATCCATGATCACCGCGACATGACGGGGGCGGTTGGCGCTGCCGAGCTGACGAGCTAGCCGGCGCTCGTAGACGGCGTAGACGAGGTCCTGGAGCCTCACAAGTCGGGAAGGTTACGCCCGGGCACCGGAAGGACATGGCCGATGGCGCCCGGCCCCAGGCGTTCGGTCAGTCGGACTTCAGGGTGACGGTCACCATCAGCGCACGCCCATCGCGAATCAGCGAGATCGGCACCCGTTCGCCGATAGCCCGCTCGCGAATGGCGACGGTCAGCGCGTCGGCGCTGCCGATGGCCCGGTTGCCGACCTTGGTGATCACATCGTTCTCCAGGATGCCGGCCTGCGCCGCGGCGCTGCCCTGCTGCACGTTCTGCACTCGGGCACCGTCGAAGCGACCGTCGGTCACCGACGAGGCGTTGACACCAAGATCGGCGTGCTGATAATGCCCGGTGCGGATCAGTTCCTGCGCGATCTTTCTGGCCGTATCGATCGGGATGGCGAAGCCGAGTCCGATGGAGCCCCCGCCCTCGCCGGCGCCCAGGGTGCGAATCGCGGTGTTGACGCCCACGACCGCGCCGGCGGTGTCCACCAGCGCTCCGCCGGAGTTACCGGGATTGATCGCCGCGTCGGTCTGAATCGCGTCGATCACCGCATTGCCGCCGCCACCATCCCCCTCCAACCGCACTGGCCGGTCCATCGCGCTGACGATGCCACTGGTCACCGTGCCTGCGAGGCCGAGTGGAGACCCGATGGCGATGACCGAGTCACCTGGTTTCAGCGTCGCTGAACGGCCCAGCTGCGCCACCGTCGGGTTGGCGACCTCCACCTTGACCACCGCGAGGTCGGTCTTGGGATCCCGGCCCACGATCCGCGCCGGCAGCCGCGTCCCGTCACTGAACACCGCCTCCAGGGTTGCCTGGGGGGTGTCTGCGGCAGGAGCGACCACATGGTTGTTGGTCAGCAGGTAGCCGTGGCCGTCAATCACCACACCGGAGCCGAACCCGCCCTGGTCGCCGACTCGGAACTCCAGGGACACCACCGCGGGCAGCACCCGAGCAGCTACCGCCGCCACCGAGCCCGCCGGCCGATCGATCACCGGCTGCACCTGCGCCAGCGTGATGCCCGGATCGTGCAGCAGGGTGCCGCCCGCCGCGGCGAGCCAACCCACGAGTCCGCCGGCTCCGCCGACCAACAGCGCCATCGCCGCCAGCAGGGCGAGCGCTCGGTTGCTCACTCGACGGCCGAACAGCACCTCAGCCAGGCTGAGCCGGGCTCCTGGCGGCGGTTCGTCGGCGTCGCAATGGTGCTGCGCCATCGCGGGGGCGCCGAGCACCGCTGCCGCCCAGGGATCACGCCACGGGTCGCGTCCGGCGCCTTGCGGCCAGAAGTCGTCCTCCCGCTCCAACCCTCCCGATGGCCCTGCGCCGTTGCGCCCAGGCGGGCGCTGCAGCCGCTCAGTGGATCCCGACGGCCTACCGAACGCTGCCGCCAGCGCCTCTGGGGGCGGTGGCGCGGCATTCCAGTCACGTCCACCGGCCGGGCCGGCAGTCAGGCCACCGCCGGCCGGGCCGGCAGTCAAGCCACCGTCACCTGGCTGACCGGCAAAAGCTCCGGACACTCCAGGTGGTCGACCGAACGCTCGTGCCGCAGCTGGGTCGACCGCAGGCTGCGGCACCGGTCTCGGGACGAACTTCGGTGGCCCCGAATGCTCTTCTGTCTTGAAGGGCCGGTCGGAGTCGTGATCCTGGGGCTTGGGCATGGTCTCCCGGGTGATTGTTGCGCTAGCGATCACCCAGTGTGCCCGCGCCCTGGTGAAATGTGCGTAGCGCCTGTTACCGCCCGATCCAACGGCCGAGTACCGAGGGTCCGGCGCCCCAACGCTGGCGTGAACCCAGCGGCCCGGCCGCAGCGTCGGGCGGATCCGCGGTGTGCGGGATGTCACGCAGCGCGGCGAGCAGGTAGGCGGGAACCGACGGGCACCGCGCCGAACGAACCACATTGCGCGCCTGGCATTGCGCGGCGACCTCCGCAGCACAGGACTGGCACACGCTGAGATGGGCGGCGGCACGGTCACGAGCGGCCAAGCCGAGCTCTCCGTCGGCGAAGGCCACCACGGCGTCCACAGCCAGGTGCTGCCCAGCGTTGAGGCCGGCCAGCAAGTCGGAGAAGCCGCGACTGCGCAGGTCCGTCATCAAGCCTCCTTACTCGGCCTGGGCGCGCCGCCGTTCGAGCGCCGCCTTGAGCGCCTGCCTGCCGCGGTGGATCCGGCTGCGAACAGTCCCGAGCTTGACCCCGAGCGTGGCGCCGATCTCCTCGTAGGAAAGGCCCTCTACGTCACAGAGTACGACAGCCGCCCGGAACTCTGGCGCGAGGTCGTCCAATGCCTTCTGCAGATCCGGGTCGAGATGAGTCGCGGCGTAGACCTGCTCCGGGCTGGGCCCACCGCCGACGAGCCGGTCGGTGTCCTCGGGTAGGCCCTCCATCCGCAGCCGGGAACGTCGACGCACCATGTCCAGGAACAGGTTGGTGGTGATCCGGTGCAGCCAGCCCTCGAAGGTGCCGGGCTTGTAGGACCCTAGGCTGCGGAACACCCGGATGAATGTCTCCTGGGTAAGGTCCTCGGCGTCGTGCGGATTGCCCGAAAGGCGGTAAGCCAACCGGTAGACCCGCTCGGCGTGCTCCCGCACCACCTGGTCCCATGAGGGTGGCACCCATACCTCGGCTGTCCGAGCCGCCTCGTCGTCAGCCCAGGCGGCGGTGACCGCCTGCCCGGGGGCAGGATCGCGAAAGCGGCTCTGGGTGGCCATCGGCTGAATCTTCACACTTTCAGGTCGGCGACAGGGCACAGGCAGTGCAACACAGGAGTAGCCGTCAATGTTTCACTGTTGTTTCACTGTTTCTACTGCGGGTTCCGCCAGGAGACGTGCTAGTCGGTCCCCCATCGGATCCTGTTCCCATGATGGCGCGCCGGCGTGTGCCCCGGGTAAGGGCTGGCTAAGAAGATCCTGAGAGTGGGCCAGGAGCTCGGATCCGCTGATCCGGCGCGGCGTCGCCGAGACGGGGCGCAGCGCGGCGCTACGCTGGGTGGGTGAGGTCGACCGGCAGCGCAGGGGCGCCACCCGCCCCCTCCGAGAGTGCCGTGCGGGAGTACGTGGAGAGCTTCGTCGCCGAGGACGAGATACTGGCTGCGGCGCGCGAACGCGGGCAGGAGCTGGGCGCCAGCCCGATCGGACCAGGTGGCGGTGCCGCCCTGCGGTTCCTGGCCGGCGCGCTCGCCGCCCGGGCCGTGGTCGAGGTCGGTACCGGCGCGGGCACCAGCGGGCTGTGGCTGCTGCGTGGGATGGCCCCCGACGGGGTGCTCACCTCCATCGACGTCGAGCCTGAGCACCAGCGCGCCGCCCGGCAGGCGTTCGCCGAAGCCGGGTTCCCGCCGTCACGCTACCGGCTGATCATGGGGCAAGCCCTGGACGTGCTGCCCCGGCTCACCGACGGCGGCTACGACCTGGTGTTCGTCGATGCCGCGAAGCTCGAGTACCCACGCTATCTCCAGGCCGGCGCGCGGTTGCTGCGCCCCGGCGGGGTGATCGCGTTCGACAACGCCCTGTGGGGTGGCAAGGTGGCCGATCCGGCGGTGAGAGACCCGCGTACCGCTGCCCTGCGTGAGGTCGCCACCCTGGTGCGCGCCGACGAGACCCTCATCCCCCTGATGCTCCCGCTAGGCGACGGCCTCCTGCTCGCCCTGCGCATGCCCGACATGGAGACATATCGGGCCAGTTGAGGCCTTGGTAGCCCCGATATGTCTCCATGTCGGGCGGAGACCGTCATGGTGTTGTGGCCGAGAGGATGCTGTAGAACCACGCGCTGTGGCGGAGCGCCTGGTACTGGCGTATCGAGGCGATCACGTTGCCGTGCTGGACCGAGGAGCGAACTCCCGTGACGCGGCCGAGCACGGCCAGCGGATAACTCCAGTACGCCATACGATACAATCGACGTAGCGAAGGGCGGGTGTGCACCGTCACGTCGTCCAGGCGGGCATCGGTGAACCCGGCGGCGGCCAGGTGCCCCAGATGCTCAGCGGACGTGTCGATGTCAGGCACGGCCCAGCCGTCGAGCCACTCATGCAGCAGTTGCTCCCCGAGCGGGTCCAGTGGGCGAGCGGCACGGACGAAGTCGGCGACGACCACCCGTCCACCGGGGCGCAGCAGCCGAGCCGCCTCCTGGTAGAAGGCGGCCTTGCGGGGCGCGTGGCACAGGCTCTCCACCGCCCATACGATGTCGAAACTCGCGTCCGGAAAGGGCGTCGCGGTGAAGTCGGCCACGTCGAAGTGGACGCGGTCGGTCAGCCCCCGCCGGGCGGCGTGGCTTCGCGCCATCGCGGCCTGCCGGGCGGCCAACGTGATCCCGACGACTCGGGCGCCGCGCTCGGCGGCCAACCACAGGCTGCTGCCGCCGACCCCGCAGCCCGCGTCCAGGACACGCTCGCCGGGCTGGATCCGCACCCGGTCCGCCAGGACCCGGTTCATGTTCTTCAGCGCATCGGTATGACCGCGAGTGCCGGCGTCGGTGTAGCCGAAGTGGACCGCCAGGTTGTCCGGGTTGAGCCACAGCACGCGGTAGTCGAGCCAGGTCTCGTCGTAGTAGCTGACGATCGCCTCGGTGAGCGAGCCGCTCGACCGCCGGTCGTGAGCCTCGTGCGCCGTCATGAGCCTGGTGTCGTCATCAGCGGTCCCCACAGCGTGATCAGCGGTCCCCCACAGCGTGAGTGTGCCTCGAATTGGACCACACCGCAGGACGCCGGCGGCGGCGCGCTACCGGCGGCGCGCCAGCAGCACGGCCGCGAGCGGCCACAGCGCCTGGGCCCCGGCGAGCACCCGCTCGGAGAGCCCGAGCCGCGAGCCCTCGGCGAGGTACTCGATCCCGAACCACCCGAGCAGCCCGAGCAATCCCGCAGCGGCAGAGCGCCAGAGGCCACGTCCGGGCTTGGCATCGCGCCCCGCCGACGCGGGCCACAGCGACAGCGCGGAAAAAGCCACCGAAGCGGCGGCGACGTGCGCCGGTGAGTCACCGGTGACCGGTAACGGGAGCACCGTCAGCGCGACAGTGGCAGCGCCACCAGTGGCGAGCAGCAGGCGCGCCGGAACGGCCACCGGCACCAGCCCCGCGGCCGTGATCGCGTGGCACACGCCGACCCCGGCGAGAGCCGTGCTCATGATCCAGCGGTCGGCGGCGCCGCGGGCGGCCAGCGCACTGATCGTCTGGCTCACCGGGTCGAAACCACCCGGCTGCCGGGCGGCGGCGAGTCGCCACCCACCGATCAGCAGCACCGGAGCGCACGCCGAGGACAGCACAGCCCACCAGGGCACGGTTCGCACCGCGCCACGTTAGCCCCACGGTTCACTCGGCGTGAGCACCCTTGCCCAACACGACGACATCGCCACCACTCACCGTGTAACGCTCCCGGTCCAGGTCGGGGTCGACGCCGACCTGGGCACCATCGGGGATCACCACGTTCTTGTCCAGGATCGCCCGCCGCACCACGGCACCCTTGCCCACGCGCACGCCGGGCATCAGTACGCTGCCCTCGACGTGGGCGCCGGCCTCCACGACCACGTCGCTGGACAGCACCGAGTGGCTCACGTGCGCGGCTGAGATGATCGAGCCCGACCCCACGATCGACTCCTGGGCCGTGCCACCCTGGACGAACTTCGCGGGCGGCAGCGGGAGCATCGCGGTGCGGATCGGCCATGCCTGGTTGTACAGGTTGAACACCGGATGCACCGACACGAGGTCCATGTGCGACTCGTAGTAGGTGTCCAGCGTGCCGACATCACGCCAGTAGCCGCGGTCGCGGTCGGTGGCGCCGGGCACCACGTTGTCAGCGAAGTCATACACCGCCGCCTCCCCGACATCCACCAGCATCGGGATCACGTCGCCGCCCATGTCGTGGTCGGAGTCCTGGTTGGCGCCGTCCGCGCGCAGCGCGGACACCAACAGCTTGGTGGTGAACACGTAGTTGCCCATCGAGGCGAACGCGACGTCAGGATCGTCCGGCGTGCCCGGTGGCACCACCGGCTTCTCCAGGAACTCGGTGATCAGCCCGGAGGCGTCAGCGTCGATACACCCGAAGGCGCCGGCCTGCTCGCGCGGTACCCGGATCCCCGCGACGGTCACGCCCGCGCCGGTGGCGATGTGCTGCTCCACCATCTGTGAGGGGTCCATCCGGTACACGTGGTCGGCACCGAAGACGACGATGTACTCCGGCGCCTCGTCATACACCAGGTTGAGCGACTGGAAGATCGCGTCCGCGCTGCCGGTGTACCATCGAGGGCCGAGCCGCTGCTGGGCGGGCACCGGGGTGATGTACTGCCCCAGCATCGACGACAGCCGCCACGCTGTGGTGATGTGCCGATCCAACGAGTGTGACTTGTACTGGGTGAGCACACAGATCCGAATGTAGCCGGCATTGACCAGATTGGAGAGCACGAAGTCGATCAACCGATAGCTGCCGCCAAACGGCACGGCCGGTTTGGCCCGGTCCGCCGTCAGCGGCCAGAGCCGCTTTCCCTCACCGCCGGCGAGGACGACGCCTAGCACATGCGGCTGTCCCTTCACAATAGGTCACCCTAGCGCCGGTTTCACTGTCGAGCCACGTGAGACCCCGCGCCCGTCATCGAATGTTCGGTAGCGTGACGCAGCGTGCGTATCGGAGTTCTGACCCGGGAGTACCCGCCAGAGGTGTACGGCGGTGCCGGAGTGCACGTCAGCCACCTGATACCCGTACTGCGAGCGCGGTGCGAGGTCGAGGTGCACTGCTTCGGCGCCCCCCGCCCGGGAGCGCACGCCCACGCCGTCGCGCCGGGACTGGCCGGGGCGAACCCGACTCTGCAGACCTTGTCGGTCGACCTGGCGATGGCCGACGCGTTGGGTGGCGTGGACCTCGTGCACTCGCATACCTGGTACGCCAACATGGCGGGTCACCTGGCCCGGACCCTGCACGGTGTACCGCACCTGGTCACCGCGCATTCGTTGGAGCCTCGCAGACCGTGGAAGGCCGAGCAGCTCGGTGGTGGCTACCGGGTGTCATCGTGGGTGGAACGCACCGCCTACGAGCACGCCGACGCGATCATCGCGGTCAGCGATGGGATGCGGGTCGACGTGCTGGACTGCTACCCGGCCGTGCACCCCGAACGGGTACACGTAGTACGTAACGGCATCGACGCCGACACCTACCGCCCCGTCCAGGAGACCGACGCGGTCCGCCGGCTCGGGGCCAACCCGACGCGGCCGATCGTCGCGTTCGTGGGGCGGATCACCCGGCAGAAGGGCGTCGGGCACCTGCTGGCGGCGGCCCACCACATCGACCGCGGCGCCCAGTTGCTGCTGTGCGCGGGCGCGCCGGACACCTCGGAGATCGAGGCCGAGGCCCGCGCCGCCGTGGCGGAGCTGTCCGCGGCCCGCCCCGGGGTGATCTGGGTACCGGACATGCTGCCCATCGAGGACGTCCGGCAGGTGCTGTCGGCGGCCACTGTGTTCATCTGCCCGTCGGTTTATGAACCGCTGGGAATTGTCAACCTCGAGGCGATGGCCTGCGGTACCGCGGTGGTCGCCTCCGCCGTCGGGGGAATCCCCGAGGTCGTCGACGACGGCGTCACCGGTCTGCTGGTGCCCTACGACGAGCAGGACCCGGAGGGGTTCCAGCGGGCTCTGGCGTATCGCGTCAACGAGCTACTAGCCGACCCCGACCGTTCCACGGCGATGGGCCAGGCCGGCCGCAAACGCGCCATCACCGAGTTCTCCTGGTCAGCAGTCGCCGACCGCACCGTCCAAGTCTACGAGCAACTCCTCTCCTGAGCCTCCGCCCCCGACATGGAGACATATCGGGGCTATTGGGGTGGTGAGGGACTCAGCGGGGTGCGCGCCAGTTGATGGTGGGGCGCATGGCTGACAGGTCGGCTCGGGCGATGTGTTGCTTGACGATGCCGAACAGGGAGTCGATCAGCGTGTCGGACAGCAGGTGCGGCTGCAGACCCAGATCGACCAGGCCGGTGTGGACCACGTTGTAGTAGTGCTCATCCTGCTCCACCCGGGGGTTGTCCAGGTACTCGATCTGCACGTTCCCCGGAAAACTGGCCGAGACGGTCTTGGCGATATCGGCGACCGACATCGTCTCGGTGATCTGGTTGAACACCCGGAACTCGCCGACGTCGGCCGGGTTCTCGCAAGCCAGCCGGATGCACTCGACGGTGTCCCGGATGTCGATGATGCCTCGGGTCTGCCCGCCCGCGCCGTAGACGGTCAGCGGGTGCCCGAGCACCGCCTGAATGACGAACCGGTTGAGCACCGTGCCGAAGACCGCGTCGTAGTCCAACCGGGTGGCCAGCCGGGGGTCTTGCGCGGTCTGGTCGGTCTGCTGACCGTAGACCACGCCCTGGTTGAGGTCGGTCGCCCGCAACCCCCAGTTCCGGCAGCCGAACTCGATGTTGTGGCTGTCGTGCACCTTCGAGAGGTGGTAGAAGGAGCCCGGCTTCTTGGGGAAGAGCATCCGGTCGGTGCGGCCGTTGTGCTCAACGGTGAGCCAGCCCTCCTCGATGTCGATGTTCGGGGTGCCGTACTCACCCATGGTGCCGAGCTTGACCAGATGGATATCGCGGTCCACCTCGGCGATCGCGAACATGACGTTCAGCGTGCCGATGACGTTGTTCGACTGGGTGTACACCGCGTGCCCGCGGTCGATCATCGAGTACGGGGCGGAGCGCTGCTCGGCGTAGTGCACGATCGCGCCAGGATGGAACCGGCGCACGACGTCCAGAATGAACTCGGCGTCGCACAGGTCGCCGACAAAGAGCTCGAGTCGCCTCCCGGAGACCTCCCGCCAGGCTCGCACCCGGTGGCGCAGCGGCTCGATGGGCACCAGGCTCTGCAGCCCCAGCTCATCGTCGTAGGAGCGCCGGGCGAAGTTGTCCAGCACGGCGACGTCGTGGCCCCGATCCGAGAGGTGCAACGCGGTCGGCCAGCCGAGGTAGCCGTCACCACCGAGAACGAGGACCCGCACCATAGTGTCTCCCGCCATGCCGAATGGATGAGCCTGCCTATCAGATGACCCGACAGGCACCAACAGCGGCTCCTCGACACCGCCGCACCCCGGCGATCCTCCTCTGCGAGGATGACCCGGTGCTCCGATGGCTCACCCAGTACCACCTAGCACAGTCTCGGCTGGCCCAGTCCCGACTGGCCCGGTTGTTCACCAGGTTCACCGCCGGCACGGTCGTCGCCACAGCGTGCAGCCAGCTGGCGTTCGTGCTGCTGTTCGGGGTTCTCGGAACCTCGACCTCGATGTCCGGTGGGGCGGCTTTCCTGGCCGGAGCGGTACCGAACTTCCTCGTCCACCGGTTCTGGACGTGGCGGCGATCCGGCCCCGTCACGATACGCCGCGAACTGCTGCCCTACCTGGCGGTGATCGCATTCAACGGCCTGGTGGCGATCGGCATCACCACCGGCGTGGATCGGCTCCTCGGTGGCGCCATCGCCGACCACGCGGCGCGCACCGTCGTCCTCGCGGTCACCTTCACGATCAGCTACCTGCCACTCTTCGTGCTCAAGTTCGCCCTGCTGGATCGGTGGGTGTTCGGTTGCGCCGACAACCGGGCCCCCCGTCGGCGGCGTGCCCGGGACTGTCGTGCCCAGGACTCGCGCGCCCAGGTGCCCACCAGCACCCGAGCGTAGCGCATCCCGTACAGGAAGTTGTTGCCTTTCTTGGTCTTGCCCGCGGTGCGGCCCAGCATCGTCATGGGCTGCTCCAGCACCCGGTAGCCGTGCGAGATCACGCCGAGTAGCAGCTCGGAAGCCTGGTACTGAGCCTGCGACAGCGTGAGGACACCGGTCAGCTCGGCTTTCATGGCGCGAAAGCCGAAGCAGGTGTCGGTCAGCCGCCGCCGGGTCAGCACGCTGGCCAGCGCCGCGAACACGTGCACCCCGAGATGTCGCACCGGGTCGGAGGTCTCCCGCCGCCCCAGGGCCCGCGAGCCGGTGACGAAGTCGGCCTCGTCATCGATCAACGGCTGCAGCAGCAGCGGCAGCTCGGACATGTCGTACTGCCCGTCGGCGTCTGTGGTGACGACGTAGTGCGCACCACCGCGGCGGGCCAGCGCATAGCCCAGCCGCAGCGCCGCGCCCTGGCCGCAGTTGGTCACCAGCTCGCAGACCCGGACACCGTGACGGCGGGCCACCTCCGCCGTACCGTCGGTACACCCGTCGACGACCACCAAGGTGTCCACCGGCACACCGCAGCTCATCGGAGGGATGGCGGCGAGCACCGCGCCGATGCAGTCCTCCTCGTTGTAGGCCGCGATGATCACCACCACCGGAGCGAAACGCACGTCGCCCTCGAGCCGGATGAACTCGTTCACCGTGGCGGTGTCCATCGCATCGGGGTATGGCCGCATCGGAGGACTCAGCCTGCGCCGAGGGCCCGGCCTGCGCAGCGGGCCGGTGAGGGCGGTGACTCCCAGCGCCCCCGCCATCGGCAGCAACACCAGTCCGGGCAGCTGGTAACGCCAGGAGAACTCGAAGGCCGCGGAGGTCATCAGCACGGTGACACCGAGCCCGGACACCAGCAGGCTCGCGGCGCGGATCCCCGACCGGCGGGCGTTGCCGATCCCGAACCCGCCGAGCAGTCCGGCCACCAGACCCAGGCCGAGCAGCGGGCCGGGTGTGTACCCGACGGTGAGCTGGTAACCCCGGAGCAGCCGCGCTAGTGGCCGGTTGACGCCGATCGGCACGCCGCCGAACTCGAAGGCCCGTGCGTCGACTCTCTGCTGGATCCCCCAGTACGGGTAGGAGGTCTGGAAGTACCACCGATCCACCGGTACGTCGTTCACGGCGTCGACGCGGGCCGGGCGGAACCCCTTCACGAAGTCCCTCAGGACCGCCATCGTGAGATCTCGTGGCTGATGGGCGAACACCGTGCGGGCGAAAGAGGCCTGCACCGCGTCCATGGACTCGCCGGGCGGTAGCACGACGGCCATGGCCGGCGACGCGGGATCGTGGACGTAGAAGTCGACGCCGAGGCGTTGGTCACGTGGCTGCGTCGGACACAGGGCACGCTCTCCCGTGCCGGCCGGGAGTCGCCCGCAGTCGGCGATGACCGCAGCGCGGCCGTAGAGGACACCGTCGCCGGCGCCACTGACGCCCCAGACACCGGTGGTGGTCCGGTAGTAGCCGGCGTAGCCGGTGAGCAGCACCGCGAACCCCGCGGCCATCGCCGCCGCTCGCAGCCCGATCCGCCGCCAGCCGGCCCGGCTGGCCCACAGCGACCCAGCGACGACCAGGTAGGCCAGCGCCGGGACCAGCATGGTGATCCCGACCAGCCGGACAACGACCGCGAGGCCGATCAGGGCGCCCGCGCCAGCGGCATGCCACGGGCTGGGCAACCCACGCCAGGTCAGCACCCAGATGATCACTACCAGCAGCGCCTGGAACCAGATATCGGGCATGATGTTGTGCTCGATCTGCGCCTGGTAGGCGTCGAGCAGCACCGGCGCGGTCGCCAGCGCGGCCAGCCAGCGCCGGGCACCGTGGCGCAGCGACAGCAGGTAGATCACCACCGCGATGCCCAGCCCGAGCAGGTGCTGCACCACGGCCACCGCCCGCAGGCCGCCGAGGGGCAGCAGGAGGTTCAGGATGAGGTCGTATCCGATCGGGCGCAGCGCGTCGGGGCGCAGGTCGTGGATGTTGTCCAGATAGCTGAAGGAGTCGATGTAGAGGATCGCGGGCTGGTAGGCCAGCACGGTGAGTACCCGCAAGCCGGCACCCAGGGCAAGCAGCACCAGCAGCATCCAGTGCTGGCGCGACCAGCGTGGCGCTCGGGAGGCCACCATCAGGGCGCCGGAGTGCGAGACGCCGGTCTCCGGCCGCGCCAGCAGACCCGTCACTGGGCCGGACCGCCTGCCCCCGCGAAGTCCTTCCACACCGCGACCAGCCCGTCGCGCAGCGAGACCGAGGGCCGGTAGCCCAACTGCTCACGGGCTCGGCTGATGTCGACGACCACTGCGGGCATCTCGCCAGGCTTGGCGGCGACATGCTCGGCGGGCAGCGCGCAACCGGTGACCGTGCGCGCCGCGTCGAGGAGCTCCAGCACGGTCACCGACCGGCCTGAGCCGATGACCGCGGTACCGGTGAAACGACGGTCCCATGCCGCGAGCACGGCCGCCACGGCGTCATCGACGTGCACGAGGTCGCGCCGCTGCAGCCCGTCGCCGTAGACCTGCACCCCACGACCGGCCAGCGCGGCGCGCATCATCCGCGCCACGAAGCTGTCCTTGCGCCCCATTCCCGGACCGTAGATGTTGGTGAAGCGCAACGCGCAGGTGGCCATGCCGTAGGCGCCCGCGTAGCCGCACAGCAGCATCTCGCCGGCCGCTTTGGTGGCGCCGTAGGGGGTCAGCGGGCGCGGCGGTACCGTCTCGTCGATGGTGGCGTGGCCGACATCACCGACCACCGCGTTGGTGGACGCCATGATGAACCGCCCGACGCCGGCTTGGCGGCAACCCTCGAGCAGGTCCTGGGTCACCGCCACGTTCGCCTGGTAGGTGGCCGCCGGGTGCTCCACCGAGCGCAGCACCGAGGTGATGGCGGCCAGATGCACCACACCGGCCACATCCCCGTCGGCCATCGCGTCGGCGATCACTCTTGGGTCGGTGAGCTCACCGACGACGCTGCGGACCGCCGGGTCGGGATGCGCGCCGCGGTCCACCACGGTGACCGGGTTGCCCCGGCCGGCGAAGGCGGCGACGGCGGCCCGGCCGACGAAGCCGGCTCCCCCAGTGATCACGACCCGACCGGTGCAGGCCGGCGGAGTGGCCATCGGCGCGGAGCTGGTCATCGGGGCGGAGCCTAGCCGGTGAACGAGCAGGCCAACTCGATCAGGGTCCGCGTGGCGAACCCGGTGCCGCCCGCGTTGACCTCGTCGTAGCTCTCCTCGGCGCGGGCCGGGCCGGCGATGTCCAGATGCGCCCAGGGCAGCCCGGCCGTGAACTCCCGCAGAAACAGCGCCGCCGTGATGCCCCCGGGTCCGGGCGGGCACTGCCGCAGATCAGCGATGTCCGAGCGGACCCCGTCGGCGTGGTCGTCGATCAGCGGCATCGGCCACCAGGCCTCGCCGACGGCCTCACCGGCGACCTGGATGCGCTCGGCGAGCCCTGGCTCGCTGGTGAACAGACCGCCGGTGCGCAGACCCAATGACACCTTCATCGCGCCGGTCAGCGTCGCGACGTCGACCAGGGTGGTAGGCGCCAGCGTGCGCACCGCGTAGGCCAGCGCGTCAGCGAGCACCAGCCGACCCTCCGCGTCGGTGTTGGTCACCTCGGTGGTGGTACCATCTACCTGCCGCACCACGTCACTCGGGCGAAACGCCGACCCGGACACCTGGTTCTCGGCGCAGGGCACCAGCCCCGTCACCCGTAGCGGCAGCGCCAGCTGGCCGACGGCCAGCAGCGTGGCGATCACTGCGGCACCCCCGGACATGTCCGTGCGCATCAGGTGCATGCCCTCGGCCGGCTTGATCGAGATACCACCGGTGTCGAAGGTGATGCCCTTGCCGACCAACACCAGATGCTCTGCTGGGTTCACCTCTGGGCCCCGGTCGGGTGGGTGCCAGGCGAGCTCGAGCAACCGCGGCGGACGGGCCGAACCGCCGCCGACCGCCAGCACTCCTCCGAAGCCGTGCTCAGCCAACCAGTGCTCGTCCCGCACGGTGGCCCGCAGACCGGGCACGGTGGCGGCCAGGCGGGCGGCGGTGCCGGCGAGCCACGCGGGGTCCTTGAGCCCGCTCGGGGTGTTGGCGAGGTCCCGGGCCAGCCCGGTGGCCCGGCCGAGCAGCTGCGCCCTGGCGACGGCGTCGGCCAGGGGCCCCAGCCGGTCCCCGGGTGTCACGATGAACACCACAGTGGTCGGCGGCGGCGCTGCGCCGGCCGAGCCGGCAAACCCACCGCCGGCCGAGCCGGCAAACCCCCCACCGCCGGCCGAGCCGGCAAACCCCCCACCGCCACCGGTGACGCGGTAACAGTGCGAGCCCACCACGCACCCGAGGGCCAGGGACGCCGCCTGCTGGGCGCTCGTGCCGGCTGGCAGGTGCACCTGTACCAGGGGCGGCGCTCGCCGACCCGCCGCCGAGGTGGTCCGGACCAGCGCGGCACCGGCCGCTCGCCACTCCCTCGTGCTGCCCACTCCGGCGCCCACGAGCCACCCGTGGTCGGGCCGTGCCGTGATCAGGGGCACCACCTGAACCGAACCGGCGGTGGCCCGCACCCGGTGGCGGGCTAGCCATCGCTCGTCCACGCCGATCTCATCCGCGCCCGGACCCAAGATCAGCTGTTCACCCGCCGGCGACTGCTCGGAGGGAGGGTGGCCGACCAACACGGCATCAGGCACTCCGGGATCACGCCGCGCCCGCACCCGGACCTCAACCAGCGGCGTCGGGATCTTCGGTGTCACGGGCACTGGTGTCTCCGATCAGTTCGTGGCGAGGCCCCGGTGCGCCTGAAGGCGACAACCGAGGCCACGGGATGAAGACGCTGGGCGCGGGCGTCACTCCACGACGGCCCGCAATGCCTCGCCAAGCTCGCCGGCTTCATCCGCCGACATCTCGACGACAAGCCGCCCACCGCCCTCGAGCGGGACGCGCATCACGATGCCCCGTCCCTCCTTCGTCACCTCGAGGGGACCATCTCCGGTCCGGGGCTTCATGGCCGCCATAGCGTGCTCCCTCCGTTCATTCGTCACCGCGGGTGGCCACGCGACACCAGTGACCCACTGCATTCTCCCTTATCGGCTCCGGCGCCCGAAAAGTACCGGCGTCGGAGCTCACTCGCCGCCGCGACGGAAGCAGCCGACGAGGTGGTCATCGACCATCCCGGTGGCCTGCATGAGCGCATGACAGGTGACGGGACCGACAAAGGTGAAGCCCCGACGGCGCAGCATGCGGGCCATCGCCTCGGACTCGGGGGTCCGGGCCGGCACATCGGCCGCGGTGCGCGGCGCGGGCCGCCCCGCGGGGTCGGGCGCGTAGGACCACAACAGGGCGTCCAGATCCTCGCCCAGCGCGGTGACCGCTCGGGCATTGTGCACCGTCGCCTCAATCTTGGCGCGGTGACGGACGATGGCTGCGTCGGCGAGCAGGCGCGCCACGTCGTCGTCGGTGAACGCGGCGACCGTCGCTGGGTGGAAGCCCGCGAAGGCGCGCCGGAACGCCTCCCGCTTGCGCAGGATCGTCAGCCAGGACAGACCCGACTGGAACGCCTCCAGGCTGAGCCGCTCGAACAGGGCGCGCGCGCCATGAACCGGCACCCCCCATTCGTCGTCGTGGTAGTCGCGGTAGTCAGGGGCCGATCCTGCCCACGGGCAGCGTGGGCGGCCGTCCGTTCCGGCCACTGCGCCGATCTCAGGGCCGACCTCCTCAGGGCCGACCTCCTCAGGGCCCACATTCTGCGGGCCGGTCATCTCGGGTAGGCCCGGCAGAAATCGGCGAAGCGGGCCAGCGAGAGCCGCAGGCCCCAGCCGAAGACCGGACGAATCAGCGGAGCACCCATGGCGCCTAGCACCCCCAGCGGCAGCTCCAGCCGCTCAGTCCACTCGAAGGTGGCCGCGTCGCGGCCGCGTGGCGCCACCGCGAAGACGCCGGTACCGCGCACCACCGCCCCGAGGTGCCGCATCTCGCATCGGCAGGGGGCGTCCCACACGGTGATCCGCATGCTGTCGGTGACCCCGACTCCCCGTACCCCGGTGAGCGCCTCCACCTCCGAGCCGACCGAACGGCCATCGCCCCGACGGATCCGCACGGTGGTGCCGAGCATCCACTCGCCCTGGCGCTCCCAGTCTGTGGCGGCCGCGAACACCGTTTCCGGTGGCGCGTCAACGTCGACTCGCATAGTCAGGTTCATCACTGCGCCTCCAGCTCGGCCACCCGGGCGCGCAGCGCGTCGAGCTCGGCCGCCGCTCGCTGCAGCGTCCAGTCCACCTCGGACATCCGGTACCCCCGCAACACCTGGGAGAACCGGATGGCGCGCACGTCGTCGCCGACGATCGGTCCGTCCGGCAGCCAGGTCGGGGTCCCATCCGGCGGCAGCGCGGCCAGCTCCTCGCCCCGGCCGAACACCAGCGAGGCGATCAGGAACACCACCGCGGCCACCACCACCGCGACGATGAGATAGGTCAGCACCGTGCCCACGTTCGAGATCGTGGCACGTTCAGGCTGAGCGGGCGGCGAGCACATCCCGCATCGGCGGCCGGTCGGCCACCAGTACCCCGCTCTCGGTGGGCATGAACCGGGTACCGAGCTGGACGAACTGGGTGATGCCCGCCGACCCCGGCACTTCGGCCACCCCGCAGCGGGGCAGCGCCGCGCCGAGAATCTGCCGTGACATCACCCCGAGCTCAAGCAACGAGCGGTTCCGATGCTTGCGCACCCCGAGGTTCACCTGAGCCAGCCCGTCCAGCCCGTAGCTGGTGTGCGCATCGAGCAACAACCCGATCTCCACGCCGTACCCGGCGGCGAAGGGCACCGACTCCAGGAATGCGCGACTCGCCGCGTACTCGCCGCCCAGCGGCTGCACCACCCCGGCGAGCTCGGGGCGCAGCGTGTTGAGCAGCGGCCGGGCCAGCAGCTCGGTGACCCGACCGCCGAGAGTACCCGCATCCGGGCTCTCGATCCGCAGCGGCCGCCGGTAGAAGCCCTTGACCAGCGCAACCCGTTGCCGCGCGCGCCGGAGGCGCAGCAGCAACGGTCCGAGCAGCGCGGGCACGAACCCGGAGTCGAAGTCGACCAGGTCGGAGTCGATGAAGACCAGCAGATCGCCCGAGGTGGCCGCCAGGGAGCGCCAGAGCACCTCCCCCTTCCCCGGCCACGGCTTCAGCTCGGGCAGCACATCGGTGCGGTGCACCACCCGGGCGCCGGCCGCACGGGCCACCTCGGCGGTCCGGTCGGTACAACCGGAGTCCATCACCACCAGTTCGTCGACCAACCCCCCGACCAACGATCGCAGCTCACCGACCAGCGCGCCGACCGTCGCCTCCTCGTTCAGCGCGGGCATTACCACGCTGACGGTCCGGCCCCGCTTGGCCGCGACGAGCTGCTCGACGGTCCACGGCACGCGCTGCACTGTGGCCTCGCTGAACCACCGCCGGGCCTGGGGGAGCAGCGCCAGGCCCCTCATGCTGTACGTCTCATGCCGAGCACCTTAGCTCGTGGCGCGCTTCGCGATGAGGGGCTGCTTTTTCCCCATCACGACACTCACCATGTCGAGGGCCCGCCGAGCCTCCTTGACATTGTGCACACGAAAGACACGTGCCCCCATCCAGGCACAAAGCGAGATCACCGCCAACGTCCCCTCCAGTCGCTCCGCCACGGGGAGGCCGAGGGACTCGCCGATGAAGTCCTTGTTCGAGACGGAGACCAGGACGGGCCATCCCACTCCGACGACCTCGTCGATTCGACGAGTCACCTCAAGAGAGTGGCGAGTATTCTTGGCGAAGTCGTGGCCGGGGTCAACGAGAATCGACTCCTCGGGCACACCGAGGCGCACGGCTCGATCAGCCAGCTCAGACAGGCGCGACGTGACGTCCGACACGACATCCACGTAATGCAGCCCGCGCGCCTCGGTCCTCGGCGCCAGCGTGCCCGCATGGGTGCACACGAGACCGCAACCGTAGCGCGCCGCGACCTTCGCGAGATTCGGATCGTAACCACCCCAGGCGTCATTGATGAGGTTGGCGCCCGCCTCGGCGCTCACCGCCGCGACCTCGCTTCGCCAGGTATCAACGCTGATGACGATCTTCGGGTGTGACCGGCGGACCTCGGTGACGAGCGGGACGACGCGCTCGATCTCCTGACCGACGGGCACCTCCGGCCCGGGGGCGGCTTTCACCCCCCCGATGTCCACGATATCCGCTCCGCCGGCAACCGCCGCATCAACAGCCCTCAACGCATCCGACAAAGAATAGTTCCTCCCTTTGTCGTAAAACGAGTCCGGAGTCCGGTTGATCACCCCCATGACCAACAGCCGGTCCGCACGAAACTCCCGGCCCCCAAGCCTCACCCCCGTTCCCCCGCCCGGGCCCCGTCCCGATATGGAGACATATCGGGACTACTGACTCTCTCGTTGCCCCGATATGTCTCCATATCGGGACGGGGCGCGGCCGGTGAGGTAGCGGCGCAGTGACTCGGTGCAGGCGGTGATCTGGGGGGTGTGGACGTGCTCTTCGCGGGTGTGCGCGAGGTTGGGGTCACCGGGTCCGTAGTTCAGCGCGGGGATCCCGAGCGCGGCGAAGCGGGACACGTCCGTCCAGCCGTACTTCGCGACCGGGACGACCCCGATGGTGGCCAGGAACTCGCAGGCAGCCGGCGCGTCCAGCCCCGGTAGCGCACCGCAGGCACCGTCGGTGAACTCGAGCTCGAACCCGCCGAGCACCTCACGGACGTGCCGCTGGGCCTGCGGCAGCGAGCGGTCCGGAGCGAACCGGAAGTTGACCTGCACCTCACAGGCGTCGGGCACCACGTTGCCGGCGACTCCGCCGGAGATACCCACCGCCTGCAGCCCCTCCCGGTAGGTGCACCCGTCGATCTCGATGCTGCGCGGCCGGTAGCCGGCCAGCCGGGCCAGCACCTGACCAGCGGCATGGATCGCGTTGTCCCCCAGCCACGACCGGGCACTGTGCGCGCGGCGCCCCGCCGTGCGCACAGTGCCCCGCAGGGTGCCCTGGCAGCCGGCCTCGACCAGACCGCTGGTGGGCTCGGCCAGAATCGCCAGCTGTGCGGCCAGCCATTCGGGGTGCTCCCGCTCGATCCGTCCCAGCCCGTTGCGAGCCGCCTCGACCTCCTCGCAGTCGTAGAGCACCACGGTCAGGTCACACACCGGCTCGGGCACCGTAGCCGCGAGGTGCAGGATCATCGCGTCGCCCGACTTCATGTCCGATGTGCCGCAGCCATAGAGCAGCTCGCCGCAGCGCCGGCTGGGCAGGTTCCCGGCGACCGGCACCGTGTCCAGGTGCCCCGCCAGCAGCACCCGCCGCGAGCGGCCCAGCTCGGTGCGGGCCAGCACGGCATTGCCCGAGCGCAGCAACCGCAGGTGCGGCGCCTGCGCGGTCAGCGCCCGCTGCACCGCATCGGCCAGCGTGTCCTCCTGTCCCGACACGCTGGGCACGTCCACCAGCGCGGCCGTCAGCTTCACAGGGTCAGCAGTCAGGTCCAGGTCCACGGGTGTGACGGTAGCGCCCCGCAGCCCACGGGTCTGACGTCGGACACCGAGGAGTCCACCCACGCCCCCGGCACCTGGGCGCTACCGTGGCCCCTCGTGAGCTACCCGCAGATCAGCTCCGCGCACGGCGTGGGGTTGGCCACCCTCACGCACGCGGGCTCCGTGCTGGACACCTGGTTCCCGAGCCCGGCGCCGGGCCTGCCTCCAGGAACCCGGACCCGAGCCACTGAGGCCCGGGGCGCCGCGGCGGAGCGCACGGCCGCCACCGTGCGGGTACCACCGCAGGACGTGCCCGAGGGGCTCGCCGCGCTGCTCGGCCCGGACCCGGCGCGGGGTGTCGAGCTGGTGGCGGTGCGTACCGCAGTACCGGACCTGCAGGCCCCGCCCGTGGACGCGCACGACGTGTACCTGCGGCTGCACCTGCTGTCACACCGGCTGGTGGTCCCCCGCGGTATCAACCTCGACGGGGTCTTCGAGCTGCTGTCCACTGTGGTGTGGACCAGCTTCGGGCCGTGCCCGGTGGCGGACTTCGAGGCCACCCGGATGCGGATGCGCCGGCGTGGTCCGGTCATCGTCTACGGGGTGGACAAGTTCCCGCGGATGGTCGACTACGTGGTGCCCTCGGGGGTGCGGATCGGCGACGCGGACCGGGTGCGGCTGGGCGCCCACCTGGCCGCCGGCACCACGGTGATGCACGAGGGGTTCGTCAACTTCAACGCCGGCACGCTCGGTAGGTCGATGGTAGAGGGCCGGATCTCCTCCGGGGTCATCGTCGGTGCCGACTCCGATCTGGGCGGCGGCGCGTCGATCATGGGGACACTGTCGGGCGGCGGCAAGGAGCGGATCACGATCGGCCGGCGCTGCCTGGTCGGCGCCAACGCCGGGATCGGGATCTCGCTGGGCGACGACTGTGTGGTGGAGGCCGGCCTGTACGTCACCGCAGGAACCAAGGTGACGCTGGCCGATGGCACGGTGGTGAAGGCCCGTGAGCTCTCCGGTGCCGACGAGATGCTGTACCGCCGGGACTCGGTCACCGGTGCCGTGCGCGCGGTGCACCGCGCGGGCAAGGCCGGCATCGAGCTCAACGCCATCCTGCACTCCCACGACTGACCTGTCGACCAGCAAGGACCATGGCTCACAAGGGCTCATGAGGATCAATGCGATGAGCGTCGTCACCCATGACCACCACGAGAGCCCCCGCCGGGGCGGCAGGCTCGTCAAGCTGAGTGACCCGGTTCGCTCGCGGCCTCGCGACCCGACCGCGCATCTGCTGCGCGCCGAGCTGGGCTGACTGGGCCGGGCGCTCGGTCCGGTACGGGATGCCGACGTGCTCCTCGAACGGTTTCGCAGCCGGGCGACTGGTGGAGCGTGAGAAGGTCAGCCGCACGGCGACTCGACAGGCCTGGCCGGCCGCGTGGCACCAGGTGCAGCGCCACCCGCTGCACCTGGTGAGTGCGTAACGGTGTCCGGACACCGTTACGCACTCACCAGCCGGTGTATCGCCTCGGCGATACACCGGTCCGTGGCGGTCAGGGCGACCCGGACGTGCCGGGCGCCGGTGGGGCCGTAGAACTCACCCGGGGCGACGAGCACGCCGAGCTCGGCTAGCCGGGTCACCGTGTCCCAACACGGCTCGCCCGCAGTGCACCACAGGAACAGCCCACCCTGCGAGCGCTGCACCCGCAGCCCGGCTCGCTCCAGCGCGGGCGCTAGCAGCGCACGGCGCCGCGCGTACCGGTCCCGCTGCCGCGCGACGTGCGTGTCGTCGGACAGCGCGGCCACCATCGCCTGCTGCACCGGCCGGGCGACCATCATCCCGGCGTGCTTGCGCACCGCGAGCAGCGCGGCGACCAGCTCGGGGTCACCGGTCACGAAACCGGCCCGGTAGCCGGCGAGGTTGGACGACTTGGACAGCGAGTGCACCGCCAGCAGGCCGCTGTGATCCCCGCCGGACACCCGCTGGTGCAGTACCGAGACCGGCTGCGCCTCCCATCCTAGGGAGAGGTAGCACTCGTCGGAGGCGACCACCGCACCGATCTCCCGGGCCTGGCGCACCGCACCGGCAAGCACAGCGGCGGACGCGACGTCGCCGGTGGGGTTGCGCGGCGAGTTGAGCCAACGCAGCCGGGTACCCCGTGCGGCCGGCTCGTCATCGGCGAGACGCACTGCGGTGGCGCCGGCCAGCCGCGCCCCGACCTCATAGGTGGGATAGGCCAGTTCCGGCAGCGCCACGACATCCCGGGGGCCGAGCCCGAGCAGCGTGGGCAGCCAGGCCACCAGCTCTTTGGAACCCACCGTCGGCAGCACCGCCTCGGCCGGCACACCGGTCACGCCGTAGCGTCGCGCCAGCGCCGCCACGGCGGCCTGGCGAAGCTCTCGGGTGCCATGCGCGGCCGGGTAGCCGGGCAGCGCCGAAACCGACTGCAGCGCGTCCCGCAGCACGTCGGGCACCGGGTCCACCGGGGTGCCGACCGACAGGTCGACCACACCACCCGGATGCTCGCCGGCCCGGCGGGCTGCGCCCTCGAGGCTGTCCCAGGGGAAGTCGGGGAGGACCAGGCGCGCCGCACCCGGAAGGCTCACTCCTCGTTCTGCGGCGGCAGCTCGGCGATCATCGGCGGGTCGTACTTGACCGGGCCGACCTTGGCGGCTCCGCCGGGAGAGCCTAGCTCGGCGAAGAAGTCGACATTGGCCTTGGTGTAGTCCTCCCGCCACTGCTCCGGGACGTCGTCCTCGTAGAAGATGGCCTCCACCGGGCAGACGGGCTCACAGGCACCGCAGTCGACGCACTCGTCGGGCTGGATGTAGAGCATCCGTTCACCCTCGTAAATGCAGTCCACCGGGCATTCTTCGATGCACGATCTGTCCATGACGTCCACGCAGGGCTCTGCGATCACGTATGTCACGGGGTTTCTCCTGCTCCTCACTCGCCGTACCCGAACGGGCCGTCTACCCGCACAGTATCTTCGCCTACTCGGTGTCGCCACACGGCCCCGCCGCTCCCGAGCGGGCCAGCGCCCGGCCCAGCATCACAGCGGCCGGGAACATGCCACCACACAGCAGCAGCGCTGAGCGCCAGTCCGGGGCAAGCAGCACGTCGCCGCCCGGTCCGCCGATCCCGAGCACGACGAGCACCAGCGCCCAGACCACCAGCGGGGCCGCGGCCACCACGGATGGTCCGCCCAGCTCCGCTGCGCTGCGCACCAACCACGGTGTGCTCACCGCAGCGAGCGGGACCGTGATCGGAAACGGCACCGTACCCACCCGCAGCGGCAGGTACAGCAACTCCACCGCGGCCAGTGCGACGGCATCGAACACCAGCACCCCCAGGGTAATGCGAGCGAGCAGGCTCATCTCCCCCCCTTCCCCCGCATCGAGCGGGCTGAGCGGGGTGAACCGTCACCGATAACCCCGCTGAGCCCGCTGGATGCAGCGGGGGACCAGTGGCAGGCGGCGGAGTGGTGGGGGGAGGAGTGAGGGGGGGTGAGGGGTGGGGTTTCGGTGGTGCAGCGGTGGCGTTGGGGGGTGGTGAGCCGGGTGGCGAAGAGGGGACAGCGGGTCCGGAACCGGCAGCCCGAGGGCGGGCTCGCCGGGTTGGGGACATCCCCGGTGAGGATGATCCGCTCCCGGGCCCGCTCCTTGCGCGGGTCAGGCAGCGGGATCGCCGAGATCAAGGCCTGGGTGTACGGGTGTGCCGGCGCGCTGAACAGCTCGTCGGATGTGCCCGTCTCCACGATGCGGCCCAGGTACATCACGGCGATCCGGTCGGCCACATGCCGCACCACCGACAGGTCATGCGACACGAACAGGTAGGACAGGCCCAGCTGCGCCTGCAGGTCCGCCAGCAGGTTGAGCACACCGGCCTGGATGGAGACGTCCAGCGCGGACACCGGCTCGTCCAGCACAAGGACCTTCGGGCGTAGCGCGAGCGCCCGTGCGATGCCGATCCGCTGGCGCTGCCCCCCGGAGAACTCGTGCGGGAACCGGTTGCCGTGCTCGGGCTTGAGCCCGACCAGCGCGAGCAGCTCCCGCACGTTCTCCCGCCCAGCGGGACCGTAAAGGCCGTGGATGCGCAGTGGCTCAGCGATGATCTCGTTCACCGGCAGCCGCGGGTCGAGCGCGGCGTAGGGGTCCTGGAAGACGATCTGCAACTCGCGCCGCAGCCGTTGCATGGCCTTGCGCGGCAGCGCGGTCAGCTCGGTGCCCTGGTAGTGAACATGGCCGGCCGTGGCCCCCTGCAGGTTGAGCAGCACCCGCGCCGTGGTGGTCTTGCCGCAGCCCGACTCGCCGACCAGCCCCAGCGTCTCGTGCGGGTACAGGTCGAAGGACACGTCGCAGACGGCATGCACGTCACCGAGCCGGCGGCGGAGCAGGCCGCGGCCACGCACCGGAAAGTGCTTGACCAGGTTGCGCACGGACAGCACCGGCTGCCGGGTCATGGCGCGGTGTCCCGGGAGACGGGTCGGAACAGGTCGGCGGGCTTCAGGCCGTCCAGGCGGTCGCTGAAGTGGCAGGCCGAGAGATGCCCGCTGGTGCCCACCACCGCCAGCGGGGGCTCCTGCGCCTGGCAGACCGGCGCGGCCAGTGGACAGCGGGGGGCGAACGGGCACCCCGGCGGCATATCGGTCACCGAAGGGGGCGCGCCACTGATCGGATGCAGCCGCAGCGTCCGCGCGTCGAGCCGGGGCTGGCTGCCCAGCAGGCCCAGCGTGTAGGGCATCCGCGGAGTGTAGAAGATCTCCTCGACGGTGCCGGCCTCCACGACCCGGCCGGCATACATCACCAGCACCCGGTCCGCCTGCCCGGCGATCACGCCGAGGTCGTGGGTGATGAGCAGCATGGCCGCTCCGGTCTGCACCCTCGCGGTGCGCAGCGCCTCCAGGATCTGCGCCTGCACGGTCACGTCCAGCGCGGTGGTCGGCTCGTCAGCGATGATCACCTCGGGGTGGTTGGCCATCGCGATCGCGATCACCACCCGCTGGCGCATCCCCCCGGAGAACTCGTGGGGGTAGTCGGCTACCCGCTCGCTCGGGTGGGGGATGCTCACCGCATCGAGCAGCTCCACCGCCCGCTTGCGTGCTGCGTCCCGGGTGAGGTCCTGGTGCGCCCGGATCGCCTCGGCGATCTGGTACCCGACGGTGTAGACCGGGTTGAGCGAGGTCATCGGATCCTGAAAGATCATCGAAATGCCCCGGCCGCGCACCGCGCTGAGCTCGGAGTCCGACGCCCCGAGCAGCTCGGCATCCCCCGAACGACCACCGAAGCGCACCGACCCGGACACCCGGGCCGAGCTGGGCAGCAGACCCATCACGGCCAGCGAGGTCACCGACTTGCCGGAGCCCGACTCGCCGACGATGCCGAGCACCTCACCGCGATGCAGCGGGAAACTCACCCCGCGCACAGCCCGCACCCGGCCCTCGTCGGTGCGGAACTCCACCCGCAGGTCCGCGACCTCGAGCACGACCTCGTCCGCAGCGGTCATCTCCGCGCCCTCACCTGCTGGGGGTCCAGCGCGTCGCGCAGGCCGTCGCCGATGAAGTTGATGGTCAGCGCGATCAGGATGATGAACAGACCCGGGAAGAAGAACAGCCACGGCCGGGTCTGCACCGCCGTCTGCGCCTCGCTCACCAGCAGCCCCAGCGAGGTGTCCGGGGGCCGCACCCCGAAGCCGAGGTAGGACAGCGCCGTCTCCAGCAGGATCGCGATGGAGACCAGGACGGTGGCGTTCACGATGATCGAACCGAACGCGTTGGGCACCAGATGCCGGAAGATGATCCTGGCATCGCCGGCGCCGAGCGCTCTGGCGGCCTCCACGAACTCCTTCTCCCGCAGCGACAGCACCACACCGCGGGCGACCCGGGCGACGTAGGCCCAGTACAGCCCGGCGATCACCAGGGCGATCAGCCACCAGCTGCCCCCGACGTTGTGACCGAGCACCGCGGCGACGGCCAGCAGCGGCAGGGTGAGGACCAGGTCGGCGAGGCGCATCAGCACGGTGTCCAGGCGGCCCCCGTAGTAACCCGCGACGGCCCCCCAGACGGTTCCGACGACGGTGGCGAAGACCGCGACCAGCACCGAGATTCCGATCGAGATCTGAGTGCCGCGTAACACCTGGGCGAACGTGTCGTGCCCCGCCGCGTCGGTGCCGAACGGGTGGGCCCACGACGGCGGCACCGACTCGTCGGAGGTGAGGTCCGCGACGGAGTAACGCCACAACCAGCCACCGACGAAGGCCAGCAACACCAGCACCAGCAGCACGACCAGGCTGGCCACGGCCAGCCGGTGCCGCCGAAAACGGCGTAGGGCCAACTGCGCCTGGCTGCGCTGCGCAACAGTGAGCTCGCGGTCACGCATGACGGATCCTCGGGTCGAGCACAGCGTAGAGCAGGTCAGCGGCCAGGTTGAACAGGATGACGAAGGTCGCCGAGACCAGCAGCCACCCCGCGACGGCATAGACGTCGTCGTGCTGGATCGACTCGAGCAGGTAGCTGCCCGCTCCTCGCCACTGATACACGTTCTCGGTGACGATGGCCCCGGAGATGATCGCACCGAGATCCAGCGCGGTAACGGTGACCAGCGGGATCAACGCGGTGCGCAGGGCATGCCTGATCGTCACCGTGGCGCGTCGAAGCCCCTTGGCCCGAGCCAGCCGGACATAGTCGCTGCCCAGCACCTCGAGCATGGACGCCCGCTGGAAACGGCTCCAGGCCGCGAAGGACAGCAGCGCCAGGGAGATCGTGGGCAGGATCATGTGGCCCAGGACGTCGATGACCGACGCCAAGGTGCCACCCTCGACGTACACCGAGCTGTCACCGATGGTGAACAGCACCTGGTCACCGACGGTGTCATTGAAGCTGATGCCGGCTTCCTTGAGCAGGATCGCGAACCAGAACGAGGGCATGGCCAGAAAGAGGAACCCGACGAAGGTGAACGTGTAGTCGGTCGCGGAGTACTGCTTGACGGCGCTGAGGACACCGACGAACACCGCGAGCACCAACGCCAGCAGCATCGCCAGCCCGATGAGGCGGAAGGTGACCAGGAACCGATGGGCCAGCTCGGGGCCGATCACCTGGGTGGACTGGACCGATGGACCGAAGTCACCGCGGATGACACCGGTGATCCAATGCCAGTAGCGCGCCGGCAGCGGCTCGTCCAGATGCAGTCGGTGGGCCTCGAGCTCGAGGGTACGCGGCGGTGGCGGCGGGTTGCGGGTCTTGAGCCGCGACAGCGGGTCACCGGAGCACGACACCATCACGAACACCACGAACGTGGCGATGACCAGAATCGGCACCGACACGAGTATCCGGCGAACCGCGTAGGCGAGCATGAACGTCTTCCTGCCTCAGCTGGTGGAAGGTGCACAAGCATCCATGAGACCCTGCACGGCCAGGCCACAAGGTGCACAAGCATCCATGAGACCCTGCATGGGTGCCCTGGAAGGTGCACAAACATCCATGAGACCGCCTGGGGTCAGCTGGTGGGGCGGAGGGCCCACTCGGCGACGTTGTAGGGCGGGCCGTCCTGCGAGGAGTCGTCGCGCACGTTCGCGATGTCGTCGTACAGCGCGATGAACGTGGGTTTCTGGTACAGCGGCAGCACGTAGGCGTCCTTGGTCAGCCGCCGGTCCGCCTGGTTGAGCATCTCCTCGGCGAGCGAGGCGTCCGTCTGGCTACCGGCCGCGGCGATCAGGCGGTCGACGTCGGGATTGCTGTAGTGGCCGAAGTTGTCACCCTGCCCGGTGCCCCAGAGCTGCACCGCGCCACCGTAAGGGAACGGGCTCAGGTCCCAGGCGAAGACAACGATGTCATAGTCCCCCCGCGAGGTCGTGGCACCGAGGTCGTCGGTCGGCACCACCTGCACCGTGATCCCCAGCGGCTTGACTGCCTGGGCGAACAGCTCGCACTCGACCTGGCGGATCTGGTTTCCGATGGTGTAGCGGATCCGCATCGGCGGCACCGACATCCCGATCGGTGTCGTGAGCCGGTCACCGTCGATCTTGTAACCGGCCGCAGCGAGGATTTGTCTGGCCCGCGCCAGGTTGCCGGAACCCTGACCCGTCTCGCTGACCACGTCCTCGTAGCCGCTCTGCTGCGGAATGAAGTTGTGGCTGTTCATCGGTTTGACCTTATTGGTGAACTGGCCCACGGTCTTGTCGATGATGGCCTGCCGATCGACCGCGGTGAACATGGCGGTGCGCAGCGCCGGGTCGGCGAGGTAGCTGTTCTGCAGGTTGAGGTCGAAGTGCTCCCAGTTCAGGCCGAGCCCGATGAAGGACGAGACGCCGGGGATCCGGCGCACCTGCTGCACGAGATCGACCTGCGGTTGCGGGTAGATGACCTGGACCTCACGGTTCTGCAGCGCCGTCGGTTCCTGGTTCGCATCGGTGATGATCCGGTAGATCAGCCGGTCGAGCTTCGGGCGCGGCCCGTACCATCTGGGGTTAGGCACCAAGGTGACCGACTCGTTGTTGGTGAAGTCGTCGATCCGGTAAGGGCCACCGGAGTAGGTCGGCGTGTTCTTTTCGAACCAGGTGAACGACGCGGCCAGTCCCTGTGGGGTCGTGATGTCCCCGTGTCGCGCGGCGACGTGCGCCGGGTAGATCGGTGAGCCACCACCCCAGAGCTGCTTCCAGTCGGTGAACGGCTTGGTCAGGGTCGCCGTCACCGTCTTGCCGCCCTCGGAGCCGACAACCGACTGGACCTGGTCGTAACCGGAGGTGGTGTAGGCGGGGCAGCCTGGGCAGTCACGCCCGTTCTGGACTTTCCAGTTGTAGCTGAAGTCCTCAGCGGTGATCGGTGTCCCGTCCGACCACACCGCGTCCTTCTTGATCTTGTAGACGATCGTCTCGGGGCTGGTGCCGGTCACCTTCGCCGAGTCGAGCAGACCGGTGTTCATCGCCACGGTGAGGTCCGGCTGAGTGACGAAGGTGTAGGGCAACACGGCTTTGAGGACCTCGCCGTTCTCGAACACGTTGCCCTCGCTGGCCAGCAGGTTCCAGTTCGCGACGTTCTTCTCGATGACGAAGGTGAGCTGGCCACCTTGCCGCAGCGTGCCCGGCCGCGCCGAGTTGCAGGTGTTCGGGCTGGCCTCGCAGGCGGCGAAGGCTGACCCCGTCTGGCGCTGGCCGCCACCCGCCCTACCGCCACCACCGCAGGCCGCGAGCAGCACCGTGGCGCCCACGACAAGCGCGACCGCGTACCGCGCCCCTGATCGCCTCATCCACCCCATGGCCAGGTGACACTACGCCACCTCAGATCCCGCTGTCCCAGCCCTCCCGCTCGCGCTGTCATGGCCCCAGCGAAAGATGGGTGTTAGGCGCTTGAGCCTCGTGCGCCAGATCGGGAATTTCCACCACCACCACGCCGGCATCGGCGAGCAGTTCATAGCCTCGGCAATCCGCGACAAAGAGACTGGGCTCTCGCCAGGCCATGACGACCCGAGGGACTCCCGCCGCGAGAATGAGTTGGGTGCAGGTACGCGGCCGTGACTTTCGTTGCGAGCAGGGCTCCAGCGTGCTGTAGATCGTAGCTGTCCTCAGACGTGGGTCGCCACGTGCCAGCTTCGCCAGCGCCGACTCTTCAGCGTGGACGTGGCCGTCGGTTTCCCGGGAGTATCCCCGGCTGACCTCTTCTCCGTTCTGGTCGACGATGACAGCCCCGACCGAGAAGGCGCCAGGACTCGGTGGGCACTGGTGGGCCAGCCTTATGGCCACCCTCATCCACTCGTAATCCACAGGAGTCGGCCGAGTCATCTGTTCCCCTGTTCTCCCGACCGCATCCAAGTGCGGATCCAGGGCATATCCTGTAAGTCTCGTGATTTGTGGCCAACTCTAGCTGGTGCACTGAGAGCACCCAAGATCAGGACTACCCTCTCGTCAGCCGCCCGGGTAGGAAGGTGGCCTGGCGAAGCGCCTTGGTCAGTGTAGGCGGGAGGGGTGTGGACACCTCGCCAGGCGGCGGTCATGGGCGGGCTGCACCGCCGGGCGAGGCGCATCGGGGTGGTGAGGACAGCTGGTGGCCGGCCCCGGCCGCCGAGAGCTGAATCCGGGGGCACACGTCCCCACCGGCGGCCGGCGACGAAGAGCACGAGACTCTCGAAGCGCTGCGTCAAACGGCCAGCAAGCGGGGCTGGATGTCCACCTACCGGCTGCTGTCCTGGCTCAAGCACTATGTCGAGCTCGAAACCAATGCCGCTACCATGCGCAGCTTCGAGAGCGAGGTGATCCACGGACTGCTGCAGACCGAGGAGTACGCACGGCGCCTCCACCTGGTGGCTGGGCCTCTGGTCAAGCCCACCGACATCGACATGCTGGTGGCAGCCCGGATGCGCCGGCAACCCCGGCTGACCGACGTGGCGCCACCCTTCGGCTACGAGGAGCACACCGTCGGCGGGAGTTATGGACGACCCGCGTGAGGTCCAACGGCTGGCCGAGGTGTGGGAGCTGCTGCGCAGCCAGGCCCTCACCATCGAGCGGAGCCTGACCTGGCTGTCCGAGTTACCGGAGAGAGGATCCGATGCGTGATCTGAGAAATGCGCAGTGGCGAACGCCGAGCCGCAGTTATGCGGCCAACGCCTGCGTCGAGGTCGCCGGTCTGCCCGGCGGGCACCGCGCCGTCCGAGACAGCAAAGACCGATCCGGCCCAGCGCTGGTGCTCGCCGCAGCTGAGTGGACCGCGTTCACCACCGGCGTCCGTGCGGCGAGTTCGACTGACCGAACCGGGACCCCACGGCCGAGCGGTCACCACACCGCCCGGCCGTGCGATGAGTGCACTCAGCCTGTGAGTCTTCAGCAGGGCGGATAGGCACAGGCGTGTGCCCAAGCGTGACCCCAGCCGACCCCGGCGGCGTGGCGCCCGGCGTGCGGTGGCTGGAGAGCCCGGGGTGTGAAGTACTCAGAGTGTGAGCAGGAGCAGCGGCAACTGCACGATCGTGACCAGCAGCGCTGCTGTGGCATGGATGTGGCTCGGCATGCACGGCCGGCCGACAGCGTGGCTCGCCCACCAGCGAGTCCATGGCCGTGCCACGACGGGCCAGATCAGCAGCAGTGCCGCAGCGGGCACCCAGGTTCGCACGTAGTAAGCGAGAAACGCGCCACTGCCCTGCACCGCTGTCTCGACGACTTGCTGACCGACCGAGAGGGGTGGAAATCTGTATCGGCCTCGGCCCGCAACCGAAATTGAGCGACGGTCCGTGGAGACCATTTATGGAAGAAGCCGTGACGAGCGGGCTGCGAGCATCGGTCAATTGGCCATTTGGAGCCGATAACCCCAGGACTGTAACCGGTCGGCTGCAACGTAAAGACCGAAGAGCGATTCGGTTGGATCTTTCCTGGGAGCGCTACGACCCGAACCATCCCACAATGCAGCGTGCGTGGAGTTCGCTATTGCGCGCCTCACGGCGGCTAGCTTAACGTATATATTCATTTGAGCGAAGCTTTGTAGAGTCCATCTGGTTGAGCTGACCGATCAATGTTCTACGGCGCACGTGTCTTGGTAGCTGACGCCGGGGGCGTAGAGTTTCCACGTCGCTTTGTCGAGTGGTCCGCCGGCGCGGAGGCAGGCTTCTCGGACTCCACCGTCGAGGAACTCCTCAAAATGGGGCAGCTTCCACAACCTGACGGTTCGGTCGCTACTGGCGGTAGCCAGGGTGCGTCCATCGGGGGCAAACGCCACTGCCCTTACCGCGTTGGTGTGGCCGGTGAGGGGTGGGTCGAGTGGTTGGGGTCGGTCACGATTGCTGACGTCCCATAACCTGACGGTTTGGTCGAAGCTGGCGGTAGCCAGGGTGCGCCCATCGGGGGCAAACGCCACTGCCCTTACCGTGTTGGTGTGGCCGGTGAGGGGCATGCCGAGCTGGTGGGGTCGGTCACGATCGCTCAGATCCCATAACCTGACGGTTTGGTCAAAGCCCGCTGTGGCCAGTGTGCGCCCGTCAGGGGCAAACGCCACTCCGTACACCGAGCCGGTGTGGCCGGTGAGGGGCATGCCGAGCTGGTGGGGTCGGTCACGATCGCTGACGTCCCATAACCTGACGGTTTGGTCGTCGCCGGCGGTAGCCAGGGTGCGCCCATCGGGGGCAAACGCGACACTAAGCACCGTGTTGGTGTGGCCGGTGAGGGGCATGCCGAGCTGGTGGGGTCGGTCACGATCGCTCAGATCCCACAGCCTGACGGTTTGGTCAAAGCCCACTGTGGCCAGTGTGCGCCCGTCAGGGGCAAACGCCACTCCGTACACCGAGCCGGTGTGGCCGGTGAGGGGCATGCCGAGCTGGTGGGGTCGAGCGAGGTCGCTGACGTCCCACAACCTGACGGTGCGGTCGGCGCTAGCGGTGGCCAGTGTGCGCCCGTCAGGGGCAAACGCCAGTCCGTATACCCAGCTGGTGTGTCCGGTGAGGGATGGGCCGAGTGGCCGGGGTCGGTCACGATCGCTGACATCCCACAACCTGACGGTGTGGTCGGCGCTAGCGGTGGCCAGAGTGCGTCCGTCGCGGACAAATGCCACCCCGTACACCGCACCGCTGTGTCTGCGAAGAGTACGGAAGTGCAAGGCAGACGTAAGGGTGAGCTGAAGGTCTGCTTGGACCGGCGGACTGCCATCAAAATATTTGGCGGCGACGCCAAGTTGAAGGGCGCCGCGCGGATCGTGGTCGCGGACCCTATCGGCCTCGGTCATCATGCCCCGGGCGATCGCGATGTGTTGAGCCGCCACAGCCTGGTTCCGCTGGTCTACCGCAATCACCGTGGCTACAATAGCCGCGATCAACAGCACTGTTAGGACGGTGACACCACCCCGAAGCAGCCGCATGGTGCGGCGGTGCTGGCGGATGTGCTCACCCACCAGCGTATCTTTGGGTACCTCGCGGACGGCTGCGGCGACGTCGGCCACGCATTCCCGTAGCCGCGGGTTGGACTGATCCACCTGGTCTAGATTGTGCAACCAGCGCAGATCGACCCAGCGGGGTTCCTTGATGAAGGCGTCCTGCAGTGCCGGCGGGAGGGCTGCTGTCATCCTATGACCGTCTGTGGCGTCTTTGCCCCAAGCCAATTCACCCTCGGTGAGGACCACCAGCACTCGTTGCGGCGACTTGTTCTGCAGCCACCAGACGAGTTCCCGGTTGACCCATTTTGATTCCGCTGCCTGCGGTGAGGCCATCAACACCAGCCAGGTCGAGGATGCTAACGCGTTTTCGATGGAGGACCACAGGTCTGGGTTGGCGGCAAGGTTGGTGGTATCCCGGAAGACGCGTAGCGCCCGCGGCCGGTACCAGGGTTTGGCGAAGCGTTCTAATCCGATCTGCAGCGCTCGTGCCAGGGCCCCGTCCAGTGTATGACTGTAGGAAATGAACGCGTCATACCCAGAGATCTGGGACCATCGTGATTCGTTCATCGGATTCCGTAAATATCGGAAGGTAGACCGTTAAATAACGGCCCACTCGGCGCTAGCCTAGTGGAGCTGGTGACTACAAGATCATCGCCGGTGACGCTGACGGGCTGAAGTCCGCTGCGTTGGCGGGGCTGAACACCGCCGTGAGTCCCGGTGTCCGGCGGGGGGACGCATGCCGCGACCCGGCAGCTCCACGACGGGGCCCCCTGCACGCCGCCCAGAGTCGGAAAGTCGACCTGCACCCGTACGTCCAGCCCTGGCGCCTGGTGAGTGCGCTGCTCCCGGCCCAGCGCCGCGTTCACCACATGCGCGCGGGTCAGGACCTCCCGGTCGCCGACCACGAACCCCACCACGGTCGCGGCCGACGACCCTGCCCGCAACACCCGGACGACGTACCTGGCGTCTGGCACCCGCTACCCCGACTTCTCCGGCCTCCCTGACTGTCAGCTTACTGACTGTCAAGAGGGGGAATAGGGTGAAACTCCGCCTCACACGATACCCACGATGAAGCCAAGCACCCGGTGTCCGTACAGTGCGTCGCCGTGCGCCTGGTCCTCGCGTCGGCGTCCCCCGGCCGGCTCGCCGTGCTGCGCGGCGCCGGGGTCGACCCGGTGGTGCGGGTGTCCGGAGTGGACGAGGACGCGCTCACCGCCACGCTGGTCGACTCGACGCCGGCGGAGCTGGTCACTGCGCTCGCGCGGGCGAAGGCCGACGCGGTCGCGGCGGACGTCGTCACCGAGTACCCCGACGCGGTGGTCGTCGGGTGTGACTCGATGCTGCACATCGACGGCGAGCTGGTCGGCAAGCCCGGCTGCGCCGACGCCGCGTCGCGGCGCTGGCGGGCGATGGCGGGCCGTACCGGAGAGCTGCTGACCGGGCACGCCGTGGTACGTCTCGACCAGGGCGAACACAGCGCGACCGGCAGTGGCGCGCACATCACCCTCGTCCGTTTCGGCGCCCCGTCGGCGGAGGAGATCGAGGCCTACGTCGGCACCGGGGAACCGCTGCGGGTGGCCGGCGGGTTCACTCTGGACGGCCGGGGCGGCTGGTTCGTCGACGGGATCGACGGTGACCCGTCCAGTGTGATCGGCATCAGCCTCCCGTTGACCCGGCGCCTGCTCGCCGAGGTCGGGGTTCCCGTGGTGTCGCTCTGGTCGTAGCCTAGGTCGCCCCCTGCAGGTGGCCAGCCAGGGGCGTCGCCGCTGACCGGCCCTAGAATGCGGCGAGTACGACCCGACCGCCGCGGAGGCACTGGTGCCGCAGCCCAACCCGACAGGCCTGCGTAAGGTGCTTGTCGCCAACCGTGGCGAGATCGCCGTCCGGGTGATCCGGGCCTGCCGGGACGCCGGGCTGGCCAGTGTCGCCGTGTACGCCGAGGGCGACCGCGACGCTCCGTTCGTCACCCTGGCCGACGAGGCGTTCGCGTTGGGCGGCGCCACCCCCGCGGACAGCTACCTCAAGGCGGCCACGCTGCTCGACGTCGCGGCCCGCGCCGGCGCGGACTCGGTGCACCCCGGCTACGGGTTCCTCGCCGAGAACGCCGACTTCGCCCAGGCGGTGATCGACGCTGGGCTGACCTGGATCGGGCCCAGCCCGCAGGTGATCCGTGACCTCGGGGACAAGGTCACCGCCCGGCAGCTGGCGGCCAAGGCGGGAGCACCGCTGGTGCCGGGCACCAGAGATCCCGTGACCGAGCCGGATGAGGTGGTGGCCTTCGCCACCGAGCACGGCCTGCCGGTGGCCATCAAGGCCGTCTTCGGCGGTGGCGGGCGCGGCCTGAAGGTGGCCCGCGCCGTCGAGGAGATCCCCGAGCTGTTCGACTCCGCGGTGCGCGAGGCCCTCTCGGCCTTCGGCCGTGGCGACTGCTTCGCGGAGCGTTACCTGGACAGGCCCCGCCACGTCGAGGCCCAGGTGCTGGCCGATCAGCACGGCACCATCGTCGTGGTCGGCACCCGGGACTGCACCCTGCAGCGCCGGCACCAGAAGCTGGTGGAGGAGGCCCCCGCTCCGTTCCTGTCCGACGAGCAGCGGCGCATCATCCACGAGGCGGCACGGGCGATCTGCGCCGAGGCGGGCTACACCGGCGCGGGCACCGTCGAGTTCCTGGTGGACGCCGAGGGCACCGTCTCCTTCCTCGAGGTGAACACCCGGCTGCAGGTCGAGCACCCGGTATCGGAGGAGACCACCGGGCTGGACCTGGTCCGCGAGCAGCTGCGGATCGCCGCCGGCGAGCGGCTGACCATCACCTCCGACCCGCCACCGCGCGGCCACGCGATCGAGTTCCGGATCAACGCCGAGGACCCGGCCCGGGGGTTCCTGCCCGTCCCCGGTGTCGTCACGGTGTTCGATCCGCCGTCCGGCCCGGGAGTACGGCTGGACGCCGGGGTGCGCGCCGGCAGCGTCATCGACGGTCGGTTCGACTCGATGCTCGCCAAGCTCATCGTCCTCGGCGCGGACCGTGAGCAGGCCCTGGCGCGGTCCCGGCGGGCGCTGGCGGAGTTCACCGTCGAGGGCCTGCCCACCGTCATCCCGTTCCACCGGGCGGTCGTGGACGACCCGGCCTTCGCCACCGACGGCGAGCATTTCGCGGTACACACCCGGTGGGTCGAGACCCGGTTCGCCGCGCGGCTCCCGCCGCACGGCGTCAGCGCGGAGCCACCGCCACCGGTACCGAGGCGGACCGTGGTCGTGGAGGTCGGTGGCCGGCGGCTGGAGGTCTCACTGCCTGGCGACCTGGCACTGGGAGGTGCCGCCGCAGGCAGGGCCAGAGCTCCTCAGCGCCGCGGTGGCCGGGCGGCCGCAGCATCGGGCGAGCAGGTCATCGCGCCCATGCAGGGCACCGTGGTCAAGGTCGCGGTATCCGACGGAGACCCGGTCAGCACCGGTGACCTCATCATGGTGCTCGAGGCGATGAAGATGGAGAACCCGGTCACCGCGCACAGGGACGGCACCATCACCGGCCTCACCGCACAGCCCGGAACCCCGGTCACCCCAGCCACCGTCCTCTGCTCAATCACCGCACCCCCTCCCCGACATGGAGACATAACGGGGTCATCGGCTCTCGAGTAGCCCCGATATGTCTCCATGTCGAGGATGCGGGTCATCGGGCGGGCGCGAGGAGCCGGGGGCGAGGGTCGGGGGCGGCGGTGCGGCGGGCGGCGGCGGTGGAGTCGTTGAGCTGGCGCTGCGAGTCCCGCTCAGCGGCCACCCGGGCGAGGTAGATCTGCACCTCCCGGTGCCGCGCCACCGCGCTCCAGCCCAGCACCTCGCCCATCAGCTCGGCGACGTCCTCGGCGCACGCCTCGCCCCGGTGCGGGTACTCGATCGAGATCCGGGTGCGCCGGGTCAGCACGTCCTCCAGGTGCAAGGCCCCCTCGTGGCTGGCCGCGTGCACCACCTCGACCCTGAGGTAGTCCGGCGCCTCCCGCAGCGGCGCGAGCAGGCCGCAGCGGTCCGCGGCCAGGCCCAGCACCTGGTGCACCGCCGAGCCGTAGCGGTCCAGCAGGTGCCGCAGCCGGTAGGGGTGCAGCCCGTGCCGGGCGGCCAGCGCGTCGGCCTGGTTCGCCAGAGCGTGGTAGCCCTCCGCGCCGAGCAGCGGCACCTTGTCGGTGATCGAGGGAGCAACCCGCCCGGGCAGATCGGGCACCGCCGCGTCCACCGCGTCGGCGGCCATCACCCGGTAGGTGGTGTACTTGCCGCCCGCGATGGCGACCAGGCCGGGTGCCACCCGGGCGACCGCGTGCTCCCGGGACAGCTGCGAGGTCTGCTCGCTCTCCCCGCCCAGCAGCGGCCGCAAGCCGGCGTAGACACCCTCGATGTCGCCGTCGTTCAGCGGTGTGGCTAGCACGGTGTTCACCGTGTCCAGCAGGTAGTCGATGTCCGCGCGAGTGGCCGCGGGGTGCGCGAGGTCGAGGCTCCAGCCGGTGTCGGTGGTGCCGACGATCCAGTGGCTGCGCCACGGGATGACGAACAGCACCGACGTCGCGGTGCGCAGGATCAGCCCGCTCTCCGACACGATCCGGTCCCTCGGGACCACGATGTGCACCCCTTTGGAGGGTTGTATCCGGAACCGACCCCGTCCGCCGGACAGGCGCTGGATCTCATCGGTCCACACGCCGGTGCAGTTGAGCACCACGTGCGCCTCGACGTCGGTCTCCTCGCCGGTCTCGCAGTCCCGCACGCGGACGCCGCGGATCCGGTCCGCCTCCCGCAGGAAGCCGACGACCTGGGTGGAGCTGCGCACCACGGCACCGTACTGAGCCGCCGTGCGGGCCACCGTCATGGTGTGCCGGGCATCGTCGGTGACCGCGTCGTAGTAGCGCACCCCGCCGACGAGGGTGTCGCGGCGCAACGCCGGCGCCAACCGCAGCGCCCCCGCCCGGGTGAGGTGGCGCTGACCCGGCACCGACCGCGCACCGCCCAGTGTCTGGTAGAGCGCCAGCCCAGCGGCGACGTAGGGTCGCTCCCAGATCCGGTGGGCCAGCGGATAGAGGAAGCTCACCGGCTTGACCAGATGCGGCGCCAACCGGGTGAGCATCAGCTCCCGCTCGCGCAGGGCCTCCCGGACCAGACCGAACTCCAGCTGCTCCAGGTAGCGCAGCCCGCCGTGGAACAGCTTGGAAGACCGGCTGGACGTGCCCGAAGCCAGGTCTCGGGCCTCCACCAGCGCCACCGTGAGACCTCGGGTGGCGGCGTCCAACGCGGCGCCGGTACCGACCACACCGCCACCGATGACCACGACGTCGAACTGCTCGTCGACCAGCCGCCGCCAGTCCGCCGCTCGCCGCGCCGGACCGAGCTGCCCGGGGGCCGACCCGCCGATGAGCTGCTGGTGATCACGCCGCGCCTGTTGCACCGGTCGTCCCTCCCCCCTGCGTCGTGCCGCTCGCCTACTGCACGCTACCGGATGCTCGGTTCTTTTTTCGAGGCCAGGGACGCCGCGCTGGAGACGATGGCGTGGGCCTGGCGGGCGATATGTGGACGCCTTCGAGCGCTATGACGTCGCCCGGCTGGTCACGCTTCTGCACGACGATGCCGTGATGTCGATGCGGCCCGACGACTTCTGGCCGCGTGGAAGCTGAAAACTTTCTGTTACCGACACGTAGACGAATGAATCGCGCGCCGAGACAATACAGCAACGTCGAGACAGGATTCCGCGGTGCGGCGGACGCGGAGGGGTAGAGTGCGGCGACATGCGTGTTGCCGTGACCGGCGGTGCCGGTTTCATCGGATCCCATCTTGTGGATGCATTCCTGGCCTGTGGCGACGAGGTGATGGTGATCGACGACCTGTCCAGCGGGCGCGTTGACCGCCTCAACCTGGACACCGTGACGCTGCATCAGGTCAGCGTCACCGACGCCCAGGCCGTTACAGACCTGGTCACCACATTCACCCCGGAGGTGATCTGTCACCTCGCGGCACAGATCAGCGTACGGCACTCCGTCGCCGATCCGGCCGCTGATGCCGCGACCAACGTCATGGGCACCGTCAACGTACTGGCCGCGACCGCCAAGGCGAACGCCAGGGTCGTCTTCGCCAGCACTGGCGGCGCGATGTACGGCGACAGCGTGATGTTGCCGGCCACGGAGGACCTACCGCCTGGGACCGAGGCCCCCTACGGGGTGTCGAAGTACTGCGCGGAACAGTATCTCGCGCTGTTCAACAGGCTCCACGGCAGCACCCACGTCGCACTGCGGCTCAGCAACGTCTACGGGCCACGCCAGGACCCGCACGGCGAGGCGGGCGTGGTGGCGGTCTTCTGCGACCAGGCTGCGCACGACGACCAACCGACCATCTACGGCGACGGCGAGCAGACCCGCGACTACGTCTTCGTGGGCGACGTCGTCGAAGCGTTCCTCGCTGCGGTCCGGTACCCCGGCGATGGCGTGTTCAACGTCGGGACCGGGATCGAGACCAGCGTGCTCGACCTGCTCGATGCGGTCAGCGCAGCCACCGGCCGCCACCTCGAGCCGCGCTTCGCCCCGCTCCGGACCGGTGAGGTGCATCGAAGCGCGCTCGACCCCACCCGTGCGGCCGCCACGCTGGGGTGGAAGGCGACCACCACCCTGCGCGACGGTATCCGCACCACCTACGAGGCTCTGACCCGCCCGGCCGGCCATTCAGGACCGAATAGCGGTTCCAGACACAGCACCGAGCGCTATCCGGTTCCGAACAGCGCCGGGGCCAGCGGCGTCCAGCCGAGCACCGAGTCGACGGCGATCGCCACGAAGACCAGCGCCAGGTAGGTGTTGGACAGGTGGAACAGCCGCATGGGTCGGACTGCCGCACCGCGCCGCACCGCGGCGTGCAGGCGGTGCGCCATCGCCAGGAACCAACCGCCGGCGACCACCGACACCGCGCCGTAGACCCAGCTCGTGGCCGGTACCAGCAACAGGCTGCAGGCCACCATCAGCCAGCTGAAGACCACGATCCGGCGGGTCACGGAGACCGGAGAGGCGACCGCGGGCAACATCGGGACGCCGACCCGCTGGTAGTCCTCGCGGAACTTCATCACCAGCGCCCAGGTGTGCGGCGGCGTCCAGAAGAAGATCACCCCGAACATCACCAGCGCCGGCCAGCCGACCGTGCCGGTGACGGCCGACCAGCCGATCACCACCGGCATGCACCCGGCGGCGCCGCCCCAGATGATGTTCTGCGCCGTGCGGCGCTTGAGCAGCAGCGTATAGACGAAGACGTAGAACAGGATCGTCGCCACCGCCAACAACGCTGAGAGCACGTTGGTGGTCACCCACAACCAGCCGAAAGCGGCCACCGCGAGCGCTACGCCGAAGACCAGCGCGTGGCGGAGGGACACCTCGTGGGTGACCAGCGGTCGGGCTCGGGTCCGCTGCATTTCGGCGTCGATATCGACATCGGCGACGCAGTTCAGCGCGTTCGCGCTGCCCGCGGCCATGCTGCCGCCCAGCAGGGTGGCCAGGACCAGCCACGGCGAGGGCACCCCTCGCGCGGCGAGCAACATCGCCGGTATGGTCGTCACCAGCAACAGCTCGATCACTCGTGGCTTGGTCAACGCGAAGTAGCCGCGCAACGTAGCGCCCCGGCGCCCGGTTCGGGGTACTGCGGGAACGTGGACGGCGCTGCTCACCGCGCTCCAGGAGGCCGGGATCGCGAGGGCTGAGGTGCTGGACTCACTCCTCAGCCCTCCCTGATGACACATCACGGACGGCGGCAGGAATGAGCAGCGGTCCAGGCGGGTAATGCTTTATGCGTGAGGGTAGTCGCGTGGCGTGCGTCACCCCCCTCGGGGGCACCTGGTGGAGAAGTCCACACCGGTGGCGTCACCTCGCTAGGGTGAGAACGCAGGGACCGGCCCGCCGAGGTCATCCGCGCCAGGGGCCGCCGCACCGAGCACAGTCAGGAGCACGAGTGTGTCCGTCACCGACGATCTGACCCAGCTCACCACCTCCCGTGTGCCCGCCGACTGGACCGAGCTGGACACCCGCGCGGTGGACACCATCCGGGTGCTCGCCGCCGAGGCGGTCCAGCGCGTCGGCAACGGCCACCCGGGCACCGCGATGAGCCTCGCCCCGCTGGCGTACACACTGTTCCAGCGGGTGTTGCGGCACGACCCCTCCGACCCGGCCTGGACCGGTCGAGACCGGTTCGTGCTGTCCGCCGGCCACTCCAGCCTGACGCTGTACCTGCAGCTGTTCCTGTCCGGCTACGGGCTGGAGCTGGAGGACATCGAGCGGCTGCGCACCTGGGGCTCCAAGACCCCGGGCCACCCCGAGTACGGGCACACCGTCGGCGTGGAGATCACCACCGGGCCGCTGGGACAGGGCCTGGGCGCCGCGGTCGGGATGGCCATGGCGGCTCGCCGGGAGCGCGGCCTGTTCGATCCCGACGCCCCTCCGGGTGAGAGCCCCTTCGACCACCACATCTACGTCATCGCCTCCGACGGGGACATCCAGGAGGGCGTCACCTCGGAGGCGTCCTCGCTGGCCGGCACCCAGGAGCTCGGCAACCTGGTGGTGGTCTACGACGACAACGAGATCTCCATCGAGGACGACACCAGGATCGCGCTGTCGGAGGACACCGCTGCCCGTTACGAGGCCTACGGGTGGCATGTGCAGACCGTCCACGGCGGCGAGGATGTCGTCGCGATCCTGGACGCCCTCAAGGCCGCCAAAGCCGAGACCGGCCGGCCCTCGCTGATCGTGCTGCGCACCGTGATCGGTTATCCGGCGCCGAACAAGATGAACACCGGGGCCGCGCACGGCTCCGCGCTGGGCGAAGACGAGGTGGCCGAGGTGAAGGAGGCGCTGAACTTCGACCCGGAGCGCTCCTTCGTCGTGGAGGAGCAGGTGCTCGAGCACGCCCGGCAGGTGGTGGCCCGCGGCCAGGCCGCGCACGAGCGGTGGCAGCACTCCTTCGACTCCTGGCGACAGGCCAACCCGTCCGGGGCCGCGCTGTTCGACCGGCTGATCCGTCGGGAGCTCCCCGCCGGCTGGGCGGAGAAGCTGCCGACCTGGGAGCCCGACTCGAAGGGCATGGCGACGCGCAAGGCGTCCGGGGCGGTGCTGTCGGCCATCGGGGAGGCGCTCCCGGAACTGTGGGGTGGCTCCGCAGACCTCGGTGACAGCAACCTCACCACGATCAAGGACGCCGACTCGTTCGGCCCCGAGAAGACCTCCACGAAGGTGTGGACCGCGCACCCCTACGGGCGCACGCTGCACTTCGGGGTGCGCGAGCATGCCATGGGCGCGATCCTCAACGGGATCGTGCTGCACGGGCCGACCCGGCCCTACGGCGGCACGTTCCTGATCTTCAGCGACTACATGCGCCCCGCAGTGCGGCTGGCGGCGCTGATGCGGGCGCCGACCATCTACGTCTGGACCCACGACTCCATCGGGCTCGGCGAGGACGGCCCCACGCATCAGCCGGTCGAGCACCTGGCCGCGCTGCGGGCCATCCCCGGCCTGGACGTGGTCCGCCCCGCGGATGCCAACGAGACGGCGGCGGCCTGGAAGGCGCTGCTGGAGAAGGGCATCCGGCCTACCGGCCTGTGCCTGACCCGACAGAGCGTGCCTGTGCTGGAGGGCACCGACGCCGCGGGAGTGGCCCGCGGCGGTTACGTGCTCTCCGACATCGGCACCGGGCTGCCCGACGTGCTACTGATCGCCACCGGCTCGGAGGTGCAGTTCGCCCTCGCCGCGCAGCAGATGCTGGCGGCCGAGGGAACCGGGAGCCGGGTGGTGTCCATGCCGTGCGTGGAATGGTTCGACGAGCAGGAGCATTCTTACCACGACCAGATACTGCCGCCGACGGTGCGGGCTCGGGTGGCCGTCGAGGCCGGCGTCGCGATGCCGTGGCACCGCTTCGTCGGCGATCACGGCGAGGTGGTCTCGCTGGAGCATTTCGGCGCCTCGGCCGACTGGCAGACCCTCTACCGGGAGTTCGGCTTCACCGGCGAGGCGGTCGCCGACGCGGCCCGTCGTACGCTGGGCCGCATAGCACACTAGACACCGAAACAGGAGAACCCTCATGGGCAGTACCGATACCCTGGCGGCCCTGTCCGAGGCGGGTGTGTCGATCTGGTTGGATGACCTGTCCCGGCAGCGGGTCAACTCGGGCAACCTGGCGAACCTGATCACCGAGCGGCACGTGGTCGGGGTGACCAGCAACCCGACGATCTTCGCCCATGCGGTGGTCCACGCTGAGGACTACGCCGACCAGGTGAAGGAGCTGGCCGCCCGCAGCGCCTCGGTCGACGACGCCGTGCGCGAGATCACCGTCACTGACGTGCAGCTGGCCTGCGACGTGTTCAGCGGAACCTGGGAGACCACCGCCGGGGTGGACGGCCGGGTGTCCCTGGAGGTCGATCCCCGGTTGGCGCATCACACCGATGCCACCCTGACCCAGGCCGCAGAGCTGTGGAAAGTGGTCGACCGACCGAACCTGATGATCAAAATTCCGGCCACGGCGGAGGGACTGACGGCCATCACCGGCGCGCTGGCCGACGGCATCAGCGTCAACGTCACCCTGGTCTTCTCGGTACAGCGCTACCGTGAGGTGATGGCGGCCTTCTTCGCCGGTCTGGAACAAGCCCGAGCCAACGGGCACCCTCTGGCCGGGATCGCGTCGGTCGCGTCGTTCTTCGTCTCCCGGATGGACACCGAGGTGGACAAGCGGCTCGAGGCGATCGGCACCGAGGCGGCCCTGGCGTTGCGCGGCCAGGCCGCAGTGGCCAACGCGCGGTTGGCGTACGCGGCCTACCAGCAGGAGTTCGCCACACGGCGGTGGGCTCAGCTGAAGGAGGCCGGAGCGCGCCCACAGCGGCCGCTGTGGGCGTCCACCGGGGTGAAGAACCCGGCCTACCCGGACACCAAGTACGTCACCGAGCTGATCGCGCCGGGGGTGGTGAACACCATGCCGGAGAACACCCTGCTCGCCCTGGCCGACCACGGTGAGGTGCCCGGTGACCGGGTGTCGGGCACCGCCCAGCAGTCCCAGCGCACCTTCGATGAGCTGGCCGAGGTGGGGATCGATCTCGAGGACGTGCTCGACGTGCTCGAGCGCGAGGGCGTGCAGAAGTTCGACGCATCCTGGGCCGAGCTCGGCGAGACGGTCGCCGCACAGCTCGCCAAGACCGCCCCGGACGCGGAGGGCTGAGCGCCGATGTCACAAGTCGATATCCGCTCCCCTGCTCTGACGAGCGCGGCCCAGGCGTGGGTGGACAAGCTCGTCGCCGAACAGGTGGCCTCCGCGCTGGCCCACCAGGATCCGACGCTGTGGGGGCCGCGGGCCCAGCCGGAGGCCGCCCGGCGGCTCGCTTGGGTGACGTTGCCGCAGACCTCCCGGCCGCTGCCGGCCACCATCGAGGCGCTGCGGGCCGAGCTGCACTCAGACGGCATCGACCGCGTGGTGCTGGCCGGGATGGGTGGCTCGTCCCTAGCGCCGGAGGTGATCTGCGCCACCGCAGCCCAAGAACAAGGCTCGAGCGCGCTGACGGTGCTGGACACCACCGACCCCGGCCAGGTGGCCGACGCGCTGGCCGGGGACCTCGGGCGCACTGTGCTCGTGGTGTCGTCCAAGTCGGGCTCCACGGTGGAGACCGACAGCCACCGGCGGGTGTTCGCTGCCGCGTTCGCCGCGGCCGGGCTGGACCCGGCCGCGCACCTGGTGGTGGTGACCGACCCGGGATCGCCGCTGCAGCGGGTCGCGGAGGCGGACGGCTACCGGGCGGTGATCACAGCCGACCCGAACGTCGGCGGGCGCTACTCGGCGCTGAGCGCCTTCGGCCTGGTGCCGGCCGGTCTGGCCGGGGCGGATATCACGAGCCTGCTGGACGACGCGGCGCGCCAGGCCCCCCTGCTGGCCGTTGACGACCCGGCGAACCCAGCACTGCGGCTGGCCGCCGCGCTGGCTGCCGGGCATGCCGCCGGTGCCGAGAAGGTCGTGCTCGCCGACACCGGTTCGGGGATCGTCGGCTTCGCCGACTGGGCCGAGCAGCTCATCGCCGAGTCCACCGGCAAGGACGGCACCGGCCTGCTGCCGGTCGTGGTGGACAACCCGGCCGCGCCGGGCTTCGCCGACGCCGGCGCGGACGCCACCCCCGTCGCGATCGGCCCGGGTGGGGCGACGGCCGCGGTGGCCGTCACCGGCACCCTGGGTGAGCAGATGCTGCTCTGGGAGCACGCGATCGCGGTGGTCGGCCGGCTGCTGGGGATCAACCCGTTCGACCAGCCGGACGTGGAGGCCGCGAAGGTCGCCGCCCGCTCGCAGCTCAAGGACGCCTCCGGGCCCCCGCCGGCGTTCGTCGACGGTGACGTCGAGGTGCACCCTGTCGGCGACTGGCTGCCGGCCGGCGTCGCCACGCTGCGCGACGCGCTGGGAGCACTGGTCGCCGCCACCCCGCGCCGGGGATACCTCGCGGTGCAGGCGTATCTGGATCGCGTCGCCGACGCCTCCGCCGCAGTGCTTCGTACCGAGTTGGCCCGCCGCACCCGGTTGCAGACCACCTTCGGCTGGGGGCCTCGCTTCCTGCACTCGACCGGCCAGTACCACAAGGGCGGCCACCAGAACGGGGCGTTCCTGCAGCTGACCGGTGCCCTCGAGAAGGACATCCCGGTGCCGGGGAGCGGGTTCACCCTGGGCGAGCTGCAGCGGGCCCAGGCGTTGGGGGACGCTGACGTGCTCGCCGCGCGCGGCCGTCCCGTGCTACGGCTGCACCTACTCGACCGGGCTGCCGGGCTGGTCGCGCTGGTGCGCGCGCTGCGGGAGCCTCAGTGAGCCGGGAGCCCACGTGAACGCACCGGGCAGGGCCTCCGACGGATGGGTGAACCCGCTGCTGGACGACCGGGACAAGCGACTACCCCGGATCGCGGGCCCGTGCGGTGTCATCGTCTTCGGCGTGACCGGGGACCTGTCCCGCAAGAAACTGATGCCAGCGATCTACGACCTGGCGGCCCGCGGGCTGCTGCCACCCGGTTTCGCGTTGGTCGGGTTCGCCCGCCGGGAGTGGGACAACGAGAACTTCGCCGAGCTGGTCCACGACGCGGTCCGGGAGCATGCCCGCACCCCGTTCCGCGAGGAGATCTGGGCTCGGCTGTCCGAGGGCATCCGCTTCGTGCCGGGCAGCTTCGACGACGACGGGGCCTTCGACAAGCTCACGTCCGTGGTCTCGGATCTCGATCAGGAACGGGGTACCGGCGGCAACCACGCCTTCTATCTGTCCATCCCACCCGCGATGTTCCCGGTCGTGCTCAAGCAGCTCGCCCGCACCGGGCTGGCGACGCGAGACGGCGACCAGTGGCGCCGGGTGGTCATCGAGAAGCCGTTCGGGCACGACCTGCGCAGCGCCCGGGAGCTCAACGAGATCGTCAGCGACGTCTTCTCCGAGGAGTCGGTATTCCGCATCGACCACTACCTCGGTAAGGAGACCGTTCAGAACATTCTCGCGCTGCGCTTCGCCAACCAGCTCTACGAGCCGATCTGGAACAGCAACTACGTGGACCACGTACAGATCACCATGGCTGAGGACATCGGGTTGGCCGGCCGCGCCGGCTACTACGACGGCATCGGGGCGGCCCGGGACGTGATCCAGAACCATCTGCTCCAGCTGCTCGCCCTCACCGCGATGGAGGAGCCGCTGTGCTTCTCCCCCGAGTCGCTGCGCGGTGAGAAGATCAAGGTGCTCTCCGCGACCAAGCTCGTCGAGCCGTTGGACGAGACCACCGCACGCGGCCGGTACACAGCCGGCTGGCAGGGCGGCACCAAAGTCATCGGCGTGCTCGAGGAGCCGGGTTTTCAGGACTCCACCACCGAGACCTTCGCCGCGGTCACCCTGAACGTGGACACCCGACGGTGGGCCGGAGTGCCGTTCTTCCTGCGCACCGGCAAGCGGCTGGGTCGGCGGGTCACCGAGGTCGCGGTGATCTTCAAGCGGGCGCCGCACCTGCCCTTCGAGAAGACCATGACCACGGAGCTGGGGCAGAACGCCCTGGTCATCGGAATCCAGCCGGACGAGGGTGTCACTATCCGGTTCGGCTCCAAGGTGCCCGGCACCGCGATGGAGGTCCGGGACGTCACGATGGACTTTCGTTATGGCACGGCATTCACCGAGTCCTCTCCTGAAGCGTACGAGCGCCTGCTGCTGGACGTCCTGCTCGGGGCGCCGTCGCTGTTCCCGGTCAACGCCGAGGTGGAGCTGTCCTGGGCGATCCTGGACCCGGTGCTCGAACACTGGGCGAAGCAGGACAGGCCCGAGCCCTACGCCGCGGGCACCTGGGGGCCGTCGGGCGCGGACCGGATGATCGCCGGGGCCGGACGGGCCTGGAGGCGGCCGTGATCGTCGACCTGCCCTCCACGACGACGTCGGCGGTGAACCACGCACTGATCGACATCCGGCAGCGCGGTGGCGCGGTGGCGCTGGGCCGAGTGCTCACACTGGTGATCATCACCGATGACTCCGTACAGGTGGAGCAGTCGATCGAGGCCGCCAACGAGGCCAGCAAGGAGCACCCCTGTCGGGTGCTCGTGGTGGCCCGGGGCCTCAAGCGGGCAGGAACCCGGCTGGACGCACAGATCCGCGTCGGTGGTGACGCCGGCGCTTCCGACGTGCTCGTGCTGCGCCTGTACGGCCCGCTGGCCGACCATGGAGACAGCGTGGTGGTACCGCTGCTGCTCCCGGACTGCCCGGTCGTCGCGTGGTGGCCGGGCCTGGCCCCCCCGATCCCCGCGCAGGACCCCATCGGGAGACTGGCGCAGCGCAGGATCACCGATGCCGCCGCGGCCCCCCAGCCGATCAAGGCTCTCGAGAGCCGCCGCGCCGCCTACGCCGACGGGGACACCGACCTGGCGTGGTCCCGGCTCACCCCGTGGCGCGCGCTGCTGGCCGCGGCCCTGGATCTACCGCCGCATGAGGACGTCGAGGCGGTCACCGTGACCGGCGCCGCGGATAACCCGTCCGCCGACCTGCTCGCCGGCTGGCTGCGGTCCCGTCTGCAGGTCCCAGTCCGGCGCCGCACCAGCCCGCCCGGCGGCGGGATCAGCTCGGCGGTCCTGGAACGTCGCTGCGGCCCGGTGGAGCTGGTCCGGCCGGACGGGAAGGTGGGCACCCTGCGCCAGCGGGGCCAACCGGACCGCCGGATGCCGTTGCGACGGCGCCCAGTACGCGAGTGTCTCACCGAGGAGCTGCGCAGGCTGGATCCTGACGAGATCTACCATGCCGCGCTGCAGGCGGTGACCGAGGTGAACGGTCGGCGCGGCGGCGCGGCGAAGGGTGTTCGGTCCGGCGAGAGCCGGGGCAGCCCGTGAGCCGTCCCGATGTGGTGATGCACGCCACCGCGGCGATGCTCGCGGCGGCTGCGGCCGCCCGGCTGGTGACCCGGATCGTGGACATCCAGGCCGCCGGCGGGTCGGCGTCTCTGGTGCTGACGGGCGGAGGCATGGGGATCGCGGTACTCCGTGAGCTGGCGAGCACCCAGGCGGCCGCGGCGGTGGACTGGCGAGGGCTGGATATCTACTGGGGCGACGAGCGGTTTCTGCCCGGTGGCCATCCGGAGCGCAACGAGACCCAGGCTCGCGAGGCACTGCTCGACCATGTCGAGGTGGACCCCGCCCGGGTCTACCCGATGGGGACCTCGGACGGCCCCTGGGGGGACGACCCGGACGCCGCCGCTCAGGCCTACGAGGACCTGCTGCACAAGCGGCGGCGACCGGAGGACCGCGGCCCGGCACCGTCGTTTGACATCTGCTGTCTCGGCATCGGCGAGGAAGGCCATGTCGCCTCGGTGTTCCCCGGCTCGCCCGCGAGCTACGAGACCGAGCGCGCGGTGGTCGGCGTGCGGGGCAGTCCCAAGCCGCCACCCACCCGGATCACCATGACCCTGCCCGCGATCCGGTGTGCCGCTGAGGTGTGGTTGATCGTGTCGGGGCCGCAGAAGGCCGCAGCGGTGACGATGGCGCTGAGCGGCGCGGGAGAGGTGCAGTTGCCCGCCGCGGGCGCGACCGGTCGCCGCCGCACGCTGTGGCTGCTGGACCGGGCCGCCGCCGCGAAGCTCCCCCCAGAGCTGCTCACCCGCTGATTCCTCCCAGCCTGTCGAGCATTCCGGCCGTTTGAGCCCAGGACCTATACGTCGTCGCGCGGGCGGAGCAGTAAGTCGTGAAGTCGCAGGCTGACCTGAATGGGAACAATCGGCTTTCCCTCGACGAGCCACCACTGGCACAAGGCGCGGTAGTGCCTCTCTCGTCGCGGGATGCCGCGGTCGCTGCCGAAGACGGCGGCTATGGCGCCATTCTGTACCAGATACCCCGCGACGGCCGTGTGATCCATCACCAGCTCAGCACCGGATGCGTACCTGATCCGGGTGGTCTTGGCGGCATCCGTGACATGCCAGCTCGTCAAGAGCAGCGCTTCGACCGCATCATCGTCCTTCCGGCAGCTCAGACGCGCCTCGAACACCGACTCGGAGTCCTCGCTCAGCTGACGCAGCGATGTACGCTCGACCGGCTCGACGAAGCGGTTCGCGACGCTGAGCGCATTGATCCCGGAGTCGATCCAACTGTTACAGAACCTCAACCTCGCGGATTCCGGTTCGTCCTTGTACGGGTCGGAGAATGAAGCCTCGATCGCCACGGGCGCGCCGAGGCTGTCCGCCCTGACCCGCGCCACCTCTACCGCCCAGGTCACTTCGGGGGAGAAAGACATGTGGTAAGCCACCTCGACAGCCTGCCGTCGGCCGATCTCGTCGAGCACGCGTCGTGCGTCGGCCAAGTCAGCGGCCGCTGGCTTCTCGACCAGAATGCGCGCGGACGGGAAGGTCTCCGCGACTTCGCCGCAGACTGCGGCATGAGCCGGAGTAGGAGTCGTGATGACGACCACATCAGGATCATGGTCGGCGCCCGCGTCCAGCACCGTTCGGTAGACGGGAACACCGCATCCCCGGAATGTCTCTACGGATGACCCCTTGGTGTCAAGTAGTGAACGCACCACCAGCTTCAACCAGCCTCGACCAGGAATGTGTTGAGGACTTCGGTCGGTTTCTTCCAGTTGAGTGTCTGCCGTGGACGGTTGTTGAGTTCGTCGGCGACGGCGTCGAGTTCGGCCTGTG
>JAFAUB010000130.1 GCA_019243635.1 Pseudonocardiales bacterium
AAGCAGTTCCGCGATGCCACGAGCCGAGTTTTCCCGGCTCAGCTCGCGGGAGATCGTCTCCCGTTCCTCGGCGCACAACGGCACACCCCCACTCATCAACCATCCCCCAGAATATTCCCCAGAAAGGGGACATCTTAGCAGATCAAACTCTGCTAGAATAAAGGCCTGTCGCTACGACCGTTTGAGCCCAAGGGCTGGCGTTCGCGAACAGGTCGATGTTTTCTTGCGCGCTGAGCAGCAGGTCCATCCAAAGATGCTTCGGAGTGTCCGCCCTGTGTGGGTAGAACGTCACCACCTGGTCGAAGCCTTGGTTGGATGACCCTGTCGGTGGGGTTGGTCGTACGGTTGGTGTCACCGCCCGCGGCGTAGCCGGTTCGGGTGCGGGCTCAGCTCCGCCGTCATGGGTTTGAAACAGTTGGTCGACCCTCCAGCCGGGCAACATGGCCTCCAGGATACGGCAGTGGTCCGCGTACGGAAGCCCAACCAGGTCACCGGAAAGCCACCGGTAGAACTGTGCCTTGCTCGGCCAGCCACCCCGCAGGGTCTGGTCGACGGTCGCGGCGACCCTGTCGTACTCACGACAAAAAGCGCTGTGAGTCTGCGAGTGGCGGTGCTGGAGCAGGACCTTCAGCACGATGGGCTTGACGCTCAACGGGTTACCCCTCCTTCGACGCGAGACGAGACGAGACTATCACGGCTCGGGAGCCGGGCGAGACCGGAGGAGGTACAGAGGTTCGAGAAGAGACGACCACGGGTCGAGAACAGACCTTGGCCTGGCCGAACATTCCTGTGCGCCGCCTGGTCCGGCGGCGACCACACAGACAGTCGAGTCACAAGGGCGAGGTACATGGCTGTTCCCAGGAACCACCGGTTCGGAGCTGAGTTCGACAGTGCGTTTTCTCAAGGTGTTTCTCAAGGACCTGGTCCTCATCGGCGGCATCGTGCCGCACAACGAGTATCAGACACCCTGAAGCCGGCCCGGGAGGCCTCCGAACGCTCAGCCGGTCTCCGGCCCATCTGATCACGATGCGCGCCGTGACGGCCACCATTGAGTCCACCACGGGTGCGGTCGAGACGCAGGCACGCGGTTGCGAGGAGCACAAGGGTTGGTCATGACTGTGGAAATGCCGCCGAACGATCCCCCGCGGACGGTGATGGAGGCGGTAACGGGTGTTCCACGTATCAAGGAGAGGTCATCGTGGAGTTGTATAATCATGTCGACGGCCCGGGCAGGGGTCACCGTAAAGCGATACCCGCAACGTGTCAGCTGCACCGGGGTCCGGTGGGTTTCGCCAACCTCATGGTGAGCAAGCAGGGCGGGTCGATCGTGTTCGACCCCCATGTCACCGGCGCCTGCGTGATGTCCCTCGATGAGGACGGTGCCAAGTTGCTCTGCAACTTGTTGACGGAATGGCTGGGATGACCTGAGGTAGCGCTCGGGAACCGGAAGACGAACAGGACAAACCGCAAAAACCGGTCAAGAAGCCCCAGCGTGTTCTGGAAGGTGCTCAAGCATCCATGAGACCCTAGGCGGATGGGCGCGGGGTTGGAGCTGCTGGCGGCGGAGTTCAGTGCGCTTCTCGGGCGTGCGGCCGTGATCACCGACCGGCAGCGGCTACGAACCTACGAGTGTGACGGGCTGGCGCAGTACCGGGTGGTGCCGGGCCTGGTGGTGCTGCCGGAGTCCGCCGAGCAGATCGCCGCGGTGGTCCGGGCCTGTGCCGCCGCAGGGGTACCCTTCGTGGCCCGGGGCTCGGGTACCGGGCTATCCGGCGGCGCGCTGCCACATGCCGAGGGTGTGCTGATCGTGACCTCGCGGATGCGCCGGATCCTGGAGGTCGACCCCGCCAACGAGCGCGCGGTCGTCGAGCCCGGGGTGGTCAACCTAGACGTGACGAAGGCCGTCGCGCCGCAGGGCTGGTACTTCGCGCCCGACCCCTCCAGCCAGCAGATCTGCTCGGTGGGCGGCAACGTCGCGGAGAACTCCGGCGGGGCGCACTGCCTCAAGTACGGGTTCACCACCCACCATGTGCTGGGCGTCGAGGTGGTCACCCCGGACGGCGAGCTGGTGTGGTTAGGCGGAACCACCCGTGATGTGCCCGGGTACGACCTGCTCGGCGCGTTCGTCGGCAGCGAGGGCACCCTCGGGATCGCCACCAAGATCGTGGTGCGACTGCTGCGGGAGCCGGAGTCGGTACGTTGCCTGCTCGCCGCCTTCCCCGGGGTGGACGAGGCGGGCGCCGCAGTGTCGAAGATCATCGCCGACGGCGTCATCCCGGCGGCCATCGAGATGATGGACGCGCTGGCGATCGAGGCGGCCGAGGCTGCGGTGGCCTGTGGTTACCCCGGGGGTGCCGGTGCGGTGCTCATCGTGGAGCTGGACGGTCCGGTCGCCGAGGTGGAGCACACCTTCACCGCAGTGCACCGGCACTGCACCGACGCGAGCGCCTTCGAGATCCGGGTGGCTCGAGACGCCGCCCAGCGGGCACTGTTCTGGCGGGGTCGCAAGTCCGCGTTCGCGGCGGTGGGCCGGATCAGCCCCGACTACATCGTGCAGGACGGGGTGATTCCCCGAACGGTGCTGCCCGAGGTGCTGCGTCGCATCGCCGAGCTGTCGGCCGGTACCGGGGTGCGGGTGGCCAACGTGTTCCACGCGGGCGACGGCAACCTGCACCCGCTGGTCTTGTTCGACGAGACCAAACCCGGCGAGGCGCAGGCCGCCGAGGAGGTCTCGGGCGCGATCCTCGACCTGTGCATCGCCTACGGCGGCTCGATCACCGGCGAGCACGGCGTGGGGATGGACAAGGCTCGGTACATGCCGCGGATGTTCACCGACGAGGATCTGGACACCATGCAGCGGTTGCGCTGCGCCTTCGATCCCGCCGGGGTGTGCAACCCTGGCAAGGTGTTCCCCACTCCTCGGCTGTGCGGTGAGGTGCCGGGCAGGCACAAGGGTGTGCACCCGCTGCAGGCCGCGGGCCTGGCCGAGCAGTTCTGATGGTCACCTCCACCCTGGGCGGGTTGCGGGCGGCCTGTGGTGATGTGACCGAGGCAGGCGCTGACGACACCGTGGATGGGGTGCCGGCGCGCTGGGTGGCCTGGCCGGGTAGCAACGAGGAGGTCTCGGCAGTGCTGCGCGCGGCGGCCGAGCTGGGGCTGCGGTCAGTCGCCCGAGGCACCGGTAGCCGGTTGGCTTGGGGTGCCCCGCCAACCGCCCTGGACCTGATCGTGGACACCAGCCGGATGGGCGCGGTGCTCGCGCATGCCGCAGGCGACCTGGTCGTCACCGTGCAGGCCGGGCTGCGGATGGCCGACCTGCAGGATGCGCTGGCGCCGCACCGGCAGCGACTGGCCCTGGACAATGGCGACACTGCGGGGGGCCCGGTCGCCGGGGGCACTGTGGGGGACACTGCCGGGGGCACGGTCGGAGGCACGATCGCCACTGCCGCGTCGGGCCCACTGCGCTACCGGTACGGCTCGGTGCGCGACCTGCTCATCGGCATCACCGTGGTCCTCGCCGACGGCACCCTCACCCGCTCCGGGGGGACGGTGGTGAAGAACGTCGCCGGTTATGACCTGGGCAAGCTCTACACCGGATCGCTGGGCACCCTGGGTGTGATCACCGAGGCGGTGTTCCGGCTGCATCCGCTGCCCGAGGCGAGCCGTTGGATCACCGTGCCGGCCTCCGACGCCGAGCGCGCCGCGGCCGCCATCGCCGCGATTCGGGCATCGCAGCTCGACCCGGTAGCCCTCGAAGTGGACCGTGCCGCGCCCGGTGCTCCGGTGACCGTCGGAGTCGCCGTCGAGGGTGTCGCCGGGGGCATCGGTACCCGCGCCGATGCCGTCGCGGACCTGCTCGGCGAGGCGGCTGGGGCGAGCGCCGCGGTGACCGAGCAGCCACCGGGCTGGTGGGGTCGGCCCCCGCACCCACCGCAGGGACCCGCCGCGGTGATCACCTGCGAGCCCACCGGGCTGGCCGACCTGCTCACCACCGGCCTCGGCGCGCTGCGCGGCTCGGCCGGGGCCGGAGTGCTCATCGCGGGTCTGGACGACGGTGACCGGCTGGGTGCCCAGCTGGCGCAGCTGCGTGGGATCGCCACCCGGCACGGCGGCAGCGCGGTGCTGCGCTGCGCGCCCCCGCACCGCAGGACTGGTCTCGATGTGTGGGGACCGGTGCCCGCGCTGGCGTTGATGCGCCGGCTCAAGGACCAGTTCGACCCGGAGCACCGGCTGGCGCCGGGTCGGTTCGTGGGAGGGATCTGATGAGCGCAGGTGCTTTTGACGACCATCACCCGCCGCCGCTTGAACTGATCAACGACTGCGTGCATTGCGGGTTCTGCCTGCCTTCCTGCCCCACCTACGTGCTGTGGGGGGAGGAGATGGACTCACCGCGCGGTCGCATCCACCTGATGAAGACCGGCCTGGAGGGTGAGCCGCTGTCCGCGTCGATGGTGAGCCACTTCGACGCCTGCCTGGGGTGTATGGCCTGCGTGCCGGCCTGCCCGTCCGGCGTGCGTTACGGCACGCTGATCTCCGACACCCGGGCCCAGGTGCAGCGTCGCTACGAGCGGCCCCGTCGGGAGCGGCTGCTCCGCGAGGTGATCTTCTGGTTGTTCCCCCATCCGAGGCGGTTGCGGGCGTTACGCGGGCCACTGGCGCTCTACCAGCGCAGTGGGCTGGGCCGGTGGCTGCGGCGGACCGGGCTGCTGGACCGGTTGCCCCCGACGCTGCGGGTGATGGAGTCGCTGGCCCCGACGCTGACCCGGCGCCGGCCACTGCCGGAGCGGGTGCCCGCCTCCGGGCGCCGCCGTGCGGTGGTCGGGATGCTCACCGGCTGCGTGCAGGACGCGTTGTTTCCCGAGGTTAATGCCGCCACCGCGCGGGTGCTCGCCGCTGAGGGCTGCGATGTCGTGATCCCCCGAGGGCAGAGCTGCTGCGGGGCGCTATCCCAGCACATGGGCCGCGAGGACGAGGCGGTCTCCTTCGCCCGTGCGCTGATCGAGCGCTTCGAGACCGCCGGGGTGGACCATGTCGTGGTCAACGCGGCGGGCTGCGGCTCGGCGATGAAGGAATACGCACACCTGCTGCGGGACGATCCCGACTACGCCACCCGCGCGCGGGCTTTCGTCGAGCGCACCCGCGACGTCTCCGAGCTGCTCGTCGAGCTCGGACCGGTGGCGCCGCGGCACCCGCTGGACATCACGGTCGCCTACCACGACGCCTGTCATCTCGGGCACGCCCAAGGTGTCCGGTCCCAGCCCCGCGAGCTGCTGCGGGCCATCCCCGACCTGACGCTGACCGAGATCCCTGAAGCCGACCTGTGCTGCGGTTCAGCTGGGGTCTACAACCTGCTGCACCCCGAGCCGGCCACCGCGCTGGGGGACCGCAAAGCCCGCAACGTGCTCGCCACCGGCGCGTCAGTCCTGGTCACCGCCAACCCTGGATGCCTGATGCAGATCGCGGCCAGCGCCCGGCGGCTCGGCGGGCACCTCAAGCTGGCCCACACCGTCTCCGTGCTGGACGCCTCGATCCGGGACGTGCCGCTGCGCTGCTCGTGAGTGGCGACACGAGCGGGAGCCGGGGGATGTGATGAAGGGTAGTGTTGCCGTCTCCAGCCAGTGGACGTACCGAGGAGGTGAGACCCATTACCGCCAGCTCAGGTCGGGTGCTCTCACCTCACGGCCGTGCGGTCCACCCGTTATCGCGGTCCACCCGTTGGTTGAAGGGTGGCTAGTTAAAGGGTGACCGAGGGAGCGCCCATCACATCCCGAAAGGCGCTCTCATGTCAGCTTCCCCGTCACCTCGCCCTCGATCCGCCATCGTCACCAGGCTTCGGGACGCCGGCTGTGTCTTTGCCGACGACGAGGCGCGGTTGCTCGTCTCCGCGGCAAGGACGCCGGCCGACCTCGCCGTCATGGTGGATCGGCGAGCCGCCGGCCTGCCGCTGGAACACGTCCTCGGCTGGGCGGAGTTCTGCGGCCTGCGGGTAGCCGTGGACCCCGGAGTCTTCATACCCCGCCGCCGCACCGAGTTCCTCGTCCGCCAGGCCACCGCCCTCTTCCGCCGGACCGCCGGCCCCGCCGACCAGGCCCTCGCTCGACCACGAGCTGTTGTCGTCGACCTGTGCTGCGGCTCGGGCGCGGTGGGCGCCGCGCTGGTCGCGGCCCTGGACCGGGTCGCGCTGTACGCCGTCGACATCGACCCCGCCGCGGTGCGGTGCGCCCGCCGCAACATCGACGCCGCCGGTGCTCAGGCCTACGTCGGTGACCTTTACCAGCCGCTGCCCGCTGCCCTGCGGGGCCGTGTCGACGTCCTGGTCGCCAACGCACCCTATGTACCCACCGAGGCGATCAGGCTGCTGCCCCCGGAGGCCCGCATGCACGAGCCGCGCATGGCGCTCGACGGTGGCGCGGACGGGCTTGACGTCCTGCGTCGGGTGATCGCCGCAGCGCCGCTATGGCTGGCACCGGGCGGCCACCTGCTGGTCGAGACCAGCGAGCGCCAGGCGCCGCAGACCGTCGACACCGTCGCTCGCAACGGGCTGATCCCGCGGGTGGCCGGTTCCGGCGAGCTGAACGCCACCGTCGTCATCGGAACCAGGCCCGCCACGTGGTCCACGAGCGCCTCGTGACCCGGCTCGGCCGGCAGGATCGCCACTCCCCGTCTACTCAGTCGATCCGATAAGCGATATTATGACAAATGCTCCTCTCCGACCGAGTCGTGGGGCGGGGACTGGCCCGAAACGCTCAACACGCTGATCCTCCTCGAGGAGGGTGTCCGGACGACGATCACGGACACGGTTCTCCACCCGTCGGAGGAGGCGCGCGGCGCGGCGCTCACGACGGAGATGCGGGAAGGCGCGTCTCAGAGCTTCGATCATCTCGCCGAGCACCTGCGGGTGATGGCATGACCGGTGTGGCACCGAACCAGCGCCGCAGCGCGGGCTCAGGTGATGAGCTCGGGCTGGCGCCCGCCCAGCAGACATGACCGTCGGGTCGGACCAACACGCGGTCGGTACCAGGGGACGCGCCTAGCACGGTGCCCACGGGGGAGTCGATGACGCGCGCGACAACCCGGTCGACACCGTCGGGCGCCCGCGTCGGGTACGGCGGGAGCCCGCTGAGTTCCAGGAGCAGCCCGCGTCCGGGTCGCAGTAGCGCGCTGACCGTGGTCGGGCCGTCTTCGGTCTCCGGTGACAGGTCGACCATCCGGGCGCCGACCAGCGGATCAGGGTCGCCAAGGTCATAGCGCAGGTCCAACCCGCACGTCAGGCCGGTCAGGTAACGGTTCGCGTCGGGCAGTCGAGCGAGGTCGATGACGATCTCGCGCAGGGCGCGCACGTCGTCGGCATCCGGCGGCGGGCTCATGAGCACGCTCTGAGCGCGCGTCGTCGCGAGTACCCGGGCGGCCACCGGGTGCCGCTCGGTGTGGTAGCGGTCGAGTGCGCTCGTCAGGCTTGTCCAGTGGGTGCATCAGCATCCAGTAACCCCCACCGGTGCGGGTGAGCGTGCTGATGTGCGACACCGACTGCGCCACCGTCGCCGACATCGCCGCCAGCTCGACATCCGCGCTGACCGCGGTCAGCGTCCCGGCCCGCCCCGGGAAGGCCATGCCGGTCAGCTTCCGAACCGTGCTGTGCGCACCATCGCACGCGCGGGATGAGGACACCATCCGGGCAGCGGGTGCGCCAGGGGCGAGCGTCCAACGGCACCGGCAGACCGGCGAAATGCCAACCGGCCGACTCCGTCGGAATGGCACGCTCGGTCACCGCGTCGAGTAGTGTCCCCGCATCGCCAGCACTTCCGACGTGCGCGGGTTGACCCCAGCGCCGCGAGACTGACCGCTCGGTGTGGCCCGCCGCTCGATCACTTCGACGGCCACCCCGGCCAACGCCGGCTCACCGGCCACCATCAGCCCGGTCGGCCCTGCGTCGACGACGACAGCAGTCTCTTCTCGCCCCCGGAGTGTTTTCACACTCGGAGCATAAATCGAGATCAGCACGCGATCATGGAGCGCGGCACGTCCGGCGCGGTGCGCGTGGCCGGCCGCTCCCGAGTGTAAGCCGGGTGTCTGTCAGCGAAGCCCCGGCGAGGCACCAGGTCCGGGCCGCCGAGACTCGGCGCCGGACGCACCGGCCGAAACCGACCCCGCCCACGAACTACTCCGGGGAAGCCGCGAGCCGTACCGTACCTGACGGAACCGGCCTGCCGCCCGAGAATGGTAGCTGTGCGACTGGCCGGGTTTCCTCAGCGATCGATCTCACGCAGAGTATACGAGTGAATGGACCCGGTTGAAGCGGCGAGCGGGCGCCGGTGCACCGAGTAAGCCTGTCCGCGACGTTCGCGGTAGGTACCCGGGTTCGTGGTCTACGTCGGTGTTGCCGTCGGCTAGGTATTCGAAAAACAACTCCCGGCTACGTAGCCGACCTGGCGGATTTACGTGCGGTTACTGATTGCCCGTGGCGGCCCGCCTGGGCAGGGTATGAGAAGCCGAATCGGCAATGCCACCGATTCGGTGTCTTTGCCCCGGGTACCACCGGGGCCACTTTCCCTAGGAGGATTCGATGTCTGACGCACTGAGCTTTGCGGAGATCGACGGGCAGCACGCCGAGCTGCTGCCGGCCCGCACCGTGCTGTCGCTGTTCAGCGCGCACGGCGGCGGCCGGGGTGGCAACGGCGGCGCGGGCGGCGCGGGCGGCGTCGGCCGGGGCGGCATCGGTCTGAACGTCGTGAACGTCGACGCGTTCGGTGACCAGTTCAACAGCGCCGGTGACGGCTTCGGCGGCGCGGGTGGCAGTGCCAATGGCGGTACTGGCGGAGCCGACTGGAGCTGATGAGGCGCGGCGGTACCGCTGGCTGACCGCGTGCGGTGCCGTTGGCCAGGGAGGGGTGGTGACAAAGACGCGGCCACCCCTCCCTTCATCGTCGGGTCTCAGACAGTAGCGGCATGAGGTGGTCATCAATGTGCGATTGTGGTCTCGCCCCCCGCGCTCGATGTCGGAAAAGTACGCGATCTGTCACGCCGTGGGGAATGGGTGGTTGCTGCCGTTGCGTGGACCTCCTGGCAGGCCTGCCCGAATCACGGAAAAACCAACTTATGGCGCGCCGGCGCGTGCCGGGTGCTCACCCGAGGCCTGGGAGCTGTTTCATGATGCAAGTCTCGTCCCATCATCTGGAGGCGCTCCGCATGGTGCTGGTCGGCAAGGTGATCACGCCGGAGGAGGCCGACTACGACACGGTGCGCATCCAGTGGAACAACGACATCGATCGCCGCCCGGTAGCGATCGCCCGCTGTGCGTCACCAGCCGACATCGCGGCGACGCTCACCTTCGCCCGGGAACACGAGTTCGAGATCTCGGTGCGTGGCGGAGGCCATGCGTTCTCCGGGGCTGGCGTCTGTGACGACGGACTGGTGATCGATCTCAGCGCGATGCGCCGTGTCTCGATCTGTACCGGCACTCGGCTGGCCCAGGTGGGCGGTGGTACCACCGTGGCGGAGCTGGACGCGGCGACCCAGGTGCACGGCTTGGCCGTGCCCGCCGGAGTGATCAGCCACACTGGCGTCGGTGGCCTGACACTCGGTGGCGGCATCGGATGGCTGACCCACAAGGCAGGACTGACCGTCGACAGCCTGGTCTCGGTCGATGTGGTGCTCGCCGACGGTCGTTACGTGCATGCCTCGGCTGACGAGCACGCCGACCTGTTCTGGGCGGTCCGCGGCGGAGGTGGCAACTTCGGCGTCGTCACGACGTTCGAGTTCCAGCTGCACCCGGTGGGGCCGGAGGTGCATCTGGGACTTTTTTTCTGGGGGATGGACAATGGCGAACAGGCGCTGCGGCTGGCCCGCGAGGTCGTGCCCAACCTGCCCGCCGAGGCCGGCGCGCAGATCGCGATCGGGCTCAATGCCCCGCCCGCGCCATTCGTACCCTCGCGGTACCACTTCACCCCCGGCTATCTGCTCATCGTGGTCGGGTTCTCCTCCGCGGCGGAACACGCCCGACTCGTCGCGCCGATTCGTGAGGCGCTGCCACCGCTGTTCGAGCTCGTCACCCCCATCCCGTATGTCGCGTTACAGCGGACCCTTGACGAGACCGCTCCCTGGGGTCTCCTCGGCTACCAAGAGGTGATCTACCTTGACGAGCTCACCGACGATGTGATCTCGGTGATCGTGGATCACATGCCCGCTAAGCGTTCACCGATGAGCTCCTGCCTGATTTTCCGCCTGGACGGAGCGTACTCGGCGATCGGCGATGACGAGACGGCCTTCGGCGGCCGCCGGGCGCCGCGCTACGTCATCAACATCGCCGGCATCGGCGCCACCCCCGAGATACTGAGCGCCGACCGGGCCTGGGTCCGGTCGCTGTGGAGCGCGCTGCGACCGTTCGCCAGAGACTCGGGTGGTTACGTGAACTCCATGACCGATAACGACGAAGACCGGGTGCGGGCGTCTTACGGCCCGACCAAGTACAGGCGGCTGGCCCGGATCAAAGCCAAGTACGACCCCGACAACGTCTTCCACCTCAACGCCAACATCAAACCCGCCTGAACTCCCCGGTAGCCCTGCCTGTGGGTCCTGGGGACAGAACACCGTTGTCTCGGCCCGGTACCGTGCGTCCTCCAGGACAGAACGGCAGCGACCCGGGAGGTGGAGACGGCCGTGAGCGAGCTGGCCGCGCGGCGTGCTCGGCTGCTGCTAGCGATGCTCCTGTTGCTTGCGGCGCTCGTCGCTGTGGCGGTGCTGCCGGTGCCCAGCCCGCTGCGGATGCGCACCTGGGCGCAGTCGGTCGGCATTGCCGCACCGCTGCTGTTCCTGTTCGGTCACACCCTGGTGACCATGGCACCGGTCCCCCGGACGGTGTTCACCCTTGCCGCTGGGTTGCTCTTCGGACCGGTGCTGGGAGTGGCTCTGTCACTGGTGGCGACCATGCTGTCCGCGGTGGCAGCCTTCGTTGTGGTCCGCCGGCTGGCCCGTGCGGCGGTGCTGCCTCATCTGGATCACAAGGTGCTGCAGGCGGTGGATGCGCGGTTGCGCCGTCGTGGTTGGCTCGCGGTGGCGTCATTGAGGCTGATCCCAGTGGTGCCGTTCTCGGGGCTCAACTACTGCAGCGCGCTCTCGTCGATCCGGTTCCGCCATTACCTGGCCGGTACCGTGGGTGTTGTGCCCGGCTCGGTAGCGTTGGTGGTGCTCGGTGATGCGCTCACCGGGACCATCTCGCCGGCATTGCTCGCGGTCTCGCTGACCAGCGCGGCGATCGGGGTGGTCGGCCTGGTCGCCGAGGCATGCTTCCCCGCCACGGCCACCCAGGGAGAGGACACCTCGTCATGAGCCCAGGGACAGGTGGGGCGTTGAGTTCCGGCGACCGGGAGCACGCCGTCGTCGAGGCCGTCCCCACCGAGCTGTTCGTCAACGGTCAGTGGCGACCCAGCGGCGGCGGGAAGACCTTTGACGTCGAGGACCCGTCCACCGGCAAGGTACTGCGTGCGGTCGCCGACGCCACTGTCGAGGATGGGATGGCCGCGCTGGACGCCGCAGTCGCCGCACAGGCCGGGTGGGCCCGGTACCCACCCCGGGAACGTGGCGAGATCCTGCGCCGCGCCTACGAGGTGATGATGGCGCGCCAGGAGGATCTCGCCCTGCTGATGACCTTGGAGATGGGCAAGCCGGTGGCCGAGTCTCGAGGCGAGATCGCCTACGCCGCCGAGTTCTTGCGGTGGTTCGCCGAGGAGGCCGTGCGAATCGACGGCGGGTTCGCCGTGGCGCCGGGCGGCTCGGGACGGGTCCTCGTGATGCGCCAGCCGGTCGGGCCGTCGTTGCTGATCACTCCTTGGAACTTCCCCACCGCGATGGGCACCCGCAAGATCGGTCCGGCGGTGGCGGCGGGCTGCACGATGGTGCTCAAGCCCGCCAGCCTGACCCCGCTGTCGATGCTCGCGGTAGCCGACATCCTGGCCGAGTGCGGGCTGCCCCCCGGGGTGCTCAACGTCGTGCCCAGCTCCAGTGCGGGTCGCCTGATGGAGCCGCTGATCCGGGACGGTCGGGCCCGCAAGCTGTCCTTCACCGGCTCCACTGAGGTGGGCCGCCTGCTGCTGGAGCAGTGCGCCGAGCAGATCATGCGGACCTCGATGGAGCTCGGTGGCAATGCGCCGTTTCTGGTCTTCGCCGACGCCGACCTCGACGCCGCAGTCGGGGGGGCGATGGTCGCGAAGATGCGCAACATCGGCGAGGCCTGCACCGCGGCCAACCGCTTCTACGTGCACGCCGAGGTCGTCGAGGAGTTCTCCCGCCGGCTGGCCGAGCAGATGGGCTCGCTGCGCATCGGCCGCGGCAGCGACGAGGGCGTAGACGTCGGCCCGCTGATCGAGGCCAGGGCGCGGGAGAAGGTGCGGCAGCTGGTCGACGACGCGGTCGCGCGCGGCGCCCAGGTGCTCGTCGGCGGTGAGCCGGTGGACGGTCCAGGGTACTTCTACCGCCCGACCGTGCTCGTCGACGTGCCACCGGATGCCGAGCTGACCAGCACGGAGATCTTCGGACCGGTCGCGCCGATCATCGCGTTCACCGACGAGCAGCAGGTGCTGGCGGCAGCCAACGACAGCCCGTTCGGGCTGGTGAGCTACGTCTACACCAGTGACCTGAACCGTGCCCTGCGGGTCTGCGAGCGGCTCGAGGCCGGCATGGTGGGGCTCAACCAGGGCCTGGTGTCCAACCCGGCGGCGCCCTTCGGTGGCATCAAGCACTCGGGGCTGGGCCGCGAGGGCGGCGCCGTGGGCATTGAGGAGTTCCTGGAGACCAAGTACGTGGCAGTCGCGACCTGACCACTCCGCGGAGGTCAGGATCGGCTGGGTTCTGCCGAACCGGCGTCGGGCGGCCGTTCCGGAGCCGTTTCCCGGTCCTCAGGCGGGCGGGTCGATGCCGCCTGCTGCGCTGGGTCCGCCGGCTGAGGTGGTTCGGCCGGAGATTCCTGCGGAGCGGGGACATGCGGCGCGGCGCCGGGCTGGCCACTCAACGCCGGCAATACCGGGGGGCCCAGCGACTGGGTCATCCCCACCCCCGGACCCGGCACCTCCCTGCGGGCCACCTCCTCAGCGGCCCGCACCAAGGCCGCGATATGCGGGTCGGTGGAGGTGTCGAACCACCCGGAGACGGACTCGTCGTCCTCCTCGGGCCGGCTGGTGGGCACGTGCTCCCGGGTTGGCTCGTACCGGAACACCCCGTCATCCCCCGGCGCACCGAGCATCTTGGTGAACCCCTCGAGGGCCTTGCTGAAGTCGCTGGGGACGATCCAGACCTTGTTCGCGTCGCCCTGGGCCATCTGCGGCAGCGTCTGAAGGTACTGGTAGGCCAGCAACTCGGGGGTCGGTCGGCCCGCCTTGATCGCGGCGAACACCTTTTCGATCGCCTTGGCCTGGCCTTGTGCCTGCAGATAACGCGCGGCCCGCTCCCCCTGGGCGCGCAGGATGCGAGACTGTCGCTCCGCCTCTGCGGTGAGGATCGCGGCTTGCTTGGCACCCTCAGCGGAGAGGATCGAGGCCTGCTTCTGGCCCTCCGCGGTCTTGATCGCCGACTCGCGCTGGCCCTCGGCGGTGAGGATGGTGGCGCGCTTCTCCCGGTCGGCGCGCATCTGCTTCTCCATCGAGTCCTGGATGGACGGCGGCGGGTCGATCGCCTTGAGCTCGACCCGACCGACCCGGATTCCCCACCGCCCGGTCGCCTCGTCGAGCACTTCCGAGAGCTGACCGTTGATGAAGTCCCGTGAGGTCAGGGTGTCCTCCAGGCTCATCCCGCCCACGACGTTACGCAGCGTGGTCGTGGTCAACTGCTCGACTGCGGCGATGCGGTTGGCGATCTCGTACACCGCATCCTTCGGGTTGGTCACCTGGAGGTACACGACGGTGTCGATCGATACGGTGAGGTTGTCCTTGGTGATGACCGGCTGCGGTGGGAAGGGGACTACCTGCTCCCGCAGATCAATCTGTTCCCGGACCCGGTCGACGAAGGGCACCAGGAAGTTCAGCCCTGGGCTCAGCGTGCCGCGGTAGCGGCCGAGTCGCTCGACGACCGCAGCGTAAGCCTGCGGGATCACCACCACGGACTTGACGACTGTGACGACGATCAACAGCAGGATGACCACCAAGACGATGACCACGGCGAAACTCATTAAGGCTCCCCCCAAACGACGGCGGTGGCACCGGAGATGGTCATCACCCTGACGGCCCGGCCGGGCTCCAGCACCTCGGTTTCGTCGAACGTGCGCGCGGACCACAGCTCCCCACGCAACTTGATCTTGCCGCCATGCGCGTTGACGGTGGTGACCACGATCGCCTTATCGCCGACCAACGCCTCGACGTTAGTCGGCACATGGTCGGTGTGCAGCCGACGCATGATCACTGGGCGGGCCAGGGTGGTCAACGCCAGCGAGGTGCCGGCAAAGGCGGCGACCTGCAGCCACGGCGGGGCGCCCACCTCCGCGAACCCGGCGGCCACCAGCGCACCCATCCCCATCATGATCAAAACGAAGCGGGTGGACAGCACTTCAGCAGCGATCAACGCAAACCCGGCGACGAGCCACAGCACAGCGGCCATGTGTCCATAGTGGCAGATCTTCGAGCAAGCGTCTGCTGTGGTCGTGACCGGGTCACCCCGACTCGGCGGTGACGAAGTCGATGAGCTGCTCGACGGCGCCCAACAGGGCCGGTTCAAGATCGCGGAAGCTCTGCACGGCCCCCAGCACCCGACACCAGCCCAGCGCCGGGTCCGCAACCCCGCTCCGGTCCACCCACCCCAGCGCCTGGCACACGCCGTCCTTCCACGGCACCCCACGTGCCACGTCCGGCCAGCCCCGGATGCCCAGCGCCGAGGGCCGCACCGCCTGCCAGATGTCGACATAGGGATGACCGGTCACCAGCACGTGCGGTGTGCGCACCGCCGCCACGAGGCGACTTTCCTTGCTGCCGGCGACCAGATGGTCGACCAGCACGCCAAGCCGGCGGTCCGGGGCGGGGCCGAACTCCGCGACCCGGTCGGCCAGGTGGTCCACACCGTCGAGCGGTTCCACGACCACGCCATCCACTCGCAGATCATGGCCCCAGACCCGTTCCACGAGCTCAGCGTCGTGCTTGCCCTCCACCCAGATCCTACCGGCCCGCGCGATCCGGGCTCGCGTCCGTGCCACCCGGACCGACCCGGACGCGGACCGGGGCACGTCAGCCGTGGCCCGGTCCGCGGCGGTCGGTTGCACGGGGCGGAGGAGCGTGACCGGATCGCCGTCGACCAGAAACGCCGCAGGCCGAAGCGGGAACGTCCGGACCCGCCCCCGAGCGTCCTGCAGCTCCACCGAACCGCGTTCGCAACGGAGCACCGCGCCGCAGAACCCACTCGCGGCGTCCTCCACCACCAGACCCGCCTCGGCCGGCAACCTCGGTACCTCTCGCCGCCGGTGTGCCTGCCGAGGCAGGTCCGGCCCGTAGTCCGCGCCACGACCCGGTGAGCTGCTCTGGAGATCCCTCGGGGGCATTGCTCCGACGGTAGCCGGACGCCCGAGCTGCACCGTGACGCCACGCCGCGTATGCGTGTCGCGAGCCGGCGTTCTACTCTCCTACTCCGTGCCATGTCCCAGCGCGACATTGACCGTGTGGGCCTCGGCCTGGCTGCACGGCTGCGCCGCCCCTGACGCTGTGATCGACGGTCTGCATACCTGGGCAGGCCTGCACGAGGTCATGGCCGTCGACGAGGCCACCGCACGGCGGCTTGACCTGCCGGCACCCGGAGAGCCGCCGACCTCTGTGGTCGGCCTGTTGGCCGCCGCCCGACGAGCCGGGGCCGGCGGTGGCCAGCTGTTGTTACCGGTGCCCGGGGACGTGCGGGGTCTGCCGCCTGAAGGTCCGCTCACCGCGGCGGCGGTGGAGCACGGCGAGGTCGCTGTGTTCACCGGCGCTGAGCTGGCTGCGGTGCCCGAGGCGGTCGCCGACGGCGTGCTGAGCTGGACGGTGTTCGCCGACGGCCCGCTCCCCCCGGCTCCCGAGCCCGCACTGTCTGACGCCGAGCATGGTCTGCGGGGCGCGGTCCGCCAGGCGGCGACGACGCTGGTGGAACTCGGTGTCGCCCGGCACCGTCCCGGCGTCCGCGTCGAGATCGCCGAAACTCTGGAGCGCCGGATCCGGCCGCCGTGGCCCGAGGGTACACCGGCCCGCACATTGCGCGTGCTCGAGCGGGCCGACGAGGTGGAGGCCATCCTCCGCGCTGCGGATGCCGACAACCTCGGTGGCGCGTTGTCCGCGTCGGTGGCGGCGGCTCGTTCCTCGGCGCTGCGGCCGCTGTTCACCGCGGTGCGGGAGGCCCGGCGCTCAGCGGTCGCCGAGGCGGTGCGGGCCCTCACCCCACGCGCCGGACGGCGTTGACTCGTTGACTGACGGCGTTGACCCTCGTCAACTGACGCTGTCCGGCCGCACCCGCTCACAGCAGTCGGCTGCGCAGGGAGCCCCGTTGACGCCCTGACCCGCCGCTGGGACCTGCGAGCACCGGCGGGCGGGTGCGCCGTGCACGTGCTCGGCGACGAGCTCCACCACCATCTCGGCGAAGCGTGGGTCGGTGCCCGGGGTGGCGGCTCGCGCGAAGTCCATCCCGAGCGTGGCGGCCCGTTGCCGGGCCTCGTGATCGAGGTCCCACACGACCTCGAGGTGGTCGGAGACAAAACCGATGGGTGCTAACACGACGGCGGGTACCCCCTGGGTGCTCAGCGCGTCGAGGTGCTCGGTCACGTCCGGCGCCAGCCAGGGCACCTGCGGGGGCCCGGAGCGGGACTGCCACACGACGTCGTAGCTGTCCACTCCGGCCGCCGCTGCGACCAGCCGGGCGGCTTCGGTGACCTGCCGGGAGTAGCGGTGACCACCCTGCGCGGCAGGCCCCGCCGTGGCGTCCGCGGCCAGCGGCACCGAATGCGCGGTGAACACCACCCGGGCGGCGGGGTCAACCTGCTCGCGGGCGGCGCGCAGTGCGTCGGCGCATGCCGCGACGAACAGCGGGTGGTCGAAGAAGTGCCTCAGCTTCACCAGTTCCGGTGCTCCGGTCCCGACGGCGTGCCGGGCCCGCGCGATGTCCTCGTGGTACTGCCGGCAACCCGAGTACCCGCCCCACGCCGAGGTGGCGAACACCAACGCGCGGCGCACGCCGCCGGCGGCCATCGCGGCGACGGTGTCCTCCACCATCGGGCGCCAGTTGCGGTTGCCGAAGTACACCGGCAGGTCAAGCCCGGCGGTGGCGAGTGCCTGCTCGATCGCGATGATCAGGGCGCGGTTGCACCGGTTGATCGGTGACACGCCGCCGAAGTGCAGGTAGTGACGCACCACCTCCTCCAACCGCTGTGGTGGCACGCCCCGGCCGCGAGTGACGTTCTCCAGGAAGGGGCGCACCTCGGCGGGGCCCTCGGGCCCCCCGAAGGAAAGCAGCAACAGTGCGTCGACCGAGCCGCCGGTCAATGACCCATGCCCAGGCCGCCGTCGACCGGCAGCACCGCCCCGGTGATGTACCCGGCTATGTCCGACGCGAGGAAGGTCACGACCGCGGCGACCTCGTCGGGGGTGGCTTGGCGGTGCAGTGGGATCGAGCCCAGGATCTCGGCTCGGCGCACCTGGCTGACGTCCGCGGTCATCTCGGTGTCGACATAGCCGGGCGCGACCACGTTGGCGGTGATCGAGCGGGATCCCAGCTCACGCGCGATGGATCGGGCGATGCCGATCAGCCCGGCTTTGCTGGCCGCGTAGTTCACCTGGCCGGGCGCACCGGACAGCGCCACCACCGAGGAGATGAACACCATCCGGCCCCAACGGGCCCGCAGCATGCTCTTGGCGGCGCGCTTGGCCACCCGGTAGGCGCCGGTGAGGTTGGTGTCGAGTACCCGCGAGAACTGATCCTCGGTCATTCTGAGCAGCAATGTGTCGTCGGTGATACCGGCATTGGAGACGAGCACCTCGATCGGCCCATGCGCCTGCTCCGCGACGGCGAACGCCGCCTCCACAGCGGCGCCGTCGGTGACGTCGCAGCGCACTCCGAGCACGTCCTCGGGCACGCCAGACCCACGGTGCGTCACGGCAACCCGATCGCCTTGTTTGGCGAAGGCGCGGGCGATGGCCAGCCCGATACCACGGTTACCGCCGGTGACAAGCACGGAACGAGCCACTGGCGCTCCCTTCGTTCGCATTCGAGCATCTCATGCGACGCCTCCCGACCAGTGACGCTTGCGGGTGACCGCGAAGCGCACCATGTCGGACACCCAGTCGGAGTCGGTGCGCAGCGTCAGCCGCCCAGCGCCGCATCGCCGCAGCGTCGCGGCCACCTCGTCGCGATGCGCCGCCGCCGCGGCGGCGAACTCGCGGCGCAGCAGCGGCGTGGTCACGACCTCCCTCTGCCGCCCGGTCTCCGGATCAGCGAGCACCACCGTGCCCATGTCGGGCAGTTCGAGGTCACGCGGGTCGAGCACCTCGATCGCGATCAGGTCGTGCCGAGCGGACAGGCCGCGCAGCGGCCGCTCCCAGTCGAAGACGTCACTGGAGCGTGGACCGAGGAAGTCCGAGATGACCGCGACCAGCCCGCGGCGACGCGGTGGGCGACGCAGCTGTTCGAGGATTCCGGCTAGGTCACCGCGGATGCCGTCGGCGGCGCGTGGCAGCTCGGCGATCCGGCGGATCATCCCGCGGGCATGCGGCTGACCACCCCGTGCTGGTATCCGCAGCACGTCTGCCCCGGTGCTGACCACGGCACCGACTCGGTTTCCGCCGCCCCGGGTCAGATGCGTCACGGCGGCGCAGGCTGCCACCGCGAGCTCCCGCTTGTCGCACTCCGCAGTACCGAAGTCGAGGCTCGCCGACAGGTCCACCGCCAGCCAGGTCTCCAGCTCCCGGTCCGCGACGGTGTCCCGGATATGCGGTTCGGTGGTGCGCGCGGTGACCGCCCAGTCCATCCGCCGGACGTCGTCGCCGGGCTGGTAGCGCCTGGCCTCGCCCGACTCGGTACCCGGCCCCGGCACCAGGCCGAGGTGGTTGCCCTGCAGCAGGCCGTCCAGCCGACGTCGCACTGTGAGCTCCAAGGCGCGGAGCCCAGCCTCCATGCGTCCCTCGCGCAACGCCGGCGGCGCCCAATGGTGGCGCTCACCCCGCTCGCCCCGCGCCGTCATTCGGTCATGCCATCCCTCGGTAAGGCCATCATTCGTCAGCTCTGGCCCGCCACCCCGGCCGGCGTTCCCGGACCACCCCCAACCGGGCCCACGCTCTGGGGACGGGCGGAAACCTGGGGCAGCGGCACCGTCTGCAACACCCGGGTGACGATGTGCTCCACCGGCACACCGTCGGCCAGCGCGTCATAGGAGAGCACCAGGCGGTGTCGTAGCACATCAGCCGAGACGTCCACCACGTCTTGCGGCAGCACGTAGTCACGCCCGCGGATCAACGCCAACGCGCGGGCCGCCGCGACGATTCCCAGGCTGGCTCGCGGGGAAGCGCCGTAGGCCACCCAGCCGGCGACGTCGGACAGACCATGCTCGGCGGGCGTGCGGGTGGCGAGTACCAACCGCACCACGTAGTCGACCAGGGCATGGTGCACGAACACCCGCGCGGCGACCTCCTGCAACCTGGTCAGCTCGGCGGCCTCGAGTACCCGGTGCGGTTCGGGAGGGTGCACGCCCATCCGGTAGATGATCTCCCGCTCCTCCTCGACCGTGGGGTACTCCACCTGGATCTTGAACAGGAACCGGTCGCGCTGCGCTTCGGGAAGCGGGTAGACGCCTTCATTCTCGATGGGGTTCTGGGTCGCCAGCACGAGGAACGGCTGGGGCGTCGGGTAGGTGCTGCCGCCGATCGACACGTGTCGCTCGGCCATCACCTCCAGCAACGCCGACTGCACCTTGGCCGGCGCCCGGTTGATCTCATCGGCGAGCACGAAGTTGGCCATCACCGGCCCCAGCTCAACGTCGAACCGCTCCCGTCCCTGCCGGTAGATGCGAGTGCCGAGGATGTCGGCGGGAACCAGGTCGGGAGTGAACTGGATGCGGGAGAACGAGCCACCCACCACCCGGGCGATGGTCTCCACAGCGAGGGTCTTGGCCACCCCCGGCACGCCCTCGAGCAGGAGGTGGCCGCGGGCCAGCAGGCCGACGAGCATCCGCTCGACCAGCCGGTCTTGCCCCACGATCACGCGCTGGACCTCGAAGACGGTCCGCTCGATCAGCTCGGCGTCCCTGGCCGGGGTCGGCAGTCGACCGGAGTGGCTGGGCGGACCGGATGCTGGCGGGGGCTCCCCACCGTCGGTGTCGCTCACGGGGTCCTCCTCGCACGGGTCCGGCTCAGGCGCACACCGTCCGGCGCACACCGCGGCACAAGGAACAAGACTGTCCTGGGGGTTCAGCCAGACCCAACCGCCGCGCCGGTGTGACGGCTGTGAAGGTGCCCCGAAGAGCTACGACGCGATCTCCCGTCAATCAGAGCAACCTCCCGTCAATCAGAGCAACCGGACGGCGTAGGGCATGATCTCGGCGTAGCGGACTGGCGTGACGTGGACCGCGGCTCCCGAGTATGGAGCCTCGATCATCTGTTCGCCGCCGATATAGAGCGCCACGTGATGGATGTCTCCGCCCGTGCTCCAGAACAGCAGGTCTCCGGGGCGCTTGTCAGCGAGCGGCACTTTGCGCCCGGCGTTGTACTGATAGCCGGTGTAGTGCGGCAGCGAGTAGCCCAGTACTCGAGAGAAAGCGTAGACGATCAGGCCGGAGCAGTCGAAGCCGACCCTGCGGTAGTCGCCGTAGGTGTCCGCGACGCCACCGTCCCGAACGCCGATCGTGGGCCCTTGGGCGTTTCCGCCACCCCACGAGTAACGGACACCGAGTTCCGCCATCGCCCGGTTGATCACTGACTGGACGCCCCCAGCAATGAGCCGAGACCCGCCGGCAGTAGCCGGGGTGCTTCGTTCGGCTGCGGCTGCGGCTGCCGCCGCAGCCGCTTCGCGATCCCGTTCCGCGCGCCACTCCTCATAGCGCTGCCGCTGCCCGCGCAGGCCGACGACGGCGTTCTGCGCCTCGTAGAGTTGCCGCTCCAGGTCCGCCTTATGGTCCTGCAGGGCTTTGGATTGCGCGGACTGCGCCGCCTCCGTGTCGATGGCCACCCTATAGGCGCCCTCGAGCGCGGTCTTGGCGTCAGCGGCGGCCTGCTTGGCGGCCTGCGCCGCCGCAAGGGCCGCCCGGGTCTGGGAGTCCTTGTTGGCCGCATCGACGCGGGCTCGCCGCATGTCCTCCACGGCGTGCAGCTGAGCACCTCCCACCGCATCCAGCAGCTCGGCCCTGGCGAGCAGGTCCTTGGGACTGGTCGACCCGAGGAAGGCCGAGACTGATCCGACCATGTTGCCCTGTCGGAAACTCGCGGCAGCGAACTGGTCGAGGTTCCGATGCGCCACCGTGATCTGCGCAGCGGCCGCGTCGGCCTCAGCGCGGGCGTTGTCCGCCGCGAGCGTCGCGGCAGCCGCGGCGGCGTCCTCGACCTGCTGGTTGATCAGCGCCTTGTTGGCTTGTTCGTGCCTGATCTCGACCTGGTCCTGGAGGGCCAGCAGGGCCGCGTCGGCCTGGGCGACCTGGTTGGCCAGCTGCCCGACCCGGGTCGCGGTGGCGTCGACGTGAGCCTGGCCGGACTTGAGGTCATCGTCGCTGGGGTTGGGTGGGGGTGGTGGCAGCGCTTCCCCAATGGCGGGTTGCGCCACCAGCGTCAGCACCGTGAGCAACGCTGGGACCAACGCACGGCCGGCGAGGTGCCGCCGAGTCCGGACGCTCACACCGCACTCCTTCCCGGTACTTCTCCGCGGCCGCCGGTCCTTCCTGGCGTCCGCCAGACCTTGTCAAGCAGGCACGCGGATACACTGTGTCATGTCACCCTCACACACACCAAGGTGCTCCTTCGTAACTTTCACAACATCCACCACATGTGTTACAGGCACACGGTGTTGTTACGTTAAGTAGTTGGTCGGAAGTAATCGACACCCGAGGTGAGTGGAGCGCCCGACCAGGACATGATCGTGACCCGGTCTGGAGTCGCCGGCGGATCGGGTTTGACCTGGTGAGCGCATCGCTGACCAGGTCGCCGGTACCGGCGCCAGGGGACCGGCACACCGACAGCGCCGTTGTCGGTACTGCTGGCGGCGAGGATGTTCTGGTGCGGGTTGAAGGCGACGGAATAGACGTAACCGACTGGTCCGGTCAGCGGCTGGCCGAGGCTGGTGGGGCAGTCAGGGTGGGTGACGTCCCAGAGCCGTACCGTGTCGTCGGCGCTGCCGACGGCCAGGATGTGCCCGTCATGGCTGAACGTGGCCGAGTAGGCGGCATGGTTCCGTCGTCGGCCACGGTCACCAGTGAATGGTCGGTGCGGTAGCTACCGATGGTGACCGGGCTGGGCTGGGCTGGGGCAGGTGACCGATCGGCTGCCGTGAGCTGAGGTCGAACAGCCAAGCAGGCTGTCGGAGCTGCCCAGGGTGACGCCGTCGGGGCTGAAGGCAACGGAGTTGATCCAGCTGGCCGGACCGGTGAGCGGTGGTCCGTCGGCTATCGGGTGGGCCGGGTCGCTGATGTCCCAGAGGTACACGCTGTGTTCGGCGCCGGTCCCGGCCGCCAGGTGACGGTCGTCCGGGCTGACCGCCATGGAGAAGATCTTGCTGGTCGGTCCGGTGAGCACGCCGAGAAGGACCGGATGAGCGGGGTCGACGACATTCCACAGGTGGATCGTGGAGTCGTTGCCGCCGGCCGCGAGGGTATGGCCATCGGGGGTGAAGGCCACAGCCCGGACGGTCTGGGACGGTCCGACAAGGGTAGCCACGGGCACGACGTGGGCGGGGTCGGCGATATTCCACAGGTAGACTTTCCTGTACGCGCTCCCGGCGGCGAGGGTCCGGCCGTCGGCACTCACGGCGACGGAGAGGATCTCCTCGCTGGGTCCGGTCAAGGCACCGAGCGTGCGCGGGTGGGCTGGCGTAGTGGTGTCCCACAGGTGAATCACCTTGTCATTGCCGCCGGCCGCGAGGAGATGGCCGTCCGGGCTGAAGACCAGCGATACGAGCGTCCCCGCCGCGCCGGGCGATGGTTCCCCGGCGCGCACGGCCTGTCCGGCGTGGTCCAGAGTCCACAGCTGGAGCCAGACGAAGCCGTACGTCAGTTCTCCTGGCGCCCTGGATCCTCCCAGTACTCCTGGCGCAGCTTGAACTTCTGGATCTTCCCGGTGGCGGTGCGCGGAATGGCCTCGCGAAACTCCACCGACGTCGGTGCCTTGTAGCCGGCCAGCCGCTCCTTGCAGTAGGTGATGATCTCGTCCTCGGTGACCTGCTCCCCATCAGCCACCACGACGAGCGCCTTGACCGTCTCACCCCAGCGGTCGGAGGGCACACCGATCACCGCCACCTCGGCCACCGCCGGGTGGCTGAACAGACAGTCCTCCACCTCGATGGAGGAGACGTTCTCACCGCCGGTGATGATCACGTCTTTCTTCCGGTCAGTGATACACAGGTAACCCTGCTCATCCACCGACCCGCCGTCACCGGTGTGAAACCAGCCGTCCACGAGCACTTCGCCACTGGCCTCGGGGCTGTCCCAGTAGCCGGCCATCACGACGTTGGAGCGGACCAGTACCTCCCCGGACTGGGAGGTGCGCAGCTGCACGCCCAACGCGGGGGCGCCGGCCCGGGACAGCCTGTGGGCGCGGTCCGCGGCGGGCAGATCGTCATCGGCCGGCCCGGCGCGGTTGAAGGTCAGCAGGGGTGCGGTCTCGGTGAGTCCATAGATCTGCATGAACTCCCAGCCGAGCTCCTCGCCGACCCGGTGAATCATTCGCCTCGGCGGTGGCGCACCCGCGCAGACCAGCCGCACCCGCCCTCGCCCGGGAACCTCGCCGTCCCAGCTTGCGGCTGCCTCCAGCACCGCGTGCCACACCGCGGGGGCGCCGCACATCAACGTCACGCCGTGCTGGGCGACCCGCCGCAGGATCTCGGCACCGTCCACCTTGCGCAGCACGATCTGCTCGGCTCCCAGCCCGACGAGCCCGAAGGGCATGCCCCAGCCGTTGCAGTGGAACATCGGCAGGGTGTGCAGGTAGACGTCGCGCTCCCAGGCGCGGGTGTGCAGCGCGAAGGTGACCGCGTTGATCCAGATGTTGCGGTGCGTCAGCTGCACTCCCTTGGGCCGCGCGGTGGTGCCCGAGGTGTAGTTGATCGTCGCCGTGGCGTCCTCGTCAGGCTCGGCCCACGGGCGCGGCTCGGTGTCGAAGCGCATCACCTGCTCCTCGGTCTCGGCGCCGAGCACGAAACGGTGCGGCGCGGCCACCCCTGTGGGGGCTTCGTCGAGCTCCGGGTCGACCAGCAGTACCGAAGAGCCGCTGTGCGAGACGATGTAGTCCACCTCATCGGAGCGGAGCCGGAAGTTCAGCGGCACGCAGATGCGGCCGCTGGCCGGGACCGCATGCAGCAGCTCGAGCAGCCGAGCCGAGTTGTGGCTGACCACGGCCACCCGTTCCCCCGCACCCACCCCGAGCGCGTCCAGTCCGGCCTGCCAGGCGCGGACCCTGCTGCCCAGCACCCGGTAGGTTGACGCCGGTACCGGGGGGGCCGGTTGGACGGGTTCGTCGATGACCGCGACGGACTGCGGGAACGCCGTCTCGCCGCGGGCGAGAAAGTCGGCGACGGTCAAGGGCACCCGCATGGTCTCTGCCACCTCCGGCCTGGTTCCGTTCAGATACCGCCCCAGGGCATTACTGAGCAGGACTCCGCACAGCAGGTTACCGCGATCGCTCGAGTGCTTTACCTCACCGTTAAGGCTTCGCCCGCTGACCCCGCTCGCGGATGGCCAGACGTAGAGTCGCGGTGGAGGGCAACCGGTCTAGCCCTCCCGTGGAGGAGCCAGTGACCCATGCAGCACGCAGTGCCGACAGCTTCGGGAGCCGTGGCACGTTGTCCGTCGGGACCGCCCGGTACGAGGTGTTCCGGTTGGCCGAGTTGGACCGACGGCTCGGCACCCAGTGGCGTGCCCTGCCCTACAGCCTGAAGGTGCTGTTGGAGAACCTGTTGCGCTGGGAGTCAGACGCTGTCGGTGCGCACGTCACGGCCGAGCACATCGAGGCCCTCGCCGGGTGGGATGCGCAGGCGAAGTCCTCCGCTGAGATCCAGTTCACTCCCGCCCGGGTCATCATGCAGGACTTCACCGGGGTGCCGTGCCTGGTTGATCTGGCCACGATGCGCGAGGCGGTCACAGCTCTGGGTGGTGACCCTCGGGCGGTCACTCCGTTGGCTCCGGCCGAGCTGGTCATCGACCACTCCGTGATCGCCGACGTGTACGGCCGTCCGGACGCCTTCGAGCGCAATGTCGACCTGGAGTACCAGCGCAACCGGGAGCGCTACCAGTTCCTGCGCTGGGGGCAGGGCGCCTTCGGTGAGCTGACGGTGGTCCCACCGGGGACCGGGATCGTGCACCAGGTCAACATCGAGCACCTGGCCCGCACCGTGATGATCCGCAACGGTCAGGCCTACCTGGACACCGTGGTGGGCACCGACAGCCACACCACGATGGTCAACGGGCTCGGTGTGCTGGGATGGGGCGTGGGCGGCATCGAGGCTGAGGCCGCCATGCTCGGTCAGCCGGTGTCGATGCTCATCCCGCAGGTGGTCGGCTGCAAGCTCACCGGGTCTATCCCGCCGGGGGCTACCGCCACCGACGTCGTGCTCACTTTGACGGAGATGCTTCGCCGGCACGGCGTGGTCGGGAAGTTCGTCGAGTTCTACGGTGCGGGTGTGGCGGCGGTGCCGCTGGCCAACCGGGCCACCATCGGCAACATGAGCCCCGAGTTCGGCTCCACCTGCGCGATCTTCCCCATCGACGAGGAGACCGTCCGCTACCTGAGGCTCACCGGCCGCCCCGCCGAGCAGCTGGCGCTGGTCGAGGCTTATGCCAGGGAGCAGGATCTCTGGCACGACCCCCGCCGGGAGCCCACCTACTCCGAGTACCTCGAGCTGGACCTGTCCACCGTGGTTCCCTCCATCGCGGGGCCCAAGCGCCCGCAGGACCGGATCTCGCTGTCTGAGGCCAAGGCGGCGTTCCGCCAGGCGCTGGTCGGCTACGCCGGTGCCGCGGAGTCCACGGTGGACCAGGCGGGCGTCTACTCCTTCCCGGCCAGCGACGCGAGTGCGGTGAGCAGCGGCAACGGCGCGGGCACGCCCCACCGGGCGATCTCGGCCGCGGCCGGTGTGCGGGGCCGTCCCAGCTCCCCGACACCGGTGCGGCTCACCGAGAACGCTGGGTATGAGATCGACCACGGTGCCGTGGTGATCGCGTCGATCACCTCGTGCACCAACACGTCCAACCCGTCGGTGATGATCGGTGCGGCGTTGCTGGCCCGCCACGCCGTCGAGTCGGGTCTGACCGTCAAGCCATGGGTGAAGACGTCGATGGCGCCCGGTTCGCAGGTGGTCACCGACTACTACGAGAAGGCCGGGCTGTGGCCGTACTTGGAGAAGCTCGGCTACCACCTGGTCGGGTACGGGTGCACCACGTGCATCGGCAACTCGGGTCCGCTGCCCGAGGGAGTCTCGCAAGCCGTCCGTGACGGCGAGCTCGCGGTGGTCAGCGTGCTGTCCGGCAACCGCAACTTCGAGGGCCGGATCAACCCGGACGTCACGATGAACTACCTCGCCTCACCACCTTTGGTGATCGCCTACGCGCTGGCCGGAACGATGGACGTCGACTTCGCCGGCGATCCGCTGGGGCTCGACCACGACGGCAACCCGGTCTATCTGGCTGATATCTGGCCCGCGCCGGAGGAGGTCCAGAAGGTGATCGAGTTCGCGATCAGTCAGGAGATGTTCGCCAAGGACTACGCCGACGTCTTCGCCGGTGACGCTCGCTGGCGGTCACTGCCGACGCCGGAAGGCGAGACCTTCACCTGGGATCCGGAGTCGACCTACGTTCGCAAGCCCCCGTATTTCGAGGGGATGACGGCGCAACCAGCGCCGGTCGCCGATATCTCGGGTGCCCGGGTGTTGGCGCTGCTCGGGGACTCGGTGACCACTGACCACATCTCTCCCGCCGGGGCGATCAAGGCGGACTCCCCCGCCGGTCGCTATCTCGCCGAACGGGGTGTCCAGCGCAGGGACTTCAACTCCTATGGGTCTCGCCGGGGCAACCACGAGGTGATGATCCGCGGCACGTTCGCCAACATCCGGTTGCGCAACCTGCTGCTCAAGGACGTCAGCGGCGGCTACACCCGCGACTTCACCGCATCGCCCGGCGCCGACCCGGTGTCCATCTACGACGCCGCGCAGCGCTATGCACAGGCCGGCATCCCACTGCTGGTCCTGGGCGGCAAGGAGTACGGCTCGGGTTCCTCCCGGGACTGGGCGGCCAAGGGCACCCTGCTACTCGGAGTCCGCGCGGTGCTCGCCGAGTCCTTCGAGCGGATCCACCGCTCCAACCTGATCGGAATGGGCGTACTCCCACTGCAGTACCCCGCCGGCGAGTCAGCCTCGTCGCTGGGCCTGGACGGCACCGAGATCTTCGACATCTCCGGCGTCACCGCGCTCAACAACGGTTCCGTTCCCGCGACCGTGCACATCAGGGCCACCCGAGACGGGGCGGGTCCGGTGGAGTTCGACGCCGTATTACGAATCGACACTCCCGGCGAGGCCGAGTACTACCGCAACGGTGGAATCCTGCAGTACGTACTGCGCGCCATGGCCCGCCGTCCCACGTGAGAAGACCCTCTGAAACCGTGTGGCTACACCCTTCCGGTCTCCACAGCCGCCAGGACGACATGCCACGGGTACCTCGCCAGGTGCTTCGATCCTTGGTGCGGCACATGTGGCTCGTAGCCAGCCGGCCCAAGCAGCATCGCTACACCAGCCTCGCGCAGCTCCCTGACACTGCGGCCGAAGGCCGGGTGTGCGGCTTGGGCCGCGTTGAGAAACGGTAACGCCGCGAGGGGCAGACTCAGTCCGATGCCCTCAGTCAGCAGTCCCAGCGCCAGCGTGTCGGAGATCCCGGCTGCCCACTTGTTGATGGTGTTGAAGCTAGCGCCGCCCACTACCATGGCGTCCGCTGGCGGCAACACGTCGGGCGTGCCCGGCTGCTTGTACTCCGACCGCACCGGATAGCCGGTTTGGGCTTCGAGTGAGGGTTTGTCGATGAAGCGCAGCGCCGAGGGCGTGACAATGACGAATGGCCTCCAACCTGACGCTTGCGCCAAGCTGACCAGCTTGCCGACATCCCGCGCCGCAGGCGTCGCACAGGTGATGATGTAGAGCACCCGGTCAGACCGTTGCCGTTGACTGCTCACACCGGGATCCCCACCGCTCGCGCCAGCTTTGTAACACCAACCATAGGGGTTAAGCCACGCGGGTAGCTCCGTACGAGATCAGTAATGATCTGCTTGGTCAGATGGCGGCAGCGGACCTCTTGGGGGGCAAGCTGGTCAGCATCAAGGAGCGTTACGGAGGCTTGGTCACGCTGTCCGGTCTGGAGATGGCCACGCATTACATCGAGTAGGTGACTGGCCCGGCGCTCACGGGGTAAGTGCATGAGATCACCGCGTGGAATTTCAGCAGCGGCCTCGATGGCTCGACCACCGCTTTGCATATCCGCTAACGCTGACACGCGGTGCACCAAAACATTGGTGGTCCCGAAAGCAGACCAATGTTCGTTGCGGTCGGTCTCCAGACGTGCCGCTACGGACAGTGCCTTGTCCTGGAGGTCACGCACGTCGGCGGCTTGGCCGAGCCGGGCAGCAGCGATACTGCCCTTGAGGAGCAGCATGCCATAAGCGGAGGAAAATGCTGTATCGGCACTCCGTAAGTGCGGTCCCAGCCGGCTGGCGGCCGACTTGACCAACTGTACGGCATCATTGCTTTGATGAGTAGCGCTGAGCGCGTGCGCGACCCGCCGCGCGGCGGAGCCGATGAGCGTCAGATCACCTGTCTGTTCGGCGATCTGGATGCTGCGGTCCGCAGCCACCCAGCCGAGTTGGGCATTGCCGAGCTTGAACGCAGTCGCCGCCGTCAGCTGGTACGTCCAGGATAGCCAGGTTCGCGCCTGCCGTCGCTCGTCATTATCCAGTTGCCAGACCGCAGCTTGGGAGTCGCGGGTGAGATCGGCTAAGAGTTTGCCGATGACGCGGTAGTTGGAAGCCTGAAATGCCATCCAGCCGAAACGCACGGCGTGTTCCAGCTTGGCCAGGTCGGGCTCCGGGAGTACGTCGCCGTCAGTGCGGAAGACATTCGTGATGGCATCGTAGCGCCGCAAGGCATGCCGGATGGCATCGATTTCCCGATCGTCGGGACAAGTACGCAGGCGTTCAGCTTCCTCAGGGTCGATAATCGTCACAAGGGGAATATCCAGCACGTTGGCAATCTGACGTAATACCGACAGGCGGTCAAGCTGGCGGTCCCCGGCCCGGATCTTGTCCACCCAGCTGAGCGATTTACCCATGCGGTCGGCGAGAATCTGGCGGGTCATACCACGTCGCTGCATCCAGTACAGCACCATGGCAGCCGTCTCCCGCCGCTGCGCGTGATCAGGGTCGGTCACATCCATCGTCCTTTCAGTCTCTGCGTCGGTTCGCCTGACCAGCCTAACGGGACCGCCAGCGCAAGTCTGGGTCCAACGCTAGACAGTTTGTACGACCTCGATCACGTCCAGGTCCGTAGCTTGCCCATGGCCCCCAGGGCCGGACTGACCGCGGAGCTGGTGTGTCCCTCATTCGGGACGGCTCCCCCCCGCTTCCACCAGAGCCCGACGTCCCCGACCCTGGGTGCCACCAAGCAAGACACCACACAGACAGGCTGAGAACACGTGCAGCACAAGGGCGACCGTGCAGGCCGAGATACCGACGACCAGCATCACGGCAATGGCCGGCCGGCGCAGCTCGACATCGGGCGCAGAATCCGGCCGGGTACGGCCGCGCCATCCAGGATGCTTGTGGCGGACGCGGGTGATGCGTCGTTGTTTCTCCGGGGCTGGCGAGACGGGCCGAGTGCGTATCTGGGTCGGGCCGGCGCGGTTCCGCTCAGGTGGGAGCTGGTGGCGGCCTTCGGCAGCGCCGCCCTGGCAGTGCGCGGCAACCAGGGTGAAGCCTCGTGATGCGGGGTAGGGCCGTCATGGAGGGAAAGGTTCTTGCCGGCGGGCCGCTTACCCTTCCGGCGAGTTCCGTAGAGCCTTATCTGGAGCGGTGAGCACCGTTTGGGAAACGCGGGACCGGCTGTTTGTGGAGCAGCTTGAACGGTTGGTCAAGAGGCTCAGCGGCGAGGAGCCGATAGAGCCGGACGAGGTCGCGGAGCAGGCGGTGCGGCTCCTCGCGGGCGTGGTCGTGCTGCTGAGACGGCATCATGTCAACAAACGGGGACAGTGCCGATACTGTGGGTGGACGAGGTGGGTTTGGCGCTTCTGGCTTAGGCGGCCGAGGCGCTCGGCAGCCTGTATCACGACCGACACGTCATGAACGTGCTCTGGGTGCGCCTCGGGTCCTGCTTCGAGACTCCTCGAGACCGCCGAGCGCTCTCGACGTGGCTCTCTCCAGACGACTACTCCCACCGTCGGTGAGCGAAGCGGACCGATACATCGGCGGCTCGTACTGCACATAGCGCAGAGCGGTACCGACACCGACAAAGACGTTGATGACGGCGGCGGCCCAGACGATCCGGCCCACCTCCTCGTCCAACGCGTGGGGGCCGGTGAGCGGTAGAGGGGTTCGTCACGTGTGCGGCCCCCTGCTGGTGGGAATGCTGGTGAAGTGGAGCGTTGGTCGGCGCTTCGCGACTGAGGCCGGTGTGTCGGTCTGCGGAAGCTGAGGTAGGGATGAGTCATCGCCAGGTTGTTGTGATCACGGGGGCGAGTGCGGGGATCGCCAGGGCGACCGCGCGAGCGTTCGGCGCCCGAGGGGCGCAGGTGGCGCTGTTGGCCCGAGGGCAGGCCGGGCTGGACGGCGCGGCCAAGGATGTGGAGAACGCCGGCGGCACCGCGCTCGCCATCTCGACCGACGTCGCGGACTACGACCAGCTCGACGCCGCCGCCGGGCAGGTCGAGGACAGCTTCGGGCCGATCGACGTGTGGATCAATGTGGCTTTCACGTCCGTGTTCGCGCCGTTCCACGAGATCAAGCCCGAGGAGTTCCGCCGGGTTACCGAGGTCAGCTACCTCGGTTTCGTCTACGGCACGATGGTCGCGCTGGCCCGCATGCGGGTCCGGGACCGGGGCACCATCGTGCAGGTGGGCTCCGCGCTGGGCCAGCGCAGTATCCCGTTGCAGTCCGCTTACTGCGGCGCGAAGCACGCCATCAACGGGTTCACCGAGTCGCTGCGCACCGAGCTGATGCACGAGGGCAGCAACATCCATGTCACGGTGGTCCAGATGCCGGCGGTCAACACTCCGCAGTTCTCCTGGGTGCTGTCCCGGCTGCCGAACCACCCCCAGCCGGTACCACCGATCTACCAGCCTGAGGTGGCCGCGCGTGGCGTGGTGTTCGCGGCCGACCACCCGCAGCGCAAGCAGTACTGGGTGGGCGCGAGCACCGTGGGCACCCTGGTCGGGCAGAAGATCGCCCCGGCGCTGTTGGACCGCTATCTGGCCAGGACCGGCTACCGGTCCCAGCAGACCGGGGAGAAGGTCGGCTCGGACCGACCGCACAACCTGTGGGAGCCCGTCGACGGCTGGGACGGGCGTGATCACGGTGCCCATGGGATATTCGATGACCAGGCTCACAGGCGCGCCCCGCAGCTGTGGTTCTCCCAGCACGCCCGGCTGCTCTCGACCGCCGCCGTGACCGGCGTGGCCACGGCGGCGGCGTGGCTGCGCCGCCGATGAGCTGGTTTCCCGCGGTCCGCGCCGGCTACGGCGCCCTGCTCCTGCTCGCGCCTGGCCCGGTGGTCCGGCTCTACACCGGGCATCCCACAGACCGGCCGACCCGGGTGGTGGCCCGCGTTCTCGGCGCCCGGCACCTCCTGCAAGGACTGCTGAGCGCCGGCGCGCCGGGCCCGACCGTCCTGGTACTGGGCGTCGAGGCCGACATCGCGCACGTCGCCTCGATGTTGGGGGTGGCGGCGCTCGACCCGGCGCGTCGGCGCGCCGGGCTGGTCGATGCGATCGGGGCGGGGTCGTTCGCCGCGGTGGGGCTGGTCCTGGCGCGCCGCGGGTCTCGGAACCGGGTCGTGCCAAGGGTCGGTGGGGGCCCGGTAGCTCGGCTGGCGGCGCGGCGGAAGGTGACGGCGACGATGCTGGCCCGCTGGGCGCTGCCCGCGTCGCTGCGCCACTGGGTGAGCGGCCGATGAGGTCGAAGCATGTCAGGGTTGGTCATCTCAGGCCGTCCGGAACCGCTCGGCGTCGGGGTGTTTGAACGCCAGCCCCAGACCGGGGCGGTCCCGGTCTGGGCGCAGCGCTCCCCCGTGCGGGCTCAGCGCGCCGTCGAAGAGCATGCCCTCGATGCGGTGGTGGTCGTGGAAGTACTCCAGGTGCCGGAGGTTGGGTACCGCTGCGGCCACGTGGGCATGGAGGTTGGGGGCGCAGTGCCCGGAGACGTCGAGGTTGTGCGCGGCGGCCACGGCCGCGGCGCGTAGCCAGTCGGTGATCCCGCCGCATCGGGTGACGTCGACCTGCAGGCAGTCCACCGCCTGGGCGGTGACCATGCGGGCGAAGTAGGCCAGGTCATAGCCGTACTCTCCGGCTGCGGTGTCGGGAGTGGTCTGGTCGCGGACCTCGCGCAGCCCAGCCAGGTCATCGGAGCTGACCGGTTCCTCGAACCAGGTCACGTCCGACTCGGCCATCGCGTGGGCGACCCGGATGGCCTGCTTGCGACCGTAGCCGCCGTTGGCGTCGACGTAGAGCTCGACCTCAGACCCGATGACCTTTCGGGCGAACGCGATGCGCGCCAGGTCACGCCGCACGCGGGTACCCCACGACTCGCCGATCTTAATCTTCACCCGGGGGATGTCCCAGTCGCCGACCCAGCGCTCCAGCTGCGCGGCGGCGGTGGTGTCGTCATAGGTGGTGAACCCGCCGCTGCCATAGATCGGCACCGCCTCACGGGCGGCACCGAGCAGCCCGCATACCGGCAGGTCGAGCAGCGTGCCCTTCAGGTCCCACAGCGCGGTGTCCACCGCGCTGATCGCGCAGGACACCAGGCCGGGGCGGCCGAGGTTGCGCACCGCGGTCACCATGGCCTGCCACGCCCCGGGCACGTCCAGCGTGGCCCGCCCGGTCACCGCAGTGGCCAGCGGGCCGTCCACCACCGCCTGACAGCCCGCCCCGGCGTAGGTGTAACCGAGCCCGGTCCGTCCCCCGCCGGCGGCGTGGACCACCACCAGGGTGGTGGAGTCCCAGGCGATGGTGCCGTCCGCCTCGGGCTGATCGGTGGGGATGGTGTAGACCGCCGCGCTGAGCCCGTCGACGGTCATCTCGTCGGTACGCACCACCTGCGCTCCTTCCTCCGTGATCGACGGCCAGTCACCGGTGGGTGGGGTCGGCCCACGGTCGGCCGAGCCGGATGGCGGCTTCGATCATCAGGGCGTGCACGAAGGCTTGCGGCAGGTTGCCGCGCAGCTGGCGTTGGGTGACGTCGTACTCCTCGGAGAACAACCCCGGTGGTCCGCAGGCGGCGCGGCTGCGTTCAAACCAGCTTCGGGCGGCGAGCGGGTCACCCTGCTGGTGATCGGCCAGTGCCATCACGAACCCGCACAGCGTGAACGCGCCCTCAGCCTCCCCGGGAGGACGGGCGTCCTGGCGGAACCGGTAGACGTAGCCCTGCTGAGTCAGCTGCTCAAGCACCGCGCGCACGGTGGCCACGCTGCGCGGGTCGGCTGCGGGCAGCGCGCCGCGGATCGCCGGCAGCAGCAGGGCGGCATCGACGCGCGGGTCATCGGGTGCACGCTGCCAGCGCCCCGATGGATGTAAGCAGTCGGTGCCGGTGTCGGCGACAATGGTGTCGGCCAGAGCGCTCCACTCGGCGGCGTCTGCGGTGGACACGCCGGCGGTGGCGATCGCTCGGAGGCCGGCGGCGCAGATCAGCCGGGAGTGCGCCCAGCGGTGGTTGTCCAGTTCCCAGATTCCGGCGTCAGGCTCGCGCCACCGCTGGGTGATGGCGCTGATGGCGGCAGTGACGGCGCGGTAGTGGTCGGTGCCGAGGTGGTCGTGGCGGGCGGCGGCGGCGAAGAGCAGCAACGCCTCACCGAGCGCGTCGAGCTGGAACTGGGCATTGACGTGGTTACCCACGATGTCGCGGCCTCCCGGGTAACCGGGTAGGTCAAGCGAGCGCTGGTCGGGCACCGGCCCGCCGGTGATCGTGTAGGCGGGTTTCAGGTGGGGTCCGTCGGCGAGGAGACGTTCGGCGACGAACCGGACCGCGTCATCGAGCAGCGGGTGCGGCGCGTTGACGGCGACAGCCTGACCGGCGTAGCACTGGTCGCGGATCCAGACGTAGCGGTAGTCGTAGTTGCGACCCGCTTGGGCTCGCTCCGGCAGACTCGTGGTGGCGGCGGCCACCATCCCGCCGTTCCAGCTCGTCAGCCCACGCAACACCGCCAGGCTCGACCGCACGTGTTCCGGGGACAGGCAGTCGGAAAGCGGCGGCACCGCAGCGGCCCACGACGTTTCCGTGACGCGCCATGCCTCGTCCGGCGCCGGCGGTCGATCAGCTGGCAGGTGAACGCCGATCTCCAGGACAAGGTCGTGCTGCTCGCCCGCCGCCACGGTGATCTCGGTGTACAACCCACCGCGTGGTCCGCGCCCGTGACGGCGCGCGTCAGGCGCGCCCGTCCACCGCACGTGCAGGTCGCCGAGCCGTGCGGTCCAGATGCCATCTGATCGCTTGAGCTGTGTCAGTGGCGCCTTGCCGTAGTCGGCGGCAAGATCCAATAGGACC
>JAFAUB010000118.1 GCA_019243635.1 Pseudonocardiales bacterium
GTCGGCATCGTGGTCGCCCTCTACGCGGTCTCGGTCCATCACAGCAGGAGGGCGTCCTTGTTGGCGTTGCTGGCGTCGTGCATTCCCATCGGGGTCGACGTCGCCGCGTCATTGTCCGTCACCCACCACGGCCATGCCCTGTTCGAGATGTACATCACCGATGGAGCACTCCTGGTCGGCGCGGCCGTCTGGGCGTGGGGTTTCGGTCGGGTGACCCAGGCCAACCTGCGGCGGGTCCAGGATCTGGAACGCGAGCAGGAGTCGGCCCGGGAAGCGGCGGTGCTGGCCATCGAGCGCAGAAGAATCGCCCGGGAGCTGCACGACATCGTCTCCCACGCGGTCACCGGAATCGTCTTGCAGGCCGCTGGCGCGGCCCGGATCGCCGATACCGACTTCGCCCAGGTCAGACAGGCGCTAGCGCACATCGAAACTACCGGCAGACAGGCGATGGCGGAGTTACAACGCCTAGTCGGGGTGCTGGAAACCAGCGATCCCGCGAGCCACGCTCCGGGCGTCGATGAACTCAGGCCACAACCCGGACTGGCGGATCTGCCCGAGCTTCTCACCTCACTACGAGACACCGGAATGCCAGTCACGGTCCACGTCGAAGGCACACCACACAACTTGGACCAGAGCGTAGACCTAGCCGCGTACCGGATCGTGCAGGAAGGCCTGGTCAATGTTCTCAAACACGCCGGCAAGGACGCCAACCCGCGCCTGCGGCTCATCTGGGGAGCCCACAGCCTGCTCATCCACATCGACAACGACATCAACGTTGCGGAGGCGCGCCGCGGGCAGGCGCTATCCGTCGGTCGCGGTCTGGTGGGCCTGCGCGAGCGGATCCAAGCGGTCGGTGGGCGCCTACACGCAGGGCCCCATCAAAACGGCAGCTACCGACTGACCGCCACCCTGCCTCTCGCTGTACCTGAGGTTTCGTCGGTTCCGTGTCCCTCCAGCGAGGGCAGTGTGGACCAAGGGAAGATGCCAGCGTGATCCGCGTCGCGGTAGTCGATGACCAACCGATGGTGCGAGCCGGCCTAGCAATGCTGCTCAACGCCGAGGAAGACATCACCGTCGTCGCCCAAGCCGCCGACGGCCAGGAAGCCCTCACCCGAGTCCGTGCCGAGCGCCCGGATGTGGTCCTCATGGATGTACGCATGCCAGGCACCGACGGCATCGAAGCGACTCACGCTATAGTTGATGAGGGTCTGACCGCACAGAACGGTCAGCCCATCAGGGTCATCATCCTCACGACCTACCACGTCGATGAAGCCGTCAACGCCGCGCTGCGCGCCGGCGCCTCAGGCTTCCTCCTCAAAAATGCCGCCCCCGCTGAGATCGTCAACGCGATCCACGCGGTAGCCGCTGGCAAGGCATTCCTGGGTCCCGACGTCACCCGCCGACTCATCGAAGAATTTGCCACCCGACCCGAGCGGCACATACCCACACCAGCCCAGACGGCCCAGCTGACCCGTCGCGAGCGGGAAGTCCTCATCCTTGTGGCCCAAGGCATGTCCAACGCTGAAGTCGCCGCACAGCTGTTCATCAGTGAAGCCACCGTGAGAACACATCTTGCCCGCGTGATGACGAAACTCGAGGTCCGAGAGAAATCGCAAGCGGTGGCCCTCGCCTACCAGACCGGACTCGTCCAACCTTCACCCCCCCGACCAAGGCCATCACAGTAACATCGGCACCGGGACACCTTTCACCCTCGCCTGACCGGTGACACTGCTCTGATCAAGCGACCCCAGTCCCATCTATGGACGGCCCTCCAGAACGTAGGGACGCGGCGGCGACGGCGACCTGGCCGAGACTGATGCCGCCGTCGTTGGGTGGCACCCGGGAGTGGGTGAGCACCCGGAAACCAGACTGCTCCAGACCCGCCACGGTGCGCTCGAGCAGCAGCACGTTCTGGAATACCCCACCGGACAAGGCAGCGGCACTCACCCCGGTGGTCTCCCGCAACATCAGGCAGACCCGGACGATCGCATCGGCGACGCCGTGGTGGAACCGGGTGGCGATCACCTCCGAGGCCACTCCCGCGTGCAGGTCGGCCACCACGGCGCGCACCAGATCAGCGCCGTGTAGTTGCAGTGCAGGCCCCTCGGTCACCGCGGCCGGGTAGCTTCCCCGCTCGGTCAGGTCGGCCCGCTGCTCGAGCTCCACCGCGGCCTGGCCCTCGTAGTTGATCGAGTCACGGACTCCGAGGATCGCCGCGACGGCGTCGAACAGCCGCCCGGCGCTGGAGGTCAGCGGGGCGTTCACCCGCCGGGAGGCCATCGCCAGCACCGAGTCCCAGTGCTCGGCATTGCGCTCCACCAACTCCACGGGAGCCTCCGTTCCCAGGTAGGCGGCGGCCATCCGCCAGGGTTGCCGGATGGCCGCGGTGCCGCCCGGCATCGGGACCGGAACCAGGTGCGCCAGCCGCTGGAACCCGGCCAGATCGGCCAGCAGGAACTCCCCGCCCCACAAGGTGCCATCAGTGCCGTAGCCCAAGCCGTCGAAGGCCACTCCGAGCACCGGGCCGGCGTCACCGTTGTCGGCCAGGCAGGACGCGATGTGCGCGTGGTGGTGCTGCACCCCGATGAGATCAACACTGATAAGCTCGGCATCGACGAGATCGTGCGCGTACTTGGTGGACAGGTACTCCGGGTGCAGGTCGTGCGCGATCACCTCCGGCGCCACGTCGAAGAGCCGCCGGAAGTGCTCCACGCCCTCGGTGAACGAGCGCAGGGTCTCGTAGTTCTCCAGGTCACCGATGTGGTGGGACATGAACGCGTGCCGGCCCCGCGCCAGGCAGAAGGTGCTCTTGAGCTCGGCACCGCAGCCGAGAATCGGTCGGGGCGCCGGCTGAGCGAGGGTCAGCGGTTCGGGTGCGTAGCCGCGGGAACGGCGCACCGGGAGCTCAGCGCCGCGGAACACCCGCACCACCGAGTCGTCGGTGCGCATGTGGATCGCCCGGTCGTGGGTCAGGAAGGCGTCCGCGATCCCCCTCAGCCGCCGGCGCGCGTCGTCGTCCTGGTAGGCGATCGGCTCGTCGGAGACGTTGCCGCTGGTCAGCACGATAGGCCCGGCGGTGTCACGCAGCAGCAGGTGATGCAGCGGGGTGTAGGGCAGCATCAGCCCCAGGCTGCGGTTGCCGGGCGCGACGGCCGGCGCGACGGGGGCGTCCGGGCGGCGCGGCAGCAGGACCACCGGTCGCCGCCGTCCGGCCAGCACCCGCTCCCCCACCGGGTCGATCACGCAGAGCTCACGGGCAGTGTCCAGATCGGCCACCATGACCGCGAACGGCTTGTCCTCGCGGTGCTTACGCGCCCGCAACAGGGCGGTCGCGGCGGTGTCGGAGGCCAGCGTCGCGACGTGGTAGCCGCCAAGCCCCTTGACCGCCAGCACCACCCCCCGGGCCAGCAGCGCGGCAGCCGCGGCCAGCGGCTCGCCGGGCAGTTCGTGGCCGTCGGCGTCGAGCAGCCGCAGCCGGGGTCCGCACGCCGGGCAGCACACCGGCTGGGCGTGGAAGCGCCGGTCGGCGGGGTCGTGGTACTCACCGGCGCAGGTGTGGCACATCGTGAACGGCGCCATCGTGGTGAACGGCCGGTCGTAGGGCACGTCGCGCACGATGGTGAACCTCGGTCCGCAGTTGGTGCAGTTGATGAACGGGTAGTCGAAGCGACGGTCGGCGGGATCGGCCAGCTCGCGAAGGCAGTCCGCGCAGGTCGCGCTGTCCGCCGAGACCAAGGTGTCCCGCCGGCCGGCGGCGTTGCTGGACACGATGTGGAAACCCGGCTCCCCGGTGGGAACCAGCGGACTGGTCCGCACCCGCTCGATGACGGCCAGCGGTGGGGCCTGCGCCGGCAGCGCCGCGAGGAACTCGCTGATCGCCGGCTCGGCTCCCTCGACCTCCATGACCACCCCGGCGGTGTCGTTACCGACTCGGCCGGACAGACCGAGACGGCGCGCCAGACCGTGGACGTAGGGCCGGAACCCCACCCCCTGCACGACACCCTCGACCCGCACCTCAACTCGGATACAACGCTGCACCAGAGGATTCTCTCGCCCTTGACAAGATCCCCGCAGGGGACTGCACTGGGTACTCAGCCGAGGAGGGTGCTTTTTGCATGAGATGGCGATCACTCAGAGCGTGGTCCAGGCGGTATGCGAGCGGATGGGCGACGCGCCGGTGCGGCGGGTCTGCCTGGAGATCGGCACGCTGTCTGGGGTGGTGGCCGACTCGGTCCGGTTCTGTTTCGATCTCGTGACGGAGGGCACCACGCTCGAGGGGGCGTCGTTGGAGATCGTCCAACCCACAGGGCTGGCCCGCTGCCGGGACTGCGGCGCCGAGTTCGCGCTGGCTGACCTCCTCGTGCTGTGCACGTGCGGCAGCGCGAACCGGGAGCTGCTCGCGGGAGAAGAACTCAAAATCCGGGAAGTTGAGGTACTGGCCTGATGTGCGCGACGTGTGGCTGCTCCGGCGCCACCTCCCTCGAACACCACGAGCACGATCACGAGCATGGTCATGGTCATGGGCATGGTCACGGTCATGATCATCCCGAGACCCGAACTGTCACGCTCGAGCAGGCGGTGCTGGCTCGCAATGACGCACTCGCCGAACTCAACCGCAAGTGGTTCGCGGAGCACGGCATCCTCGCGGTGAACCTGATGAGCTCACCCGGGGCCGGTAAGACCACCCTGCTCGAGCGCACCATCCGGGAGCTGGGCGCCGAGCTGCAGGTATCGGTCGTCGAAGGTGACCAGGAGACGGTGCTGGACGCGGATCGGATCCGGACCAGCGGCGCCCCGGTGGTGCAGATCAACACGGGGGCGGGCTGCCATCTCGACGCCCAGATGCTGGCCGGCGGCCTGCGGACGCTGGACCCGCCGGAGAGCTCAGTGGTGCTGATCGAGAACGTCGGCAACCTCGTGTGCCCGGCGTTGTTCGACCTCGGCGAGCAGGCCAGGGTGGTCATCACCTCGGTGACCGAGGGAGCCGAGAAGCCGCGCAAATACCCGCAGATGTTCCGCGCCGCCGACCTGGTGTTGCTGAACAAGATCGACCTGCTGCCCTATGTCGACTTCGACGTCGCCGCTTTCCTGGATGGCGTTCGGCGGGCGAACCCGGGCGCGGAGGTGCTGCAGCTGTCGGCCACCACCGGTGATGGTATCGCCGGCTGGTACGGCTGGCTGCGCGGCAGATCGGCGTCCACGTCGACCTTGACGTGAACGCCGATCCGGACAAGGACGTCGTCAGACGGGTGATGCGAGGTAGGGCTTGAGCAGGATCCCCAGCTGCAGCGTCAGCATCCGCATCCAGGCCTGACCCACTGTCGCGGCCGCCGCAGGCTCGGGCATCGTCCCGAAGACGTACTCACCGTCGGCTCCCGGAGCGACGGTGTTCAAGGCCGTCATCACCCTCATCTCGACCCACCCCATGAGAGCGATGGTCAGATCAGCCGGGATGACCACGTGCGGATGCGTCCCACCGCCCTTGACGTGCGCGTCGGCCACTCTGGACATATAGGCGTGGAAATCGCCGTCCATGGGCTTCATGGTGGTCTTGGACCACCATCCCTTGAGAGTCATCTTACGCTCGGCGAGATGCGAGGCGTCCTGAAAGTACCCGGCCGACTCTGGGCGGGAGAGCAGGTAGTCATAAGCGAGGGTGACCACGCCCCCCGCCGCCGGCCCCAGTAGCGGGCCGGTCTTGCGCAGGATCGACATCTCCTTGGCGCCGAGACCCGCGAACTCCGCATAGGGATGGAACTCGGCGGCTTCATGGCGGCCCATGGGGGCGTCCGGTTCCGCCAGGCTGGGTTCAAGGATGATCCCGAGCTGCAGCAGGAGCTGGTTCATCCAGGCCGCTCCGGCGGCGGAGACCGTGGCGGTATCGAAGATCTCGCCCATGGCCGCCAGGATCTGTCCCTGCAGCCAGGCTGTGAGCGCCAGGACGAGCTGAGGCGGAAGCGGTACCCGCACTCCCGGAAAGGTCACTTCCTTTCCCCCGACATGACTGATCTCTCGCACGAAGCGGGCGAGCTCGCCGTCGAACGGTCCCTCGATCGTCCTGTCCAGCCACTCTTTTATCAGCGGCTCGCTGACCGGTAGGTCCGGTCCGCCCATCAGTGGTGTGGACTCCGGACGCGTTCCCAGGTAGTCGGATATCATCCCTGGGATGCGGTCGATCAGCGTCGAGATTCCCCTACCGGTCTCCTGAACGGCCACTGCCTCGTACTCGCAGAACCCGGCGAACTCGGCGAGTGGAGCGAATTCTGGTGTTACCAGCTGATCGTACGCCTCGAACTCGAGAGTGTCCCCAGGCTGGCTGTCAACAGTCATGATCATCTTCCCTCTCAGGAGGCAATCAAACGCTCGTGAGGGCGAGAACCTGGACACGGCGCTGCAACCAGATGCCCCACGCTGACCTTTTCCAGCTTAGCGAGCGGGTTGTTACGCCCGCGTTGAATGCATGTGACTAACAGGGAGAGGCGTTAAGGTCACGTTGCTGGAAAGTCACGTCGCCGGTCATACCGGCAATATCGCGAGTTCGCGCGGGCGGTGGTTGAGCCGCGTCGCGCCGCTGTCGTTGACGACCACGATGTCCTCGATGCGGGCTCCCCAGCGGCCTGGCAGGTAGATACCCGGCTCGATGCTGAACGCCATCCCCGCTTCGAGCGCCAGGTCGTTGCCGGCCACGATGTAGGGCTGCTCATGCACCTCAAGACCGATCCCGTGCCCGGTCCGGTGGATAAACCGCTCGCCGAGGCCGACGGCGGTGATCGGGCCCCGGGCTGCGGCGTCGACCTGCTGCGCGGTCGTCCCCGGCGCGACCGCCGCCACCGCGGCGTCCTGCGCGGCCTGCAGCACCGCGTAGCACTCGGCGACGTCAGTCTCGGCCGGCTCGCCCAGGCTGTAGGTGCGGGTGCAGTCGGAGAAGTAGCCCTCCGGGGTGGGTCCGCCGATGTCGACCACCACCACGTCCCCGGGCCGCACCACCCGGTCGGAGACGTCGTGGTGCGGGCTCGCCGCGTGCGGACCGGACCCGACGATGACGAAGGCCGCCGCGGTGTGTCCCTCCGTGACGATCGCGGCGGCCACATCGGCACCGACCTGCGCCTCGGTGCGCCCGACCCGCAGCCACTCCCCCATCCGGGCGTGCACCCGGTCGATGGCCTGGCCCGCGGCGACCAGCGCGGCGATCTCGGCGCTGTCCTTGCGGATCCGCAGCGGCGCCAGCACCGCCGACGCCAACGTCTGCGCACAGCCGGGCAGCGCGTCCCGCAGCGCCAGCACGTGCGCTGCGGGCATCGCGTCCGCCACCGCGACCCAGGCCGGTGGTGACCCGGACTTGCCCAACAACCCGGCTACCAGGGCGTACGGATCGTCACCGTCGGGCCAGTCGGCGATCTCCAAGCCGAGTCCGAGCACCGGAGTGCCGTCCAGCCCCGGCCGTTCCAGCGCCGGGACCACCAGCGCCGGGTCACCGTCAGCGGGCAACACCAGGCAGGTCAGCCGCTCGTGAGACTCGCCGGCCACCCCCAGCAGGTATCGCAGGTCCGGTCCCGGCGTGACCAGCAGGGCGTCCAGGCCCGCGACCTGGGTAGCGTGGCGGGCCCGGAGCAGACGGCAGGTGAAGGTGTCGAGTGAGGCGGGCACACCGCAAGCCTAGGACCGACCGTGAACGGGGGCTGGCAGGCTTCACCCACATGGATGTGCCTCTGCTACTGGTCGACGCCGCGAGCCTGTACTTCCGGGCCTACTACGGGGTCCCGGAGTCGGTCACCGCCCCGGACGGCACCCCGGTGAACGCGGTGCGGGGCTTCACCGACATGCTCGCCCGGCTGATCGAGCTGCGCCGCCCGTCCCGGCTGGTCGCCTGCCTGGACCTGGACTGGCGACCGACCTTCCGGGTCGCCGCGATCCCCTCCTATAAGGCGCACCGGGTCGCCGAGCAGACCGGGCCCGGCGCTCCCGACGTCGAGGACGTGCCGGACACGCTGAGCCCGCAGGTCCCGCTGATCCTCGAACTACTGGCCGCCGCCGGCCTGGCCACCGCCGGCGCGGACGGGTACGAGGCCGATGACGTGATCGGCGCGCTGGTCGCGGCCGAGCGCCGCGACCCGGTCGAGGTGGTCAGCGGTGACCGGGACCTGTTTCAGGTGGTGCGTACCGAGCCGACCCCGGTACGGGTGGTCTACGTCGGCCGGGGGTTGGCCAAGGCGGAGGTGATCGGCCCCGCCGAGCTCGCGAGCCGGTACGGGCTGCCGGAGACCGGTGCCGGGCCCCGCTACGCGGACCTCGCCGCGCTGCGCGGCGACCCGTCGGACGGGTTGCCCGGAGTGCCCGGAGTCGGTGAGAAGACCGCAGCCATGCTGATCAGCCGGTTCGGCTCGGTGGAGGGCCTGCTGGCGGCGCTGGACGAGGACCGGTCGGCGCTCACCCCGGGGACGCGAGCCAAGCTGCTGGCCGCCCGGGAGTATCTGGAGCTGGCGCCCACCGTGGTGCGGGTGGCCACTGACGCCCCGGTGCGGCAGGACCGCGACGACGCACTGCCCTCGGCTCCCGCCGACCCGGTCGCGCTCGCCGCGCTGCGGCGCGCCTGGGGTCTGGGCAGCGCGGTGGACCGCCTCGTCGCGGCGCTTCAGACCCGGCGCTGACCCGCATCCTCGGCGAGCAGGTCACCGGCCTTCTCGCCGATCATCATGATGGTGATGTTCGGGTTGACGGCCGGCAGGAAGGGCATGACGGAGGCGTCCGCCACACGCAGCCCGGTCACGCCCTTGACCCGCAGCCGAGGGTCGAGCACGGCCTGCGGGTCGTCCACGGCACCCATCCTGGCCGTGCCCGCGAGGTGGTAGACGGTGTTGTGCGTCTTGCGGACGTAGTCGACGAGCTCGTCGTCGGTGACCGCGTCCGGGCCCGGTGTCAGCTCGCGTTCGACCCAGCCCCGCAGTGCCGGCTGCGCGGCGATCCGGCGGGCGAGCGTGATCCCGGCGAGCAGCACGGCGATGTCGTGGCCCTGCGCGTCGGTGAGGTAGCGCGGGTCGACCCTCGCCCGGTCCCGGAAGTCCCGGGACCGGAGCCGGACGGTCCCTCGGGACCGGCCGCGGGTGACGTTGGGTGTCAGGCAGAACCCGTTGGACGTGGTCGGGTAGCCCCACCGCACAGTGTTCAGGTCGAAGGGCACGCAGCCGTAGTGCATCATCAGGTCTGGACGGTCGAGTCCCGGTTCGGTCCGGGTGAACAGGCCGACCTCCCACCACTGCGTCGAACGGGTTGCCATCGGCCGTGACGCTTCCCACATCACCAGGCCCTCGACGTGGTCGTCCAGGTTGGACCCGACGCCGGGGCTGTCCACCAGCACGTCGATGCCGACGTCCCTGAGGTGCCCGGCCGGGCCGATGCCGGAGAGCATGAGCAGGGTGGGCGTGTCGATCGCCCCGGCGGACAGAACCACCTCACGGCGGGCACGCACGGTGCTGTACCGGAAAGTGCTGGAGTCCAGGTACTCCACTCCGGTCGCCTTCTTGGATGCGCCGAAGAGCACCTGCTTGACCCAGGAGTCGGTGCGCACGGCCAGGTTGCGCCGCCGACCCATGATCGGGTGCAGGTAGCCGCGTGAGGAGGACATCCGGGTGTTGTCCGCCGCGGCGTTGATCTGGAAGAAGCCCGCGCCCTCGGTGACCGTGACGCCCTCGTTGAAGCGCACGGTGGGCAGGCCGACCGCGGCGGCGGCCGCCAGCACCGCGACGCCGCACGGGTCATGCGGGGGGATCTGCCGCAGCGTCACCGGGCCGCAGCGACCGTGATGGCCACCTGGGCCGTCGTTGCTCTCCAACCGCGCGATGAGCGGCCAGCACTCCTCGGCGCTCCAGCCGGTACATCCCCTCGCCGCCCACTCGTCCAGATCCTCGCCAGGGGGCCAGAACGCGATGCAGGAGTTGTGTGACGAGCAGCCACCGAGCACCTTGGCCCGAGCGTGGCGCACGAAGCTGTTGCCGCCCACCTGCGGCTCGACCGGATAGTCCCAGTCATAGCCCGAACCGAGCAGCCGCGGCCACCGCTCCAGGCGCAGGACCTCCGGGTCGTCGACATCGGAGGGACCGGCCTCAAGCAAGCACACCGTGACAGCCGGATCCTCCGACAATCGGGCCGCGAGCACGCACCCCGCCGAGCCACCACCCACGACGACGTAGTCGTATTCCTCCACCCTGTCCATGCCTCCATCATCGCGGCACTACCGCTACCGCCCATCGAGCGCAGATCCCCAGTTATCCCAGCTCGGTGTCAAGCAGTGTGTGGGCACCACCAGCCTCGACCAGGAACTTGTTGGCGAGCGGTGACGGCTACCTGTACACACTGTTGCCTACATGGCGGGTGATCTCCTTGGACGGCGATGTTCGTGTCCGCGTTCGGCGAGACACATGAGGGACACACGTCGCCGATGTACCGGCTCACCGCATGGCGCGTTGCACCGGGGGTTCCGCAGGTTCGCCGAGGAGCTACACGGAACAGGACGGCAGGTGGTAGGAGGCGATGGTGGCGGTTGAGGCGGAGCTGAAGGCGCTCGCACGCAACCCAGGGCGCATCCACGCGGCACTGTCGCGGCAGGCGGTGGGCGAACGCTCAACCTACTCCGATCGCTATTTCGACTACCCGGATCGTGGCTGGACCCGCCAGAGCAGCGAGCTGCGGGTGCGGACCGTCACCGACGAACTCGGCCGGACCCGCGCGTTGCTCACGTTCAAAGAACAGCTGGGGACCAGGCCGGCGGATCGAAACCTGAGCACGAGACGGCTGTCGAGGATGCCGACGTGCTGGTCACCGTGCTCACCGCACTCGGCGTCGAGCAGATCATCGCGTTCGAGAAGCGGTACGTGAACTACCGGTTCACCGCCCACGGCCGTGACCTGCTCACCACCGTGGTCACTGTCCCAGAGCCGGCGGAGCGGACGTTCATCGAGCTGGAGACCATCACCGATCATGGCGACGTGGACGCCGCTGTGGACGTAGCGCAGTCCGTGCTGCGCGAGCTAGGGATCGAGGACAGCGGCCTCACCACGCAGGCTTACACCGATGCGGTCGCGACCCGAAGATCTCAGATACCGGGCGGTGATCGTCTACAACCAGCCGGGCCGTCCACGCGATGGCCACCCGGGCGACGCGGGCTTGGTGAGCGCGCAGGTAGGGGACATCGACCTCTAGCCCTGGCTTTTCGTCCGGGTGCGCGGGTGGTCGGTGTGTTGATCGTGGGGGGTGCTCCTGAGCTGGGATGATGAGAGTGCTGAAGCCCTTATCGATGCCAGTTCGAGGAGCACCTTGAGAGTGAATATTACCGGTTGGTCGAA
>JAFAUB010000160.1 GCA_019243635.1 Pseudonocardiales bacterium
GGGCCACTTGCAACGGGTTGATCGCGAACACCGTGTACCCGGCCGCGATCAACGCCGCCACCCACGGGCCCCGCTCGGTCTCGATCCCGACCAGCACCTCGGCCGCCTCGGCGTCCTCGCCGAGCTGCTCACCGATCATCGCGTGCAGCCGAGCCATCCCCGCCACCCCCTCGGGCAGCCGGGCCTTGGCCAACCGCCGCCCCGGGGCGTCCATCACCTCCACATCGTGGTGCGCCTCGGCCCAGTCATCCCCCACGAACAGCAACCCGCCCCTCCTCGTCCTCGTCCTCGACCACCCTGTGCAGCCAGCGGGAGAACCATCAGCGACCTAATGAACCAGTGCTCACGCCACACCACAGCGGGCACGACATCCCATCAGCGATCAACTCTCCCGACCCACCAGCAGGGGCACGATCTGTCAACAGGACTCAGGGTCCAGCGCCATGCAGTGCTCACCCACCAGCGGCCTGGCACGAGTCTGCCGGATGGCCAACCCGCTAGCTCTCATTAGTGCCTTCCGGCGAGTAGCGCACCCACCGCCCGACGGCAGGGCAAGAGCAACATCCAACATCCATGGTGTCATCCTTCTGCGGGGTCTTCCGTAATTCTCTGGTTGATTGCCGGACTGCCGTGGCGGCGCAGCGCTGTGGGCGCGTCGGATGCAGAGGGTATGGTGAGCGAGTCGTCGTCGTAGTGGTCGATGGTTCGTCATGCCGAGTTGCCTCTCCGGTTATCGGGGGGTGCGTAGTAGAATAGCGATGCGGTCCCGCTGCTCGGGAGTCAGTAGCGGGAACGAGTCGACGACTGCACGGACGTGCTCGGCGAGCACTGCGGTGGCGCGCTCGGGGGTCGTGGGGTCGGTGTTGCTCGGTGGCGGCTCGTGTGCGGTCCGGACCGGCCGCTTCCGCGAGGGTGGCGGTGGTCTGGGTGGGTCGGTGGTGTCGGTATCCGGTGCTGTCGTGGTTGGTTGTGCATGCTCAGCGCTGTTTCGTGTCTGGGTGGTGCCGGGTCGTTGTTGTGAGTGGTGTGGCTTGTTTACCAGGTATGTTTCCTTTCCTCAGGGGCGACTAAGGTGGGGGGCTTGCTGATGCGTTGTGGCTCGGCCTCTGCCGGTGGGTGCGGGATACGCGAGTCGGCCGACCGGCGAGTCAGTCGGTTTCGGTTGTCGCGTCGGGGCCGGTTTCGTCGGTGGCCGCTCGAGTGACGGCTGTCCGGATGTCTGCTGTGAGGTAGCCGCGTACTCGTCGTGCCGCGCCGTCGTCGGTGGGCAGGTAGTGGCGGGTTGGTCGACATCCCAGCTCGCCCATCTGTCGGGCGAACAGGGTTGGTTCCACGTCCAGCTCGTCGGTCAGCTCGGCCGTGGGCACGAACTCCCGCCCGTGCGGGCTCAGGTCATCACCGAGATAGTCCACAACCGACGCCAGTGGTTCCGGCAACGCGGGTGACCGCTCCGCGCTCCGCCCCTGGGTCTCGACGGTGGCGTCGGCGCCGAGGGCCTTGGCCACGCTGGCGGGGTCGATCGCCTGTGGCTGATGGTCGCCGGTCGCGTGGCCGGCCAGTGTTCCGGCGGACTCCCGCAGCGCCCGCCCGCGGGCGCAGATCTCTCGCCATTGCGGGTTGGGCATGTAGTAGGTGCGTACCGTCATCGCCAGCACGTCCGCTCCGGCGTCGGTCTCGCCGTCCGGCCGTAGGATCCCTACTCCCTTGTGGGAGTGCAGCAGGGTGGAGGCGTCGTATCCGCGGGTGTTCATCTGCTCGCCCAGCACGATGTTGGAGTCGCGCCAGTCCATCACCCGTAGGGCGAACCGTGACCCGAGGACCGCCCGCAGCCGTGAGGGGATGGTGGTGGAGTCCGGGCGTTGGGTGGCCAGGATGACCACGACTCCGGCTGCGGGCCCCTTGCGGACCAGGTAGGTCAACAGGTCGGCGATGTCCTCGCCGAGTGTGGTCTTCGTGCCGCCGACGTGTTCGCGGGTGGGGTTCTCCAGGAACACGTGGACCTCGTCGATGATCACCGCGGTGATCGGCATTCCGAGGTCGGGGTTCCGGGAGATGGCTGGTGTGATCTTCGATTCCGGGCAGACCTCATCGTCGAGGGTGGCCATCCGGGCGAACCGGGACTGGACTTCGGCCACGAGCTCCACGAGATGGTCGCGCACGGCGTGGGCGTGGTCGAGGTCGTCGCCGCGCACGAACCGGTAGGCGACCTGCTCGGCGGCGTCCCAGTCCTTTCCGCCCTTGCCGTCGAACACATACAGCCGCGTGTGCGGGTCGAGGATCAGCCCGGCGGCGGGCAGGCGGATCGCGAAGGTCTTGCCCTGTCGGGGAATGGCCCCCACCAGCAGCGAGGTCCACACCAGGGGAAGGTCGACCCGGCGTTGCCGCGCGTCGCGGCCGAAGGGCACCGGTCGCCACGCGTCCCACCGTTCCACGTCCAGCAGTGGTGTGCGCAACGGTGGACCGGAGTAGGGGTCCGCATCGGCCACCCACAAAAACACCCGTCCGGCGTGGCCACCCGTGCCGCGCACCCGTTCCACGATGAGCTGAACCTCATCAACCGCCAGGGCGGAGGCGAGCGCGTCCCGATGCTTGATCACATCGGCCGCCTTGCGGGTGGCCGGCAGGTCCACGGTGACCGCCCACCCCTGTCCGACCCGCGCGGCGCGCTCGACCAGGCGCAGGCTCTCGTCCTTGCCGACCAGCTTCGCGTCCCGGAACGCGTCGACCAGCACCTGCGGGTCCATGGTCCAGGTCAGCGTGCGCGGACCGGCCAACACCGCCGTACGGCCCGACGAGCCGTCCCTGCGCCGGCCGGTGACCGCCAGTGTCACCGCACCGACACCGGCTGTGACCCACAGGGCACCAGCGCCGTAGACCAGATCGACGGCGACCACCGCCACCGCGCCGGCCCAGATCGCGGCCGCGGTGAGCTTCCATCGGAACAAGGTCAAGGCGCGGATCTCCAGGAACCTGTCCGCCAGCTTCTCGGCCCGCTCGGCCGCCTGCCGGTAGTCGTGCACCCGGACCCACCGACGCCACTCGGACACGGCGACCACGACCCCCCGGCTCACCGCGCCGAGGAACCGCCACGGCGAGCGCACGACCCACACGATCACGTCTTCGGTCGCCTGCCGCAGCGCTGGGCGGCATTTGAGCGCTAGCGGCACAGACCGGGAACGATCCCACCAGTTCACGAACCTGTGGACAACCACACGCCGCACGGCGCGCGGCAGGTCGTCCACCACCTCCCCGTCGTACACCTGCTCGGCCGGCGCCATCTCGCGCGTCTGGGCCGCGACAGGCAAAGAGGGTTCACCTTGTGGTGGCGGGTCGCTGGTCACCGGCGATCCCGCTGGTGGGTGGGCGGGTGGATGATCTCGGTGACGGAGAACATCCGGGCGATCGCGGCATCGGCGAACAACCCGGGGACACCCAACACCACACCCCAGGCACGGGCATCGGAGGTGAACGACACCACCGCCCACTGCACCGCGACGATCACCGCCGCGGTACCCAGCGCCCGCAGCAGGTTGCCGCCCATCCGGGTCACCTCCTGGCTGTGGCGGGCCAGACGACGCCCACCGCGGGCACCGCCGCGAAACGCCGCCAGAATCCCCAACCCGGCCACGGCCAGCACGCCACCATCCGGACTCTGGCTCACCGGGACTCACCCCCGCCATCACCGGTGGGCTCCGCGAGCAGCCGAGCCAGGGCAGTAGCGGGAACCACCAGCCGGCCATGCCGCCGCACAGCCCGCAACGCGCCCAGACGAACAGCGCGAGAGACGGCCGAGGGCCTGACACCAAGAACCCAGGCGGCTTCTCGAACCGTGTAGTACGCCGGACACCCGGTGTTGGACATGTCAGGACACATGAAAGAAACCCTTCTGATCAATATTATGGATGATTTAATGACATTTATTCGGATGATTTAATCCATGAAGGCACGGGTGCGCCCCCTGCTCGGATGCATCCGCCCAGCGGTATGGGCCCGCGCTACTCTTTGGCGCCAGGGTGGAGCACGGAGGAATATGTGGCGGAGGACTGGATGGCCGTCGCGCGGGCGATCGGCCAGCGCATGACAGAACTCGGCATCAATCAACGCGAGCTGATTGAGCGCTCGCGGGTCTCGAAGGCAACGGTAGGTGAGCTTTGCCACAACTCCGCGCAGCGTCGGCGGAGCGCCCGCACGCTGGAAGCGCTGTCCATGGCGCTTGAGTGGCACCCGCGGCACCTGGTTGCGGTGCTGAAGGGTGACCGCGCCCCGGACATCGGCGAACCGATGAGCCGTTCTGATGACGACGTTCCGGGAAGACTGGCCGCGATTGAATACCGCCTTGCGCAGATAGAGACACGGCTCGGCGCCCTTGGTGAGCTGGGCGACCGGCTCAGGGAGATAAACACCAACGTCGAAGCGGTGATCAGGTTTGTTGGCTCGGACCGGAAAGGAGCGAGGGGCTAAGTGTTCCTGGTGGCTGCTCGTCACGCCGATAAGTCAATATCGAATCCGCCGCGCCAACCATGCACCGATGATGCACCGCCAGTGCGCTTCCGGTGCATACGCAGCGCACTTCGCGGCTTTCGGGACTGTTTCTGATGGAGCCGGTGCAGCTGTGGACGGGTCGCGCCGCGTGCGCGCTGCAAGCCGCGCTACGGATGACTAATGAGTCGTTTGCCGCACATCTCGGTACCGCGGTCAGGACGGTCGCCGCGTGGCACCAAAAGCCCGACCGCGTACCGAGCGCCGAGATGCAGCAAGCGTTGGATACCACCTTGGAACGCGCCGGGCAGGGGACCCAGGCACGGTTCACCAGGAACACCGCTGAACTGTGCTCCAGGCTGGGGCCCACGAGCCCGCCATGGGAGGGTCCAGCTCACGCCGTGGAGGACGACACCGCGAGGGCGGTGGGCGACCTGACAGCCCCTACCTCATCTGCGATCATGGCGGGAACGGCTGAGGACACCGCGGGAGGGAGTTTCATGGGCTGGTTGCAGGTCGCGCACGCCGTATCGGCGCCACCGGATGGTTCGGACGTGGGGCAGATCATCCGCTGGTACCGCGCGTACGAGGGACTGACCCAGCAGGAGGCGGCTGTCCACCTCAAGACCACGCAGTCGCGGCTGTCGAAGCTGGAGAAAGGCACCCAGGTCCTGCGAGACGTGATCGAGCTGCGTCACATCGCGAGGACGTTCGGCATCCCGCCGGAGCGGCTTGGTGTTCTGCGGGACCAGTCGGCGGACGCGCGCCCGTTCGCCTCGCACGTCAGCGACCGGCCCGGCCCGGTCCGGGACAGCCAGGAACGCTGGCGGGACGTCCGCCGCCAGCTCAACGCCCACCGCGTGGTTTTGGCTGAGCTGGCCGCCGAGCTGTACCCGGCGCAGCAGCGCATCCCCGAAACGACGATCCTCACCTCGGCGAGCTGGATGCCGGACAGTCCGGTGGACCTGTCTGACATCAAGCTGGCGTGGCGTGCTGAAGCGCCGACTCCGCGGCTGGGCGGCAGAGCTTCGCAATCAGCGGGCGCGCGGCCTCTGATGGCCAGCGGCGAGCGTTATGACCGTTACTCGCGGGCACTGCGCGACCTTGCCCGGCCCAAACTGCTCGACAATCGCGTCAGCTATCGACTGTTGGACGTGGAATGGGCCGGTTCCCGCGGAACACTGGGGTTCAACTACACGAGCTACTTCGATGTTCTTGACATGAGTGAAGCACTGGGGCACGAGTTCGCGCAAGCCTGGCTCACAGCGGGCCGGAAGCGCCCGAGCTTCGCGGACCTGCCATTCCGCCGGAGCATTGTCGACCCGTTTGACCTATCCGCGCGGCCGGTCTTACCGGGTATCGCTACATTGACGATCCGGCGCGACTCCATCGAGGGCCACCGCATATACCTGCATCACCGGGACGCCAAGTCGGTGGCCGCCGGGGGAGGCATGTACGGCGTGATACCCGCAGGTGTTTTCCAGCCCGCGTCCCTCGCGCCGGCACATCAAACCAATGACTTCTCCCTCTGGCGTAACATCCAGCGCGAGTTCTCCGAGGAGTTCCTCGGCAACAGTGAGCACGATGGCAACAGTGTCGACCCTATCGCCTACGACACCGACGAACCCTTCGCGTCCTTCGAGCGATCCCGCCAGGCCGGTGACTTCCGCGTCTTCGCCTGCGCCATGGTGCTTGAACCGCTCACCCTGGGGGTAGAACTGGTGACGATCGCGGTCATCGAGGCAACCGTATTTGATGCGCTGTTCTCCGGAATGGTTGCCATCAATGAGGAAGGCGCCGCGGTCAGCACCGAGGCCGGCCGTCCCACCGTGGGAATCCCCTTCACCGAGGCGGCCCGCGAGCGGCTGCGTACCGAACCGTTAGCACCGATCTCCCGTGCCTGCATTGAGCTGGCGTGGCGGTACCGTCATCAGCTACTCGGCCGATGAGGGTTCTGGTCACCGGGGCCGCCGGTTTCCTCGGCTACGCGGTGGCCGCGCTGCTGGTCGAGCAGGGGCACGACGTGACAGGACTGACCCGCTCAGGGACCTCCGCGCCACCCACGGGCGTTGCGCGGCTCACCGGTGATCCGCGCACGCCCGAGACCCTGGTTAGGACGCTCACCGAGGTCGATGGCGTGTGCCACCTGGCCGGGCTGACCAAGGTACGCACGTCGCGGACCGCTCCGCTGGACTACTGGCGCACCAACGTCGGCGGCACCGTGGCCATCCTCGATGGACTCGCCAGCTCCCGTGCCGGGCGACTGGTCCTCGCATCCACCTGCGCGGTGTACGGCGAGCAGGCCGCCCAACCAACCAGCGAGACAGCGGCCCTAGCGCCGAGCAGCCCGTATGCCACCAGCAAGCTCGCCGCCGACCAGGCCAGCCGCGGACCTCGCCGCCACCGGAGCGATCGGAGCCATCAGCCTGCGGGCCTTCACCGTCGCCGGAGCCCTGCCCGGACACCCAGACCGCGACAAGACCCGGCTCATCCCCCAACTCCTAGCCCTCCAACAGGGCCACGCGCCCGAGCTGGTCATCAACGGCGACGGCACCGCGGTCCGCGACTTCGTGCACGTCGCCGAACATGGCCACCGCGTTCGTCCTCGCCCCGCGCGCGTACGAGCCGGCCGATTGGCGCGCCTACAACGTCGGCAGCGACCGCTCCAGCACCGTGCATGAGGGATCGCCACCGCCGAGACCATGACCGGACGACCCGTCCCCGACGGCATACCGCCGCCACGGACGAACCCGCTCGACTATTGGCCGGCAACACCCGCATCCGGTCCGAACTGGGCTGGCGACCCGAAAGGCCAAGCCTCCACAAGATCATCTCGGACGCCTGGACCGCCGTGAACAGTGACTAGTCACCGGCCGAATAGTCGATTCCGGAATAGCGCGAAACAGACTGCGCTGCGCCTACCATAACGGCCCGCACCGCTGTTGTCTTACCAGCATGATGAGCACTGGACGACAGCACCGACTCGACGCGACGTCCGCGCCAGCCGAGCACGCTCCCCTGAGCCGGCGATGCCATGTCCCCACCGCCACCGCTCCCGCCCACCACCTCGACCGACCAACCGAACAACCACCACCCACGCCAGGACGACTCAGACCGCGCATCAGGTGAACACGCCATGAGCGCGGATTCCCTCGGCGAGCCGGTGCGCCACCCTGATGACGACGTGCTGGGACGACTCACCGCGATCGACCACCGTCTTCACCAGATATCGACCCAGCTCGCCACCCTGGACCAGTTGCTCAGCCAACTCGCGCAGATCGGCGCCAACCTCGAAACGCTGATCCGGTCGCTCAGCGGGACCACGCGGTGAGTCCCCGGCGAGAGAAGCCGCTCCACGACCGCGAGCACGCGTCGCCACCGCGTGAGCGACCAACCCCCAACCCCGGCGCCCGTGCAGGTGTCGGTCCAGGGCACCCGTACCCACGACGGTGCCGCCTGCACGCTGCCGGCGATCCACGAAACCGGCGGCACGTGGCTGACCCACAGCCTGAACCGGGGGGCCGTAGGACTCACCGAGGGGAAGCCACCCGGATGGCGACGGCGATCCTGCACGTGACCGCCCGCACTGATCACCCGGCGCGCGCGGTCAGCGAGTAGATCCCCGGTTCGGCCACCGGTTGAGCGCTGCCCCCCGTGCCCGCTCCCGGTGGCCGAACCGGCCCACCCACACCAACCCGAGGTGACCCACACGATGCCCGCCCACGACCCCTGTCGCGACGCCCCCGGCACGGCCCAGTCGCGCCCAGGATGCGGGGCCACTACCGGTGTGCCGCGGACCACCGGCACCGCACCGAGGATCCACACATGGTCGTGCACGACGTGCGGCCTGAACTGGGTGATCAGCGCGGTCAACCCACACCCGCGTCCCCCTCACCATGCCGACCCGTCCGCCGCGGCCTGAGTCCGCCCTGTCGGCCCGGACCGTGGAATGGCTGGAAGGGCGTCCCCCCGTCGAGCGCAGGTTCGTCCACTCGGTGTGGGAGCGGCTCGCCGAGCTGGAACGGTTCGGGTGCCCCACCGAGCCGATCGACGCCCTGCGCTCGATCCTGCTCGACCATCAGCCCGCGACCCGCTCGGGCCGCTGTCACGGCTGCCGGCACCTCACCTGGCGCCACCACGTCGTCTGGCGCTCCCACCTCATCCCCGTCCCCCGATGCCGCCGCCGCTTCCCCTGCCTGGTGTGGTCCCAGATCGGTGTCAAACTACTGGAGCACCCCGCCGAGCGCGGCCGACACCGCCCAACGGCAGACGCCGACCGCAGGAATGCCCGGCCACCCCCAGGGCGAACGGGCGACCACCAGACCCTCCAGCCCGACCGGGCCGCACGGCACTCCTCACAGCGAGCGGAGGCGGACCCATAGCGGGCAGGCACAGCAGGCCGTTACCGGTCCCTGTGCGGTGCGGATACTCTGCCCGCAACCTTGGTCGATCCCGCTACCGCTGGCCCCGCCGGTTCACCACCATCCCCTCCCCACGCGCCGGACGGTGACGTGTCCACCACCTTGGCACGGCCAAGGGTGTCCCGTCCCGACGTCGAGTGTCGTCGACCGCGGGGGTCTGTCCGAGGGACGGCCGGGTCGGCGGGGACGGTCCTCAGCACCCCGTCCCAACCTTCATTCCGATGCGTTTTCCGCACGTCAACAGCGATTCAGAACCTGTCCCACCGCGTCTGTCCCAGACAAGACCTGGCGGGACACGTGGGACGGCTCCCGTTCACTCCTAGGTAGCTTAGTGACACGGCCGCCCCGGGCCATACGGACCGCATGTGCGTGTGTTCGACCGTGCGACCCGGCCTCATCCGGCGGCGGCTAGTCATGGGTTCTCGATCACGTCTACTTGGGGTCGATCCGCACGGTGTCCGGGTCGAACCCGGGCCCGGGCCGGGTGATGGGTAGCACGGTGACCGTCATCAGGGTGTCGAGCACGGGAAGGGTCATGGTCGTGGGCTCTCGCTCAGTCAGGCTATCCGGGGGACCAGGGACCCCGGTGGGGGACCCCGCGCACCCGCTCCCCTACGGTCACGACTCGATCACAGACCCACCCGCATCTGCTAAACACAGGCATCCACCCTCTCCACGCCGCGTCCACAGGTGATTATCATCAGCGAGCCGTCAGCGGAAGCGACGCGACGAGGCCGCACGGGGCGATCTACACCGGCACGTCGCCGCAGTTCAGCGGCATGCAATGACACTTCCAGGTACGCGGACGCACAGCCGATCAGCGTTCACACACGAAGAGCACAACCGATCTAAGATCAACAATCCCGCGCCTCCGGCGGGCCTCGACTCCAGGATGGCTCCACAACCAGTCTCCGATGATGGTGGGTCACCAGGAGAGCGGGTATCCCGTCGCGTCAGCGCCGGAGGCGTAGCGGGCCGGGGGGGGTAGGGGTCCAGATCGTTCAGCCGTTGGGTGCTCCATCTGGACCCCTACCCCCCGGCCCGCTCCGAGACAAGCTCGCCGACGCGACGGGATACCCGCACCCCGCACCCGTCCTGCGGCAGGCCAACACCCCGCGCGTGCCATTAACACCGGTCAACCACGGTCACCAGCGGGGCACTGTGACCCGGGCTGACCACCGATCGAGGCCCCTGACGGCGCAGTGGGCGCAGCCTTCCAAGCTGGCCATGCGGTTCGATTCCCGTCGTCCGCTCCACGACACGAACCAAAGCCCTTGGTACAGCCGCACCGCTGTCGGCGCCCATCGAACGCCGTCCTACGACGGGAACCGTCGTCTCCACGCCCAGTACGCGCCCAAGCCTTCCGCCCCCGCGTTCCGACGGACCCATTCGCCCTGGTCAGCGCCCTGACAGTATTCGACCGAGCACCGCTTTCCGGAGACGGGAGGGCAGG
>JAFAUB010000066.1 GCA_019243635.1 Pseudonocardiales bacterium
GGCAGGCCAGAGCCTGCCCTCCACAACGCGCGGCACTCCCAGACAGCACAACTGAACTGCACTGATCAAAATCATAGGACGTTTACCCAGTTCAGGACGGTCGTCGCGAAGTCAGCGGGGCCACCCACGGAAACAGCAGTAGATCCGGAAATACCCGCTGAGTAACCCACTGAAAACAGCGAAGAGCCCGTGGGGAGGGCGAGTATCTCGGGCGTCGTGTTGAGCGTGGTCGCCTCGGCTTGGAACACGTCCAGGGTCATGTTGGTTGGGGCGTGTGGGCTGTAGTGTCCGCGTGTGCGCTGGTCGATGACCGTGGGAGCGTGGGCGCGGCGCGAGGCTGTGCTGGTGAGTTGCCTGGCGGCTGCCGCGGCGATCGCGCTGGTGGCGGGTCCGCTTGGCGTTGCGTGGTTGCGCATCGTGGGCGTGATCATCGCAGTTGCGGGAGCGTGTGCGCGTGTCGTCATCGCCGTCCAGCGCGCTCGCCTGGAAGGTAAGCGGGAGAAGGCGGAGTTCGCTGGTCGTTGTCGTGTCGCGGTCAAGCCGATCGGCGAGATCGACCCGACGTTGATTGGTGTTGACCCGGCTGCGCAGACGATTCTCGCTGGCGGTGAGGTGCCCGATTATGTCGGGCGCACGGTCGATGAGACGTTGCGGGAGGCGGTCGCGGCGGCGCTGGATGGCGGTGGACGTTGGCTCGTTGTCGTCGTCGGTGGATCGAAGGTCGGTAAGTCCCGCACGTTGTTCCAGGCGTTGCGCGAGGCCGCGCCTGTCGGCGGGCTTGCGTTTCTGGCTCCTGTTGATGGTGCTGCGCTGCGCTCGTTGCTCACGCCGGGACAGGGCGTGGGAGGGTTAGCGGATCGCGCCGTGCTGTGGCTGGATGATCTGGAGCCGTTTCTCAATCAGGGCGTGACGCTGCAAACGCTCCGTGAGTGGCACGCGGGCAGGATCGGCAGGATCGTCGCGGCGACCTACGGCGGCAAGGGCAGTGAGCTGATTGCGCCCTCCAGTGGGCTGACAACGATCGCCTCCGATGTTCTGCAGCATGCGTGTGAGATCCCGCTGGAGGAGACGACGGCGGACGAGCTCAGCGGGTTTCGCTCCAGGCTTTCTGACCGAGAGTTCGAGGACGTTGAGCGTCATGGGTTGGCGGCGTATCTCGTGGCGGGGCCGGCGCTGGAGCGCAAGCTCATCACCGGGCGGCACGCACCCGGTGAGGACGCGTGTCGGGAGGGTGTCGCGGTGGTGTACGCCGCGACTGACTGGGCCAGGTGTGGTCGGACGGATCCACTCAGCGAGGAGATGCTGCGAGGCCTGTGGCCCAGCCACCTACCAGCGGGGATCCGCGCCACGGACGATGTGTTCGATGTTGGCCTTGCGTGGGCGCTTCGACCGGTCGCTGGAACGATCGCTTTGCTCCAGCGCACGGGCAGCTACCAGGCCTACGACTATGTGGTCCGGCTCGTGCGCGATAAGCCCGGCGCCGAAGCACCGCGCGACCCGTCATGGACTGCTGCCCTCCAGACCGCAACAGACGTCCAGGCCTTCGCGGTCGGTATGGCTGCCTACGGATGGTCTCGTTTCGAGGACGCCATGACCGGACTCGCCCGTGCGCGGGAGTCGTCGATCGATCAGGTTGCCGTGACCGCTGGGTACAACCTCGGGGCCGTGCTCGGCGAGCTTGAGCGCTCGGTGGAGGCGATCGGCGTCTATGACGAGGTCGTGGCGCGCTTCGCTGACGCCCCCGACCCAGCACTACGCGAAGCCGTTGCATGGGCGCTCAGCGCGCGCCAGGAGACTGAAGAGGGAGCGGACTGACACACGGGGGTGGCGAGACGAAAGCTCCGGCATGCGGCACTGGAGGAACTACGGCAGCTGTCGGGGGCATTCGTGCGCGGCGAGCGCCACGGATGTCCCGGTGAAGGACACCCCGCAGGCCGGGTACTCGATGTGACTACTTCAGGGCTAACGGGGTTTCACCCCAGCCCGACGAGGCATGCCTTCGTCGGCTTCCGGTCTCGGCGCAGGCTCCCGCAGGGACCCGCCGGTCAGGGCGCCGACCGCCACTCGCTACGCCTAGATGTGTTGACCATGACGCGAAGTGCGTATTGTTCAGGTCAGGTGCGCTGTCATCGCGCTGTGGAGCGAGCGTCATCCGCACTACGCCCGTCAGATCTGACCCGCGAGCACCAAACTTGACTCGATCTTACCGACTTTGCCGGTCCTAGCCAGCTGGCTTCTCGTGCTGGCCGCTGGTTTCATCGCGGCGGTGGTGTCAAGACTGGCCATAGCCACCGCGTAGCGGCCATGACGGCGCTAGCGCGGCGTGGACGATCCTCATGGACGTTGATAAGGAGCTGGCCTGCAACCAGATGTGTCACGGCCACGCTCTCAGGTTCGCGTCGCCTAGCCGGCCGGGGTTCGCGTCGATCACCGCGCCCGCCGGGCCGGCCCGCGCGAGCACGGCCGCCAGGCCGCGCGCAGCAAGCGGGATCGGCCCGAGCGGGCAAGCGAGTAGGACGACGCACTCAGCCACGCCCGCGCCGCCGCAGGCGGCGCTCTTGACCCCATAGAGCCAAATTCGGCAACAACGTGCTGCTGTGGTGCTGCTGTGGGCTGTCGTGTTCCCGATTACCGGTATACGTACTGGTGCCGCAGCCAACCGTGAGAACGTCCGCTCAACGCTGTTCGTGCGCGGCCGGGGCGTAGCGCTCGACGCGGTGGGGCCTCACCGAGCCAGAATAAGCCCGCAGCCGCTCGATGGCGTTGACACTGCTCCACCTCGACCTGCCTAGGCTGCAACCTGTGGCTGAGGCGCGCGGCGGGTGGCAGCGGTTCGGTGAGAAGACCATCTATGACAATCGGTGGGTGCGGTTGGGGTTGGTGGATGTGGGGGCGCCGAACGGTGAGCGGTGGGATTACCACGTGGTGCATCTGGGTCGGATCGCGGTGGCGCTGATCGTGGATGGCCGGGACCGGGTGTTGATGTTGTGGCGGTACCGGTTCGTTACGGAGCAGTGGGGGTATGAGCTGCTTGGCGGTTTGGTTGACGAGGGTGAGGATGCGGCGGGGACGGCTGCTCGGGAGGCGGAGGAGGAGAGCGGATGGCGTCCGCTTGGTGAGCCGGAGTGTTTGGTGAGTTTTGAGCCGCTTCCTGGGCAGGTCACGGCGCCGGTTGACGTCTTTTTGTGGCGGGGGGCGGAGTGGATGGGGGAGCCGACCGATACGGAGGAGGTTGGTCGGGTGGAGTGGGTGCCGTTGTCACAGGTGCCGGAGTTGGCGCGGCGTCAGGAGTTATTGGGGTCGGGGACGTTGGTGGCGTTGCTGTATTACCTGGCCTCACACGGGCATACTACCGGGTAACACCAGCCGGTTGAGCCGCCGTTGGTGCCGGTCGGATTTGATCTGGCCAGCAAGCTGGCGCGCTTGCCTCACGTAGGCGAGTGCGGCGTCGCGGTCGCCAGCGGCGGCGTGGGCGTAAGCAAGGTCGACGAGGAGTCCGGTGCGGGCGCGGACAAAGTCCACCGGGAGTCGGGCCAGGGCGGCGGTGAGTTGGTCGATCGCCTCAGGTGCGCCGACCCGGGCCAGCGCATTGCCGCGCCAGCGGTCGAGGTGGGAGTCGCCGAGGAACAGGAACGGCAGCGCGGGGTCGATGGGGTCGGCCGGGAGCAGGGCGTTCGCGGTGTCGAAGGCTCGTCGGGCGTCGTCGGCGTGGCCGGCGGCGGCGAGGGTTTCGCCGTGTGCGGCGGCCAGCCAGGCCTGGAGTAGGGGTGTGGCGGTGCCGGTGGCGAGGATGCGGGCGTGGGTGAGCTGGTCGAGAGCTGCGGTGGTTTCGTCGAGGTCGATGAGGACGAAGGCCTGTTCGGCGGTGGCGTGGACGAGCAGCGTAGGTGAGTCGGCTTCGCGGGCTGCGGCTTTGGCGCGTTCGTAGTGGGTCCAGGCTTGGCCGGGGGCGGCGCGGTCGAGTGCTTGCCATCCGGCGAGAGTGGATGCCTCGACCAGGACCCCAGCCAACGCGGTCCGCGCTGGCCCGGCGCGGTAGGTCAGGAGTTGTTGTACTTGGTCGATCTGGGTGCGGAGTGGGTCGAGCTGCGTGAGGGCGCCGAAGCGCCGGTCGATGTGGCGGGCGTGGTCGACCTGATGGCGGAAGACCTCGACGGTCTGGTGGTCGACGGTGCGGGCCGTGGCGAGGCGGGATCGTAGTTCGGTGGCTTCGGGGTCTTCTTCGGGTTCGTCGGGGAAGCCGAGTTCAGCGTTGGTGCGGCCGTAGATCTCACGGAACAGCCGCCGGTAGATCTCGCTGGGTTGTTCTTTCCCGTTCTCCCATCGCGACAGTTTGGTCTTCAGACTCGCCGGGTTCGCGATCGGCAGGTTGAGCGCGGCGGCGCGGCGGGTGAAGAGGTCGATCACCTGGGCGCCGGTGTAGCCCAGGTGCCGGCGCACGGTCTGCAATGACGTCAGCACGGCCCACTCTGGACCCAGTTAAACCGGTCTTGAGCTGCGCGGTTAATGGTGGTTAATGGGCCGGTCGTTAACCGGTGACAATTACGAAGCGGCACCTGGTGGGTGTTTTCTAGCGCCATGCAAGAAATCACCGACACCACCAACGACCAGCTACCGGCTGCTCTACCCATCGCGGGTCGCCAGCTCATCCAGGCGTCGTTCAATAGCGGCCAGGCGACGGTCGATCGAGGTCAGCCGGGCGATCACCGGGTCAACCGGCGTGGTTTCCGGCTGGCCACGATCGGGCGGGGTACAACCGCGCAGCAGTGCGTCGAGGTGCTCGGGGTGCCAGCCCAGCGCGAGGGAGAGCGCTTCCAGTGTCCGGGCGTTGCGGCGGCGTTGGGTGGTGTTGCGATGCAACTCGCGCACGATGGCCACCGATACCTGGGCCCGTTCGGCCAGTTCGCGTTGCCGCCAGTTGAGTTCGGCAAGCCTCGCATCGATCGCCCTCGCGACCGCCGTCCAGTCCTGTGCCACCTATTCCTCCGCGCTCCGCCCTTGAGCGCCGAAGAGTAGCCCCGACCGTCGTTTCGGCATTCCGCACGCCATCAAGCACTGAGATCAGTGCAATTATCCGATGACATCATGCTTTCGCAAGGGAGTTCGGTCATGAACAGCAATAAGAAGGACGCCGGGGGTCCGGCGTTCTACACCGTCCCGGAGGCCGCCCGCGTGCTGCGGGTGACCCCGGCGACGATCTACCGCGCCATCCGCGACGACGCCTTCCCGGCCGTGCGGATCCGCACTCGCTACGTCATCCCGGCGAGCGCTGTGGACCGGCTGGCGGCGGAGGCTGCTGAGTCCGGTGGATGCGTGGACGTGGCGCAGATGGCCGCGCAGCGGCGCACCGCCCGCGAGGTAACCCGCGCGACCGGCGGTGCGTCATGGTGACCCGCGATGAGGACACCCCGGACTACGAGGCCTTGGCCGCCGGGCTCGATCAGTGGCGGCAGGTCCCAACCGAGGTGCTGAGGGATGTCGTGATGCGTCGCGGGCTGTGTCTGTGGGGTCTGTGGCCAGCTGAGGAGCCGGACTGGGACGGCTGCGCATCCAGTGACCGGTGCCTCGCCGCGCGGTTGTGCACCGGGTGCCCAGTCATCGACCAGTGCCTAGAGCTGGATCTTCGTATCGCCGGGCAGTGCACAACCGGGGTATGGGGAGCGCTGGCCGAGGACGACCGGCGTGCACTGCACCCGGTGTGGCAGCACCACCGCCAGCAGCACGAGAGAACCGCCCAGGAAGGAGGGCCGACGCCGTGACCGTCAACCTGAGCCCGACGCAGGTGGTCGCTGCCCTGGGCGTGCTGCTGGCCCTACTGATGATGTGGCGCTCGGGCACCCGGCGGGGACGACGGGCGGCTGAGGCCGCTCACGGGGCGTCGCGGGTCGCGTCGCTGGCCGGGCACGTGCTGGGCACCGCCGGGGTGATCATCGGCGCGCAATGGGCGGCGATCACCTACGCCCCGGGCAGCACGCTGTTCTGGGTCGTCCTCGCCCTCCCGGCGCTGATCACCGCACATGCCCTCACCAGGTCAGTGACCTCATTGGACACCCCCTATGGGCGAGGTGATCGGCGATGAGCACACCGGGCGACGCGGCGGTGGTCCCGGCGGACCCCGTGCTCGACGGCGAACTGATCGACGACGAGCGGCCCAGCGGCCAGCACGAGCACTACCGACAGGCGTCATGGTGGCCACGCTCGCCACGCATCCCGGCCGCGCTCAAGAACCGCGCCAGCGCGGCACAAGCGGCCAAGGACACGGCCGTCGCCGTAGTGCGCTCACCGTGGCGGTTCGTGGCCGCGACCGGTCGGGGGACGGTGCTGGCCGTGCGGGCGTGGCGGCGGTGGGTGAGCGTGCGTGACTATCGGGAGGCCGCCGAGCAGTCGGAGAAGCTGGCGGACAAGTACGTCGAGATCCGCGAGCTGACCCTGCTCCGGTGGCGCGTCACCGGCGCGGTGGCCGGCACCGGTACGGCCGGGGTGGCGGTAGGCGAGATGGTCTACGGCCCCCGAGTGCTGTGGATCACGGTCGTGACCGGCTCGGCGGTGTTCGCGATCGCCGGCCAGCGTAAGGATGGCAGCCCTGGCCGGCGGGCTGTGCTGACTGGTCCCCGGTCGCTGAGCTGGACCATGGATCCCCAGGTTTTGGTCGATGCTTTCCAGGACGCCAAGCTGATCGGCAAGGACGAGACGCTGCGGCTGGTGGAGCGCGCCAGCCGGGTGGGGGCCGGGTGGGCGATCACCGTCGATCTCCCGGCCACCCGCAAGGCCACCGACGTGATCAAAAACCGCGAGGCCCTCGCGTCCGCGCTCGCCGTGGACGAAGTACAACTGCTCGTCGAGCGGGTCCGGGGCAACGGCGGGCACGCCGGGCGGGTCGCGATATGGGTCGCCGATGCCGATCCCTACGCCACGCCACCGCTGCGTACGCCGCTGCTGGACGTGGCGTGCTGGGACGCGTGGCGGCCGGTGCCGTTCGGTCGGGATGCCCGAGACCGCCGCATCAATCTCCCGCTGGTGTGGACCTCGCTGCTCGTCGGCGCGATTCCTCGCCAAGGCAAGACCTTCGCCACCCGCCTGGCCGCCGCTGGGCTCATCCTCGACCCGCACACCCGGCTGTATATCGCTGATTTCAAGGCCGGGAAGGACTGGGACGCCGCCGCCCAGGTCGCCCACCGGTTCATGTCCGGCGACGAACCCACTCACGTCCTCACCCTCGCGGCGTGGCTGGTGGAACTTGTTACCGAAGTCCAAGGTCGGTACCGGCGCATGCGCGACTTCGACAACCAAACCTGCCCCGAATCGAAAATCACCCCCAAGATATCCCGCGACCCAGCACTGAATATGCCGATCACCGGTATTTTCATCGACGAGGTCCAAGCCCCCCTCGAAGAACGCACCCCCATCGAAGTACACAACAAAACAATCCCCGCCGGCCAGTACATCGGCGAACTCCTCACCTGGCTGGCCAAGAAAGGACCCGCCGCCGGAATCGTCCTCGTGCTGGCCACCCAACGACCGGACTCCAAAACGATCCCGTCGGCGCTACGCGCTGTCCTCGGGTCTCGGTTCGCGCTGCGGGTGATGGACTGGCGTGACAGCAACATCATCCTCGGCGAACAGATGAACACCCGGGGATGGGACAGCAGCCGACTACTGCCCTCCCACAAAGGCGTCGGCATTCTCCGCCCCGACGGGGAGACCGCAGCCGGTGCCGATGTGCTCGCCATGATGGTCCGCACCGACTACATGCCCAACAACGACTGGACCACCCTCTGCGAACGCGGCCGGGACTTACGCACGGCGGCCGGTACCCTCACCGGCCACGCCATCGGCACCGGATCCACCCCCGCGCTCGACCCGGCCACCGTGGCCCACGTCATCGGGGCAAGCCAGCTCACCGACGAGGAACCGCCAGCCCCGAATCTGCCGGAGCCGCTCGCCTCGGTGGTCGAGTACCTCGGCGCTGATCTCGACGATGAGGGCCGTGAGTTCATCCCCACCGCTGAGCTCGTCGACATCCTCGACGTCGAACCCACCGCCTTCGGGCGGCAGATGGGCGAACTCGGCTGCCGACCCCGCCCCGGCCGGGTCACCAATGAGGACGGCACCACCCGGCAAGCTCGGGGCTACCTCACCGTCGACATCCGAACCGCTATCCAAGCCCAGCACGACCAGCCCGAGCCCGAGGACGACCCCGCGTGAACCCGTCACAGTCGGCGGTAACCCGTCACAGCCGCTGTGACGGGTTACCCCATCATCTGAACTGCGGACATGTCGCGTGTGACGGGTTGGTGGACCTACACCAGACCCGTCACACCCGTCACAAACGGTGCGAGAGAGGCACCTGTTGGGATGCGGGCTCAGCGGTGACGGGTCCGGGATCTTTCCTCTCCCGGCGGATTATTTTGATCTTTCGGCGGGGTCGTGTGGCTTCCTTCGCGAGGCGTGAGGCGATCGCTTCCACGGTGCGCTGAGCGCGGTCGCTGGATTGGAGATGGTGGCGTCCGCGCTGGTGGCAATGATGCCACGAGTCGGCTGCCGCACGCAGGGCCGCGACCGCCGCCATGACGAGCAGGGGACTCCACACGACAGCGAGAGCGATGGGGATCAGCGTGTCGACGGACACCCTGCGCCGACTGTCAGCAGGGTGGCGTTCATCCCGCCAACAGCCAGGAAGTGCTCGGTGTGCTCACCCACGTCTGCACCCCATGTCCGCGGTCAGTGGAGTCACGGCCGGGAGCCGGGGTTCCCACTGGGCTCCCGGCCGTGACGTGGTGCCCCGGCGGCGTTGTCGGGCAGGCGCGGCACTGGGACACCCAGCTCGTCGCGCTCCGCGATGAGCTGAAATAATCTTGTCTCTAGCGTGGTATCAGCGACAAGGACACCGGGCCGCCATCAGAACGCCACAGACACGCCCTACCCAGGAGGTGAGCACGATTGGCCGACCGGCCACCACGAACGCTGCTCGAACACCACATCCGCCAGCTCTGCATGACCCACGAAGAATTCGTGCAGCACGCCCAAGACTTCGCCCAGGACAACCGCGAACCAGGGACGCTGAGCCTGCGGCACCTTCAACGACTCCTCAGCGGCCAACCCCTGGGCGCGCTCCGGCCCGCTACCGCGCGACTACTCGAACGACTCCTCGGCGAGCCCATCACAACCCTGCTCGCACCACCGAAGACCGTCGCCGACAATGGCGAGAATCCCGCCAGCGAACTACGCCAACTACTCAACATCGCCCGGCGCGTCGACCGCTCGGTTATCACCCTTCTGCACCAGCAACTCGACGACATCCGCCAACTCGACCGGCAACTCGGTGCGATCGTCGTCCGGGATGAACTCAACACCAAGATCCGCCAAGTTGAGCGGCTGGCCGCGTACAGCCTCGCTCCGGGCACCCGGGAACCGCTCGCCGCGCTGCTCTCCGAGATGCACACCCTCGCCGGATGGCAAGCCCTCGACCTCGGCGACCTACCCCATTCCTGGCAACACTACGAACACTCCCGCGCCGCCGCCGCCCAATCCAACTCCATCCCACACGAATCCCACGCCGCCGCCGAACAAGCCTTCGTCCTCATCGACGCTGGCGCGACCCGCGACGCCATTGACCTACTCGACGGCGCCCGGCGCCGCGCCGACACAGCCGCACCCCGCATCCTGCGAGCTTGGCTGGCCGCCGCCCACGGCGAAGCCCTCGCCGCCCACGGCGACCCAACCGCCAGCCTGCACGCCTTCGACCGAGCCGCCGACCTCCTGCCCGCCGACACCACCGACGACCGGCCCTACGTCGCGCTCGACCCCGTGCACCTCGCCCGCTGGCGCGGCCACGCACTCGCCCGCTTCGGCCACCCCGACGCCATCACCGTCCTCACCGACGCCCTCAACCGCCTCGACCCCTCCTTCGTCCGCGCCGAAACCGCACTCCACGTCGACCTGGCAACGGCCCTGGCGACCAACGGCGACCAGGATGAAGCCCGGAGCCACGCCGACCACGCAGCCCAGCTCGCCACACAAGTCGGCTCAGCACGCCAGCGACGACGCGTCACAAATCTCCTGGCCGCCGTTCGCTAGCCCCGGCGGAGCGGCGAAGGTGTCGCAATGCCCAAGGCCTCAAGATCCTTGGACTGCGGTTACCCGTGCTCGCTTGGGCATGCGGGAGGCGAGGATCTCGGCGGCTTTGCGATCGGAGGAAGCGACCCATGCGGCATATACCCGCAGAGTGGTCGCCCCTCCCCCACCGTGGCCGAGTCGGCCAGCAACCGTGCGAAGGTCCACGCCTGCGGTCAGCAGCTCGGTAGCCGAGTAGTGGCGGAGCGCGTGAAGGTGCGTGTCGATGCCGAGCCGATCGGCCATGTCCTTGTAGCGACTCGACACAGCGTGTGGTGAGTACGGCCTGGTCGGGTCGATGTCGCGCACGGCCTGGAACACGTACATGTCGTCGCTCAACCCGATACCCAATGACGACAGGCGCTCTCTGCACCGGTCCTTGTGCTCACGCAGCAACTCCACGGTTTCAGCGTCCAGGGCGATCCGACGCATCTGGTGGGTCTTGGTGTCCTTCTCCGTTCCGATTCCGCGCCGGAGCCGGTAGCTGCGTCGGAAGTCGATCACAGCACCATCCAGATCGACCCGAGACCACCGCAGCGCGCAGATCTCACCTCGCCGCACACCGGTAGTCATTACCAGCCACACCAGCGTGCCCCAGTCGTCGTCTAGTTCAAAGGCCGCATCCAGCAGTCGAGCAGCATCGGCCGCGGAAGGCGGATCCGGTTGAGGTGATTTCTGCTTAGGACGTACCGCGAACTTGGCGGGGTTGGAGTCCAACCACTCCCATCGCACAGCGAGGTTCAGTGCACCGCTGATGACAGCGTGCACCTGCCGGACCGCTGAAGCCGACATAGGCCGGCACTCGTGGGGACGGCACTTTGCCTTCTCACAGTCGTGCTCATCGGCCGCCTTGTGCTCGACATGGGGCAACCGGTCGCAGCGAACCCGACAGCGCCGCAGATCTGCATACAGGTTCTCCAGAGCACGCGGCGTGATCTTGCTAATCGGCACCGACCCCAACACCGGGCGAATGGTGCGTCGGATGTAGCCCTCGTAGCCCTCACGGGTGCTGTCTTCGATCTCAACAGTGCGCAGCCACTCATCAAGGACGTGCCCGAGCGTCGTCACGCTCGGGGTGCCTCGCTGCCGGTCGATCTCGGCCATCAGCGCCGTAAGCTTGCGCTCTGCCTGCTTGTAAGCCTTCTCATCCGTGCCCGCCACCGTCTCCCTGCGGTACACGCGCTTGCCGGTCACCGGGTCCACCCCAGCGTAGGCCTTCACCCGCAGCGAGTTGCCCCGCCGCTCGATCTCACCACGCTGGCGACCGTCTCGATCTCTCGAAGCCATGCACCAAGAGTACTCGCACCCCCGTCGGCACCCATAGATCCACTAAATAGATCTTCAAAAGTCTGTTCTAGCTGTTACAACGCGTGGGGCGGGTGGGATTCGAACCCACGACCTGACGGATTATGAGTCCGCTGCTCTAACCTGCTGAGCTACCGCCCCGGACGGGTGCCGAGGCTAGCCCAACGCTGACCTCCCCTCGCGGCGGGATACGGTTGATCACCAACGGCCTGGCTCGGCGGTTGCTCTGGCGGCCGCCCCTCGGGACGGGACCGAGGCTGAGGCTGAGGGGTGCCGCTCGTCAGGCCGATGAGTGCGGCCACAGGGCTCGGCCGGCGTGCCGCGCTCGACCAGCAGGTCGATGAACCGCCGGTCACCCCGGCCGTGCCCCGGCCGACGCGGGACCGGCGCATGTCCTGCACCCCGGCCGCGGTCAGGTTAGGATGCACGTGGCGAGGCCCGCCCGAAGGCGGGCAACCGGAGGGGCACGATGGGCGAGTTCATTCCTCACACTTCCTGGATGCGTGACCTTCCCGATGATACTCCAGTGACGGCGCTGAGCGTTCCCGGAACCCACAACTCCGGCTGTGTCGGCAGCCTCTTCGGGTTCGCCCAGACACAGAACCCGGCGCTCTCCGACCAGCTGGATGCGGGGATACGGTTTCTGGACATCAGACTCGCGCAGTGCCCGAGCAACCTGAGCGTCCACCACGACGTGGTGTGTATGGACAAGAGCTACGTGGGCATCCTCGCCACCTGTTCCGACTTCCTCGAGAAGCACCCTTCCGAGACCATTCTCATGTCGGTGGAAGACGAAGGTCCCCTCGGTGACGAACCCGACAGGTCCACCCCTTCCGAAGTTCTCCGAAAACTATCCATAAAAAACGCCGAGAATGAAGACGGAAGGGTGTCCTCCTTTGAGGATACACTGAAAGCGAGAACGTGGGAGCATGTCGCAGGCTCGCCACTGTTCTATAATTTTGCGGCCCGCCGGACCCGTGGTGGCCCCATGGCCGCTGTTCGCGCGCTCACGTCGGAGACGACATTGGGGGAGGTTCGCGGCAGGATCGTGCTGCTGCGCAGGTCCGAGGGTAGCCAGGACGCCGGACTCGACCTCACCTACTGGCCGGACAACCAGACCTTCAGAAGCGCGGCACCTCCGGTTCACGACGTACATGACCGCTATCAGGGACTGACGGAAGAGGACAAGCTCGAACTCATCGTCATCCATATAGAAGAAGCCAAAAAAAGCGATCTCAAAGATTTGTACATCACGTTCTCCAGTGCTGCCGAATTCACGGCGAGCGACTACGCGAAGGCGATAAACCCACGCCTCAGCGACTATCTAGCGAGACCACCGAGGGGGCGCGTCGGAATCATCGTGATGGACTACTTCGAGAACCCTCCCGAACTGGTCTCCAACGTGATTGAAATGAACCAAACAAGCAGGTTGACTGGTGGTGCATCGTGGTCAAGGCTGATGATGTGATGACGGTTCGCGAGACCGAGCGCAAGTACGAGGCGACCGACGCGGTCTCCCTGCCGGACCCGGCCGGGTTGCTCGGGCAGGGTTGCTCGGGCGGGGCTGCTCGGCCCGAGGGCACCGGTTCGGATGCCCAGGAACAAGAGCTGGAGGCGGTGTACTTCGACACCGCCGATCTGCGCCTGCTGCGCGCGGGGATCACCCTGCGGTGTCGGGTGGGTGGATCTGATCCGGGGTGGCACCTGAAGCTGCCGGTCGGTGGGGACAGCCGTGAGGAGCTGCGGATGTCGCTAGGTCGTTCCCGCCGTCAGCCGCCGGCGGAGCTGGTCGCGCAGATCCGGGTGCACACCCGCAGTGCGCCGTTGGTGCCGGTCGCCCAGCTGAATACCCTGCGGCGGCGATGGGTGCTCGCCGACCCGGACGGCCACCCGCTCGCGGAGCTGGTCGAGGATCGGGTCAGCGCGCACACGATGGGCGAGCAGACCAGGGCGGTGTCCTGGCGCGAGGTCGAGGTGGAGCTCGGCGAGCATGGCCAGCTGGAACTGCTGGACCGCATCGAGCGCCGACTGCTCGCGGCGGGAGCACAGCGCTCAGCGGCCGGGTCGAAGCTGAGCCGGCTGCTGGCCGAGGAACTGTCCGCACACCCCACCACACCGGAGCCCGACGCCGCGGCGTCGGCCGGCGACGTGGTGCTGGCCTACCTGCGGACCCAGGCCGAACAGCTGCGCAGGTACGACCCGCTGGTCCGCCGTGCCGCACCGGACGCGGTGCACCAGATGCGAGTGGCCGCGCGGCGGATGCGCAGTGCGCTGCAGGCGTTCGGGCGGGTGACCGACCGGGACTCCACGCGCGAGCTGACGGTGGAACTGAAGTGGATGGCCGGTGAGCTGGGCGGGGCGCGAGACGCGGAGGTGATGGCCACGCGGTGTGCCGCGATACTCGCCGACCTGCCTGCCGAGCTGGTCCTCGGGCCCGTCGCCGCCGCGCTCACCCGGTCGTTCGAACGCCGCCAGGCCGACGCCCACCAGGTAGCGCTCGCCACCCTGGACAGCGACCGCTACCTGGCGCTACACGACACGATCGACACGCTGCTGGCCGACCCCCCGTTGCGCCGAGCCGCCGCCCGCCCCGGGCGTCGTGAGCTTCCCAAGAGCGTGGCGCGGGCCTATCGCCGGGTCGCGTCACGCATGCGCGACGCGGGCTCCCAGCCGGCGGGTGAACCGCGCGACGTCTCCCTCCACGAAACGCGCAAGGCCGCCAAGCGGCTGCGCTATGCCACCGAAGCCGTCACACCCGCACTGGGCAGGCCCGCCGAGCGGATGCAACGCCGCCTCAAGAAAGTTCAGCAGCTGCTCGGTGAGCATCAGGACACGGTAGTGTCCCGGCCTGTCCTGCGCGAGTTCGCCGTACAGGCTCATCTCGACGGCGGGAACGGCTTCACCTACGGCTTGATGCACGCCACCGAGGCCGCCCGCGCGGATCACGCCGAGCGGGAGCTCCCCGAGGCGTGGAAACGACTGCGCAAACCCAGGAACACCGCCTGGCTCAAGCACTGAACTCTGACCAGCTCCCGGAGTCATGGGTCGCACGCTACGAGGCATGCTGAGCCGCTTACCCACGCCGCTTATTCACCTCGGCGAGAGGTCAGCAGGGACGTTGCGGCGAGGATCAGCAGGATGCCCTCTGCGACCAGGCTGCTGATGCCGAGTGGCTCGGCCCAGTTGCCGATGTCATCGGTGTAGTCAGGCAACCCGGGCCCGCGCGAGAGCACGTAGCCGAGGATGGGGCCGGCTGCGACTCCCAGCGCGAGGACCCAGCCCAGCCCTGGTCGCTTCGCCAGCAGCAGTGCCGCCGCCACGACACCAGCGACCTCGAGCACATAGTACAAGATCTGAACGTATTCGGGGCCCTTCGAGCCGGGCACGCCGCCTTGGTCGATGACGTGGATCGCGGCCACCGCAAGACACCCCAGGAAACCGACCGCTCGCACAAGCAGTCCGTCACTCACCGCACGACCAGGACCGGCGGTCGACTGAGGCATCTCCACACCCTGCTCTCTCGCGGTGGCACGAACCTATTGCGTCGCAGGCACCCATTCATCTCCGGGACGTGCGACGGTCGATCACCTCGGCCACCTGTTCGGGCCGGGCGACGAGGCCGACACAACGCCATGATTCGCGGTCCGGGCCGGTTCCGGCAGGGGCCGGCCCCCGCGTTGTTCCTGCTCCCCGAGTTGGACTCGAACCAACAACCCTGCGATTAACAGTCGCATGCTCTGCCAATTGAGCTATCGGGGAAGGTGCTGGGTGCCCGATCCGTCTGGCGGGCCGGCTACGGACCACCCTAGCGCACCGCGCGCCACGCCCCTGCCCCGCATGCCGGCGGCGGCAGGCCGCGACCGGCTACCCGACCTGCGCGACGGCGAAGATCCGACGGAACGGGAACCAGGTCACCCCGTCGGCTCCCGCCGGGTAGGCAGCCCGCAGTCGTGGGGCGAGCTCCTGCCTGAACTCCTCCCACTCCGCCGCCGACAACGCCGCCCGGACCGGGCGCAGGGCGGTCCCGGTGACCCACTCGAGCACCGGGTCGGATCCGGTCAGCCGGTGCAGGTACGTGGTCTCCCAGACGTCCAGCTCCGCGGCGCCATGGGTGAGCACCGCAGCGTATCCAGCGGGTTCGAGCACCCGGTGGGGCCCCCTGAGGTCGAACAGGTCGCGCCAGCGAGGCTCGGCGGCGAGCCGCGCTGCCTCGGCATGTGACGGCGCGCTGAAGTTGCCCGGCACCTGCAAGGCCAGCCATCCCCCCGCAGGCAGCTCCCGCATCCACTGGCGCAGCAGCTCCGCGTGCTCGGGTACCCACTGCAGTACGGCGTTGCAGACGACGAGATCGGTGCCGGGGGCGGGCGACCAGTGACGAACGTCGCACAGCTCGGCGTGGATACCGCGCTCGCGCGCGGCCTGCACCATCTCCGGGGAGCTGTCCAGCGCCATCACAGTGGCGCTCGGCCACCGCTTGGCCAACAACCGTGTGAGGGTGCCCGGTCCGCAGCCCAGATCCACCACCAGGCCCGGGTCGCGGGTGCCGACCCGGGCCAGTAGGTCGTGGAAAGGCCGGGCCCGATGGTCACCGAACGCGAGATAGGTCTCCGGGTCCCACACCGCCACGATCTCCTCACTGTCGGCAACCGAGACTAGTCGGGTGGGGCGTCCGCGACAGCCGTTCCCCCACTCTCACTCCTGGGCCCCCATGGCCCGCTCACGAAGCGCCCGGTAGTACTGCTCCAAGGCCACCAGGTCACCGAAGAGCTGGTGGTAGGAGTCCGCGTCGTCCAGCGGTGAGATCCGTTGCAGCCGGGACTTGATCTCAGCGACCTGCCCTCCGACGACGGTGGCCTGCAGGCTGGCGAGCAAGCTCCCGATGTAGCGCGCGTCCTCGTCAGCACTGCCCTTGACTCGCAGCGTCTCCACGGCGAGCTCGGTGAGAAGTGACCGCTGGGGACAGTGCTCGGCGACGGCGTCGACCCACTCCGGACCGGAGCACCCCGCGGCGGTGCCCCCCGCGGCCAGCACCGCCGCGTGTACCTGCGCGTAGGCCGGGTGGGTGAACGCCTCGGTGGGCAGCGCGTCATACACCGGGCCGGTCATCGCCGGCTCCTGCAGCACCGCCTTGAGCACCTCGCGCTGGACCTGCAGCCGCACGTCGTCCCGTGGGGGGCGCTCCGTGCCGTTGTCCGCCGAGGATGGCTTGCGAGTGCGCCCGCCACGTCGCTGGACGCTCTCGCCTGCGGCTTCCCGAACCCGGCGCCGCACGGTGGCGATGTCCTCCCAACCGACCCAGCCGGCGAGCTGCCGGGCGTACTCGTCCCGCAGGGACACGTTCTTGATCTGGGCGACCAGCGGGACGGTTCGCCGCAAGGCCTCCACCCGACCCTCCGCGGTGTCCAGGTCATGCTCGGCGAGCAGGGTCCGCACCGCGAAGGTGAACAGCGGCTGGCGGCGGGCCACCAGGTCGCGCACCGCGGCGTCACCCCTGGCCTGGCGCAGCTCACACGGGTCCATGCCGTCCGGCGCGATCGCGATGAAGGTCTGCGTGGCGAAGCGCTGCTCGTCGTCGAAAGCCTTCAGCGCCGCCTTCTGCCCGGCCTCGTCCCCGTCGAAGATGAAGATCACTTCGCCGTGGAACTCGAAATCGTCCATCAGCAGCCTGCGCAGCACCGAGATGTGCTCCGTGCCGAAGGCGGTGCCACAGGAGGCCAGCGCGGTGGGCACCCCGGCCAGGTGCATCGCCATCACGTCGGTGTAGCCCTCGACCACGACGACCTGACGACGCCGGGCGATCTCCCGCTTGGCCAGGTCCAGCCCGAAGAGCACCTGCGACTTGCGGTACAGCGGCGTCTCGGCGGTGTTGAGGTACTTCGCCTCGACGCGGTCGTCGTCGAACAGCCGCCGGGCGCCGAAACCCACCACGTCCCCGCCGAGGTCCCGGATCGGCCACAGCAGCCGGCGGTGGAAGCGGTCGATCGGCCCACGTTGGCCCTCCCGGGACACCCCGGCCTTGACCAGCTCCTCGACGGAGAACCCGCGGCCGAGCAGGTGCTTGGTGAGCTGGTCCCAGCCTGCGGGGGCGAAGCCGCAGCCGAAGGTGCCGGCCACCTGCTGGGTGAACCCGCGCTGGGTGAGGAACTCCCGGGCCGGCCGGGCCTCGGCGCGGCTCAGCTGCTCGGCGTAGAACTCCTGCGCCAGCCTGTTCACCTCGACCAGCCGGGCCCGGGTGCCGCGGTCGCGCTGCACCGAGGAGCCGCCGCCGGTGTAGGTCAGCTGTATTCCGACGCGTTCAGCCAGCCGTTCCACGGCCTCGACGAAGCCGAGGTGCTCGATCTTCATCATGAAGTCGACGACGGATCCACCCTCGCCACAGCCGAAGCAGTGATAGGTGCCATGCCCTGGGCGGACGTTGAAAGACGGGGACTTCTCGTCGTGGAACGGGCACAGCCCCTTGAGCGAGTCCGCGCCGGCCCGGCGCAGCGCGACGTACTCGCCGACCACCTCGTCGATCCGGTTGCGCTCGCGGACCTCCACGATGTCAGCGTCCCGGATCCGTCCAGCCACAGCCGCCCACTCTAGGGGGACGCAGCCTAGGGTCCGCCTCCGGGAGAAATGTCAGTCCCCGGTGGCATCGTTTGGCAGACCGACCCGAGGAGGGGACCATGACAAGCATGAGCGTTGGTGCCAGCACTCCCTTCACGGTCCATGACCTGGAAGGGATGCCCGATGACGGCCGCCGCTACGAGCTCCTCGACGGGGAGCTCCTGGTGAGCCCGGCGCCCGGCCTGCGACACCAGACCGTCGGTCTGCGGCTGTACCGCGTGCTCGACGATGCCTGCCCCGACGACCTGTACGTCCTCGCGGCGCCGTTTGCCGTGCAGACCGACGTCTCCAACGAGGTGCAGCCCGACGTTCTGGTCGCCCGGTTCGACGAGCTCACCGACGAGAATCTCCCCGCGGCACCTGTACTGGCCGTCGAGGTGCTCTCCCCGAGCGGCCGGCTGGTCGATCTCAACCTCAAGCGCGCCGCCTACCAGCGGATGGGCACCCCCAGCTACTGGGTACTCGATCCTGACGTGCCCGACCTGCTGGTCCTCGAGCTCGACGCCGACGGCCGATACCACGAAGTGACCCGGGTGGTCGGCGACGAGGTCTTCGAGGCGCACCAGCCGTTCAAGGTTCGAATCGTGCCGGTCGAGCTACTCGGACGGCTCCATCCTCGCTGAAAGCCTCGTGCACCCGACCAGTTCACGGAGGGACTTGTTGTGCACCGTCCACCCCGCTAGGCCGCGCGGTGCGGGACGGGTGATGGCGTGTCGTGTCGGCTGAGGAATGCCCACATCACGGTGGCGACCGCAGGCGACCCGCTGCGGGCGTTGGCGATCGGCCAGGCGTGGCTCCACCCGGAATAGACGACCGACTCGACCTCTGCTCCACCCGCGCAGTCCGCCCATCGCTGCAGCACCGCCGAGTCGTCGCGGTCGGTCTGCGCCCTGGTCGGGCAGTCGTCCTGGGTACGAAGCCAGTTCACAGCCTGCGGCACGGCTGGCAAGGCCGGGTGCCCTCCCGGTCTTCCGTGGAAGGGCAGCACCCGGTCCGCGGTGCCGGCCGCGAGCAGGAAAGGCACCGGAGGCGTGCCCGGTGGGCAGGGTGACAACGGCACCGCTCCGTAGGTGGCCACCGCCGCGAAGAGCTTGGGGTGCGCGCACACCGCGCTGTAGGCGAGCTTGCCCCCGTTGCTGTACCCGACCAGGTACACCCGCTCGACGTCGACCGGCCACCGGTGCACCGCGTCGGCCACGATCGCCGCCACGAAGGGTATGTCCGGGACGCGGCGGGAGCCGGCGAACCCGCAGCAGCCGTAGCCGGCGTTCCACGACCGCTGCTCCCCGTCGGGAAACACCAGCACCGCCTGTCGCCGCTGCGCCAGCCCGAGAAACCCGGTCTGGCTCGCCGCCACGGAACCCGACTGTCCGCGACCGTGCAGCACGATCACCAACGGTACTCGAGCGGTCGTCTGGACCGACACGACCGATCGGTAGCTTCGCCGGAGGCCCTCCACGGTCACCGTGTGCACCTCGATGACCACCCCGGGGCGCCCGGCCGCCAGCGGGTTGCCCGAGCGGAGGTCCGGATTGTCCGAGCGGATCGACCGGTTGCGGGCGAAGGTCGACGGGTTACCCGCGAGGGTCGAGGGGTTGCGCGCGAGGGTCGAGGGGTTGCGCGCGAGGGTCGGCGGGTTGCCCGGGGAGGGGTGAGTGAAGACGGTGACCAGCGCCGCAACCGCGATCAGGACGAACGCCGGCAACGTCCTCGCCAGGTGGTGGCGGCCGGACACCAGCGGGCGAGGCCCAGCCTGGTTGCCGTCGCGCCGCACGACTCAGAGTATCTCCAGGTCTCCCCCAGCTGGCCTTCAGGTGGTCGGGTCAGGATGTGGCCATGACCACTCTTCGTGAGCTTGTCACCGCGCGCGCCGCGAGCTCCCCCCACCGGTGCTTCCTGGCCGACGCGCGCAGCGAGCGATCATTCGACTTCGCCATGCTGCGCGCTGCCGCGGATGCCTGGTGCCGGGAGCTCGACGCCGCCGGGGTACCGCCGAGCGCCCGGGTGCTCCTCGACATCGCCGACCCGCTCACGTTCTGCGCCGTGCACCTCGCCGTGATCGCCGCCGGACGATGCTCGGTACCCGTCGACCCGGCGGCTCCCCCCGCTGAGGCGCAACGCACGCGGCGCGCCCTGCGGCCCTGGCTCGTGGTGAGCGATCGGTTGGCCGTCCCGGGCATGCGGGTGAACCCGGCCACCGGCATGCCAGCCGACCCGACAGGCCACGTCCGGGCAGCCCCTCTTCAGGCCGGGGCCCTGTCAGACCGGCGGACGGGCTCGGTCGCGCTGCTCACCTCCGGCTCGACCGGCACGCCCAAGACGGTCACGCTCACCGAGCGCCAGCTGCTGCATGCCGCGCGGTGTGTCGTCAGGCACCACGAGCTGTCCGCCATGGACCGTGGTTTCAGCCCGCTGCCGCTGTTTCACATCAACGCTCAGGTTGTCGCGCTGCTCGCCACCCTCGTCGCCGGTGGCACCCTGGTGCTCGACCGGCGGTTCCATCGCACCGGGTTCTGGCAGCTCCTGGTGAAGCACGAGATCACCTGGGTGAACGCCGTGCCGGCCATCCTCTCGATCTTGGCGCTCGGGAGTGTCCCTGAGGTTCCGCCGACGTTGCGGTTCATCCGCTCAGCGTCGGCGCCCCTGCCGGCCGCGGCCCGCGAGCGTGTGGCCGAGCGGAGCGGGGTCGTCGTGGTGGAGAGCTACGGCATGACCGAGGCGGCCAGCCAGATCACCGCCACCCCGCTGCGCGGTGGACACCCACCGGGATCGGTCGGCCGACCGGCGGGAGTGCAGCTCGAGGTGGTCGGGCCAGACGGCAGGCGTTGCGCCCCGGACGTGGTGGGTCGGGTCCGCATCCGTGGCGAGAGCGTGATCAGCGCGTACGCCGAGGGCGTGGCCGCCGAGCGGTTCGACGCCGAGGGCTGGCTGGATACCGGTGATCTCGGACGGCTCGACGCCGAGGGGTACCTCTACCTCGCCGGGCGCCGCGATGACGTGGTGAACTGCGGCGGCGAGCTGGTGTACCCGGGCGAGGTCGAGGAGGTCCTTCTCGGCGAGGCGGCGGTGGCCGAGGCCGCCGTCGCTGACCGTCCCCACGGGGTGCTCGGGGCGGTGCCGGTGGCCTGGATACGACCGGTGGCGGCGCTGGACGGCGAACAAGCGGACGAGCTCGTGAGCCGGCTGCGGTTGCGGTGCGAGCAGCAGCTCAGCCGGGTGAAGCGCCCGGTGGATTTCCGGATCGTCGCGAGCCTGCCGAGGACCCCCACCGGGAAGGTGCTACGCCGCCGGCTGCGGGAGTTGCCGCTCGCCGACACCAGGGTTCCGGAGGCGTCCCTACTGTGACCCGCCCCAGCACCGAGACACGACCCGACACCAGGACACGACCCGACACGCCCGCGACGCGTGTCAGCGGTCCGGGCCATGTATACGCGGTGGACCTGGTCCGGGTGCTGACCTTCGCCTCCGTCATCGCGGTGCACACCGTGGCTACCGTCAACCCGCCGGACAGCGTCCCGGCCGGTGGCGCCACGATGCTGCTGCACTTCACCCGTGAGGCGTTCTTCGCCCTCACCGCCTTCGTGCTCGTGCACCGCTACCGCGACGGGCTGCATGTCGTGCCGTTCTGGCGGCGCCGGTTCCTGCTGGTCGGGGCGCCCTATGTGTTCTGGTCCGTGATCTACAGCGGGCTGGCACTGATCACGGCGCCGCCGCCCACTGAGACGCTCTCTGGGGCACTGGCCCAGCTCGGGCGCAGTCTGCTCACCGGAGCGGCGTGGTACCACCTGTACTTCCTGGTCGTGATGATGCAGTTCTACCTGCTGTTCCCGCTGTTCCGGTGGCTGCTGCGGGCAGCCGCGGGGAAGCGTGGCCGGCACCACCGGCTACTGGCGATCAGCGCGGTCCTGCAGGTCGGCATCGACGCGGGGTTGCACTTCGCGCACCCGAGCGGGATAGCAGCGGAGCTGATGAGCCACGCATTCTCGTTCGTCGGCAGCTATGTGTTCTACCTGGTGCTCGGCGGGGTAGCCGCGCTGCACGCCGAGGAGGTGCAGGCCTGGGTCCGAAGGCATCCGGCGACAGTGCTGGTGGTGTTCGTCCTCACCGGTGCCGCGGCCGAAGGGTGGTACCTGAGGTCGGTGCGCGGCGGCAGCTCCCCGGCGTATGCCTACGACGTGTTCCAGCCGGTGATGGTGCCCTGGTGCGTGGCCGTCATGACGGCGTTGTTCGCGCTCGGCGTCAGCTGGGCGGCGCGACGCGGAGCCGGCCCGGGGTCACGGGCCGTCGAGATCAGCTCTGACCGCTCATTCGGGGTGTTCCTGGTGCATCCGATGGTGCTGTGGACGTTGACGCTCGGCCCGGCTGCGTGGCTGTCCACGCGGGTGTCCGCGCTCTGCTCGACCGTCATCGCCTTCGCCGCCACAGTCTCGGTGTCGTTGCTGGTGGTCGAGGTACTGCGGCACAGCCCACTCAGCATGGTGCTCACCGGAAAGCGCCGCTCGCCACGCGGTCGCGCTGTTCGTTCCCGCAGATTCGAGTCCTCCGCTTCGGCCCCGCCGATCAGGCTGGGCGCGGGGCGGACGTGAGGAGGCAGTCATGATCGACACTCAACTGCGCTTACCGGAGCTCGAGCCCAAACCGCGGCGGCGGGGGCTCACCGTGGTCATCGATCCGGGGCTGTTCACCGGCCAGTTCGAGGACGCGGTAGACAGCGTCGGCGAGTTCGTGGATCTCGTGAAGTTCGGCTGGGGCACCTGCCTGGTCACCAAAGACATCAAACGGAAGATTGACATCCTGCGCAGCGCCGGTATCGGCTTCTACTTCGGCGGCACCCTGTTCGAGCGTTACGCGCTGGACGGGCTGGTGTCGGAGTGGCTGGCCCTGTGCCGTGTCCTGGGCGCCACTCACGTCGAGGTGTCCAATGGCACAATCCCCATCGCCAACACCGAGAAGGCCCGCTGGGTGGCCCGGCTCGCCGATGAGTTCGTCGTCATCAGCGAGGTCGGCTTCAAGGACATCAGGCGTTCCGACGCCCTGACACCGGCGCGCTGGGTCTCCTTCATCGAGGAGGACCTCGCCGCCGGGGCACACCTGGTCACCGCGGAGGCCCGGGAGAGCGGTCGCAGCGGGATCTGCCAGTCCGACGGTGAACCGCGCCACGAGCTGGTCGACGAGATCGTCGGCTCGGGTATCGACCTCGACCGGCTGCTGTTCGAGGCCCCGAACAAGGACCTGCAGACCTACTTCCTCCGGCGGGTCGGCCCCTCGGTCAACGTGGGTAACGTGCGGGCCGACGACGTGATCGCGCTCGAGACGCTGCGGCGGGGCCTGCGGTCGGACACCTTGCTGGAGACGTTGTGATGCGCACCCCGCTGGACGTGTTCCACCTGTCGATCCCGGCCCAGGATCTGGACGAGACACGACGGTTCTACGTCGAGGGCCTCGGCTGCACGCTAGCCCGGCTCTACCCGGACCGCATCACCCTGAACTTCTTCGGCGACCAGGTCGTCTGCCACCTCTCCGACCGCGTCGACGCGGCTCCCCAGCTCTACCCCAGGCACTTCGGGGTCACCTTCCGGGACCGGCGGGACTGGGAGCGGCTGCTCAGCCGGTCCAGGGAGCACAACCTGCCGTTCTTCGCCGACCCCTTCCGCCGCTTCGACGGCCGGCCCGAAGGACACGACGCGTTCGTGCTCCGGGATCCCTCGAACAACCTGCTGGAGTTCAAGCACTATGACAATCCTCACATGATGTACTAGACCGTCACTGCACTAGCTCACAAGCTGCGAGGAGGCACGAGGCAGGCCTGGCCAGGAGGTGACCGATGGGTGATGCCCAGGGCGCGGAACGGGCGGGTGCGCATCAGCATCGGCGGGCCTGTGTGGACAATGGCGCCTTCAGACAGTGGACAGCGATGGAGGTGCACGGGTTGAGCGACTGGGCTTACGGTGGCGGACCGCCCCCGTCGACCACCGCGACAGGGACAGTGACCCTGGTCGAAGGCGTGACATTCTGCATCAGCGGACAGGTGGGTGACATCCATGCGGGGGACGGGCAGGGCCTGTTCTTCCGGGACACCCGGTTCCTGTCCCGCTGGGAGCTGGATATCGACCGAGTACCGGTCGAGCCGCTCGCGGTGCACTGTCCGGCCCCGTACGCCGCGACGTTCATCGGCCGGCGACCGCCCCGTCACGGGCTGGCCGACAGTACCCTGCTGGTGGTCCGCCGCCGGTATGTCGGAAACGGGATGCGCGAGGACATCACGATACGCAATCTGGGCCGCGAGTCGGTGGCGGTACGCGTGACGTTGTCCGCCTACACCGACTTCGCCGGCCTGTTCGAGGTGAAGCAGGGGCGGGTCCACCACCGCGAGGGCATTGAGAGCACCGCAGGGGTGGATGGGCTGTGGATGAGCTACCAGGCGGGCTCGGACGCCCGAGCGGTCACGGTCGCCGCAAGCGGTGAACCGATCACGACGACCGGCAGGCTGGTGTGGCAGCCGGTCATTGCGCCCCGCGCCGAGTGGGTGGTCTCGGTGCAGGTGGTGCCGTCGATCGACGGACGCGACGTACCGACCAGCTACTCCCCGGGCCAGCCGATCGAGCAAACCCGGCCGGCCGAAGCGCTGGCGGCCTGGCGGGCGCACACCCCGGCGATCAGCACCCCCGACGAGCCGCTGACCCGGCTGCTCGCCACCAGCGCCGGGGACCTCGGGGGATTGCGGATCTTCGATACGGACCATCCCGACCGGCCGGTCATCGCCGCTGGGGCACCGTGGTTCATGACCCTGTTCGGCCGTGACGCGCTGCTGACCAGCTGGATGCTGCTGCCGCTGGATGCCAGCCTGGCACTGGGCACGCTGCAGACCCTGGCCCGGCTTCAAGGCAAGACCGTCGAGCCGCGTACCGAGGAGGAGCCGGGCCGGATCCTGCACGAGGTCCGCTCCGGGCTCGACACCAAGCTGGCCCTCGGCGGAGGCAACGCCTACTACGGGAGCATCGACTCCACCCCACTGTTCGTCATGCTGCTCGGTGAGCTGCGCCGCTGGGGGCTGGCCGGCGGCGATGTCAAGGCGCTGCTGCCGCACGCCGACCAGGCGCTGGAGTGGATCGAACGTTACGGCGACCGGGACGGCGACGGGTTCGTCGAGTACCAACGGGCCACCGACAGTGGGTTGCCCAACCAGGGCTGGAAGGACTCGTTCGACGGAATCAGCTTCGCCTCCGGCCAGCTCGCCGAGCCACCCATCGCGCTGGCCGAGGTGCAGGGCTATGTCTACGCCGCCTACCTGGCGCGAGCGCACTTCGCCCGCGGTGACGGCGACGAGGACCTGGCCCAACACTGGGCGGCCAAAGCCGCCGACCTCAAACGCGCGTTCAACGAGACGTTCTGGCTGCCCGACCGCGGCTACTACGCGCTGGCCCTGGACGCGGCCAAACGACCGGTCGACGCGCTCGCCTCGAACATGGGCCACTGCCTGTGGACCGGGATCGTCGACGAGGACAAAGCCACCTCGGTCGCCGACCGGCTGCTGAGCCCGGACATGTTCACCGGGTTCGGGGTGCGCACCCTGGCCGCGTCGATGGGCGCCTACAACCCGATGAGCTATCACAACGGCTCGATCTGGCCGCACGACAACGCGATCGTCGCCGCCGGGTTGATGCGCTACGGCTGCGTCGACGCCGCCCAGCGGGTCGCCACCGCGCTCTTCGACGCGGCGGAACACCTCGGCGGGCAGCTACCGGAGCTGTTCTGTGGCTTCGACCGCACCGAGTTCGCCGACCCGGTGCCCTACCCGACGGCCTGCAGCCCGCAGGCGTGGGCGGCCGCCAGCCCGCAGTTCTTGATGCGCACCCTGCTGCGGTTCGATCCGTGGATCCCGTTCGGCCGGGTGTGGTGCGCGCCGGCCGTCCCGGACCGTTACCTGCCATTGCGAGTCCAGTCGCTGCGCCTGGCTGGGGCGGAGGTGACCATTGATGTGGGCCGCGACGGCTGGAGCCTCAGTGGGCTGCCCGAGGGCATCGAGTTGGTCCGCGCACCGCGCCAGCCGCTCACTGCGGCCACCCCAACACCCCTCACCAAGGAGCACCCCAAAAATCTCGGGTAGATGTATGAGGTCTCGCCATAGCCTCAGTGTGACCACACTGTCGACCGGTGACCGGGACGCTTCGCTGAAATATTCTGTCAGGCAGGTAAGGTATACTTAAGTCCTGTAGCAGGTTGTCTTTACCTGCCTCGACGAGGGTAAGGCCATGGTCAGCGCCCCTTGGACGCCCGCACCCGAATCAGTCACCGTCGACGCGCAGCCGCTGCGCATCGCGATGGTCGCCACGCCATACTTCACCGTTCCCCCGCTGGGCTATGGCGCGGTGGAGACAGTCGTGGCCGACCTGGTGGACCCGCTGGTCGATCGGGGTCATCACGTCACCCTGATCGGCGCCGGCCGGCACGGCACCCGGGCGCAGCGGTTCATCGCCAGCTATGAGGTCTCGCCGGGCGAGCGGCTCGGTGAACCGCTGCCCGAGGTGATGCACGCGGCGCACGCCGCACGCGCCCTCGAGGAGTTCGACGTCGATGTCGTACATGACCACACTCTGGCCGGTCCGCTGCTGGCGCGCGGTCGGCTGACTCCGACCGTGGCCACTGTGCACGGCCCGGTCAACGGTGAGCTGGGCGGCTACTACCGGGCGCTCGGCGACACGGTGCGGCTGGTGGCTGTCTCCCATGCGCAGCGGGCCGGTGCTCCGGATCTGCCGTGGATAGCGACCGTGCACAACGCGGTCCGCGCCGACACCTTCCCGTTCCGGGCCGCCAAGGAGAACTCCGTGCTGTTCCTTGGGCGGTTCAACCCGGACAAGGCGCCGCACCTGGCCATTGAGGCGGCCCGGGCCGCCGGGCTACCGATCATACTGGCGGGCAAATGCAGCGAACCGCACGAACGCGCGTACTTCACCCAGGAGATCGAACCTCGGCTCGGTCCGGACACCACCGTGTTCGGTATCGTCGACGCCGTCGCCAAACGGGACCTGTTCGCCCGCGCCTGCTGTCTGGTCGTCCCGATCTGCTGGGAGGAACCGTTCGGACTGGTCATGGTCGAGGCGATGGCCTGCGGCACCCCGGTCGTGGCGCTACGGCGCGGCGCCGTCCCCGAGATCATCGTGCCCGGGCGGACCGGCATCATCGTCGATCATCCGAGGGAGCTTGCGGGTGCGATCACGCGGGCTCGCGCTCTAGACCCAGCCGCCTGCCGGGAACACGTGGAGACCGGCTTCACCGTCCAGGCGATGGCCGCCGGCTACGAAACCATCTATCGGCAGGCACTCACCGAGACCATCCCACTCCCCCAGGATGTCCCCGAAAAACGCGACGGCGACGCCGAGCGCCAAGCCGTCGACTGACATCCGCGCGAAGCGTCAGGACTCCGAAGCATCAGGACTCCGATCGCTGGCCCCGGACGAAGATGGTCGGCGTACCGGGCAGCTCCGGAGCCGAACCCAGCTGGTCGGCCAGCCCACGTACTCCCTCGCTGAAAGGCATGGCCGGGCGGTAGCCGAGTCCTTCCAGCTTGGAGATATCAGCAACAAGACGGTAGGTGTCATCCGCGACCTCGGGTATCACCCGCAGAGCGGGTTCTCGTCCGGTGGCGGCACCAATCGTGTCCACCAGCTGTCGCATTGATATCTCCTGGCCTGAGCCGATATTGAAGACCTCACCGGTCTCGGCCCGGTCGGCGATCACCATCAGACCGGCCACCAGGTCGCTGACATGCACGAAGTCCCGGGTCTTCCGGTCGAGGTCACCAACGATCTGGATGGGCTGGTCGTTGAGGTGCCAGCGAAGGTAACGGCCGACCTCGACCATCTCCTCCTGAGGGTTGGCCCCCGGTCCGTAGACGCAGAACGGCCGACCGACCACCACCGGAAGGCCGCAGGAGTGGTGCAGGGCGAGGCAGGTCACCTCTCCGCTGAGCTTCGATGCGCCATAGGGAACAAACGGCCGGGTCGGGTGGTCCTCGTCCATAGGAAAGCGTCGTGGCGTGCCGTACACCGACGCGGATGACACGTACACGAGTCGCCGGATGTCACTGTCGAGGAGCGTCTCGGCGAGCGAGAACGTTCCCACCGTGTTGGTCTCGAAGTCGAGACGAGGCTGGGTGATCGACAACGTTCCATTGGCGTTCGCGGCCAGATGGAACACCACGTCCATCCCGGTGACCGCCTCGGCGACCTCGCGAGAGTCCCGAATGTCGACCATCCAGAGCTTGGCCCCCGGCGGCGGGCTGGTATCGGTCGCGGTGCGGGTGTTGTCGAGGACCGTGACCTCCTTCCCCAGCGCGAGCAGAGCCTCCGTAAGGTGTCTGCCGACAAAGCCGAGACCCCCGGTAACCAGGAAACTGTGGTCATTATCGAGCACATGCCCACTAAATCAGGTTGATCTTGGTTTCGCCAGGCACCGGCCCACCAGCGCACTGGTGGGCCGGCTCGGCAAGCAGCCGCGCCCGGTCATGTCGGGGTGGGGCCAGCGCAGCCGGGCTCACCCCAGATCGGGGCCGAACGACTCGGCCGGGGCGTGGGTGAGCCGGTAGTCCAGCAGGGCGGCACTCTCCCGGAGGATGTAGCGAGCCTGGATGGTTCGCGTCTGCACGATCGGGCCGCTGCGGGTGGGCGAGGTCCAGGCGGCCAACCCGAGGTCGTCGGCCATCGTACGAGCCCGCAACGAGTGCCAGGGATCGCTGACGACCACCGCGGTGTGCCAGCCCGCAGTCGCTGCTCGACGGGCCACCGCGCGCAGGCTCTCCAGGGTGTCACGGCCCTGTCCGATCGGCACCACGGCGGTCTGGGGAATCCCATAGGACATCAGGTAGTTGCGGCCGGCCTCGGCCTCGGTGTAGGTGTCACCGGCCCGTCGACCGCCGACTGTGACGATCACCGGCGCGACCCCGTCGCGCCACAGCCGCGCGGCGTGGTCCAGCCGGGAGCCCAGCACCGCCGACGGTGTGCCGTCGTACTGGGCCGCGCCCAGCACCACCAGGATGTCGGCCTTGTCACGGTCGTCGACCCGAGCCACCTGCCACACCCGGAACACCGTGCCACCGACGACCAGGGCGCCCACCAGCACCCCACCGAGGACCAGCCGGACCAGCGCGGTCGACAGCACCGACCGGACGGGTCGGTAGCCCGACTGCCGGCTCAGCCGGCCCTCACCCTCACCCACCGATGCGTCCCGCCGCGGTGGCCAGCGGGCCACCGGAACGTCCCCGCCGCACCGCGAGAACCTCTCCGACCACGGACACCGCCGTCTCCGCTGGTGTGGCCGCACCCAGGTCCAGGCCCACCGGCCCGTGCAGCCGGGCCAGCTCCTCCTCGGTGATCCCGGCGGCCCGCAGCCGACGGCGCCGAGCCTGCTGGGTGTGCCGCGATCCCAGCGCGCCGCAGAAACCCCGCCCCGACCGCAACAGCTCCACCAGCACGGCATCGAAGGCCGGCCCGTGATCGAGCAGGACCAGCACGTCAGCAGCGGTGAGCTCCTTCGCGGCGACGACCGAGGGCGCCAGCTCGGTCTCGGTGCGCGCTACCCAGCCCAACAACCCGCACTGCGCCGCCAGGGCTGCCCCGATCGCCCCCCGGCCCACGATCAGCATGGTGGTCACCGGCACCCACACGTCGAGCAGTACCGGGGTACCTGCGGCGTCGCCTTGCTCAGTGGCGCTCGCGCCGACCCAGGCCAGCTCACGCATCCTGGCCAGCGCCACCTCGTCCACCTCAGTCGCGCCGAGCGTGCCGACGACATCGGCCAGCCCAGGCCCGGCCGCCACCAGCACGGCCGACCCGTCGACGGTAGAGGCGAGCGCACAGGGTTCACCGTCGACCAGCGCGACCCCCAGCGCGGCGGCGGCGGGCGCGGGTAACGGGTGGCCCAGCAGCTGGGCGCCACCGCTGCAGGCGAGCCCGGCCGCCACCGCGTCCGGCTCGGTGACGTGACCGTTCGCGGTGCCGGGAGTGGACACCGCAGAGGTCAGCAACGGCAGTGCCACGGCGTCCAGGGTGCCCTCGAACACCGTGCCCACCCGGTCCCCCTCCGCGGTGCCGGCCAGCAGCTGCCCGGTGGCGACGGTGCCGAAACCATGCCGCTGCAGTACCCGCACCACCCCTGAGGAGCGACCCTGCTCCGCCCAGCGGCGCAGTGCCTCACCGACCTGCCGGCGGTGACGCGTTTCCTCAGCGTTCTCCCTGCGGCTCACCATGTTCACCATGTTCCCAGAATGAGCGGCGGGTCAGCAGCCGACCAGGCGAGCCGCCAGATAGGACTCGACCTGATCCATCGCGACCCGCTGCTGGGCCATGGTGTCCCGCTCGCGCACCGTCACGGCGTGGTCGGTCAGCGAGTCGAAGTCCACCGTCACGCAGAACGGGGTGCCGATCTCGTCCTGCCGGCGGTAACGGCGGCCGATGGCGCCCGCGTCGTCGAAGTCGACATTCCACTGCCGCCGTAACACCGCGGCGAGGTCCCGGGCCGGGGGGGACAGGTCGGCGTTGCGCGACAGCGGCAGCACTGCGGCCTTCACCGGGGCCAGCCGCCGGTCCAGCCTGAGCACCACACGGCGGTCCACCCCGCCTTTGGCGTTGGGTGCCTCGTCCTCCGCGTAGGCCTCCAGCAGGAACGCCATCATCGGACGGCCGACGCCGGCGGCGGGCTCGATCACATAGGGCCGGTAGCGGGAGTCGGTGGCCTGGTCGTAGTAGGACAGGTCGACTCCGGAGTGGTTGGAGTGTGTGGTGAGGTCGAAGTCGGTGCGGTTGGCGATACCCTCCAGCTCACCCCACTCCTGACCGGAGGAGAAGCCGAACCGGTACTCCACGTCCACGGTCCGCTTGGAGTAGTGCGAGAGCTTCTCCTTGGGATGCTCGTAATGCCGCAAGTTGTCCCGATCGATACCCAGGTCGACATACCAGTCGGTGCGGGTGTTGATCCAGTACTGGTGCCACTGCTCGTCGGTGCCCGGCTCGACGAAGAACTCCATCTCCATCTGCTCGAACTCGCGGGTGCGGAAGACGAAGTTACCCGGGGTGATCTCGTTGCGGAAGCTCTTGCCGACCTGCGCGATACCGAACGGCGGCTTCTTACGGGCGGACATCACCACGTTCTGGAAGTTGACGAAGATGCCCTGCGCGGTCTCTGGGCGCAGGTAATGCATCCCGTCCTCGGACTCCACCGGACCGAGGTGTGTCTTGAGCATCATGTTGAACTCGCGCGGACGGGTGTACTCGCCACGGGTGCCGCAGTTCGGGCACGGCACATCCGACAGGTCGCCCTCCAGCGTCCCCCTACCGGTGCGTTGGGTGTAGTCCTCCGCGAGCTGGTCGGCCCGGAACCGCCGGTGGCAGCTCTGACACTCCACCAGCGGGTCGTGAAAGGCCTGCACGTGACCCGAGGCGACCCACACCTGGCGGGGCAGGATCACCGCGGAGTCCAGGCCGACGACGTCGTCTCGGCCGGTGACCATCGCGCGCCACCACTGACGCTTGACGTTCTCCTTGAGTTCCACGCCGAGCGGACCGTAGTCCCAGGCGGAGCGGGTTCCGCCGTAGATCTCCCCGCTCGGGAACACGAAGCCACGGCGCTTGCACAGGTTGACGATGGTCTCGATGCGATCCGCGGACACTGGGGAACTCCTGGGGGTCTGTTGCGGGGGCGTGCCCACATTAGCGATCGTCGAACCCAGGCCCCCGCTCGACGCCGAACGGCGCGCGGGTCAGCGAACCCACGACCCGGGCAGGTGGCATCGTGGTAGGTGACCCTGTTTCCACCAGGGCCGGACCTACCATGGCCGGACCTACCATGGCCAGGCCTACCATTGGCCGGCGGATCGGGATCGAGGCAGGGAAGCGAGGCGGACGACATGGCGGGTGTCACCGCGGACGCGGTACCGGACCCGGCCGTCGACGACGAGCATTCGCCCGGTCGGCCGGCTCCCGGTCCGGCGGCGACCCGCCCCCGGGTGACCCTGGTGGCGGCTGGCGAGCTGCTCCGAGCGCTGTCCGCGCCGGTGCGGATCGCCATCGTGCTGCAGCTGCGTGACAGCGAGCGCTGCGTCCACGAGCTGGTCGACGCGCTGGGCGTCACCCAGCCGTTGATCAGCCAGCACCTGCGGGTACTCAAGTCCGCCGGGGTGGTGGACGGCGAGCGGCACGGTCGGGAGGTCGTCTACCGGCTGGTCGACGAGCATCTGTCGCGCATCGTGGTGGACGCCGTCACCCATGTGGAGGAGCAATGAGCGCCCCGCGTCCAGCTGGCCCGGTACCCGGGCCGGTACATCGGCCGCGCTCTACCCGGCAGCGGACTGCGGTGTCCAGGCTGCTCAACGACACCGACGGCTTCCGGTCCGCTCAGGAGATCCATGAGAGGCTGCGCCGCCGCGGCGAGGGAATCGGCTTGACCACGGTGTACCGCACGCTGCAGACGTTGTCCGAAGCCGGTGAGATCGACGTGCTGCGCACCGCCGGCGGCGAGGCGCTCTACCGGCGTTGCTCGGCGCATCACCATCATCACCTGGTGTGCCGGCACTGCGGGCGCACAGTGGAGGTCGAGGGGCCGACTGTGGAACTGTGGGCGGAGAAGGTCGCGGACGACCACGGCTTCACCGACATCGACCACACCGTCGAGATCTCCGGCCGCTGCGCTGACTGCGCGACCTCTTGAGACCGGCTCGCTCTGAGACCGGCTCAGTGCTCGGCGAGCAACTCGCCGCGCACCTGGGAGGCTGCGGACACCACCAGCATGAGCAGCGTGCCCAGTGGCACGGTGTCCAAGCCGGCAGCCGGGAACGCGTACCGCAGCGTCAGGTCGGCCCCGCGCTCGGTGCGGACCAGCCCCAGGGTACCGAACAGGCCCCGCCCGGCCCGCGTGGCGACCCGCTCGGCCAGCTCGCCGTCGTCAGGAACATCCCAAGCGACCACGCAGGTCAGGCTGAGCATCCCCAGGCCCTCGACGAGCTCCACCGCCTGCACCGCGCAGGGCACCTCGGAGTGCTGGAAGCTCAGCGAGCCGTCGGCGTCCACCGCGACGTCCTGATAGCGCTCCAGCGCCGTCCGGGCGGCGCCGAGCAGCTCGCGGGTGCAGGCATGACTCGCCGCACCCTCCTCATGGCTCACCGGATCGTCCTCCTGGAGACTCTGGTATCAACTGGCACGGTCTCAGACGGCCCACTGTCGATGGCACGGCCGAACCGGCGGTCACGGGCGGCGTAGACCTCGCAGGCCCGCCATAGGTCCCGGCGGTCGAAGTCGGGGAACAGGACGTCCTGGAACACCAGCTCCGCGTAGGCGGCCTGCCAGATGAGGAAGTTGGAGATGCGTTGTTCGCCCGAGGGCCGGAGGAACAGGTCGACGTCGGGCATGTCCGGCTCGTCCAGATAGCGGGCCAGCATTCGCTCGTCGACCCGCTCCGGGTCGATCTCACCGCGGGCCGCCTGGCGGGCCACCTCGCGCGCCGCGTCGGCGATCTCGGCGCGACCGCCGTAGTTCACGCACATCGTCAGAGTCATCACGTCGTTGGCCGCGGTCAGCTCCTCGGCGACCTCGAGCTCCCGGACCACGCTGCGCCACAACCGCGGATGACGCCCAGCCCAGCGCACCCGCACGCCCATCTCGTGCATCCGGTCACGGCGACGGCGGATGACGTCGCGGTTGAAGCCCATCAGGAAACGCACCTCCTCGGGGCTACGTCGCCAGTTCTCGGTGGAGAACGCATAAGCCGACAGCCACCTCACGCCCAGCTCGACGCAGCCACAGACGACGTCCAACAACGCGGCCTCGCCACGGCGGTGGCCCTCGGTGCGGGGCAACCCGCGCTGCTGCGCCCACCGCCCGTTGCCATCCATCACCAGCGCCACGTGCCGGGGCACCCGCTCAGCGGGGATCACGGGTGGCCGAGCCCCCGAGGCATGCGGATCGGGCATCCGCACCACAACCGGCACCTCCTCCCGCCACGCCCCGCCGAGTCGGCGTCCCATCCTGCCGCCTCCGCATTCAGCGGGCTCAGCGGGGCTATCGGCGGCCGGATAGCCCCGCTGAGCCCGCTGAATGCGGACGGGGCCGCTCCACCAGGGGCAGGGAGCGGAGTTGGCGTTCCAGGTGCCATTGGAGGTGGGCCACGACCAGGCCGCTGGCCTCCCGGGAGATCATCGGCGAGGCGCGCTCGGCGACCTGCCAGTCCCCGCGCACGAGGGCGTCGAGCAGATCCAGGACCGGTGCCGACGGGGTGGCAGCGCCGCCCGGACGACACCCGGGACAGACCGCACCCCCCGCGGGAACACTGAAAGCCCGGTGCGGTCCCGGTACTCCGCATCGGGCGCATTCGATCAGCGCCGGCGCCCATCCGGCGGCGGCCATCGCGCGCAGCAGGAAAGCGTCGAGCACCAGGGGGGCTTGCCGCCGCCCGTCGGCCAGCGCCCGCAGCGCCCCCACGACCAGCAGGTAAAGCCGCAACACCGGTTCACCCTCGGCGCCAGCCAGTCGCTCGGCGGTCTCCAGCACCGCGCAGCCGGTGGTGTAGCGGCCGTAGTCGCCGACCAGTCGGGAACCGAAGCCGTCGACCGTCTCGACCTGGGTGATGACGTCCAGCGTCCGCCCGCGGTAGAACTGCACGTCGACGTGCCCGAAGGGCTCCAGCCGCGCGCCGAACCTCGACGAGGTGCGCCGCACGCCCCTGGCCACCGCGCGCACCGGCCCGTTCCGTCGGGTCAGCAGCGTGATGATGCGATCGGCTTCACCCAGCTTCTGCACCCGCAGCACCACCCCGGTGTCGCGGTACAGACTCACCCGCCCATCGTCGCACCACCGAGCCGGCAGGTGCACGCGACGCGCGGGCCACGGTCGACGTGGCGCGGGAGATGTTTGCAGCCGGTACGGGGCGGCTATCTCCAGCCGTAGGTCACCCTCGATTGCGAGGCCGCATGAGCTTGCCACCGTCAGGACGGCAGTACCAGATTCGGCGTGGCGAGCAGGTCATCGTGGTGGTCGAGGTGGGAGGCGGGGTACGGGAGTACCGGGTCGGCGAGCGGGCGGTCTTAGACCCCTACCCGCTGGGGACGATGTGCGACGGCGCGCACGGCACGCCGCTGGTGCCCTGGCCCAATCGGCTGGCCGACGGCCGGTACCGGTTCGACGGTGTGGACTACCAGGTGGCGCTCACCGAACCGGAGAGGGGCAACGCGATCCACGGCTTGCTGCGCTGGCGCTCCTGGCACGTGGTACGTGAGGAGCCGAACCGGGTCACCATGGGAACCCGGCTGCATCCCCTGACCGGCTATCCGTTCCTCCTCGACGTGGAGGTGGACTACCTGCTCGACGACGACGGCCTGACGGTCACCACCACGGCGACCAACCGGGGCGAGCGGACCTGCCCGTACGGCGCTGGTCAGCACCCGTACCTGGCACCGGGAAGCGGCCTGATCGACGATGCCGTGCTGACCTTCGCGGCCGACACCCGCATCGTCACCGACCCGCACCGTCAGCTGCCGACCGGGACCGAGCCGGTGGCCGGTGGCCGCTTCGACTTCGCCGGGGGTCGCCGGCTGGGTGACCAACGGATCGACTCCGCGTTCACCGACCTTCACCGCGACGAGGCGGGGCGGGCCTGGGTCCGGCTGGAAGGGCCGGACGGGCGGCGTGCCGAGCTGTGGGTGGACGGCACGTATCCGGTCGTCGAACTCTACACCGGCGACATGCTCAGCCCGCACCGTCGCCGTCGGGGGCTGGGTGCCGAGCCGATGACCTGCCCACCGAACGCCTTGCAGTCCGGGCAGGGAATTCGCCGGCTGGCTCCGGGCGAGCCGGCCACGACCCGCTGGGGAGCCCGGCTGGGCGCCGGGTGACGGGGAGGACCCGGGTTGACGAGGAGGACAATGACGGATCGACGCAGATCGACGAGGAGACGCAGATGCAGCTGGGGATGATCGGCCTGGGTCGCATGGGAGCCAACATCGTGCGGCGAGCGATGCGGGAGGGCCACGAGTGCGCCGTCTACGACCGTGACCCCGCAGTCGTCGAGACGCTGGCCCGCGAGGGGGCGACCGGTGTCAGCTCGGTGGAGGAGCTGGCGGCGAAGCTCACCCCACCACGCGCGGTGTGGGTGATGGTGCCGGCGGGAGCGGCCACCACCGCCGTCATCAACGAGCTGGCCGAGAAACTGGAGTCCGGTGACACTGTCATCGACGGCGGGAACTCCTACTACCGCGACGACATTCGGCACGCGAAACGGCTGTCCGAGCGCGGCATCCGGCTGCTGGACTGCGGCACCAGCGGCGGCGTGTGGGGCCTGGACCGCGGGTACTGTCTGATGATCGGCGGCGACCCCGATGCCGTGGCCCAGCTCGAACCGATCTTCGCGTCGCTGGCGCCCGGCGTCGGTACCGCGGAACGCACCCCCGGCCGCGAGGGTGAGGTCGCTCCGTCTGAGAAGGGATACCTGCACTGCGGGCCCAGCGGCGCCGGGCACTTCGTCAAGATGGTCCACAACGGCATCGAGTACGGGATGATGGCCTCCATCGCGGAGGGGCTGAACATCCTGCACAACGCCGACATCGGCACCCGTACCCGGGAAAGCGACGCGGAGACCGCTCCACTGGAGGACCCCGAGTACTACCGTTATGACCTCAACGTCGCCGAGGTCGCCGAAGTGTGGCGCCGTGGCAGCGTGATCGGTTCGTGGCTGGTCGACCTGAGCGCCGCCGCGCTGCACCGCTCGCCGGACCTGCGCGACTTCGCCGGGCGGGTGTCCGACTCCGGTGAGGGCCGCTGGACCTGCATCGCGGCCATCGCCGAGGGAGTGCCGGCTCCCGTGCTGACCGCCGCGCTGTACTCGCGGTACAGCTCCCGCAACCTGGGCGAGTTCGCGGACAAGGCGCTGTCGGCGATGCGCAAACAGTTCGGCGGCCACGACGAGAAACCCTCACCACCCAGCTGACCCTAGAAACCCGGCTGACCCTAAAAACCCAGGCGACGCAGCTGTTTGGGGTCGCGCTGCCAGTCCTTGGCGACCTTCACATGCAGATCGAGGTACACCGGGGTGCCCAGCAAGGCCTCGATGTGCGCCCGCGCGCGGCTGCCGACCTCCTTGAGCCGCCGGCCGCCACGTCCGATCACGATCGCCTTCTGGCTGTCGCGCTCGACGTAGAGGTTCACGTAGACGTCGAGCAGGCCCTCCCGCCCCTGCCTCGGGCTCATCTCCTCCACCACGACGGCCAACGAGTGCGGCAGCTCATCGCGCACGCCCTCCAGCGCCGCCTCCCGGACCAGCTCAGCGACCAGAGTCCGCTCCGGTTCGTCGGTGAGCTCTCCACCGGGGTACAGCGGTGGCGACTCCGGCATCCGGGCTAGCAGCAGGTCAGCCAGCAGCCCCACCTGGAAGCCGTCGACCGCTGACACCGGCACCAGCTCGGTGAACTCGCCCATGCCAGCCGAGCGCGCCAGGTCGGCCAGCCCGGCGAGCTGCTCGGCCACTCGCGGTGGGGGCACCAGGTCGGTCTTGGTCACGATGCCGAACACCGGGGTGCGCCGGGCCAGCGCGGCCAGCTCACCGGCGATGAACCGGTCCCCGGCCCCGATCACGACGTCGGCGGGCACGCAGAAGCCGATCGTGTCCACCTCCGACCAGGTAGCGCGCACCACACTGTTGAGCCGCTGGCCGAGCAGCGTGCGGGGCCGGTGCAGGCCAGGCGTGTCCACCAGCACGAGCTGCCCGTGGGGCTGGTGCACGATTCCCCGGATGGCGTGCCGAGTGGTCTGCGGCCGGCTGGAGGTGATCGCCACCTTCTGGCCGACCAGCGAGTTGGTCAACGTCGACTTGCCGACGTTGGGCCGTCCCACCAGACAGGCGAACCCGGCCCGGAACGGCCGTTCAGTGTGCTGTAGTACCACATCCCGGGCCATGGTTACGTCACCGCGCGCAGTACGTCGCGGATGTTGCCGCGCTGGTCGGCCACCAGCACCGGGGCAGCCGGCCCGAGCTCGTGGACCGCAGCCAGCGAGGCGGCGTCCACCGACCCCGACCCCGACACCACCACGGCCGCCTCCAAGCCGGTCGCCCCGCTGGCCACCGCCGCGGCCACCGCCGCCTGCAGCGCGGTCAGCGCCAGCGAGGGCAGCGCGACCGTGACGCCGGTGTAGGCGCGCCCAGCGGTGTCCCGCACCGCGGCACCCTCCTGGGCGCCGGTGCGAGCCAACGCCGAGCGCGCCAGCGTCACGATCTTGACGTCCTCGGGGTCGAGCTCTGCGGTCTCAGGCACGGGTATCGCTCGCTTCCTGCGGCGGGTTGGCTGCGGCGGGGTGGACCTGGGGCCGACAGGTAGCGGGATCCGGCTGCGTGGTGACGTCCGACCTCGCGAAGCCCGGCTGCAGGGAGTCCTGCTGGGTAGCGACCCGGCATACGGTGACGGTGGTGATGCGCAGTCGGCCCCGACGGTCGTTGCCGCCCTCGGCGCGCAGCCGCAAACCGGCCACCTCGGCCACGGCACCGGGCACCGGCACCCGGCCCAACCGCTGCGCCAGCAGCCCACCGACGGTCTCCACGTCGGTGTCGGAGAGGTCCACCGCGAACAGCTCACCCAGGTCGACCACCGGCAGTCGGCTGATCACCCGAACCGTACCCTCTCCAAGGTGCTCGACCGGCGGTCGCTGGTCGGTGTCGGACTCGTCGGTGATCTCGCCGACGATCTCCTCGAGGATGTCCTCGATCGTCAGCAGGCCGGCGGTGCCACCGTACTCGTCGACCACGACGGCCATGTGGTCGTGCGAGACCTGCATCTCCTTGAGCAGCCCGGTCAGCAGCTTGGAGTCAGGCACGAACGTCGCGGACCGCATCACCGTCCCGACGGGGTCGCCCTGCTGCTCGGCCGCCACCAGATCCTTGAGGTGCACGACACCGACGATGTCATCGACGCTCTCCCCGACCACCGGGATCCGGGAGAATCCGGAACGCAGGCACAGCGCCACTGCCTGGCGGACCGGCCTGCCCCGCTCGATCCAGACGATCTCGGTTCGGGGCACCATCACCTCGCGGGCCGCGGTGTCCCCCAGCTCGAACACGGAGTGGATCATCTCGGCCTCGCCGGCCTCGACCACGCCGCGCTGACCCGCCATATCCACCAGCTCCCGGAGCTCGACCTCAGAGCTGAACGGACCCTCCGGGAAGCCCCGGCCGGGCGTGATCGCGTTACCGACGACGATGAGCAGCCGCGACAACGGGCCCAGGATCCGGCCCAGCACCCGGACCGGGCCGGCCACCAGGAGGCCGACACGGTAGGGGTGCTGGCGCCCGATGGTGCGCGGACCCACGCCGACCACCACGTAGGTCACCACCACCATCCCCAACCCGGCGGCCAGGACCGCCAGCCAGATCGGCGACAACGCCCGCACCGCCGCGACGGTGACCAGCACCGTAGCGGTCAGCTCACAGCTCAGCCGCAGCAACAGCAACAGGTTGACATGCCGGGGCCGGTCGGCGACGACGAGCGCAAGCGCTCCGGCGCCGTGCCGGCCCGAACGCACCAGCTCCTCGACCCGGGCCCGCGACACCGTGCCCAGCGCGGCGTCGGCCGCGGCGAAGCCGCCGGCCGACGCCACCAGGGCGGCGGCCGGCACGAGCAGAGGAACCGAGAGCGTCAGCACTGTGAGGGCCGGTGGACTATCCGGGGGTTACCCCGGCGGGCCGGACTCCCCCGGCCCGTCCAGACCGACCACCCCCAGCAGCTGAGTGTCGGCGTCCCGCTGGGCGATCCGGCGCCGGCTGGCCCGGTCGACGCGCCGGAACTCATCGAGGACCCGCTCCTGCAGGGCGAACATCTCGCGTTCCTCGGCGGCCTCGGCGTGGTCGTAACCCAGCAGGTGCAGCACGCCGTGGACAGTGAGCAGGTGCAGCTCATCGAGCGCTGAGTGACCCGCTGTGGCGGCCTGTTCCCTCGCGACCTCTGGGCACAGCACGATGTCACCGAGCAGCGCAGGGTCACCGGACGGGCTGTCCGGCTTGCCGCCCGCCAGCAGACCGCCCTCGTCCACGTCGTCCATCGGGAAGGCCATCACATCGGTGGGCCCTGGCAGATCCATCCAGCGCTGGTGCAGATCGGCCATCGCTGCGCTGCTGACCAGCAGCACGGACAGTTCAGCCAATGGACTGACGCCTAACCGGTCCATCGCGAAACGCGCCGCCGCCGCGATCGATGCCTCGGGGATGGCGGCGCCGGACTCGTTGCGGATCTCGATGCCCATCGACGGGTCACCGCCTCCGGCGCCGGTCGGCACGGTTGGACACCGGGCGCGCACCGGCGGTCTCCTGGACGGCGTCCCACCGGGCGTAGGCGTCCACGATCTCGGTGACCAGCTGGTGACGGACCACGTCGGCACTGGACAGCTGCGCGAAGTGCACGTCGGGCACACCATCGAGAATGTGCTGCACGATCCGCAGCCCGGAGGGCTGACCGCCCGGCAGGTCGACCTGGGTGACGTCACCGGTGACCACGACCTGGGAGCCGAAGCCGAGCCGGGTGAGGAACATCTTCATCTGCTCCTGGGTGGTGTTCTGCGCCTCGTCGAGAATGATGAAGGCATCGTTGAGGGTGCGACCGCGCATGTAGGCCAGCGGGGCGACCTCGATGGTCCCGGCGGCCATCAGCTTGGGGATCGACTCTGGATCCAGCATGTCGTGCAGCGCATCGTACAACGGGCGCAGGTAGGGGTCGATCTTCTCGTACAGAGTGCCGGGCAGGAAGCCCAACCGCTCCCCTGCCTCGACCGCCGGCCGGGTGAGGATGATCCGGTTGACCTGCTTGGCCTGCAGCGCCTGCACCGCCTTGGCCATCGCCAGGTAGGTCTTGCCGGTACCGGCGGGCCCGATGCCGAACACGATCGTGCAGCGATCGATGGCGTCGACGTACCGCTTCTGGTTCAGTGTCTTGGGCCGGATCGTGCGGCCGCGCCGAGAGAGGATGTCAAGGCTGAGCACCTCGGCGGGCGATTCCGCATCCCCCTGGGCGAGCATCGCCAGGGTCGCCCGGACCGCATCCGGGCCGAGCTGCTGGCCGCGGCAGGCCAGGGCGACCAACTCGCCGAAGGCCCGTTCGGCGAATGCGACGTCCGCCGGGGTGCCGGAGAGGGTGACCTCGTTGCCCCGCACGTGCACGTCGGCGGCGAGCAGGTCCTCGGTCACCTTCAAGTTCTCATCGCGGGACCCCAGCAGGGCCAGCGCGGCGGAGCCGGGAATGACGATCTTCGACTGGACCGGTTCGGGCTGCGTCGTCCGCGAACCGGATCGGGAGGCGCCCTCCACTGGGGTAGGGGTCACGTGGGGGTGGGTCCTGTCTTCCTGCGCGCTCGCGCGTCTCGGCTGAACCGGCAGGAGGCCAACCGGCAGGACTGATGCTAGCCGGACACCCGAGCCCGCGGGCACTGATTCGCCACTTTTCGCCGGAACTCGCCACTGCGCGGGGATATCGACCCGGGCGCCAGGTCTGCCGCGCGGTTGCGCTGAGGTCGGATCCGGCTACTACGGCGGGTGGGGAGGGGGGATGCCGCGCCGCGGCGGGAACTGGGGGCTGTCCCGCCGCGGCGCGGCGCCGCCGGACCGAGGGGGGAGGTGTCCGGCGGAGTCTTTCTGGGCTGGTGAGCCCCAACCGATTCCGTACTCGATCAGGTGGACTTCATCGGTTGTTCCTACTTAAGGTAACTCTTTTCGCGCCAAAGCGCGCTAGTTATCACCCTAATGGCGTAGAATCCAACGTTGGGAAAGGGCACCAATTGCACCGAGAGCAACCGCCCCGGCACTCGAAGAACGCAGCACCCCCGGGCCCAGCCGCACCGGCCGGCCTCCCGCGGCGGTGAGCGTAGCCAGCTCGGCCTCGGTGATGCCGCCCTCAGGTCCGACCACCAGCAGGAGCTCCCCCTCGGCGGGCAACGGCACCGAAGGCAGCGGATCGGTCGCGCGCTCATGCAGCACCAGGCACACTGCCGCAGCGGCTGCGCGCTGCCGGAGTACGCCGATGTCCACTGGCTCAGCCACCTCGGGAAACCATCCCCGGCGGGACTGCTTGGCCGCCTCACGCGCCGTCTCCCGCCAGTGGGACAACGCCTTCATCCCGCGCGGCCCCTCATCCCAGCGAGCCACGCAGCGGTCAGCTCGCCAGGGCAACACCGCGTCCACCCCGGCCTCGGTGGCCAGCTCCACCGACAGCTCCCCACGCCGGCCCTTGACCAGCGCCTGTGCCAGCGTCACCCGCAACGCCGGGGCCGGCTCGATCATCCGACGCAGCACCCGCAGCCGAAGCCGGTCCCGACCGGTATCGAGCACCTCACACAGGGCCAGCTCACCACAACCGTCAGTGAGCACGAGACGCTCATCGACCCGCAGCCGTCGCACCGTCGCGGCGTGCCTGCCCTCGGGTCCAGCCAGCATCGTCTCGGCACCCTCGACAGGCAGCCGCTCGGCGAGAAACACCGGCGGGCTGCTCACGGGCGACCCCGCTGTCACCGGTTACCTCAGCACCGGCCGAACATCAGAGGCCGCCTGACATCAGCGTCCGCCCAGCGAATCCCGCAACCGGGAGAACAAGCCGCCGGCCCGACCGTTCGCCGTGAGCTCGGCCTGCTCCTCACCGCGAAGGAGGGCAAGCTCGCGCAGCAGCTCGATCTGCCGGGGGTCCAGCCGCGTCGGGGTCACGACGTCGAGGTGGACGAACAGGTCCCCCCGTCCCTCGGCGCGGCCGGTGCTGCGCAGCCGCGGCATCCCCCGCCCCCGCAGGGTCAGCACGGTGGCGCACTGGGTACCCGGTTCGACCCGGATCTCCTCGATGCCGTCGAGGGTCTCCAGCGCGACGGTGGTACCCAGCGCGGCGGCCGTCATCGGAACCCGCACGGTGCAGTGCAGGTCGGCATCGTCGCGGGTGAACGTCTCGTGCGGCACCTCCTGCACCTCGACGTAGAGATCACCCGCAGGGCCGCCACTGGGGCCTACCTCACCCTGGCCGGCCAGCCGTACCCGCATCCCGTCACCCACTCCGGCGGGTACCTTCGCGGTGACGTTGCGGCGGGCCCGGATCCGTCCGTCTCCGCCGCACTGGCGGCAGGGGTCGGGGATGACCTCGCCGAAGCCGCGGCACACCGGGCACGGCCGCGAGGTCACCACCTGGCCGAGGAAGGTCCGCTGCACGTTCTGCACCTCGCCGGCGCCACCACAGGTGTCGCATGCCCTCGGCCGGGTACCGGGCGCGCAACCGGAGCCGTTGCATTCGACACAGAGCACAGCGGTGTCCACGGTGAGCTCACGGGAGGCCCCGCTGGCGCACTCCTCGAGAGTGAGCTGCAGCCGGATCAGTGCGTCGGAACCGCTCTGCACCCGGCTGCGCGGCCCTCGCCGACCGGGCGCGCCACCAGCACCGAAGAAGGCGTCCATGATGTCGCCGAAACCGAACCCACCGAAGGGGTCACCCCCGGCGCCCCGCCCTGCACCGGGCTCCAGCGGATCCCCGCCGAGGTCGACGACCTGCCGCTTCTGCGGGTCGGTCAGCACCTCGTAGGCGGCGGTGACGTCCTGGAAACGCCGTTGCGCCTGCGCGTCGGGGTTGACGTCGGGGTGCAGCTCGCGCGCCAGCCTACGGTAGGCGCGTTTGATCTGCTCCGCGCTGGCGTCCCGGGGCACGCCCAGGATTGCGTAATAGTCCCTGGCCACGCTGGCGTCCTCCTGCCGCGACCCTCGTCGCGGTACTCGTCGTACATACCGGTGAGCGCAACCCCGCTCAACGGGTGGTCAGGATCTCCCCCACATATCGTGCCACCGCGCGCACCGCGGCGATGGTGCCCGGGTAGTCCATCCTGGTCGGTCCGACCACCCCCATCCCCCCGAGCACCGTGCCGTGCGAGGCGTAGCCGATCGAGACCAACGAGGTACCGCGCATCTCCTCGGCCTCATTCTCCTCACCGATCCGCACCGTGATAGTGCCCGGGTCACGGGCTGCGGCCAGCAGTTTGAGCACCACCACCTGCTCCTCCAACGCCTCGAGCACCTGGCGTAACGAGCCTGGGAAGTCGGTGGCGTTTCGGGTGAGGTTGGCGGTACCGCCGAGCAGCAGCCGCTCCTCGGGATGCTCCACCAACGTCTCGATCAGCACCGTCGAGGCCCGGATCATCGCATCCCGGAGCTCCATCGGAGCCTGCTCGGGCAGGTCGGCCACCACCGCGGAGGCCTCCGAGAGCCGGCGGCCCGACAGCGCCTGGTTGAGCAGCGTTCGCAGCTGCGCCACCTGCTCCTCGGTGATGACGTCGCCCAAGTCGAGGAGGCGCTGGTCCACCCGGCCCGCGTCGGTGATGAGGACCAGCATCAGCCGGGCGGGGGTCACCGCGAGCACCTCGAGGTGACGCACCGTGGACCGGCTCAGGGTGGGGTACTGGATCACCGCCACCTGGCGGGTGAGCTGGGCCAGCAACCGCACGCTGCGGCGCAGCACGTCGTCGAGGTCGACCGCGCCGCGCAGGAAGGTCTGCACCGCGCGGCGCTCGGCGGCCGACAGCGGCTTCACCTCCGACAGCCGGTCGACGAACAGCCGGTAGCCCTTGTCGGTGGGCACCCGGCCGGCGCTGGTGTGCGGCTGGACGATGTAGCCGTCCTCTTCCAGCGCCACCATATCGTTGCGGATGGTCGCGCTGGACACCCCGAAGTGGTGTCGCTCCACCAGCGAGCGGGACGCGACCGGCTCGTGGGTGGCCACGTAGTCCGTGACGATGGCGCGCAGCACCTCAAACCGGCGGTCGTCCGCGTTCACGTCACCTCCGTGGTGTCTGGCCCACCGCTGGTAGCAGCCTGTACCCCGAGTCTAGTGCGCTCCGGGCGTAGGCGTCGGAACCCGCCGACGCGCCCGATACGCTGGTCACTCACGCCGAGCCAGAGACGGAGACGAACGCCAGCTGTGATCTTCAAGGAAGTCCGGCAGGGCCGCCCATACCCCGAGCACGGGTTTTCTCTGAAGGACTGGGCGCAGATCCCGCCCCAGCAGGTGCGCTTGGCGGACCTGGTCACCACCGCGGCGGTGGTGGAGCTGGATCGGCTGCTGTCCGAGGACCCCACGCCCTTCGGCGACCTGTTCCCGCACGCCGTCCGCTGGTGCGGCGAACTCTTCCTGGAAGACGGCCTACACCGAGCCCTACGCGCCGCCCTACAGCAACGCACCGAACTGTACATCCGGGTCCTCGACCTGGACCTCCTCCGCAGCTGACGCGTTCAGCGGGCTCAGCGGGGCTAATCGGTCGAGGTTTACCCCGCTGAGCCCGCTGAACGCGGATTAGCGAAGGTGATCTGAATCTTCACACTACCTGAAACCGCTTGGGCTGGACGCGAAACGGATTGGCTCTCGCGCCTGGCGCGAATCCGGCCATGCTCGCAATCTCCTCGTCACTCAGTCCTCGCTCACGCATCCTTGCGCCGATTTCTTGCGCGAGCTCCGCACGTTCGATAGGAAGTTCGTCACTGACTGGTTCACGAACCTTCCATCCGCGCGAGTTGAGCGACCTGTAGAAATCGGCACGATCACTCGGCTTGACGAGCCCGAGACGGTAGGCACGCTCGAAGATAGCTTGCATGGAAACCCCCCACTCGCGCTTCAAATCAATTAACTTCCCAAGACTGAGGTTGCGCAGCTCCGGTCGGATGACATGCTCTGGCATGAGGAACTCGGAGGCGAACGCGTTTGCCTCTTCTTCCATGCCGGCAGTGGAGGTCGAACTATGCAGAGAAAGGTGACCCAGCTCATGCGCGAGGGTCAGGCGCCTCCTAATCCGCGAGAAGCCTGCTATTGATCAAGATGACCGGGTGGTCCCCGATCCACTGCGACAACCCGTCAACGCGCGTCGTTTCGAAGTCCTCCTCGATGACGACGCATCCCGCAGCCTCGAGCCAGCGCATGAGATGCATGACCGGTCCGATGGGCATCCTCCACTGCGCGCGCGTAATCAGCGCCGCCGCAGCAGGCGGCGTCTCTTCTGGGTCGAAGGTTGGAATGATGTTGGTCGACCGAAGCGACACCTCCTCGAAGGAGTCGTAATTAAATAACCTATTCAATCCGTGGTGTGATGGTGTAGTTCCAGTCTCCATGGAACAGGTGTCGAGTAAGGGGTATCGAGTCCTTCTGCTGGTCGGTGAGTTTGATTTTTGTGGGGTAGAGGTTTGGGTCGAGTTCGCAGCGGACGGTCAGTCCTGTGGTGGTTGTGGTGTTGGCGATGAGGTTGACAATTGTTTGGTATGAGGATTATGCAAAAGCCTCCTTGAAGAAGTATAGGCCGATAGCGGCTCGAAACGAGGACAAGAAGGTCTTCAACGGCCTTCTGTAATCAGTGAAGAGGATCCGCCATGTCTTGAGGTTGGCGATGGCCCGCTCGACGGGCGCAC
>JAFAUB010000012.1 GCA_019243635.1 Pseudonocardiales bacterium
CGCATCGCGCGACATCTCCTCCGGGGCAGGCACCCCGAGATCAGACCGCACCCCAGCCGATCACACCACAACCGACACGCCCGTACCACACACCGTTACATCGAGCCGCGCATCAGCTCGCTCCACGCACCAGGCTGAATGTTTACCAGCAAACCTACCGAGCTCACCAGGTTTGCCACCGCAGCCGAGCTCGATGATCACTTGTTCGCCCAGCTGGTTCCGGCGGTCCTCAAGCAGCACCAGCCCGCAGGTCGGCAGTACGCAGCTCCGGAGGTCACTCGGTGGTTGACCACGCTGGCGCGTCATCTGGCCTGGCAAGGTGAGTGCGGTGGCTCTCGCAGTGACCTCCAGCTTGACCTGCTGTGGCCGGTCGCGGGACGGCGCGCTCCGCGCTACGCCGCCATGGCGACCACGACAACGGCCGCGAGTAGTCTGCTCACACTCGGTGTGCTGCCCAGATGGCCGCCCGACAAGCAGCCCGTTGTCGGTCTGGTGGTGTTCGTCGTGGTGGCGGCATGGATGGCATTACGACCTAAGGTCGATCTCCGGCGATTGACGCTCAGTGGCCTGCGCACGTCCGTCGGACGTCGACGAATCGGATTGTTACTCGTGGTCGGGCTGGTGGGCGGGCTCATGCTCGCCGCCGTGTCCAACGTGGTTGGGCTCGTGGGGCGGCTCATGCTCACGTTTGAGTGTGGCGGGGTTGGGCTGCTAGGCGCGGTTCTGGTCCTGCTCAGCAGCGGGCCGGCCACGCGTCCGGCGGTCATCGATCGCCCCGCTCGGCTGGTGCAACAGGGTCTGGTCTACACCATCGCGGGGATGGTGGCGTTCTCGTTCGGTCTCGTGCTCGTGGGCGAGGTCGGCGCCGGGCTCGCGGCCGGGACCGTGGGCGAGCTCGTAGCCGGGTTGGGGACTTTACTCGCATTCGGGATCGTATTCGGGCGCACGGGTGGGCTCGCTGTCGCGCTTGCGGTCGGACTCAATAGCGGAGCTGCGGTCGGGCCTCCGTTCGCTGTAGTAGCGCTCGTAGTCGGGCTCATCTTTGTGGCTGACTCACCATGGCTGCGGTATCTGTTCGCCGCTCTGCTCCTCGCTCGTCAGGGGGATCTGCCGAGGCGGCCGGCGGTGTTCATGGACTGGGCCCACGAAGCAGGGCTTATGCGTTTGTCCGGGATTGCCGTGCAGTTCCGGCATCGGGAGTTCCAAACCTGGTTGGCTACCCGTGGCCAGTAGAGCGTCGCGAACGGGCGCGACACCACTGGGTCCCGCACGGTGGCCGGGGCGCGGCCAGTGGTCCTGCTGCGCTACCGGCCCGGCATCACCGGGCAGACTGCGCGCTCGTGCACCTGGTACCGCTTCCGCCGCCGGTGTTGACGATCTACCGGGTAACGGTCCTCAGGCGGCAGGCCCTGCAACGCGGGCCGTGCTCGTGGCTATGGACAGGGTGGGGGCCAGGCGCGGCGGGACGAGTGACGTGGTCGGGAGCTGCATGATCGGCCGTCGGATTGGACGTGGGCCCACTCCACTTCTGTTCGCCCTGTTACCGTCACGGCTCATGCCAGTCACGGACGGTGAGCAGTGACGGGCGATCCGCGTCTCGAGGAGTTGGCGCACCGCACGCCCAACTTCGGATTCCTGCTGGGTCACGAGGCCGTGCTGGTGGGATACGGCGCTGCGGCCGAGTCGATGGTCTTCACCGACCCCAACACCTCGATGATCAAGGCTCGACAGTTCGGTGAGCAGCTGGTGACGGCGCTGGTGACCACCTTCGGTATCCGGATCCCGGCCGATGAGGACACCCAGTACAAGCGCCTGAAGGTGCTGCTGGACCAGGGCGTGATCAACAAGCGGGTGCATTCCTGGTTCGACGCCGTCCGGGATACCGGGAACAAGGCCGTGCACGAGGGCTTCGCGGCGCAGCGCGATGCCCTGCGGCTGGTCCGAACCTGCTACGACCTGGGCGCCTGGTTTCACCGCACGGCGACGCAGTCGCGGCAGGCGCCGCCCTTCGTCCCACCCCAGCCGCCCCAGCGGGCCGCGCCGCCCCGCGACCACGCTGACGCCGTCGCCCTGACCGAATTGAACGACCAGCTGGGCAGCTATCGCGCCGAGCTGGTCGAGATGCGCCTGCGGCTCGACGAACAGGCGTCGTCGGCCGCTGCCGAAGCCCAGGCCCGACGCGAGGCCGAGACAGAGATCCTCGCGGCGGTCCGGGGACAGGGTGATCTCCACCGGCTCGTGTCGGAGCTGTCCACCCGGGTCGAGGAACTCGGCGGGGACCTGGCCCGACGCGCCGAGGCCCCGCCCCGGCTCGACCCGGCTCGGCGCGACGCGCTGGTCGAGCAGGCCCAGATCGCGAGCCGTCCGCCGCTGTCCGAGGTCCAGGTGCGCCGGGTCATCGACCGGATGCTGGCGCAGGCGGGCTGGGTGGTGCAGGACGTCGCGACGACGGACCTGCAGGTGGCGATCGGAGTGGCGGTCCGCGAGGTCAGCATGGCCCGCGGCCGGGCGGACTACCTGCTCTACGTCGATGGCGCGCTGGTCGGAGTCATCGAGGCCAAGCGGGAGGGCGTCAGTGTGATCGGCGCGGAGCAGCAGTCCGACCGGTACGCGGCCGGGCTCACGACGGGGCAGCAACTCGCCGCCTGGCGCACGCCGTTGCCATTCCGCTACGAGTCGACCGGGGTGGAGACCCGGTTCACCAACGGTCTCGACCCGGTCCCGCGCAGCCGGCGGGTGTTCGCCTTCCACCAACCGACCACGATCGCCCGCTGGATGCGCGAGGCAGAGGCGAACCCGGAGGCGCCGACGCTGCGCGCTCGGCTGCGCCGGATGCCGGAGCTGATCACCTACGGCCTGCGTCCGAACCAGGTCGAGGCGATCACCGGCCTGGAGCAGTCGCTGGCCGCCGACCGCCCTCGCGCATTGATCCAGATGGCCACCGGGGCGGGCAAGACCTACACCGTGGTCAACGCCTCCTACCGGCTACTCAAGCACGCCGGGGCCCGGCGGGTGCTGTTCCTGGTCGACCGCAACAACCTGGGCAAGCAGGCCAGAGCGGAGTACAGCCGGTTCGAGACTCCGGATGACCTCAGCAAGTTCTCTGAGCTGTACAACGTGCAGAGGCTGACCAGCACGACGTTGCTGGAGTCAGCCGGCGTGGTGATCAGCACCGTGCAACGGCTGTACGCGATGCTGCGGGGACAGGAACCGCCGGAAGACGCCGATCCAGACTTCGACGACTACACCATCAACGAGGCCGTCGAGCTCGAGTACAACGCCACCGTTCCGCCGGAGACCTTCGACCTCATCGTGGTCGACGAATGCCACCGTTCCATCTACGGCACATGGCGCGCGGTGCTGGAGTACTTCGACGCGCACCTGGTCGGGTTGACGGCCACGCCCGTCGCGCAGACTTTCGGTTTCTTCCACGAGAACCTGGTGTCCCAGTACACCTACCGCCAAGCGGTCGCCGACGGGGTGAACGTCGACTTCGACATCATGCGCATTCACACCCAGGTCGGCGAGCACGGCGGTAGTATTCCCGCGGACACCCCGGTGCGGGTCATGGACCTGCACACCCGCCGGGAGCGCTACGAGCAGCTCGACACCGCGCTGGACTACCGCGGCGAGCAGATCGTAACCCTCGAGGGTCACCTGTCGGCCATCAATGCGGGAATCACATCCCTCCGCGCCGCGCGACGCAAGGCTGCCCTCCTTGCCTCATGTGAGCTTGATGAAACTTTTCACACCTTTGCTAGCGGGCGGCTCGTGCGCATAAGAGAGGTCCTGCGAGAACCGCTTAGGAATGGATATTCGGGTCGGACCACCGCTGACGATCGCGGTGTTCGCGTTATAACGTTGACTGCGGTGACCAAGAACCAATTTATCGAAAAATATACGAAGTTGTGCGAGACGGGCGGTCGAGACGTGTCCGATCTCTGGCTGGAGCAAGGCGACATCTTGATACAGCGCGCAAATACTTCCGAACTCGTCGGAACAGCTGCCATCTACCTTGCGGATCCAAATTGGTCAATCTTTCCGGATCCGCTCATTCGCGTCCGGGTCAACAATGAAATCCTTCCAGAGTTCCTCGCTGCGGCACTCGTGACTAACCGGATGCGAGAATACTTCAAGTCGTCAGCTAAAGGCTTAGCTGGGACAATGCCGAAAATTGATCAGAGTATCGTGGAAAACGCTACCTTATTCTTGCCGTCGCTCGATATGCAGCGCGAAGTCATTAATAGGATACACGAGATCGATCGAATCGCTATGGAGCTTGATGCTGGACTGGAGTTCGCTGAGCGCCAAGCGGAGCGATTACGCGTGTCGCTTATAAGTGACGGATTCTTCGGGAGATTGGTTCCGCAGGATCCGAATGATGAGCCAGCGTCGGTGCTGCTGGAGCGGATCAAGGTGGAACGGGCTACACAGCCGAAGATTGGGCGTGCTCGGCGCGCTCCAAAGAAGCTCGACCGCGAGCAGGAGAGCTTGTTGTGACCGCCGCTAACCTCGATGCCCGGCAGCTCGTCGACAAGCTGTGGAGTTACTGTCATGTGCTGCGGCACGATGGGGTCTCCACGATCGACTATGTCGACCAGCTCACCCTCCTGCTCTTCCTCAAGATGGCGCACGAGCGGACCGTGCGGAGGTTGGGCGGCCGTGAGGAGATCGTGCCGGAGCATCTGGGTTGGCAGAGGCTGCTGGACGCCGACGCGAAGGCGCTCAAGGACGTCTACGACGACATCCTCGACCAGCTCGGCACGAAGTCCGGCGCGCTCGGTCGGATCTTCCACAACGCACAGAACAAGATCCGCAACGCGGCCACACTCAAGCGGCTGATCGTTGATCTGATCGACCAGCAGAACTGGTCGGCCACCAAGGTGGACATCAAGGGCGACGCCTACGAGGCGCTGCTGGAGAAAGGCGCGGAGGATGTCAAGTCCGGGGCCGGGCAGTACTTCACTCCTCGGGCGCTCATTCAGGCGATGGTCGAATGCACCCAGCCCACCACGCGGGACGCCATCATCGACCCGGCGTGCGGCACCGGCGGGTTCCTGCTCGCTGCCTACGAGTACATCCAGGACCGCTACGGCGGCGAGCTGTCTGCCGAGGATGCCCAGCACCTGTCCGGGGGTGGGATTCGCGGTGTCGAACTGGTGGAGGACACCACGCGGCTGGCGCAGATGAACCTGCTCCTGCACGGTATCGGCAAGGCCGGCGGTCCGGAACTCATCGAGGTGCACGACTCGCTGGCCGAGAAGATCCAGAACCACGCGACGCTCGTGCTGGCGAACCCTCCATTCGGGCGGAAGTCGGGTTTCACCACCGTCGATGAGTTAGGCCGCGTCACCCGCGACGACGACTCCTACGAGCGCGACGACTTCTGGGTGACCACGAGCAACAAGCAGCTCAACTTCGTCCAGCACATCTACCGGCTGCTCACCGTCGGTGGTCGCGCCGCTGTCGTCGTCCCGGACAATGTGCTCTTCGAGGGCGGCGCCGGCGAGGCCATCCGGCGACGGCTGCTCGACGAATGCGACGTGCACACCCTGCTCCGGCTACCCACCGGCATCTTCTACGCCGGTGGCGTCAAGGCCAACGTGCTGTTCTTCGACAAGTGGCGCGCTCGGCCGGGCACGCCGTGGACGTCGAAGCTCTGGGTCTACGACTTCCGCACCGGCCAGCACTTCACGCTGCGCCAGCGCAAGCTCGCCCGCGCGCACCTGCAGGACTTCGTCGACTGTTACCTGCCGGGCAAACCCCGCGAGGAGCGCACCGACACCGAGCGCTTCAAGGCGTTCGACTACGAGGAGCTGGTCACCCGCGATAAGGCCAACCTCGACATCACCTGGCTACGCGACCCGGACGCTGCGGGCAGTGACAACCCGCAGCCACCTGAGGTGATCGCCCAGGAGATCGTTGATGACCTGCAGGCCGCGCTCAACGAGTTCACCGCTGTCGCCGAAGCGCTGGAAGCGGCCAAAGCCGCTCGACAAGAGGGCGCAACGTGAGGAGTGCAAGGTAAAAGCGCGGTTAAGGCATCTCCGGGCTGTCGGTCACGGCCATCTCTTGACGATACGACCGCCTTCATAGACCTGGTAGAAGCGTGCCTCGTGTCGTTGTACGGCCCGCTCGATGTGGACTCGCGCCTCCTCGAACATGCGCGCCTGTTGCTCGATCGTGAGGTTTCCGTACTCGATCCAGCGCTCGTCCTTCACGAACTGGCCGTCGTGCTCAAAGTGATCGTTGACCAGGTGAACGATCCATCTGAGTTGACGCAGGCGAGCTTTCGTGGAGCGGCCGAGAGACCGGTCGACGAAGAGCTCAGGCCGCGATACAGCAGATGGCTTCGGCGACATCTCGGATGAGCCCGTACTCCTCCGCCACGGCATCGAGTGACTCGCCAGCACGCCACAGCCTTACCACCATGTCGACTTGAACATTATTGGTCGTGATCACCGGCGCTCCCCAACCGAATCGTGGATCAATGACCACGAGCGCGACGTCCGGGTACTGCTGAAGGGTCAGTCTCATTGGGGAGCCGTCCACCTCGTCCCAGGTGATGTATCGAAGATGCTCGTCAATGATGTCGCGAATCGGTGCCTGCCCCCGTCGGTGCCGTTCATCGCTGTCATCGAGGGCTACCGCTTGGTCCCTCAAGCGGTAGTTCAGAGTCGAGGGGGCAGCTGCAAGTGGCGTGCTGATTCCTTCGGAGTCAGCAGCGCATCATGGTACTTATCGATCGGCACGCCGCTCTCCCCTCCCGGAGGTCTCCATCCTGACATAGGCGGCCAACAGAAGACGGGTGGCGCCGGACCGGTGGGCCACCCGTCCGGCGCCACCCGTTGCGCACCGTGCACGCTGCCTCGGTACCGTCCTGAGCCTCCACAGCCAAGCTCACCGACGAGATGGCGACGTTGGTGGGTCCGAAGCGAATCCGGTAGTCGTCGCGGTCGGTGCCGATCCGCTCAGCGGTTCTCTCGCCTCAGCGAGGCGGCACCAGCGCAGTCGCCCGCACGGGCCGCCGCGAGCGCGCGGGTCCCACTCACGTAAGGAATCCCACCCGCCGCCGGGGAAAAAGATCGATCCGAGGCTGACGGCGTTCACCCGGATCCTCTCGGAAGCCAGCTCGCGCCCGAGTTCCATGGCGAGGTGGATCTCGGCCGCCTTGGTTGCTCCATACTGCGGGCGAGGCGCGGGTTTCCAGCCGGAGATTGAGGCGATGATGACCACCGCGCCATCACCGGTTTGTGTCATATGCGGCACACAGGCGCGGATCGCCCGCGCGGCGTGGATCACATGGAGTTCGAACGCCTCTCGCCAGTCATCCGGGGTCGACTTGACCAACCTGCCCCCAGGTGCGGGCCCGCGTTCGCCACCAACAGATCGACCCGGCCGAACGTGGCGGCGTCCTCGACGAAGTGCTCGATCTCCCCTTCCGCCCCACATCCGCCACTAACCGCAGCGCAACCGCTCGACCGATTTTCCGGCTGCCACCGGTGATGACTGCGGCGGCTTGTCCGTTAGCTGGAGATGCATCGCCAGCGTTCTCTCAGCTCGGCCACGCACAGTTCGGTGGACGGGCACAGCGTCGCCAGAAGCTCCTCGATTCTTCTTCTAGCCGGATGTGTCGGCCGCTCAACCCAGATGTCCATAGCTTCGCTACCCAGGGTTGCGGCACCGTCGTGCTCGCCGGCTTGGGCTAACGCGACAGCGAGGTCGACCCTGGCGCTGGTACGAGCAACCGGCCAGGGGGTCGGGTTCGCGTCGCACAGCTCGACGGCCTGACCCGCCCACACGCGGGCACGGGCGGTTTCGCCGAGCCAGACGTACGTGGTGCCCGCGTAATACGGCACATAGGGGGTGTCGAATGAGAAAAAGCTGCCTGTCTGGGGTTCCGTGCGCACGTCGAGAGCCTGCTCAGCGCGGGACAACGCGTGCTCCGCCTCCCTGAGATCACCGCATCGCGCGTGAGCGCGTGCTTCGAGTGCACAGGACCGGACCATAGCGGCGGACCCGATCGGTGCTATCTCTCGACCGGCCTGGGCGAAGGTGACCGCCTCTCGTGGGTCGCCCGCGTACAGCGCGACCTGTGCCTGGGTGCCGCGTACCCAGCTGGCGAGGCGTGTGTCTCCGATCTCCTGGGCCAGGGACAGGGCGGTGGTGCAGTGCGGGTCAGCGTGGTCGCCCAGCGCGAGTGATGCCTCGGCGAGCAGTCCGGACAGCCAGCCGGCCACCGCGTAGAGGTGGTGGCGTTCGCGCAGGGTCAGCCTGCCCTCCAGGAGGCGGGCGACGTAGCGCCGCCAGGACAGCACTGTCTGGCGGAACTCGGCTGGAGGGACGGTGAAATACTCCGTGCCGAGTCGTTCGACCAGTTTCTCGAGCTGGTCCAGGGTGCCTGTGCCCAGGTCGGTGGCCTTGGTGCGGCGTAGCAGCTCGACGGATTCCAGTGTCGGGTCGGTGGCGTGGGTAGTCGGGGTGGCGCCGTGGTCGGCGGCGAGGAAGCGGTCGCGTTGCGCGTCGGTGGCTTTCTCTAAGGCGTGGTCCAGCGCGTGGCGTAGAGCCAGGCTCGGCGCGTGGGTGCCGCGCTCGGCGTTGCCGACCGTCCGCTTCGCGAACCCCAGTGTGGTGGCGAACTTGTCCTGCGGCAGGCACAGCCCCACCTCACGGAACCGACGGATCCTCGCCGCAGTCCACTCCACCGGCGAAGGATAACGCAGGGGGCCTGTCGCCGGATTGCCCTCGGCAAGGGATCGCGGTTGCCACCCGCGAGCGGGTTTGCTTGCCAGACGCGAACGGCGAGCGCTCGCTCGTCACGGTTCTCTATACCTGGGAGGTGTCGGTCTATGTCCACCCACCGGAGCGAATCCGAGTCCCGTCTTCCACAGAGTCATTCGGCCGGTCGACCGTGCATAGTGCCGCCGCCACGTGTTACTTCGCACGGTCCGGGGCGCTGGGTCGTGCTTCCGGCGATGGCACGCGACTGGCTGTGGCTGCCTCGGTTATCGGATGCGCTCTTCGCGGCGTGGCGGGCGGTGGCGGGGTGAGGCCGGTGTTCCGCAGCGGCTCTTCGGGGTACCAGACCAGCCGCAACCCCCTGTGCCAGGTGCTGTGCGAGGTCTTGGTGGACGGTGTGCGAGCCGGGCGGGGTGCCGCGGGTGGGATCGGGTCCGTTCCGTTCAGGGCGTGTGCCGCGTTGTACGGGCTGCTGCTGGATCATCCGGTTGATGAGTGGGGTCGCTGTCGGTCCTGCCGTCGGCCCGGATCGGTGTTCGGGTCGCGGTGGCGCCACTGCCAGGTGCACGGCAAGGCGACGCTGTGCCTGCGGCAGCTTGATGAGGTGCTGCTGCTGAGTCTGCTGGCCAGCGAGTGGGAGCTGGCCGTCGCGCCACCGCCTGAGGCGCCTGGACCGGACCGTGCCGGTGATCCGTGACGACACCGACGTGCTGCCAGCGATCACAGCCCGGTCCGCCCCACCCAGCCACTTCAGACCCCGGCTTGTCCCACACCCTGTCTCCCCACAGACCCCTCGGGTGGGGCAGCCGGACCCTAGACCACACCGACGCCGCGGACGAGCGGCACGAGCAGGCGCCTGGCCGGACTGTGGGCCCGGTGCCGCTGAGGAGCCGGTGATGAGCGTCGCGAACGGGCGTCACACCACTGGGTCCCGCACGGTGGCCGGGGCGCGGCCGGTGGTCCTGCTGCGCTACCGGCCCGGCGTCACCGGGCAGACCGCTCGCGTCGTGCACCTGGTGCCCCTACCCGCCGCAGACCAGATCGGGGTCGCGTTCCGCGGAGCCCTGTTGCGCCGAGACCTGGTGGAGACAACCGGCCCCGGTCAGGGCACACGCTCCGCGACCTCTCCACCTGAAGCTCAGGGCCCGGCATGCGGCGCTCGTCGAGCTCTCGCCGTCGGCCGGCGTCCCGAAGACTGGTCCTATGGCCTTGCGAGTGGGCCAGTCACCAGCCGCGAACGGACTGGGCACGGCTACCCGATCTCGCTCATGGCTGAGCCACCGCGGCTCAGAAAGGTGGCGGTTCGTCAGAGTCGACGGTATGCGCCGGTGGGGGTAGCGGATCAGCCTCGGGCGGTGGCCGGTATGGGATTGGCCAGTTCTCGCTGAAGGTGACTGACGGTGCATGGCCGGAGTGCTGCTCGGGGCGGGGCAGCGGACCGGGTAGGTCGGTGGTGATGGGCTGGCGTCGGGTGTGGTAGACCCGGCCCAGTGGGGTGGTCCAAATGAAGTGGCCGGGATCGGGCTGGCTCAGCCGCCAGTGCCCGGCATGTTTGAGCCGGTGGTCGTGCCGGCACAGCGGCCCGGAGTTGGCCTCGGTGGTGGGTCCGCCGTGGGCGTGGTCGACGGTGCGGTCGAGGTCGGCGTGGCGGGCCGGGCAGCGGCAGCCGGGGTGCACGCAGACCCTGTCGCGGATCTGGACATGGCGGCGCAGCACCGCTCCGGCGAACCGGGCGGCCGGATCCCGCCCCGGTGCGCCCCGAGCACCTTGGGTGTCCTGGGCGCGGACGTTGGCGTACTGGGCGGCGAGATCAGCTGTCACCGCGGCCCACTCGCCGTGCGCGCCGCAGGCGTCGGGATGCGTGACCAGCTCGGTGAGCAGGGTCGCGGGGATGTGCAGCTCCACGATCCCACCCCGCCCTGGCGCCAGTGCTTCGCCTGCGGCCGGGAGCCCGCTTCCCTCGGGGATCGTGGGGCGACGGCGGGTGATCCCGGCCAGGATCAGCTGCCCCTCGGAGTCGATGATGGCGTAGCGCCATTCCCCGGTGCGCTGGGTGGCCACGATGGTGCGGGCGGTCTCGGCGGTGACCGGTCCCCACCCGTGGATCTCTCCGGGGTTCCGGTCACGCCCCAGCAGGGTGGACAGCCCGATCCGCAACTCCACTCCCGTTCGCTCTCCTGTGGTGGGCTGCTCCGCGCCACTTGCGCTCTCCCCGCTGTCCGGGGCGGTCGGGGCGCCGACGGTGGGGTCGGCGTCACCCCCGGCCGGGGCGCCGGCGGTAGGGTTGCCGGCCAGGGTGCCTTCCTGTGGGGTGCCTTCCTGAGAGTTCTCGTCGGGTGTGGCATGGGCCAGCAGGTCGGCGATGAGCTGGTCGCGGGTCAGCTGCTGCCAGCGACCCTCGAGCAGGCCGACGTAGACGTCTGCCCGCAGAGAGCCGATTCGGCCGGGATGTCCGGCGCGTTTCGCGGCCTTGGCGAGGTCCTCGATCCGGGCGCACGCGGCAGCTGCCTGATCGGCGGGCAGTCTGCGCCCGGTGACGGTCGCGGTGCCGTCCTCATCCAGGTACCCGATCACGTCCCGGTCCCGCACCGCGCTGGCATACCTGCGGGCCGCCCACTCGGGGTCGAGCGCGATCGCCAGCTTCTCGATCCGCGCCGCAAGCTCGCCGGTGGTGAGCCGAGCAGCGGTTGGGAGCAGTCGCTCGCACACCACCTGGGTCTGCTCGTCGGTCAACTGGGCGCACAGCTCGGTGAACAGCCACGCCTTGCTGCGGCAGATCACCCCGGTGTCCAGGGCGGTGAAGACCGCAGGCAGCCGCACCAGGAGGGCCTCAGCGAAGTGATACTCGCGGTAGGTGGCGTTGCGGGTCCAAGCCAACGCCGCCCGGATCTCGTCCGCGGCGTACTGCGCGGTCTGCGTCAGCCGGGCCACCTCATCGGTCCCGGCGCGCGGGTCACACAACCCGATCTCCACCATCACCGCCAGCAGCTGAGCCTGCTCATGAGACAGCTGCCGGGCTCGGGCGCGCAGCACCTCCACCAGATCGGTTCCGGTCAAGGCGGAGATGTCAAGTCCGCCGAGCAGCACACCCAGCTCCGGGCCCGGCGCCATCTGCGCCAGACCTTCGGGAACCAGCTGCCGGACCGTCACACGTCGCACCCTAGACATCGGGTCTGACATTTCCCGGCCCGAAACCAGGTACCGTAGGCGCGCCTGGCAGGCGATGTCGGTCTCAGCGGCGCGTGCCTCGACGTCGAACACGCCGTAGCCGCTGACGCGCTCGTCGACGTGGCGGCCCTGTCAAGGACGGAGCCCCTATCAAGGACTGAGCACCGGGTGGATCTGCTCGACGCGACACCTGAGCAGGTTGGCGACGAGTACGTGACCGCCCTCGACGCGCTGGCTGTGACCTCGACGGGGCAGCGGTGTGGTTGGGGGACGTCGCGCCGGCCTCGGTCCTTCTGCCCTGGTGGGGCCGCCGAGCAGGTTCTGTCTCGTCACGGTGCCGACGGGGAGTCGGCCATGGTCCGGTAGTAGTCGCGGAGGGCGAGGATCTCCTTCCGGCGGGTTGAGGTGAGGTAGTCGGGTGAACCGAGGTTCATCTCCCGGTACTGGCTGTGGGGATCGACGCCGATGGCGCGCAGCAGGGGCCCGCTGCGCTGCGAGACGTTGCCCTGGCTGATTCCGAAGTGTCCCATCAGATCCTTGACCAGTATCTTGCCGCCGAACAGGTCATTCGCTTTCCCGATGCCCCAGCAGATCGCGGCGGCGGCGGTCTGCGCCCGGCCGCGGCGCCGGAAGATCTCCGGGTCCGCCGCCGCCGCGCGGCCGAGGTACCGGCGGCAGGCCGTGCGGTACTCCACGTCGAGCAGCTCGTCGCAGCATCGGTCGACCAGCCGGAGCACCTCGGCCACCCGCTCGTGGATGTCGGCGGGGACCGGGTCCCACCCGAAGGGCTCGTCGGGCAGCGGGGCTGTGTCGAGCCTGTCCAGGGCTTCCTCGCCACCGACGGCACAGCGCAGCGGATCGATCAAGATCTCCGGGAGGCTGGGTGGCCGGACTTCGGGCAGCGGCCAGGCGCCGCCGGGATGCAGCGCACCCATCGCGGCCAGGAGCGCGGCCGGGCTCGGTAGCCGTGGTGACCGGATCATCCGCTGGTACTCCGGCTCGTACTCATCGACTGCGGCGAGGGTATGAGCGGTGAGCGCGGCCCGGATTCCGCGCTCGTGGTGGCAGAAGCGGATGAAGGCCCGCAGCAGGCCGGGAGCCTTGGCGAGGTAGACCGCGCCGTCGGCGATCTTGCGAGGAATCCAGTGGATGAGCAGGATCTCCACGGCCACCGGGCTCCAGCGCAGCGGGTCGCCCGGCCCGTAGGCGGTGCCGAACCACAGCACCGACTCCAGCAGGCGGCGGTGGTCAGCGTCGTCGAGGCCGGCTCCGAACGGGGAGGCGAGGAAGCGCTCGGTGAGCTCGGCCAGCGTGTTGTCGTCCCAGTACGGCCGCTGGTAGCCGGCGCCTCCCGCAGGCAGCATGTCGAGGACCCACTCGACGAGGGGGCGGCAGGCGGGCCAGGTGTCGGTCTCGAACGGGGGGAAGGCCAGGGAGCTCAGTGTGATCGCGCTGCGGATCCGCGCGCGGGCGTCGGCCGGGGAGAGGTCCACCCATGTGGTGTCCGGGTCGTCGCCGGCCAGGCGCATGTGCTCGATCAGCGCGTCGAGTGGTTCGGGGACGGCGAAGGCGTCCTTGACCAGCGTGCCCATGTTGTGGTCGATGTAGACCACGAGGGACAGCGCGGAACCGCCGGGCAGGCTCACCCCGATCATGATGTTGTCGCCGTCGCCGAGCACGTGGACCATCTCGACGACCCCGTCCACCGTGGCCCGGCTCAGGTCGGTGAGCCATCCGGGCAGAGCGTGCACCCGTTTGGCGATCTCGCGACGGACCCGGTGCCGCATGATGTCGTCACCGGACAGCTCGGTGATCACGGTCAGCAGAGCCGAGGTCTCGGGCAGGTCGACCCCGAGGAAAGTTCGTACCAGCTCGTCGCGGGTCGGCAAGGCGGGTTCGAGCTGCCGTTCGAACGGGTTGGCCCGCTGCGGCTCGAGCGCCGCGAGCAGCGAGCTGACCAGGAACAGCAGGGTGAGTGGGTGGTCGTCGCAGAGGGCTGCCGCGACATCTCCTATGAGGTCGGGCTCATCCGGCCGGGCCCGCTGCTGGGTGGGCTTGCCATGGCCCAGCCGTCGCTTCGCGGGGCTGCGCTTCTCGCGGGGCGTTCGCTTGGACACCCCGGAAAGGTTAGCCCCTGGCTCCTCGCCACCGCGCGCCAGGCGAAGTCGCCTGAGACGTGCCCCGACGGCCCCCTACCACATCACGTCCCTTGTCTTATGAAGACGTATACGTATACGCTAGCCGTGGATTGGAGGTGGGGCAGATGACCACCGTCATGTTCGTCCTGGTGGGCGTGTTGCTCGTGGGTGTGTTGCTCGGATCGGGTCTGCACACCCGAGCCATCGACCGGAGATACCGACGGGTGGCGCGACTCGTGCGAGAACTCCATGAGCGAGAGGAGGCCCTGGCGAGAACCGGCTACGGGGATGAGGTCGATCGGCCTGAGGACATGCTGCACCTCGGCGGGCGCCACTCCTGACTAACACGGTCATGGTGACCAGCGCCCCCCGATGACATGCTGTGAGCCGTACGGACGAGCTCGTCCGTACGGCTCACAGTGCATTGCAGTGGGGAGAACGATGTTCACTGAAGATGACCGACCCAAGCCGCCAGAGCTTGTCGGCCTTCACGCCGCCGCCTCAGAGGCGTTCAGGACGCTCAAAGAGGAGTTTCAGGTTCCTGATACCTACGAGCTCGTGTTGCACGATGTCGATGCGGCGGAACCCTTCCTGAGAAGCACCCTTGACATCGCCGCGATCACGATGCGGAAGATCCAGGCCCTGCGCTGGCTGGCGAAGCCCGGCGTCGAGACGGCGAACGACGTCGTCGTCACTCTCGCTGCGGACCTCCTGCGGGCTCTCGATCACTTGGTGAGATGCTGCGATGACGAGACCAACGCCGACGCGCTGACCACGTTCAAGAACCAGGTCGTGCGCGCCGCGCGGCGCTCGGGAGACGATGGCGGCGTCGCTAGGCTACGGTGAAGCAGTCTTCTCCCCGCTGGCATCTCTGTGTAGGGACGCCCTCCCTGCGGATCCCCCAGCGATGCCCAGTGGGTCGCCAGAGGGTGGTGGCCGGCGACCGCCGCGCAGACCCTGACCCCGACTCAGGGTCTGCGATACGCGGCCGCGCCGTCTCCTTGCAGGCCACCGCGCGGACAACGGCGGGTGGCACCATCTCGGTCAACGAAGGACCCAGCACCTTGGTGAGATGCCAGCACATGAAGTATCGACGGAAGTCCGCGTCATCCGCGCACTCAATGTCGACCAGCAGGCCCGTGATGTTCACTCCCGCGTCGAGACGAGCCTGATCGATGGCGCCCCTGACCGCGCCCACGACTGCGCGGGACTCCGCTCCGTCGCTGCCGATCATCGTCGCCTCCGGGTCATATCACGATCAGTCTGACAATCCACGATGCCGCTGGGGGAGCAGTCGCGCGCGGAACTCGTCCACTCTCGCGCTCACCTCTTCAGCTCGCTGGGCCTCGATGGTCTCGAACTTCTTGAATACCGTCTCGACTCCATACTCGTCGATGAGACCCTGGGCGACACGGAGCACAGAGTTCCGGACGAAGGCGGAGAGCGTCTGTCCCTGGTACCGAGCGACCACCTCGAGCAGGGACCGCTCGTCAGCAGGCACACGGAAGCAGATGGGAGAAGACTCGCCGGCCACTGGGTCCCCCTTCCTAGTCGAAGATCCCTTGTGGGGTCAGCTCACGCTAGTAGCGGTAGCTTAAGCTTGTATAACCGATACGTCAACACCCTTCTGATCGGGGTTCAGGGCGCCGGCTCGCGAGGCTCGCATCGGTCAGCGGGGCAGCAGCAGGAGCTTTCCGGTGGTGCGGCGGCCTTGCAGGTCCTGGTGGGCACGGCCGGCGTCGGCGAGCGGGTACCGGCCGCCGATGGTGATCCGCAGCGACCCGTCCAGGATCGAGTCGAAGACCTCGCCCGCGCGCCAGAGGAGCTCCTCGCGGGTCGCGACATAGTGCCCCAGCGTCGGGCGGGTGAGGAACACCGAGCCGGCCGAGCCCAGCCGCTGGGGGTCCACCGGGGGCACCGGGCCGCTGGCCGCGCCGTAGAGCGCGAGCATCCCGCGCGGGCGCAGCGAGGCGAGGCTGGCATCGAACGTCGAGGCGCCCACCCCGTCGTAGACGGCGGCGACGCCGTCACCACCGGTCAGCCCGCGGACCTCGCTGGCCAGGTCGTCGACCTCGGTGTAGCGGATCACCTCCGCCGCCCCGGACTCCCGGGCCAGCCGCTCCTTCCCGGCGGTGGACACCGTGCCGATCACCCGGGCGCCGCGGGCGGTGGCCAGCTGGGTGAGCAGCAGGCCCATGCCACCCGCCGCTGCGTGCACCAGCACGGTCTCGCCGGGCTGCACGGAGTGCACGGACACCGTGAGACAGTGCGCGGTCATGCCCTGCAGCAGGCAGCTCGCTGCGGTCTCGGACCCCACGGTCGGGGGTACCGGCACGGCCTGCTCGGCGGGCACCACGGCAAGCTCGGCGTAGCTGCCGGGGCTGGTCACCCACGCCACCCGGTCACCAGCGGTGAACCCGCTGACGTCGAGTCCGACGGCGGTGACGGTGCCGGCACCCTCCGTACCGGGAGTGAACGGCAGCGGCATCGGGTAGGCGCCGCTGCGGTGGTAGATGTCGATGTAGTTGACGCCGGCTGCGGCGACCTCGACGAGTAGCCGGCCGGGACCGGGCTCCGGCTCGGGCAGCTCGGCGAGCCGCAGAACCTCGGGGCCGCCGGTCTCGGTGATCTGGATCGCGCGCATGGCGGCAGCCTACGAGCCGGCGGCCAGAGCCCGCCTGGCCAGCCCGAGCGGCAGGCACCCGGAGCCGGCCAGGGTGTCGTGGAAGTCCCGGAGCTCCCCGGGCCACCGGGCACGCAGCTGCTCGATCTCTAGGCAGCCGGTCAGGTAGGAGGGAGCCTGAGTCGGCCAGACACAGTACCGGTCGACCTCGGTTTTGGCGGTCTCGGGGGACAGCGACGCGCGCGAGGCGATGAGCTCCTCGGCCTGCGCCGGCTCCATGTCACCGCAGTGCAGCGCGGTGTCCACCATGATCCGGGCCGCCCGGAAGACCCGGGCGTCGAGGTGCGCGAGCTCATGCGCCGGATCGGTGAAGTACCCCTGCTCGCGCATCATGCCCTCGGCGTAGAGCGCCCAGCCCTCCGCGAAGTAGCTGCTGTGGTGTACCGCACGCACCGCCGGGGACGCCTCGGCCGCCCAGGACAGCTGCCAGTGGTGTCCGGGGTAGGTCTCATGCACCGCGATGGTGGGTAGCTGCGCGCGGGCGTTGGTGCGAAGCCGCTGTGTGATCTGCTCCTCGGTGGCGCCGTCCGGAGTGAAGGGTACGAAGAAGTGGCCGACGCGGGATCGGGTCAGCGCGGGTGGTCGCAGGTAGGCCGCCACCGCCAGAATCGGGCGTTGGAAGGCCGGCGCCGGCACCACCCGGCACTGCTCGCCGTCGGCGAAGGTCACCAGCTCGCGGTCGACGAGGAACGCCCGGGCCCGCGCGGTCTCCGCCTCGTACTCCGCGCGCATCGCCCGCAGCGTGGGCGGGTGGTCGTCCTGCAGGGCTTCCATGGTGGCCCGCCAGTCGGAGCTACCGCCCGGCACCCGAGGGGCCAGCTCCCGCATCTGCGCGTCGAGCGCGTCCCAGGCCGCGACACCCCGGCGGTACAGCTCCTCGGCCCCGTAGTCGAGCAGCTCACGCTGTGTCAGAAGCGCCGAGTAGAGCGTCTCGCCCATCCGCCAGTCACCGGTGGCGCGCTCGGCGAAGTCGGTAAGGAATCCAGCGGTCTCCTCGAACGCCTGCACCGCGGGCTCAGCCGCGTCCACCAGGCGGGCCCGCAGCGCTGGGTCGCTGAGCTCGGCGGGCAGTGAGTCGCGCAGGAACGCCGGGCCGGTCGTGGCCTGCCGGAGAGCACGACGGACCAGCCGCGGCGCGGACAGCTCGGGGTCCAGGTTGTCCCGGCACGACGCGAGCGCCTCGGGCACCTCCGCCAGCCGCGCCACCACCCCGTCGACCAGCTCCGGCTCGGGACGCAGCCGGTGCAGGAACGGCAGCAGCAAGCCGGTGAACACCGGGACGAGATACACCGACGGGTCGCGCCGCCAGGCGGGCCGGCCGGCCATCAGCAGGTCCCCGCGCAGTGCGGAGACGACGAGGTCCCGGTCGATCCCGTCCGGCTCGTCCTCGAACCGGGCCAGCCATCCGGTGGTGTCCCGCTCGCGGCGTTCGAAGGCTGTGGCGCTGAAGTCGTCGAGCCGGTGGGCGTAGCCGGGCACGCCGAGCGCGTCGGCCCCCACCGGGTGCTGGTCGAAGTACCAGTCGAGGTAGTCGCTGATCTGCTCGGACCCAGGATCTTGGCTCACAGCCATCGAAACTATCCCAAGGCTCAGCCCACGGCGTACCGTCCGCGCGAAGCCGCGATGCCACTACGCCGGGCGCCTCACCGGCCAGGTGTGAGCGCCGGCCGGGGTGGCGCGAGGCACCGCGCAGATCGGCTCCCGCCACCGCGCCGACCACAGCTTCCCGGCTGCGGCCAGTTCCTCGGCAAGCCGCAGCGCCCTGGGCATCCAATCCTCGGCGAGCACGCTCATGGGCGCGCTCCTTCGGCCAGTGAATCAACGAGCGAATTAGTGATCGGCGCTCCGGTATTGGTCTGTGCTGGAGTTCCGGATCGACGTCGGTGGTGCGTGACTCCGCGTCGTCCAGGCTGAGGACGGTGGTGTAACGACCGCCGTCGCGCACCGTCGAGGAGATCCACCACCGGCTCCGGCGCGAGGCTGACCGCCCGGCCAGGTCCGTCGTCATCCGCCATCGGGTGCTCACACCCCCGCCGGCTACCCCACAGCCGCGAGATGAGTAACAGTTCCCACCGGGGCGCTCACACTGGTCGAGGTCGGCAGGAGCGTGCGTTACCCGGCGCCCGTGCTGGCCAGTGATCGCGGGCTGTTCGGGGTGGTGCCCGTGACCGGCACGTGGTCGCGGGTCCGGCAGCTCGTCCAGAGTGCGGCCATCGCCACGACCACCGAGGCGGCACCCAGGACGTGCAGCGAGACCAGTACCTCGGGTACCCCTGTGAGGTACTGCACGACACCGAGCGTGCCCTGGGCGAGCACCACGCAGACCAGCACCGCGTAGCGCCACCACGTCCGTGCCGGCACGCCCACCACGCGCAGCGCGAACCCCAGGCCGGCGAGCAACCCGAGAAAGCCGACGAGCAGGTCGGCGTGTAGCTGCGCCAGCGTCGGGACACTGACCGCGAGCCTGGGGGTAGCGGTGTTCCCCGCGTGCGGGCCCGCCGAGGTCACCAGTGTCCCGGCGACCAGCAGCGCCGCCAGCACCGTGATGGCGGTGCGCAGCAAGCCGCGCAGCGGGCCAGGCAGGTGCCGGCGCGCTGGGGCGTCGCCCTCGGTGGAGGCCGCGGCCAGCAGCACCGCCAGCCACACCAGCACCATCGACACGAGAAAATGTACGGTGACGGTCCACCAGGCCAGCCCGGTCAGGACCGTGATACCCCCGAGGACGGCCTGCGCCGCGACACCGAGGGGCATCGTCGCGGCCAGCAGGACCAGTCGCCGGCGACGGGGCCGGACCGCCACCGCGACCACCAGGCAGGCCAGCCCGACGACGCCGACCAGGCCGGTGAGCAGGCGGTTGCCGAACTCGATCCACTGGTGCAGCGCGGCGATACCCGGATGCGGCTCGGGAACCATGCTGCCCGGGAAGCACTGCGGCCAGGTCGGGCAGCCCAGCCCCGAGCCGGTGACCCGCACCACCGAGCCGGTCACCGCGATGCCCGCCTGGGTGATCACGGCGGCGATCGCCGTAGCCCGTGCCAGGGTTGTCAACGAGTGGGTCGAGGAGGCTGCGGCGGGCATATCACCGATGGTAGGTAGCCGCCGCGCCCGCCCTCCTGGGGGTACATGCTGTCCAACTCCTGAGGAAGCTCGGGATGGTCAACCTCGGTCAGGAGGATCCTTACCAGAGCGGGCTGGCCGGACGGTCTGTCGGTCGGGTGTGATGAGGAACTCCCAGTCCTCCAGCGTCGGCTCACCGCTGCGCCGCCACCAGCGATGCGCGGCTTCCGCCTCGTTCCACAGGCGGCGTGGCCCGTACTGGCGGACGTCGTAGCGGCCCTCGGCGGCGTCCGGTGTGACGCTCGCCCACGAGCCCGAGCAGATGTCGACCAGCCAGGTCACCTCCTGGGTGCGGTCGGTGGTGCGTTTCCAGACGTCGTATTTGCACTGCGGAACCGCTAGGGCGATGGCCCATCGGAGTGCCTCGACCCACAGTGCTGTCCGGGGCGACAGGTCGCCGCTGTGCGTGAGGTCGGCGGCCGGATCGTCCCACCGCAGCCGCGGCCACCGGGACGGCGTGCGGTGCGCGCGCAGCTCCATGAACCCCACCCGGATAGGCATCACTCGCCCGGTCGCGGTCCCATCCTCGCCGACGGTGAACCGCACGAGCGGCCCGGAGGTCAGGTCAGCACGGACCGGGGCGACGATGACTCCACCTGGCCGGGTCTGGGCGACCCACTCGTAGGGGAGCTGACCGAGGCGGACGGATGCGGTGGCCAGGACCCGGTCGAACGGGGCGCCCGGCTGGCGACCCGCAGCCCCGTCGGCGGTGACCACCCGTACGGTAGACAGACCATCCAGGGCGGCGCGCGCCTGCTCGGCGAGCGTCGGGTCGACTTCGACCGTGGTCACCTGCGCGGCACGCTGCGCCAGGAGTGCGGCGTTGTAGCCGGTGCCGGCACCGATCTCCAGCACCCGGTGCTCCTCGCGGACGTCAAGAACCCCGAGCATCCCGAGCATCGCCGAGGGCATCGACGACGAGCAGGTGGGCCGGTGGCCGACCTGCGGCCACACCGTCGCCCCGTCGTCGAACTGGGTCACGATCACCCTGTCCGAGTAGACCGCGGCTCGCCAACGTTCCGGTTCGACGGCCCGGTCGAGGGACACGCATTCGAGGTCGTCGTACCCGCCCTCGTCCACCCACATCCGGTCGGGGATGAACCGCTCTCGTGGCACCGCCACAAGAGCCGACGCCCACTGAGCGGGCAGCCTCCTGGCCCTGTGGAGCTCGTCGGCCAGCGTGGCGCTAGAGGCCGTGGCCACCGCTCGCCGTAGTCCCGCCCATCGCCGGCCCCGTCCATTCGTCCCTTACCCACCCACAGTATGCGCATCATGTCCACCACGCAACGCACGTCCGTCGACCACGTCATTCGGCTCCGAATGGCGCTGTTCCGGGGGTTCGTGAACCGCTGTTCGGCTCCGAATGGAGCTGGAGCGCTCAGGACAGGCGCAGGGTGCGGGCGGCGAGTGCGGCGGCGGCTGCGGCCCATGCCAGCAACACTCCCAGCGCGCCCCATGGCGTGACGCCCGTGACCAGTGCGGCGCGCAGTCCCTCGGCCAGTGCGCCGGAGGGCAGCGCGGCGGCGATCGCGGCGAGCGGTCCGGGCAAGGCGTGCACGGACAGCACGATGCCACCCGCCACGACGAGCACCAGCCAGACCGTGTTCGCCACCGCGAGCACCACCTCAGCTCGTAGCGTCCCCCCGAGCAGCACGCCGAGCGCACCGAACGCCGCGGTGCTGGCCAGGACCAGCAGCGCGGCGGGGGCCACCCCGGCCGGCTCTGGATGCCAGCCCAGTGCGACGGCCACCGCGCCGAGCACCACCAGCTGCACCAGCACCACCCCGAGCACCGCGAGCATCCGGCCGGTGACCAGGGACCAGCGCGGCAGCGCCGTGGCGGCCAACCGTTTGAGCACCCCGTAGCGGCGGTCGAAGCCCAGCGCGATGGCCTGCCCGGTGAACGCGGTGGACATCACAGCCAGCGCCAGAACGCGCGGGGTGACGTTGTCCACCCGCGGGCTGGGCACCGGCACCACGTTCAGCGCGGTGAGCCCGACCAGCATCGCCAGCGGGATGAGCAGGGTCAGCAGCAGCTGCTCCCCGTTGCGCAGGGTGAGGACGAACTCGGTGCGCGCCTGGGTGAGCAGCATCCGGGACAGCCGGCCCCGGCCTGGCGCGGGCGCGAAGGTGCCGGGGGAGAAGGTGGTCACGGCCGCAGCTCCCGTCCGGTGAGCTCGAGGAACACGTCCTCCAGGCTGCGCCTGGACACCCGCAGATCCTCGGCGAACACCCCCTGCTGGGCGCACCACGCGGTCACGGTGGCCATCACCTGCGGGTCGATCAGGCCCTCGACGAGGTACCCACCGGGGCGCGGTTCACTGGCCCGGCACCCCTTCGGCAGCGCGGTGCGCAGCAGGCCGAGTTTCAGGCCGGTTCGGGCCTCGAACCGAAGCTGCCGCTCGGTACCGGTCGAGGTCAGCTCAGCGGGGCTGCCCTGGGCCACCACCCGGCCATGGTCGATGATCACCACCTGGTCGGCCAGCGCCTCGGCCTCCTCCATCAGGTGGGTGGTGAACAGCACGCTGACGCCGTCTGCGCGCAGCCGCCCGATGATGTCCCAGACCAGCCGCCGGGCCTGCGGGTCCATGCCGGCGGTGGGCTCGTCGAGGAATACCACCTCGGGCCGCCCGACCAGGTCGCAGGCCAGCGCAAGCCGCTGCTGCTGGCCACTGGACAGGCGCTTGTAGGGCACTCGCGCGACGCCGGTGAGCCCGAGTACATCGAGCAGCCATCCGACGTCCAGTGGCCATGCCGCGCAGGCCGCGACCAGATCGAGCATCTCAGCGGCCCGCACGCCCGGGTAGGCCCCGCCACCCTGGGGCATCACCCCGACTCGGGGGCGCAGCGCGGCACCGTCGGCGACCGGGTCCAGTCCCAGCACCCGGACCACGCCGGCATCCGGACGCTGGAAACCCTCGCACACCTCGACCGTGGTGGTCTTGCCGGCACCATTGGGCCCCAGCAGAGCCAGCACCGTGGCCCGCTGCACCCGCAGGTCGAGCCCGTCCACGGCTCGGATCGCGCCGAAGCTCCGAACCAGGCCGCGGACCTCGACAGCAGCCGATGACGCGGGCGGGGTCACGTTCACAGAGCCTAGGTCGCGCCCCCGGATCGGGGCCCCCCGGCCCGCGGGGCCGCCGACAACGGGCCGGGGGCCTCAAGGGCCCCGCACAATGCTCCCGACAGTGGGGGAGTGCGCCCGCGAACCAGCAGCATCGGCACCATCAGGGTGATCACCGACACCGTGATCGCCGCGGGAAGCACCCAGTCCCGGAACATGAAGTCCGAGCCGGTGGGCGCCACCACCACCGCGAGTACCGCGCAGGCCACGATAGCGGTGGCGCGCAGGGCCGGGCGGGGGGCCGACGCCGCCAACGGGATCACGGCCCACAGCAGGTACCACGGATGCACCACCGGCCCCAGCAGTACCACGGCACCCAGTCCGGCGCCGAGCCCAGCCAGTGGCTCGACCCGTCCCTTCCAGCACTGCCACAACAGCAGCAGGCAGACTCCGCCGGCGGCGGCCAGCCCGGTGGCCCTGGCGAGCGCGAGCACCGAGGTGAGGTGGTCGCCCAGTCCGAGCAGGCTGCCGATCCACCCGGCAAGCAGGCCGAGCTCGGTCACCACCGACATCCAGCTGCGCACCGCGTTGGGCGTGCCCAGCGCACCCACCCAACCGAAGCCGAGCCCGCTGCCCAGCCCGATCGCCACGGTGGTGGCCACCGCGACACCACCGACCGCCGCCGCCGCCCACACCACGTCGCGCGGCCGACCACCTCGGTGCCGGGCGCACCACACGATGAGGAAACCGAGCGCCAGCGCGGCGGGAACCTTCACCTGGGCCGCGGCCGCGATGAGCGCCGTGCCGCCGAGCACGGCTGGCCCTATCTCGGGGCCGCGCAGCGCCAGCTCCAGGCCGACCAGCATCAGACCGATCATCAGCGCCTCGTTGTGCACTCCGCTGACCAGGTGAAACAACACCAACGGGTTCGCGGCGCCGAGCCACAGCGCGAACACCGGCGAGACGCCCATCCGGCGGGCCAGCCGAGGCAGCGCCCAGACGATCATCAGCAGCCCGGCCACCGCCAGGGTGCGGTGCAGCAGCACGCCGAGCACCACGTCGTCACCGGCGATCCAGTCGATCGGCCTACCCAGGGTGAGGAACAACGGGCCGTAGGGCGCCGGTGTGTGGCGCCAGATCGTGGGGATCCCCCGCACCAGGGGGTGGTCCACGCCCAACGCGTCGGCCGGACCGAGCGCATAGGGGTCCAGCCCGCGGTCGACCATCGCGCTCTGCGCCAGGTAGCTGTAGACATCCCGGCTGAACATCGGCGGGGTGACCAGCAGCGGCGCCGCCCACATCAGCATCGTGCGGTCCAGCTGGGGCCGGGAGATCAGCCGGGCCCGTCCGGGAGCGGCCAGCGCGCCGAGCCACAGCCAGGCCAGCACCACCATGACGATGCCGGTGTAGGCGACCGCCAGCGACGCGGTGGGCATCCGGGGAAACAGACCCAGCACCGGACGCCCGACCACCGGGTTGCCCAGCACGGGAGCCGTCCCCGCACCGAGTGAGCCCAGGCCCATGAGCAGCGCGCCGACGGTGCCGAACCGGCGCACCGTGTCGAGCTGGTGGATCTCAGCCAGACTCAGGCCGGTGCCGCCGGGTGGGGCCCCGGATCGGACACTGACCGGCGGCACCGGCGCGGGCAGGGCTGCCCCGGGATCACGCACCTTTCCGGCCGCCACGCCGCGAAGGGTAGCGCCGCGTGCCCTGGCGTCCTTGACGGAGCGGCGTGGTGCTTTGCGCTCACCGGCTGAAATACGTAACATAGATGTTGTGAAAAACGTCGGGACCGCCAGCGGGGAGGGTCGGACCCGCGAGTCGGTGGCGCGGATGGTGCTGGAACACGGCCCGGTGACGGCCGCGCAGGTCGCCGACTCGCTGGGGCTGAGCCCCGCCGCGGTACGCCGGCACCTGGACGCCCTGCTGGCTGAGGGGCAGGCCAGCTACCGCACGGCACCGCGCCGCGCCCCCCGCAGCCGTGGTCGCCCAGCCAAGTTCTTCCTGCTCACCGCCGCCGGGCGGGCGCGGTTCGAGCACACCTACGACGACCTGGCGGTGGCCGCGCTGCGCTTTCTGTCCGAACGGGACGGTGAGCAGGCGGTCCGTTCGTTCGCCCAACGCCGGGTGACAGATCTGGTCGAGCGGCACCGGGCCAGGGTGGTCGCCGCGCCCGACCCCGTCGCGCGCGCGCGGCTGCTGGCGTCCGCCCTGAGCGCGGAGGGTTACGCCGCATCAGCCGAGTACGTCGGTGCCGGTGCGCAGCTATGCCAGCACCATTGCCCGGTCTCGCACGTCGCCGCGGAGTTTCCGCAGCTGTGCGAGGCCGAGACCGCGGCTTTCGCCGATCTGCTCGGTGTCCATGTGCAGCGGCTGGCCACCATCGCCCGCGGCGACGTGGTATGTACGACCCACGTTCCCGAGGCTCGGCTCCCGCACGCCGCCCGGAGGACTGCTCCCCCGACTCTGACCACAGAACCGCCCACCACGGAACCGGATGGAGGCGTCTGAAGCATGACGACTGCCCCTGAGCAGGATGTGCGAGCGCGAAACGCCCTGACTGCACCGCTCACCCAGGAGGAGACGCTCTCCAGCCTGGGTCGCTACGAGTACGGATGGGCCGACTCCGACGTCGCCGGCTCCAGCGCGCAGCGTGGTCTGTCCGAAGCTGTGGTGCGTGACATCTCGGCCAGGAAGAACGAGCCGGAGTGGATGCTGGAAACCCGGCTGAAGGCGTTGCGCCTGTTCCAGCGCAAGCCGATGCCGCATTGGGGTGCCGACCTGTCCGGTATCGACTTCGACAACATCAAGTACTTCGTCCGCTCGACCGAGAAGCAGGCCGCGTCCTGGGACGAGCTGCCCGATGACATCAAGACCACCTATGATCGGCTGGGCATCCCCGAGGCGGAGAAGGCCCGGCTGGTGGCCGGTGTGGCCGCGCAGTACGAGTCCGAGGTCGTCTACCACAAGATCCGCGAGGATCTGGAGGAGCTGGGCGTCCAGTTCCTGGACACCGATACCGCGCTGCGCGAGCAGCCGGAGATCTTCGAGCGGTACTTCGCCAGTGTGATCCCGGCGGGTGACAACAAGTTCGCCGCGCTGAACACCGCGGTGTGGTCCGGTGGGTCGTTCATCTACGTGCCGCCCGGCGTGCACGTCGACATCCCGCTGCAGGCCTACTTCCGGATCAACACCGAGAACATGGGCCAGTTCGAGCGGACGCTGATCATTGTCGACGAGGGCGCGTACGTGCACTACGTCGAGGGCTGCACGGCGCCCATCTACAAGTCCGACTCGTTGCACTCGGCGGTCGTCGAGATCATCGTCAAGAAGGGCGGCCGCTGCCGCTACACCACGATCCAGAACTGGTCGAACAACGTCTACAACCTGGTCACCAAGCGGGCTACCGCAGCCGAGGGCGCGACCATGGAGTGGATCGACGGCAACCTCGGCTCCAAGGTCACCATGAAGTACCCGTCGGTCTGGCTGATGGGCGAGCACGCTAAGGGAGAGGTGCTCTCGGTGGCCTGCGCGGGCGAGGGCCAGCACCAGGACGCCGGGGCGAAGATGGTGCACGCCGCACCGCACACGTCGAGCACGATCGTGTCCAAGTCGGTGGCCCGCGGCGGCGGTCGCACCTCCTACCGCGGGCTGGTGCAGGTCAACGAGGGCAGCCACCACTCCCGCTCCACGGTGAAGTGTGACGCCCTGCTGGTGGACCAGATCAGTCGCTCGGACACCTACCCCTACGTCGACATACGCGAGGACGACGTGTCGATGGGCCACGAGGCCACCGTCTCCAAGGTCAGCGACGATCAGCTGTTCTATCTGATGAGCCGGGGGCTGACCGAGGACGAGGCGATGGCCATGATCGTGCGCGGGTTCATCGAGCCGATCGCCCGCGAGCTGCCCATGGAGTACGCCCTGGAGCTCAACCGCCTGATCGAGCTGCAGATGGAAGGAGCCGTCGGCTGATATGACGGCTACCACTGGCCGGTCGGCCGAGCGCGGTCGCCTCGCGCACTCGCACGGCGCCGACACCACGCGGCACGGTGTGCCGATGGTCTCCCGGGGACAGCGGTTCACCTCCTACGACGTGGACGCCTTCGAGGTGCCCGCGGGGCGGGAGGAGGAGTGGCGGTTCACCCCGCTGCGTCGGCTGCGCGGGCTGCACCAGGGCGTCGAGGCTACTGGCACCGCCCAGGTCAGTGTGCCGGCGGCCGAGGGGGTCATGGTCGAGGATGTGGGCTGCGGCGACCCGCGCCTGGGCGACGGCGGTGTCCCCGCCGACCGGGTCGCCGCGCAGGCCTGGAGCTCCGCGGCGCGGGCCACCGTGGTGACCATGCCGGCGCGGACCCGGATCGAGGACCCGGTGATGATCACCATTACCGGGCCGGGCGCCGGGGCGATCGCCTATGGGCACCTGCAGGTACGCCTCGAGGAGTTCGCTGAAGCCGTGGTGGTGCTCGACTACCGCGGCAGCGGCACCTACGCGGAGAACGTCGAGCTGGTCGTCGCCGACGGTGCCCGGTTGACCCTGGTCAGTGTGCAGGACTGGGCCGACGACGCGGTGCACGTCGCCGCGCAGCACACCCGGTTGGGCCGCGACGCGGTACTGCGCGCCACCACGGTGAGCCTGGGCGGCGACCTGGTCCGGCAGTCCTCGACGGTGACGTTCACCCAGCCCGGCGGCGACGCCGAGCTGCTCGGTCTGTACTTCGCCGACGCCGGGCAGCATCTGGAGCACCGCTTGCTGGTGGACCACGCTGTCCCCCATTGCCGGTCCACCGTCGCCTACAAGGGCGCGCTGCAGGGCAGCCCGGGAAAACCGGACGCGCGCACCGTGTGGATCGGCGACGTCCTGATCCGGGCCGCCGCTGAGGGCACCGAGACCTTCGAGGTCAACCGCAACCTGGTGCTCACCGACGGTGCCCGGGCCGACTCGGTGCCCAACCTGGAGATCGAGACCGGGGAGATCGTCGGCGCCGGGCACGCCAGCACCACTGGCCGCTTCGACGACGAGCAGCTGTTCTACCTGACCTCCCGGGGTATCCCCACCGAGCAGGCCCGCCGGCTGGTCGTGCGGGGCTTCTTCGACGAGATCCTGCAGAAGATCACCGTCACGCGGGTACGCGAGCGGCTGGCGGTGGCGATCGAGGCTGAGCTGGAGGCGGTGGGGGTATGACCATGGTCCGGGTCTGCGGCCTGACCGACCTCAAGGACGACGTGCCCACCGGCTTCGAGGTCGACAGCGTGCCGGTGGTGCTGGTCCGCCAGGGCGAACAGGTGTACGCGCTGGCCGACGTCTGCTCGCACGCTGAGATCGCGTTGTCCGAAGGCGAGGTGACCCGCAAGGGACTGGAGTGCTGGCTGCACGGATCGTGCTTCGACCTGGCCACCGGAGCGCCGTCCGCACCACCGGCATCCGAACCGGTGGACACCTACGCCGTGACGACTGACGGTGATGACGTGTATGTGGACCCGTCCATCGTGACAAACCGCTCATCGTGACAACCGTTGATGGGGACCGACCGCTAGCGGGAGCTGAGACCACACCGATGACCACCCTGGAGATCAAGAACCTGCACGTCGCGGTGCCGACCGATGACGAGCAGGCTCCCGAGAAAGAGATCCTGCGCGGCGTTGACCTGACCGTCCGGGCGGGGGAGACGCACGCGATCATGGGACCCAACGGGTCGGGAAAGTCCACGCTGGCCTACTCGATCGCCGGTCACCCGAGATACCGGGTCGTCTCGGGGCGGGTGCTCTTGGACGGCGTCGATGTGCTCTCGATGTCGGTCGACGAGCGGGCGCGAGCGGGCCTGTTTCTCGCGATGCAGTACCCGGTTGAGGTGCCCGGTGTGTCGATGACGAACTTCCTGCGCACCGCCGCCACCGCGATCCGCGGCGAGGCGCCCAAGCTGCGCACCTGGGTCAAGGAGGTCAAGTCGGCGATGTCCGAGCTGGACATCGATCCCGCCTTCGCCGAGCGCAACGTGAACGAGGGCTTCTCCGGTGGTGAGAAGAAGCGCCACGAGATCCTGCAGCTGTCCCTGCTCAAGCCCAGGATCGCGGTGCTGGACGAGACCGACTCCGGCCTGGACGTCGATGCGCTGCGGGTGGTCTCCGAAGGGGTGAACCGCTACCGGGCCAGCGGCGACGTCGGCGTGCTGCTGATCACCCACTACACCCGGATCCTGCGGCACATCAGGCCTGACTACGTCCATGTCTTCGCGGGCGGGCGGATTGTGGAGTCCGGCGGGCAGGAGCTCGCCGAGGAGCTGGAGTCCGGCGGCTACGAGCGGTTCACCCGCCGGCAAGAGGTGACGGGGGTGTCGCCGTGACGACCGGGTCACTGACTTCAGGCTCACTGGCTTCAGGTTCACTGGCTTCAGGTTCACTGACGGCCAGCGAGCAGGAGAAGGTTCGCGCCGACTTTCCGATCCTGTGCCGTACGGTGCGGGACGGTCGGCCGCTGGTGTACCTGGACTCCGGGGCCACCTCGCAGCGGCCCCGGCAGGTGCTCGACGCCGAACGCGCGTTCCTCGAGCAGCACAACGCCGCGGTGCACCGGGGAGCACACCAGCTCGCCGAGGAGGCCACCGACGCCTACGAGTCGGCGCGGGCCCGGATCGCCGCGTTCGTCGGTGTCCAGCCTGGGGAGGTGGTGTTCACCAAGAACGCCACCGAGGGGATCAACCTGGTCGCCTACGCGCTGAGCAACTCCTCGGTCGGAAAGGAGCTGGTACAGCGCTTCGCTCTGGCGGCTGGGGACGAGATCGTGGTGACCGAGATGGAGCACCACGCCAACCTGGTGCCCTGGCAGGAGCTGTGCCGGCGCACCGGTGCCACCCTGCGTTGGTATCAGGTGACCGACGACGGCCGGCTGGACCTGGGCTCGCTGGAGCTGTCCGAGCGCACCAGAGTGGTGGCCTTCACCCACCAGTCCAACGTGATGGGAACCGTCCCTCCGGTCGCCGAACTGGTCCGCCGGGCCCGCGACGTCGGAGCGCTGACCGTGCTGGACGCCTGTCAGTCGGTGCCGCACACGCCGGTCGACTTCGCCGCGCTGGACGTCGACTTCGCGGTGTTCTCCGGGCACAAGATGCTCGGTCCGTCCGGGGTCGGCGTGCTCTACGGCCGTCGCGAGCTGCTTGAGGTGATACCGCCGTTCCTCACCGGGGGTTCGATGATCGAGCTGGTGAGGATGGAGGGCTCCACCTACGCCCCGCCACCGCAGCGTTTCGAGGCCGGCGTCCCGATGACCTCTCAAGCGGTGGGGTTGGGCGCGGCGGTGGACTACCTGTCGGAGGTGGGCATGGACCGGATCGCCGCGCATGAGCGTGTCCTGACCGAACAGGCGCTGACCGGCCTGGCGGAGCTGGACGGCGTGCGGATCATCGGCCCTACCGACACCGAGAACCGGGGTGGCGCGGTGTCCTTCGTGATGGACGACGTGCACCCGCACGACGCCGGGCAGGTCCTCGACGACCTGGGAATCGCGGTGCGGGTCGGGCACCACTGCGCCTGGCCGTTACACCGCCGTTTCGGGATCGCCGCGACGGTACGGGCCAGCTTCGCGGTGTACAACACGCCCGCCGAGGTCGACGCGCTGCTGGCCGGGGTGCACGAGGTGCGCCGTTTCTTCCGGGTGGGCGCATGAAACTGGAGCAGATGTATCAGGAGATCATCCTGGACCACTACCGCAACCCGCACCGTAACGGTCTGCGAGAGCCCTTCGACGCGGAGTCTTACCAGGTCAACCCGACCTGCGGGGACGAGGTGACGTTGCGGGTGGCGCTGGATGGCGACCGGGTGACCGACGTGTCCTACGACGCGATCGGCTGCTCGATCAGCCAGGCGGCGACATCGGTGCTCACCGACCTGGTGGTCGGCCGGACCGTGGCCGAGTCGCGGTCCACCATGGACGCCTTCTTGGAGATGGTGCAGAGCCGGGGTCAGGTGGAGCCCGATGAGGACGTACTCGCGGACGCGGTCGCCTTCGCGGGCGTGTCACAATACCCGTCCCGGGTGAAGTGCGCCTTGCTGGGCTGGATGGCGTTCAAGGATGCCGTCGGCCGGGCGGCGGCCGCCGGCTCAGGTAGCGCCGGCTCAGACAACGGTGCCCAGCGAGTGGAGGCACGATGAGCCTGAACGAGGAGTCCGAGGTAGTGCGCGGTGCGGCCGGGATGCCTCAGGTCCCGACCCTCCATCCGGACGGCGAGCCGGCCGCCGTCGACGACGTCGAGGAAGCCATGCGCGATGTGGTCGACCCGGAGCTGGGCATCAACGTGGTCGATCTGGGCCTGGTCTACGACATCCGGGTCGACGAGAGCAACGTCGCCACCCTGGACATGACGCTGACCTCTGCGGCCTGCCCGCTGACCGACGTCATCGAGGACCAGACCCGCGCCGCGCTCACCGGTGGCCCCGGCGGGGGACTGGTCGAGGACGTGCGGATCAACTGGGTGTGGATACCGCCGTGGGGTCCGGACAAGATCACCGAAGACGGGCGGGAGCAACTACGCGCCCTGGGCTTCACCGTCTGACCCGCCGCGCGTCTGTGTCGACGCGGCCCCCCTGGTAGCACTGGCTGACCGTCGAGACCCCTTCGGCGCGCGGTCCGCGAGGTACTCGAGGCCGAGCGCGGTGCGCTTGCCATCGCCGCGCCGGTTACCGCCGAGGCCGGTGCGCGGTCGTGAGAGCCCGGCGGACGGTGCGCTCGCCGGGGTGTGTTCGCTCTAGCACGGCGTTGACAGCCTCGGCGTCAAGCACCACTCTCATCAGGCCGCCGAACCGCTCGGCCGGCGGAGTCGTGCCGGCTCCCGGCGTACGGCGTCATTGACCCTGCCGGACAGCCCACCCCCCTGGGCGGTCAGCTCGTCCACTAGGTCGGCGTCGAGCGTGACGGAGACCCTGCGCTTCACCGGCTCGGGCGTACCGAAGTCCTACAACACTCCTACCTCGACACTCCGGACTCGTGTCGCGGACCGCTGCCCGCCGCAACCCCTCATCGCAGCCCATGCCGATCGACAGGATCCGGACCGCTCCGGTGTGGTGCGTTGGAGGAGCCGGCGACGTCAACGGGTACGGTTCGGGCCGGCCGCGTGGTCGGGCAGTCGGTCGATGTCGAAGGGAGACGACGATGACGAGTTCTGCACCTGTCACTGCTGCGGAGCCGGTGTTAGTCAGGCAGGTGGTGGAGTTCGTCAGGTGGGTCGGGGACGGCCGCAGGCTCACCCAGAAGGGAGCCGTCACCCTGGCCGATGCCAGGGTTGTCGTCGAGCGGTTGGGTACCGGGGACGAGCTCGATCCCGCGATCGGTGAGCGGGTGTTCAAGACCAGGTCGAGTGTGGAGCTGCTGGGTCTGAGCCTGATCGTGGAGTGGGCCAAAGCGGCGCGGCTGGTGCGGGTCGTCCGCGGTCGGCTGGTGCCGGTCAAGAAGGCCGCCGCGCTGCTCGACCGGCCGGCGGAGCTGTGGACGGCGTTGTTCGAGGTGTTCGGGCGGCTCGGCCCGGCGTTTCTGCCCTCGGGATGGGGCGAGTCGTTCCTGCGTTCGGAGTTCGCTGCCGGCTTCGATGCGCTGCTGTCCGTGCTGTACGGACGCGACGGCGCGGTCGGCTTGGACGAGCTGTGCGATCTGGCGTGGCACACCGTGACGGCACCCTACGTGCTTGATGACGCCACCGACATACAGCTGACCACGACACGTCGCATGAACGACCGCGATGTTCGGCGCACCCTTAGTACGCTGGCCCGGCTGGGTGCGGTGACCCTGACCGAGGACGCCGCCGAGCTGACCGCGACCGGCCGGCGTGGGACCCGTCGCATGCGGGGGGAGCCTGAGCCCGGCGATCCCGTCCACCAGATCACCGTCACGTTGGCTGAGGTGACGGATCCCCCCGTGTGGCGGCGGCTGCTGATCCCGGCCACCATGTCGCTGAGCAGGCTGCACGAGGTGATCCAGACGGCGATGGGCTGGCAGAACTGTCATCTGCACAGTTTCACCGACGGCAACCGCACGTACGGCCTGCCGGACCCGGAACTCGAGTTCACCGACGAGCGCTCAGTGCGACTCGGTGATCTCGACCTAAACCGCGGCGCCATCCGCTACAGCTACGACTTCGGCGACGACTGGGAGCACGAGATCCTCATCGAGGCGCTCGGGGCGGCTGAGCCGGGCGAAAGCTACCCCCGATGCATCGGCGGCGGGGGCGCCTGCCCGCCGGAGGACTGCGGCGGGCCGCCGGGCTATGCGCAACTCCGGGAGGTTCTCGCTGATCCGGGCGACGAGGAGCATGACGACATGGTTCGGTGGCTGGGCTTGGAGCACGCCTGCGAGTTCGATCCGGCCGCCTTCGACATCGAGCTGGTGAACCGCGAGCTCCGCGCGGGGCGCTAGAGACACCGACATCATCAAGATGATCTTTCGCATCGCGGTGTCGGCTCCGCCGAGGTGCGTGCGGGCTGCGGACAGGGTCGCCAGGTGAGCGGGTGCGGTGCCACCGCCGGCTCGCCGTTCAGCGGGGCCATGGCCAGGTGGGCCACGCCCTGGATCACATCGCCGATGCAGACCGTACCGGTGCACCGGCCCTCGGGGCTCAGCACGACGATGTCGTCGTACCTCCGGTGCGCCGCGCTGCTGCGCACCAGCTCCAGCGCAGCCAGCGCGCTGGAGCTGGAGGGGAGTACCCGCGGCTCGTCGCCGAGCCGGGCGGCCTCCCGCTGGGCGTACAGGGCGTACCCGTAGGCCCCGCTGACGGCGAGCAGGAACCGGTTGCGGTCCAGGGTGCACCGCGGTCTGCCGTCCGCATCCACCAACACCACCCCGCTGATCGTCGGCCGACCGCTGAACACGGCGCGGACCTCCTCCCCCGTGGCCGATAGCGACAGAGCGACGGCGGGGTGCATGAAGTCGGTGATCCGCGCCCCGGGTAGGTCGCGGGCCGGGGCCGGGGAACCCGGTGCTCGGAACTCCGCGATACCCGCGATCGGCAGGTAGGTCAGGGGACGGCGGTTGGGTGGCCCCAGAAGATCGCCCTGCGCGATGCCCACCCCGTACTGGCGCAGGGCGGCCAGCTGTTCCGAGCTTTCCACCCCCTCGGCTGTCACCTGCGCCCCGATTCGGGTAGCCAGATGCAGGAGCGCCTCGAGGACGGCCACACAGCTGCCTTCCCCCGGCAGCCCGGCGACGACCTCGCGATCCATTTTGATCAGATCGGGCCTGGCCTCGGCGAGCACCGTCAGTGGGTAGCTCCCGGCGCCCACTCCGTCGAACGCGATGCGATACCCGAGGTGGCGCAGCCGGTGCAGCCCGGCGAACAGCGGCTCCGGCTGGAGCGCGGTGTCCGCCGGGTTGATCTCCAGCACCGTCTGGCTCGGCGGCCGCCCGGTGTCGCTCAGCGCGTGGTGCAGCGGTGCGAGAGTCTCGCCTTCGGCGACAACGGTGTCGGCCATCAGGTTGAGGTGCAACGGCAGCAGTGTCTCGTGCTCCGAAGAGCACCGCGCGGCCGCCACGGCCAACGTCACGTCGAGCTTTTCCAGCCCTCCCTCGTGAGCGGCTTTACGTAACAGCGACCGCACATCGTGGTCGACGGGTCGGGCGAGCATCTCCATCGCCATCACGCCGCCGGTGCGCAGGTTGACCAGCGGTTGAAACGCGAACCGGGCGTCAACCGATGTTTCGTGCACCGGGCGATAGTGCCTCGCGCTATGAGCACCCGGCAAACCGCTGTGCATCTATTCACATGGTGTTCACCTCGCGGCGGCGGTGTCACGAAGAGAAGAGAATTCGTCTATCTTCATGAGAGCGGCTGGATAGCTACCGGTTCGGTCCCGTCAGTCGACCGGTGCCTATCCGGAGTCGAGGGTGTCCAGAATCTCCCGGCCGTAGCGCGCCAGCTTGTTCTCACCGACACCGCTGATCGTGCCGAGCTCGGCCAGGGTCGCGGGGGACTCGGTGGCGATCTGGCGCAGGGTGGCGTCGTGGAAGATCACGTAGGCGGGCACGCCCTGCTCTTTCGCGGCGGCGGCGCGCCAGGCGCGGAGCCGCTCGAACACCGGCGTCGCCGCCTCGGGCAGCTCGACGGGTGCGGCACGGCGAGGTTTGGTCGTTCTCGGTACGGCTTGTGCCACCCGTTCGGGTTCGCGGCGCAGCAGGACCCGGCGTTGCCTGCTCAGCACCTCGCCGCTGGAGTCGGTGAGTACCAACGTGCCGTAGTCGCCCTCGACGCCGAGCAGCCGCTGGGCCAGCAGCTGGCGCACCACCCCGCGCCATTCGCCCTCGCGCAGCTCGGTGCCGATGCCGAACACCGTCAGACTGTCGTGGCCGAACTGGGTGACCTTGGGCGTCTTCCTGCCGAGTAGAATGTCGATCACCTGGCCCGCGCCGAAGCGCTGGCGACGCTCGCGGTCCAGGCGCAGTACGGTCGAGAGGAGCTTCTGCGCGGCGATCGTGCCGTCCCACGACTCCGGCGGTGACAGGCAGGTGTCGCAGTTGCCACACGCGGTGGCCTGCTGGCCGAAGTATGCGAGCAGCTGGCCGCGGCGACACTCGACCGTCTCACACAGGGCCAGCATGGCGTCGAGGTGGGTGGCGAGGCGGCGGCGGTGGGCATCGTCGCCCTCGCCGCCGTCGATCAGCTTGCGTTGCTGCACGACGTCGGCTAGACCGTAGGCCAGCCAGGCGGTGGAGGGCAGGCCGTCCCGGCCGGCCCGGCCGGTCTCCTGGTAATAGCCCTCGACGGACCTGGGCAGGTCGAGGTGGGCGACGAAGCGCACGTCGGGCTTGTCGATGCCCATGCCGAACGCGATCGTCGCGACCATGACCACGCCGTCCTCGCGCAGGAAGCGCGCCTGGTTCTCGGCCCGAGTGCGCGCGTCGAGCCCCGCGTGGTAGGGCAGTGCCTCGATCCCGTTCTCCACCAGGAAGGCCGCGGTCTTCTCCACCGACGCCCGCGACAGGCAGTAGACGATGCCCGCGTCGCCGGAGTGCTCGGCGCGCAGCAGCTCCAGCAGCTGCCGCTTGGGCTCGTTCTTGCCCACGATGCGGTACTGGATGTTCGGGCGGTCGAAGCTCGCCACGAAGTGACGGGCGTCGACCAGGTTCAGCCGGGACGCGATCTCGGCGTGGGTCGCCTTGGTGGCCGTCGCGGTCAGCGCGACGCGGGGCACGGTGGGCCACCGCTCGTGCAGCGCGGACAGGGCGAGGTAGTCGGGTCGGAAGTCGTGCCCCCACTGGGCGACGCAGTGCGCCTCGTCGATGGCGAACAGCGAGATCGTGCCGCGGTCCAGCAGGCTGCCCGTCGACTCGACGCGCAGCCGTTCCGGCGCCAGGTAGAGCAGGTCCAGCGCACCCGTGAGGAAGGCGGACTCCACCTGGCGGCGCTCGTGTGCCTGCTGAGTGGAGTTGAGGAACCCGGCCCGGACGCCGAGTGCGGTCAGGGCGTCGACCTGGTCCTGCATCAGCGCGATGAGCGGCGAGATGACGACGCCGACGCCTTCTCGCACGAGCGCGGGGACCTGGTAGCACAGCGACTTGCCGCCACCGGTCGGCATGAGTACGAGTGCGTCACCACCTGCGATGACGTGGTCGATGACCTTCTGCTGCGCTCCCCGGAACGAGTCGTAGCCGAAGACCCGGCGCAGCACCCGTACGGCATCGCTCGCGTCGGGTCCCGTTCCGCCGGCAGCCATCGGGCGATCCTAGGACCGCCGCCCTCGCGTACCGTGAGACGGCCTGGAACCGGACAGACGCCGCAGTGATGAGTTCTCCCCGCGCCGCGGTGTCATAGGGAAGACGGCTGACAATCGCGAAGCACCGGCCCGCCGGTGCGGGAAAGGAGACACCATGGGACAGCCGGTAGTGCACTTCGAGATCATGGGTAAGGACGGCGCCGGGTTGCGGTCCTTCTACTCGGACCTCTTCGGGTGGGAGATCAACTTCAACAACCCGCTGAACTACGGGATGGTGCAGCGCACCGGGGACGCCTCCGCCGAGGACACCGGAATCGGTGGCGGCATCGCGGTGGCTCCGGAGGGCTACGCCGGTCACGTCACCTTCTACGTCGAGGTGCCCGACGTCGAGGCCGCGCTCGCCCAGGCGGAGAGCCTCGGCGGCTCCCGGATGATGGGACCGGAGCAGGTCATGGAGCAGGTCGAGATCGGTCTCTTCCACGACCCCGAGGGGCACCTGATCGGAATCGTCAAGACCCTGCCGCGGAGCTGAGCGCGCGGACACGCTCCGGTGACGGAAGGCCCCGCTGGCTCGTCGTGTGTGCGCCTGCGGTTCCGCGGAACACCGCATAGTGCCGCAGGGGCTTGATCGCCGAAAGTGAGCCGTAGCGGTGCAGCCGCGAACGGCTACGGCCCACTTTCGGCGATCTTCGCCTCGGCTTGCCGAGGTGATCTTGAAACGGCCGCGAACGCGACCTCGACCGGCGCCGCTGACTCCGAGGGCCAGCGAGGCCGATTACCCCAAGGTGCTGAATCCGATGCTGGTCTGGATCTCGTCGAAGATCACGAGGATCCGCTCACCTGTCTTTCCGCAGTTGCGCGGAACAGTACTCGGGGGTAGTCAGTCGATGCCGATCGCCTTGCGTACCTGCGCCAACACCGGAACCGCCCGCTTGCGGGCCTTCTCGGCCCCTGCCGCCAGCAGGGCATCCAGCTCGCTGTCAGGGTCCATCAAGGCGTTGTACCGCTCGCGCAGCGGGCTCAGCTGCGTATTGAGCACCTCGAACAGCTGGTTTTTCAGCTCTCCCCAGCCCATGGCGCCCTCGCGCAGCCGCCGCCGCGTTTCGGCGGCGATCTCCGGTTCGGCGAACTGGTCCAGAATCTGAACGATGTTGGAGCTGTCCGGGTCCTTGGGCTCCTCCACCGGCGTGGAGTCGGTCGGGATACGGCGCACCAGTTTCTTGAGCTGCGCCTCATCGCAGAACAACGGGATGGTGTTATCGTAGGACTTGCTCATTTTTCGACCGTCCACGCCGGGCAGGGTGCGCCCGGCCTCGGCGTCGGGAACGACAGCCTGGGGAATCTTGAACGTGAAGCGGTCTCCGTAGACGTGGTTGAACGACCCGGCGATGTCAGCGGCGATCTCAACGTGCTGAACCTGGTCACGCCCGACCGGCACCACGTCAGCTTCCATGATCAGGATGTCTACGGCCATCAGCACCGGGTAGTTGTACAACCCCATGTTGATCCCGGCGTCCAGGTCGGTCTTGCCTGACTCCTCATTGCGGTCCCGCGCGGCCTTGTAGGCGTGTGCCCGGTTCATTAGGCCCTTGCTGGTCATACACGACATGATCCACGTCAGCTCGAAGATCTCGGGGATGTCCGACTGGCGGTAGAAGACGACACGATCCGGGTCGAGGCCCGCGGCGATCCACGTCGCGGCCACCGACCTGGTGTAGCGGCGCAGCAACCGCGGATCACGAACGGTCGTCAGCGCATGGTGATCAGCGATGAAGTACAACGCCTCATATTCCTGGGCGAGTGCCAGGGCGGGCTTGACCGCGCCTATGTAGTTGCCGAGATGCGGCTCGCCGGTCGGCTTGATTCCGGTCAGCGAGACCTTAGCGGAGGACGCGGACATCAAACCTCACATCTTCTCTGGACAGGAGTCGACGCAGAGGTCGTCGTGTGCAGATGGGCCGGCACAGGTTGTGATCTTACCATCCAGAGTCGCGGTGCCGTGGTCGCGGTGCAGGGCGATGCGCCGCACCGGGCTTCGGTAGCGGCAGAGCTCGACCGGGGGAAGCCGCGCACCGCCGATCCGCCACAGGCCGAACGGCGACGACCCAGCAGTCGCAACGGGCTGCCGGGACGCCGCCGCTCGGGTCGGTCAGTCGAACTCGCCGTCGCGGACGCCCGCGGTGAACGCGGACCACCCGGCTGCGGCGAACGTCAGGGCCGGGCCGGCGGGATTCTTGGAGTCGCGGACGACGCGGGCGCCGCCGTGGAGATCGGCGACCTCAACGCAGCTGCGGTCGGCGTTGCTGCGGCTGCTCTTGCGCCAGGTGACGCCGAGCAGGTCAGTTGTGCTCACTTTCCTAGCTCCCTTGCCGCTTGAGAGATCAGCTCCTGGGAAGCCCTCTCATCCAGAGACGACTCCCAGATGTTGGCGAACGCGGTGTCGTAACGGTTGATCTCGTGGGGTTTGTCCAGGTACAGCGCTCCGGTCAAGCTTTCGACGTACACCGTGGGTGGCTCGGTCTCCTGGCCGTTGCCGTTGAGCGGGAATCGTAGGATCTGGAACGACGCCGACAGGATGCCGTAGTGCAGCCCGGCGCTGAACGGCATCACCCTGAGTGACACGGTGGGCAGCTCACCGAGTTCTACCAGCCGGTCCAGCTGGCGCACCATCACTTTCTCGCCCCCGACCGGGCGGCGCAGGATGGCCTCGTTGAGCACCACCTGAAGCGTCGGGGGATCGGTGACCCGGGTGAGCAGTGCTTGCCGGGCGATCCGGACGTGGACTCGCTGCTCGATCTGGGTGTCGTCCACGCCGGGCTTGTCGGCTCGGATCACCGTGCGGGCATAGTCCTCGGTCTGGAACAGTCCTGGCATCAGCTCGGACTCGTACCAGGCGAAGCGGGACGCCGCTTCCTCCAGGCCGATGTAGACGTCGAAGCCTTCTGGGATGACGTCACCGTAGGAGTGCCACCAGCCGCGCGCCTTGGTCTCCTTGGCCAGCCCCATGAGGGCCTCGGTGACCTCCTGCGACGCACCGTAGATCCGGCACATCGTCTCCACGTCGAGGCTGCGCAGCGACGTCTGGCCGGTCTCGATCCGCCAGATCTTGGCCTCGGACCACTCGAACCGCGCTGCCGCCGCCCGCACGTTGAGCCGTGCCTGGTTGCGCAGGTCGCGCAGGTACCGGCCGAGCTGCCGGCGCGGCACCGTCGAGCCCGTCGTGGCGCTCTCGGTCATCGTCCACCTCTCTCATTGTGAGGGAATCTTACACCCGATATGAAAGCATTGCCGCACTCTTCTCGTAGCGAAAGTAACAGAATGGTGGTCTCAGAGAGAAAAATGCGCTTGCAGTCTTGCACTTCGGCGTCTTGCGGTGCTTGACTCTGCGCAGCCCTGACGCGACTGCCCACCCGTCCCTTGTCAGGGTCATGGCCGGACCGGCGATGCCCCCGATGCTGGAGTCGCCGGTCCGGCCATTCCACGACAGTGAAGAGGAGAACATGATGCGCGCACAGTCACCGGGTCCGCTCAAGACCCACCGGCACGTCCTCACCGGCCTGGATGTCGATGGCCGCAACCGCACTGTGATCTTGTGGCTGGAGTCGGACCTGGCGTGCGGCCAGGTTCAGCACCACGTCGTGATCACCCTGGACGCCACCCCGTACACCGCCGTGATCTTGACTCCGCGGCAGGCGGCCGAGCTGGCGAAGGCGCTCGCAGCGGCCGCCGGCATCCCCTGAGACGAGCTCAGCGCCGCCGCCCGGACGGTTTGGACCGGCCCATCTCCGGGAAGCCGTTGTGGCTCGCCGGAGCGCAGGCCGGGAGCGTCGCCGGTAGACTCGCCTCGCTCCGCCCGTCCCCTGAAAGCGGCGACATGACCGTCACCCGCTCGTCCGACACGACCCACCTCCGGCGGAACGGCGGCCTACGGGGAACATCCCGGCGCGGCGACACCAGCTCCGCCATCCCGCGCAGCCTCGTGCTCGCCGCGGGGTGGTCGTGGCGGCTGCTGGTGGTGGGGGTCGCGGCGTATGCCGCTGCGCGGGTACTCGCCCTGCTGTGGCTGGTGGTGGTCCCCCTGGTCGCGGCGTTGCTGCTGGCGGCGTTGCTGCGGCCGGTCGCCGGGCTGCTGCACCGCCGCCTGCCGGGGCCGCTGTCCGCGCTGCTGACACTGCTTCTCGCCGCCGTCGTACTGGTCGGTCTCGGGTACGTGATCGGTGTGCGCTTCGCCCAGGAGCTGCCGTCCTTGATTCAACAACTGGTCGGCACGATCCATCAGCTCCGGGAAGCGGTGGGCGGCAAAGGCGTGGGCCGGCTCCAGCTCGACCAGATCGAGGCGTCCGTGGTCGACTGGCTGCAACGCAACCGCAGCCAGGCCATCGGCTATCTGACCGCCGGAGCCGGTTATTTCCTCGACTTCGCCGCTATGGTCGTGCTGACCCTCTTCATCACTTTTTTTATGCTCTACGACGGAAAGCGGATCTGGCGCTGGCTGCTCAGTCCGCTCTCGCCGCGCGACTCACGCCGAGTGGACCGGGCTGGGCAGGCGGCATGGGCCAGCATCACCGGTTACGTGCGCGGCACTGCGGTCATCGCCACCATCCACGGCATCGTGATCGGCCTCTCGCTGTACCTGTTGGGTGTGCCGTTGGCGCTCCCCCTGGGCGTGCTGGTGTTCCTGGGCAGCTTCATACCGTTCGTCGGGGTGCTGGTCACTGGTGGGCTGTCGCTTCTGGTCACGTTCAGCACCCACGGATGGCTGGTCGCGCTGATCGTGCTCGGTATCCTGCTGGCCGAAAGCCAGCTCGAGGCCCACCTGCTCCAACCGTTGATCGTCGGCCGCTACGTGCGGTTGCACCCACTCGCGGTCGGGCTCTCCTTCGCCGTCGGCACCGTGCTCGCCGGGATCGTCGGAGCGATCATCGCCGTACCCACCGCCGCCGTCATCCACCAAGCCTTGCCCGCGCTACGCGGCCCGCACCGCGATCACCGCACCCGGCCGAGATACGGCGATGGCGAGCGCTGAGGGCGCGGCCCCGGTGCGCGGCGGGCGGCCTGGTTTGATCGCGACTCGCGGCGGGTAGTCGCTGCTGATGCTCCGCTGGAGCTGCGAGGCGGGGTGGTGGGCGATGCCAGAGGCGAGCGGTCCGCTCGCGGGGGCCGGTAGCCCCCGGCGGCGGGAGGAGGAGCGGCCGTTCGCCAGGCGGGCCAGGTCGTGGCTGGTGTGGTGGGCGCTTCTGATGTCGTTGTGGGTCGTCCTGGATTATTCGTTAGCCCTAGCCGAGTTACTGGTCGGGGCTGGGGTCGCCGCGGTGGGTGCGTTCTTGACCGAGCTGGTCGCGGATCAGGCCGCCTCGCACTTCCGCATGCGCATGAGGTGGCTGGTCCCGGTGTTGGCCCTACCTGGCCGGGTGGCACGGGACACGGTCATCGTGTTCGGTGCCCTGTTCCGGCAGCTGGTTCAGGGAGCGGAGCCGACCGGCGGTTTCTCAGCGGTGACCACGGCGTGGGGAGACGAGTCCGCACGGGGTCGGACCCGGCGAGCGCTCCTGGTCGCGGGCACCTCGATGGCGCCCAACACCCTCGTGCTCGGTATCGACCGGGAGCGCGCCGTCATGGTGGTTCACCATCTGGTGCCTCCCGGGGGGGTCCGGCAACGGCAAGACGCACGCCGGTGAGCGGCTTCGTGGTCGCCGCGATCGGCATGCTGCTGGGGGTGGTCCCCCTGGGTGTCGTCGCCTGGCGGGGCACGGTGATGGAGGCGGTGGTGGCCTACGAGGTCATCAGCTCCATCGCGGTCATGGTTCTGGTGCTCCTGGTCCAGGGCTTCGGGCGTGCCGCGGAGTTCGAGCTACCCGTCCTGCTGGCCGTGCTGCTCCTGGGCTCCGCGCTGGTGTTCGTGCGGACTCTGGAGCGTTGGCTGTGAGCGTCAGGGACGTCCTCGCCGATGTTCTCCTCGGTCTGGGCGTGGTCCTGGTGCTGGCCTCCTCGCTGGGCGTGCTGGTGATGCGTGACGTCTACCAGAAGCTCCACTTCGTGACCCCGGCCGGTCTGGTCGCCCCCGTCCTGGTGGCCCTGGCCGTTCTGGTGCGACAGGGCTACTCCGAGAACACCGTCGAGACCTGGCTGGCGTTGTTGTTCCTCGTCATCGCCGGCCCGTTCCTGACCCACGCCACCGCCCGGGCCGCCCGCATCCGGGAAACCGGGGACTGGCGCGCGGGAAGGGATGGCGGGACATGACGGAGGCCTTCCAGGTGAGCATCCTGGTGCTGGTGGCGGCTGGGGCGACGGCCGTGGTGCTCACCCGCAACCCGACCCGCCAGGTCGTCTTCCTCAGTATCTACGGGGTGCTGCTCTCCCTGTTGTTCATGGCCTTCCAGGCGCCGGATGTCACCCTCTCCGAGCTCACCGTGGGCGCGGTGATCCTGCCCCTGCTGTTGCTGCTGGCGCTGGCCAAGGTCGGGAGGCGAGAGGAATGACACCACGTCAGCGCCGCTGGGTCTTCCTCGCCGCGACGGGCGGGTTCCTCGCCTTCTACCTGTGGGGCCTGGTCGGCCTGCCCGGGTTCGGTGACTACCCGGGCCCCTACGGGGACATCATCAACGCCATCGCCGTGGCCCAGACCCATGCCACCGGGGTGGTGTCGGCGGTGAACTTCGAGTACCGGGGCTTCGACACCCTGGGTGAGGAGTTCATCCTGTTCATCGCCGCCATCGGGGTGGCCACCGTGCTGCGCCCGCTGCACGACGAGCACGACATCCGCGCTGTGGACGAGGCCAGGGACCGGCAGACACCCGCCACCAGCGACGCCATCCGCATGGTGACCCTGGCCTTCACCGGCCCCACGCTGGTGGTCGGCTGGTATCTGGCCTCGCACGCCCAGACCAGCCCCTCGGGCGGGTTCCAGGGCGGCGTGGTCCTGGCCACCGCCCTCGTCCTGGTGTACCTGGCGGGACAGTTCCGCACCTTCAAGCGGCTCAGCCCCACCCACCTCACCGACTCCGTCGGGGCGGTCGCCGCCGGCGGCTTCGCCGCCGTCGGGGTGGCCGCCGTGGGACTGGGTGGTGCATACCTCGCCAACGTGCTGCCGCTGGGCAGCTCTCCAGGGGCGGTGAACTCCTCCGGGACCATCGCCCTCATCAGCTTCCTGGTGGGCGTCGAGGTGGCGGCCGCCTTCGTCCTCATCGTCGGTGAGCTGCTCGAGCAGACTCTCATCATCCGGGAAGGGGTCCGGTAGGTGAGCGTCTTCCCGTTCGTTGTGGTCGCCTGGGTCCTCGCCGTGGGCCTCTACGGCATCATCACCAGTCGGCACCTGGTGCACCAGATCGTCTGCTTGGTCGTGGTCCAGTCCTCGACCTACGTCCTGCTCCTCGCGGTCGGCTACAGGACCGGGGCGGTGGCGCCCTACTTCTACGACATCCCCGCGAACACCCCGGCTGTGGACCCGGTCGTCCAGGCCCTCGCCCTCACCGACGTGGTGGTGGAGGCCGCGGTGACCGCCCTCCTGGTGGCTTTCGCCGTCCAGGCCCACAAGCGTTTCGGAACACTCGACCCCGAAGAGCTCAGGCAGCTCCAGGGCTGAGCGGCAGCACACCCGTGGACACCCTGCTGCCGCTGACGGTGGTCGTCCCCCTGCTGGGGGCCGCCGGGGTGTCCGCCCTCAACCCCCTGTTCGGGAGCCGGCGACGCCTCCTGGACGCGGTGGCCATCCTCACCGCCGCCACCGTCGCCGCGATGCTGGTCACCGTCATGGTCGGCACGGCCGACGGCCAGCGGGTGTACTGGTTCGCCGGCTTCACCCCCGCACGCGGGGTGGCGCTGGGCATCGACTTCGCCGTGGACGAGCTCAACGCGGGCCTGGCCGCCCTCGCGGCCCTGCTGGTCACCGCAGCGATGGTCTTCTCCTGGCGGTACTTCGAGCGCGTCTCGACCTACTACCACGCCCTCATGCTCGTCTTCCTGGCGGGTATGGTCGGCTTCTGCCTGACCGGGGACGTCTTCGACCTGTTCGTCTGGTTCGAGCTGATGGGCGTGGCCGCCTACGCCCTGACCGCCTACCGCATCGGGGAGCGCGGCCCCATCCAGGGAGCGCTCAACTTCGCCATCACCAACAGTGTCGGCGCCTACCTCTCCCTGTCCGGCATAGCCCTCATCTACGGTCGCACCGGCGCCCTGAACATGGCCCAGATCGGTCGGGCCATCGCCGGGCATCGCCCCGACGGCCTGGTCGTGGTGGCGTTCGTCCTCATCCTCGTGGGTCTGCTCACCAAGGCATCCATCGTCCCGTTCCACTTCTGGCTCGCCGACGCCCACGCCGTGGCCCCCACTCCGGTGTGTGTGTTGTTCTCCGGGGTGATGGTCGAGCTCGGCCTCTACGGGGTTGCCCGGGTCTACTGGTCGATGTTCGGTGCCGGCCTCGGCCACCGGGCCACCATCACCGCCGCCCTGTCAGCCCTCGGCGTCCTCACAGCCACCGTGGGCGCTCTGTTCTGCTTCCGTCAACGCCACCTCAAGCGCCTCCTCGCCTTCTCCACGATCAACCACGCCGGCCTGTTCCTGATCGGCATCGCGCTGCTCACTCCCCTGGGCCTCACCGGCGCGGCCGTCTACGTCCTCGGTCACGGCCTGGTCAAGGCCGCCTTGTTCCTGTGCGTGGGCATCGTCTTGCACCGGATCGGCTCAGTCAACGAGACATCGCTGCACGGCCAGGGACAGCAACTGCGCATCACCGGCGTGGTGTTCACGCTGGCCGCCCTGGGCCTGGCCGACCTACCGCCGTTCGCTCTGTACCTCGGCGCCGGCTGGGTGGGGCACAGCGGCGACACCCGCGGCATGCCCTGGATCACCGCAGTGATCATGACCACCTCGATCCTGGTGGGAGCAGCGGTGCTTCGCGTCGCCGGCGGCGTCTTCTACGGGATCGGCGACCCGCCTTCCGAGGATCCGAGGATGGGCGAGGAGGCCTCGGAGGAGACCTCGGAGACCGACGAGGCCAAAAGCCGCGTCCCCCTGTCCATGATCGTCCCTCCGGCGGTGCTGGTGGCCTTAGCGGTCGCCGTGGGACTAGTGCCCCACCTCGGACCAGTAGTTCAGGCCGGGGCGGTCCGCTTGCAGGACCAGGGGGCCTACAACGCCACCGTGCTCACCGGCGCCCACATCGTTCACCCGAGGGCCGTCATGGCTGTCGCGGACACCGGGATCACGCTCACCGACGTGGTCACCGGCGCCCTCACGGCCGCCGGCAGTCTGGTGCTGGCCCTGTTGTCCCTCTACTGGCGCCGCCTTCCTCTCCTGTGCCGAGGTTACGAACCCGGGACCGGGCTGGTGGGCCCGATCCGCCGCTTCCAAAGCGGGGTGGTCAACGACTACGTGACCTGGATGGTGATCGGCCTGGCCTGCCTCGGCGGGGCGTTGGCGCTGGTCATCCGATGATGCGGTGCGACACCGCCGGAGCGGCCTGGGCCAGGTTTGTGCGCACGGTGACGAGGGCATCCCATATCATGGTGCATACAGCGTCGGAAAGAAGGCAGACGATGGTGGACACCGCGCTGCACCAGGCTGAGCTATGGCATGAGTTTCACCGGGTGGTGAACATGTCCGCGCGGGAGCTTGCGGACTGGCTGCGCGCCCGCTCGGCGGGCCCGGACACCGAGCGCCTGCCCGAGCAGGCGGGCACTCCCACGGGCGAGCAGGTGCTGCGCATTCTGAACAAGCGCCGGGCCGACCTGACGCCCGAGGACTTCCAGGTGATGCGCAGGGTGATCCGGTGGGTGCACGCCGAGCGCGGGCGCCAGGGCAGGGCGCTGGCGGGTCGGGCCGGCTGGCGGCACCGCCTGATGTCGCTCGGCCACGACCCGCTCAAGCCGGCATGAGAGCCGCGCCTCACTCGGGTACCGGTCAGTTCGGGTACCGGTCAGTCCGGGGTACTGCGGTCAGTCGGGTACCGAGCGCATGGTCATCCGTCCCAGTGCGAACGCCGCCAGGGCGATGACCAGTGTTCCGAGCCCATAGAAGTAGCCGAGCTGCTCGAGCAACGGCAGCAGGTTCCCACCGGAGGGCGGACCGATCGGCGCCTCCATCCCTCCCGCGCGCCATAGCTGGCTGATCACCGGCCCGGTGGCGAACCAGATCCCGCCGAGCAGAGCCAGCCACGCTCCCAGACCGCCGCTGGCCCGGTTCGCGCTCGGCCCGAGGATCAGGCCTCCCAGGAAGACGGCGGCGCCGGGCAGGACGTTCAGCCACAGCCGGTCGTAGGTGAAGAACCAGGGGACGGTGACGCCGAAGGTGTAGTGGAAGTACGGCCCGACGAAGGGGATGAGGGCACCCCAGGCGCCGAGCAGCACGAGTAGTAAACCGCTTGCCGCGCCATGGCTGCGTTGCATCGCCAGGGTCGAACGTTGCCGGACGTCGAGCGAAGAATGTGTCGTGGACATGGCAATCCCCTCTTAAACAGGCCTTGGCTGGATCTTTGTGCACCAATCGGTTACCCCGAGCCCTCGCGAGCAAACTCGCCGCCACCGGCGGAGGGTGGCTATGCATCGGTGAGGACGACGGTCGCGTCCGGTTCGGTGACGCGGAAGCTGAAGCTCTCCTCCAGGTAGAGCGTCACCAGCTCGGCGTCGTGCCGGGTGTAGCCGACCGAGAAGTCCTGTCCGACGTCGAGGACGAAGTCGCCGCCCCGCTTGCTCACCACCAGGGCACCGTCCAGGCCGGGCGCCCACACCACGTCCCCGCCGAGGATCCTGCTCAGATGCTCCCGCACCGGGTAACCCCCGTGCTCGGTCGTCTCCACGATGCGGGTGTACCCCTCCGGGCCGATGGCCAACGCGAACGGGCCTTCGATGCCCGCCTGCCGGAGGGTGTCGGTGGCCTGGGCGACCACGTGCGGGTACGTCTTGGCGTCCGGCCCCAGCTTCAACGAGGGGTGAGCGCTGGACTCGACGATTCCGCTGATCCCCGCTTCGGGCCAGCCGTGGAACACGGCGCGGTTCTCGATCAGCGCCGCGTCGTGGGCGGCACGGTCGAGATCGGCATAGTCCACGTCGGTGGCGCCGCGTTCGGCATCCTGCAGCCCGGAGCACTCCACCGTGAAGCTCACCCGGAACTCGCTCAGCGCGAGGACCCGCCGTTGCCGAGCGATGACCGTCTCGGACTTCGTCCCCGGCGGCGCGGTCTCCATGGAGGCGGTCCGTCCGAGGTTGGTGGCGGAGTGCCTCCAGCCGTGCGGCCCTGACCAGTCGACCAGCCGGCGCGCGGCCAGCCTCGGAGTCAAGCGGTTCTTGGCTTCCTCCTCGATCTGCTGCCAGCCGGTGTCCGGGATCGGTGCGTACTTACGTAACAGATGATCCGTCATCATCGTCCCTTCAGGCTGCCGATACCCAGCGAGCCACTCTCGCCGCCGGGAGAGATTCGCGCCTGCACCGCGCCGACGTACCCGTGGGGATCCTTGTCACGGGTGTCCAGGCCCCGGGCGTCGGGATGGTCGGTTTTGAACTTCAGGAACTGGTGGCCCAGGTCCACCCGCACGCTGAGCGGGGTGTTGCGGCGGAAGTCGGGGAGGGCGTCGTCCTCCTCCTCGGCCATGTGCTCGCTGTTGGCCCCCCGGGTCTTCCGGACGGCGTCCCACCACGGTGGGCTGCCGACCGGGTACCGGCCCGCCTCGCGGACCCCGTCGCGGATCTCGTTGTGGTCACCGATCGCGTCGAGGGTCTCGGCCTCGGGGTCATCACCTCGGCGCAGCAGCTGCGGGTAGAAGATGGCCTCCTCAGCCGCCGCGTGCGTCTCGAGCAGCGCGCCGAGGTGCTCCCAGATCTCGTGTAGCTGCTCGGGCTCGTCCGTGCCGTCCAAGGCGGCGAACTCCCGGCGGAAGGTTTCGTGGTCGTCCAGGATCAGCTGCGTGATGTCCGCCATTGCATCCCTACCTCCTGATATCGGACCTTCACTGGTTACCCGGCCATGGCACACACCACACCTGGTGGAGGTCACCAGGTACCCGCTACGGCGGCGGACTCCCGCGTAGCCATCCGTTGTGGGGCTTACCGCCATCCTCTGGTCGAGGGCTGGGCTGCTCCTGTTCACCTTCGGGACGCAGGATGCCCGCGGGCGCCGAGGCCCGGTTCCCGCTGCGACATCCCCTGCGACATCCCGCTGCGACATCGCCCTGTGACATCCCGTTGTGACATCCCGTTGTGACATCCCGCTGTGACATCCCGCTGTGACATCCCGCTGTGGAAACCAAAGTGATCGGAACGCTCACCATGTTCGAGGCGGAGACCGCGACGTGAGCCAGCATCGGCTCAACCCGGCCACCACCCGTCCCGGGCGGCGGCACAAGCGCGGGGACGTCAAGCCGGGGCGGATCGTGGTCTATGAGCTGTGTAAGGACTTCGGCGCGGTCCGCGCGGTGGATCGGTTGAGTTTCACCGTCGAGCCCGGCATGGTGACCGGTTTCCTCGGCCCCAACGGCGCCGGTAAGACCACCACCCTGCGCGCGCTACTGGGCCTGGTCGAACCGACCTCGGGCACCGCGACGATCGGCGGCCTCCGCTACGCTGAGCTGACCGACCCGTTGCGGGTGGTGGGCGCCGCCCTGGAGTCCTCCAGCTTCCACCCCGCCCGCAGTGGGCTGGCCCACCTGCGGATCTACTGCGCGGTCGCGGGCATCCCCGACCAGCGCGCGGTGGAGGTGCTCGAGTTCGTCGGGCTGGGCGAGGTGGGACACCGGAAGGTCCGCGGCTACTCCCTGGGCATGCGCCAACGGCTCGCGCTGGCGGCCGCGTTGCTCGGTGACCCGCCGGTGCTGATCCTGGACGAACCCGCCAACGGGCTCGACCCCGAAGGCATCGCCTGGCTGCGGGCGTTGCTCCGCGAGCTGGCCCACGAGGGGCGCACCGTGCTGGTCTCCAGCCACGCCCTGGCCGAGGTCGAACAGACCGTGGACCAGGTGGTGATCGTGCACCGCGGCCGGCTGGTCCGCCAGGCCGGTCTGGCCGAGCTGGCCCAGGAGCACAGTGCCACTGTGCGGGCCGGGGGTCCCGACCCGCACGCGCTGTTTCGAGCGCTCGCCGGGACCGGTGCCGAGATCCAGTGGGCCGGCGGGCGGGAACTGCGGATCCGCGGCATCGACGCCGCCATGGTCGGGCATCTGGCCCATACCGCGCGGATCGAGCTGCACGAGCTGAGCACCCAGCGCGGCGATCTCGAAGAGGTGTTCCTCGCGCTGATCTCCGAGGGTGTACCGGCGGCCACGTCATGATCGGGCTGGTCCGCGCCGAGCTCCGCAAGCTCACCGCCACCACGCTGTGGTGGTGGATGCTGCTCGGGTCACTAGCCCTGACCGGGCTGTTCGTCAGCCTGTCCATCGCCTTCAGCGGCTCCACCGGTGACCTCACCCCACCGCTGAGCACCGTGGCGGGGCAACGCGACGTCCTCGCCACCGCATCCAGCCCCACCGCGCTGGTCGGGATCCTCGGCGTGGTCGCGATGACCGCCGAGTTCCGGCACCTCACGGCCACCCCGACCTTCCTGGCCACCCCCCGCCGCGGCCGGGTCGTCGCGGCGAAGCTGATCACCTACACGGTGGTCGGGTTCGGCTTCGGGCTCGCCTGCCTGGTTCTCGCGATCGCGATCGCGCTGCCCTGGCTCAGTGCCAAAGCCATCACCGTGTCGCTGAGCGCCCCCGGGCTGTCCCTGACCGCGCTCGGCGTGCTCGTCGTCGTGACCATCTACGGCCCGCTCGGGGTCGGCATCGGCGCTCTGGTCCGTAACCAGGTCGCCGCCGTGGTCGGGCTCCTGGTCTACCTGTTCGTCCTCGACCGCGTCCTCACCGCCATCCCCGCCCTGCAGCCGGTGACCCGGTACCTGCCCGGTCCGGCCGGCGACGCCCTCACCGGCGGCACTCTTCCGAACTTCCCCCTCCTGCCCGCCTGGGCCGGCGGGCTCCTGCTCGCCGGCTACGCCCTGGTCCTGGCCGCGCTCGGCGCCCGCTTCACGCTGCGCCGGGACGTGACGTGACGTCCCGGCGGTCACCTTCAACCGGTCACCTTCAACCGACTGCCGTCGAGAGGTGCCTGGTGCTCGGGTCGCGGGTCACCAGCAGGAGGAGTGGCACCGGGGCGGCGCTGAGCAGACGTTCGACGGTGTCACCGAGGTAGGGGCGGGCGTCATGGCCGCGGTCGGTGCAGCCGAGGATGACCAGGTCGACCTCGGACTCGGTGATCTCGGAGAGGATCTCGTCGCCGGGGAAGTGTCCGTGCCGGACCCGCCGGCGCCGGCGGATGTCAAGGCGGGTGAGCAGCCGCAGGAGGTCCTCGAGGTGGACCGCGCTCGCCGGTGCGAGCGGGCTCTCGGCGTGGGTCGCGGCGTCGGCGCGGGGAGCGGTGACATTGAGCAGGACGAGCTCGGCGTCGGTGGCCTCGGCGAGAACGCCGCCGAGATCGGCGGCGGCCGCCGCTGCGGGCAGGCCGTTGGTGGGCACCAGGATCCGCCGCACCGACTTCCACGGCAGCCGCCCCTCGGGTGCCACGACGACGAGGACGTCGCTGCGGCACCGGTGGACCACCGCCTCGGCCAGTCCCCTCAGCAACGGCTGGCCAGGCCGGGGACGGGCGCCGATGGTGGTGAGGTCGTGGCGGGCCGCGGCCTCCTCGATGCCCGCCAGCAGCTCCTGGTCGCGGCCGAGCTCGCTGTCGAACAGGTGCACGGACTCTGCGGAGCTGAGCACCTGGCTGGCGCGAAGCCCGGCGCCATGGTCGTGCGCCGTGGCCTTGGGGGTCATCCTCAGGCGGGTGATGTCCAGCGGGCGGCTCGCCCGGCTCTGGCTCAGCGCCAGGTTCTCCAGGACGTCGACGGCCAGGCCGGGGTACAGCTCGGCCGCTTCGGGGACCAGCACCCGTTCCACGGCGGAGGTGTAGGCCCGGGCGCTGGCGTGCTCTTTCTCCAACCGCCGCTGCTCGGCGCCTGATGCCGGGCTGCGGCGTTCCAGCACCCTCAGCGCGGTCGGGGTGAACAGGACCGTGATGATCGCGACTACGGTGTAGCTGGTGTAGGCCAGCCCGGAGAGCAGGCCGAGCTGGTGACCGACGATGGCCACGACGATGTCGCTGCCACCCTTGGCGTTCATGCCGACTCCCACCAGCAGCGGGCGCAGCCGGTGGAACCCGCCCAGGCGCGCTCCGACCGCGGTGAGGGCGACCTTCACGACGGTCGCGACCGCGAGCAGCAGCGCCACGCCGGCCAGGGTTCCGGCGTCGCCGAGCTGGCGCAGGTCCACCTGCGCCCCGGCGAGTGCGAAGAACACCGGGGCGAACACGGTGAACGTCACGACCCGGACCCGCTCCCGCAGCGCGGGAGTCGCCCTCGGTGCCCGGAACAGCAGCACGCCGAAGACGAACGCGCCGAGCAGCGCGTGTAGCCCCAACGCCTCGGTGACGGCGGCGAACCCGAGGGTGAGGACGATCACCAGTGACAGCGGCGCGGCCGTGCTGACCGCGGTGTCGGCGACCGCCCGCATCGCCCGGTCGACCAGCCGGCGGCCGAGGACGACCGCGGCGACGAAGAACCCGACGGCCAGCGCCAGCGCGCGGCCGGCCGCCGGCAGCGGTGAGCCCTGCTGGGCCGCCGCCGCCACCGCGACGAACACCCAGCCGCACAGCTCGCTGGTGATCCCGCCGGCGAGCAGGACCTGGGCGAACTCCCGGCGGGTCTGGCCTCGCTCGATCAACAGCGCCGCGACCACACTGATCGCGGTGACCGACAGCACGATGCCCAGGAACGCCGCCGCGCCCGCCGAGGCCCCGAACACCAGCCGCGCGAACACCCACCCCGCGGCCAGGGAAGGCAGGATCGCGAACCCCGCCGCCAGCAGACCCGGCCGCAGATGCGCCCGCAGCACCCCGAGGTCCACCTCCAGGCCGGCGACCATCAACACCAGCAGCGCGCCCATCCACGACACCCCGGACAGGGCCAGGCCCGGGTCGGTGAACAACGCGCCGCGCACGTTCGGGGCGAGCACCCCGAGCACCGAGGGACCCAGCAGCACCCCCGCCACCAGCTGTCCGAGGACCTCCGGCTGTCCCACCCGCCGCGCCAGCTCACCGAGTAGCCGGGCCAGCAGGATCACCACCGTCAGCGCGACCAGAAACCCGATGAGCTGATGCTCATCCAACGACGGCACCAAAGCACTCCCCAGTTGTCGTTGACGGTCCTCAAGCCAATCATCCGGCGCGTCCCCCGGCACCTGCGGGTGGCGGGTCTGCGTCGCATCGAGGGGTCCCGGGGTCTACACGTGCTGGGAGTGGTCGTGCTCCTGGGCGGCGTCGGGAGAGCCGCCCATCATGCGCAGCATGGCGATCCCGCCGGTGCGCGCGAACCGAGCGACGAGCACCGCGCCCAGGACGAGAAAGGCGATGTCGAGCCAGGTGGTGTAGTCCCACGAGATGCCTTCTTCCCGCACCGTCGCGGAGTGCTGGGCCGGGATCAGGCCGGTCACGCCGAAGAGGAGCTCGACGAGGTAACCGGTGCCGACCATGGCGACGTAGAAGGTGCCCAGCAGCACCAGCGCCATCCGGGTTCCGTAGTAGCGCCGATAGATGATGAGGATCGGCAGGATGAGCAGGTCGGCATAGATGAAGGCGATCACGCCGCCGAAGCTGATGCCGCCGTTCCACAGCACGGCCGCGAGCGGCACGTTGCCGATCGAGCAGACGAAGCTGAGGATCGCCACGAGCGGACCCACGATCGGTCCCCACAGCGTGGAGAGCACGGGGTGGCCGGTGAGAAAGAAGCCCCGCCAGGTCTGCTCGGGCACCCAGGCGCCGATAGCCCCGGCGATGAGCAGGCCGATCACCAGGTCGCGCAGGACCGCGGCCCATTCCATGACGAACACGTGCGCCACGGCGGTGAAGCCCTCGGCCGAGCGCAGCCTCGTCCAGAACGAGCCCGGAGTCTGGATGGACATGTCCATCGCCGCGTGGCCTTCCATCGAGCCGGCCAGGCCCTTGTCGGCCTGCTCGCGGGCCTTCTCGACCAGTCGCCGACGGACGAGGAGCCGGAACAGCACGGCGAGCAGCACGATCATGATCGGGCCGCCCACGAGCTCGGCCGCGGTGAACCGCCAGCCCATCAGCAGGGCCAGGATCACCCCGAGCTCGATCACCAGGTTGGTGGAGCCGATCTCGAAGGCCATCGCCGCGGTGAAGTCCGCGCCCTTGCGGAACAACGACCGCGCCAACGCCACCGCGGCGTACGAGCAGGACGAGGACGCCGCACCGAGGACGGCGGCCACCGCGAGGGTGCGGGGCCGATCGTCACCGAGCAGCCGCACGATCGTCGACTTACCCACCACCGCCTGTACCACCGCGGACAGGGCGAACCCGAGGACCAACGCCCACAGGATCTGCCAGGTCATCGACCCCGCTAATGCCAGCGCGTGCCCGATAGCGCCCATGGCGACCACCTCCCGTCATACCCTGTAGGGGTACATGCCCAGTGGGACTGTAGTCGCTGTGAGCACGGTTGTCGCCTGGCTCGAGAGCTCGCCGCAGTGGTGCCCGCGTTCCATTGACCGATCCGGCTGGAGTCGTCAGGCTCGACGGTGTGACCGATGCGGCGCCTGCCTCCCGGGTGAGCGCCTGGCGCTATGCCCTGAGTACGACTAACCCGCCTGCCGGCCCGATCGACGCGGTGACCCGCTGGATCGTGGTCTCCCGCGCCGCCGTGCTGCCGATGACGCTGGTCGCCGGGCTGGTGGCCGGGCTGCTCGCCGTCCGCGCGCCCACCGTCGACTGGCGCTGGCTCGTCCTAGCCGTCGTCGGGATCACGCTCGCGCACCTGGCCAACAACCTGATGAACGACCTCTACGACACCAGTGTCGGTTCGGACACCGCGAGCTACCCGCGGGCGCTGTACGCCCCCCATCCGATCCTGTCCGGGCTGGTCACCCGCCGGGCGCTGGTCGTGTCGGTGCTGGTCGTCAACGTCGCCGACCTGGCGGTCCTCGTTGTGCTCGGGTTGGCGCGGGGCTGGCCTGTGGTGGCGTTCGCGCTGGCCGGGTTCGTGCTGTCGGTGGCCTACACCGCGCCGCCGCTGCGGCTGAAGAAGCGGGGGCTGGGGGAGCCGGACGTGCTGGTGGTGTGGGGACCGCTGATGGTCGGCGGCACGTACTACGCGGCGGTCGGGTCGCTCCCCTGGCAGGTGCTGCCGGCGTCGCTGCCCTATGCGCTGCTGTGCACGTCGGTGCTGATGGGCAAGCACACCGACAAGATCGACTATGACGAGCCGTTGGGGATCCGCACGCTGCCGGTGCTGCTGGGCGAGCGGCGGGCCCGGGTTGCGACGCTGGCCCTGATGGTGGGCTTCTACCCGCTCATCGTGGTATGCGTGCTCCTCGGCGCGCTGCCGTGGCCGGCGCTGCTCGCGCTCGGCGGGCTCTACCGGCTGGCCACGGTGTGGCCGTGGTTGCGTCGGCCCCGGCCGGAGCAGCCGCCGCGCCCGGTGCCGGTGTGGCCGCTGTGGTTCGCGGCGCTGGCGTTCGTGCACCTGAGGGTCGCCGGCCCGCTGCTCGTCCTCGGTCTCGCCGTGGCCGCCGTCGCGGGGATCTGACATATCCGGTGGCGGGGTGGGTGCGGGCGGTCAGGCACGGCTGGGTGGTCGCGGGTGGCGTGCCCGGACCCGACGTCGATGAGTTCGCCGAGGCCACCGACGTGATCACGGCGTTGGCCGGCCCTCAGGGCGGTGGTGACACGTTGCTGGCTGTGCAGCATCCGCATCGCACGCCCCGCGCGTTGGCCGAGGGGCTGTCGTTGGCCGAGGCGTTGCCAGCGGCGCGGCAAGCCCTGGACCGGCTGCGTGCCGGCGCGTACCGCCGAGTGACCGACGTGCTGGCGCCGTATCGGGTGGAGGGCCCGGACGGGATGGCGGTCGGCGTGTTGTGTCTGGTCGACCCAGCCGCCGTGGACGTGCACGGGGCGTCCTGGGTGCGACACGGCGAGGAGGTCTACCCGCGGGTGGTGGCCGAACGCACCGCGGTGTTCGCCGGGCTTGGCTGCGCGACCAGCGCGGCGATGCTCGTGCCCGTCATCGACGGTGACCAGCTGACCACGACCGTGCTGGACAGCCTCGATGCTCTGGGAGCCCCGGCGGTGTCGACCACCGACTCCGGCGGCCGGACCCACCAGGTGTGGTTGCTGGGCCCCGGAGCCGGGCAGGACACCGTGCTTGCCGCGCTGGCGCGCGGTCCGCTGCTGGTCGCCGACGGCAACCACCGGGTGGCCGCCGCGGTGGCCGGCGACCGCTCCAGCCTGCTCGCGCTGGTGACCAGCGGGCCCGAGCTACGCATCGGCGCGATCCACCGGGCACTGGTCGGTACCGGGCTGAGGTCCGGTGACCTGGTCGAGGCCTGGCGTGGCGTCGGCCTGGCGGTGTGGGAGGTCGGGGAGCTGGGTCCACCGGCCCGGTCCGGTAGCGTGGTGGTGCGGGCATCCGGTTCCGACCTGCTCGTCATCCTGCCCGGAGCCGAGCCGGGCGAACCGGTACCCAGGATCGACCACGGGCTGGTGGAGCGGTTGCTCATCGCCGAGGCGCTGGGCATCGACCCGGAAGGTCCGCAGGTGCGCGCCCTGCCGGCCGGGCATCCGGTGGACCCGCACGTCGACGCCGTGCTGCAACTGGCCCCGGTGCCTTTCGCCGACGTGCTCGCCGTGCACCGGCAAGGCCGCCGGATGCCCCGCAAGAGCACCTACTTCACCCCGAAGCCACGCAGCGGGCTCCTGCTGGCCGACCTTGCCGATTAGGGGGCCGACGAGGGGGCCGACGAGGGGCGCCACAACCGCACCCGGTCGAGTCGTCCGTCTCTGATCTCGGCGGTCATCCACGTGCAGGTCGGCTGGCGGCGCCGGTCGGTCGGGGAACCCGGGTTCAGCAGGCGCAGACCGGTGGGAGCCACCGTGTCCCACGGGATGTGGCTGTGCCCGAAGACCAGCACGTCGGTGTGGGGGAAACGGGCGGCGCACCGCTGCGCCCGGCCATGCGCCGATCCCGTCTCATGCACGACCGCCAGCCGCACGCCCGCCAGCTCGGCGGACGCGACCTCCGGCAGTCGCACGGACAGCGCCGGCCCGTCGTTGTTGCCGACCACCCCGATCAGCCGGTTCGCTCGAGCCAGCAGCGTATCCAGCAGCTCGACGCACACCCAGTCCCCGGCGTGCACCACGACGTCCGCCTCGTCGACGGCCCGCCACAGCTGCTCGGGCAGGTCCCGAGCGCGCTGCGGGACGTGTGTGTCGGCGACCAGCAGCAGCTTCATGCAACGTCTCCACCGCTCCCGGAGATCTCCCGATGCTCGGCGTGGATCTCCTGCAGCCGGCCCATGCCGCCATGCGTACTCTGCGGTAGTGCCCGTAGGGGTGCTTCAGCCTTGAGCAGCATCTCGTCGTACTCGGCATGGGCGTCTGAGCCGAGGACGATAGCGCCGCCTGCACCGACGGTCAACTCCTCGCGCCACCTCACCGCGGTGCGGATCACGATGCTCAGGTCGGCTGTTCCGCCGAACCCGAAGTAGCCCAGCGTGCCCCCGTACACGCCCCGCGCCTCGGTCTCCAGTGAGTCGATGATCTCCATGGTGCGCAGTTTCGGCGCACCGGTCATCGAACCACCGGGGAAGCAGGCCCGGACGCAGTCCACCGCGGTGACGTCCGACCTCAGCACTCCACGGATCGTGGACACCAACTGATGCACGGTCGCGTAGGACTCGGTCGCCATGAACCTCGGTACGACGACGGTGCCGATCTCGCACACCCTCCCGAGATCGTTGCGGAGCAGGTCCACGATCATCAGGTTCTCCGCGCGGGTCTTGTCGTCGTTGCGCAGCGAGCTCCGCAGCTGCTCGTCCAGCGTGGGATCCGTGCTGCGCGGGGTCGTTCCCTTGATCGGCCTGCTCTCGACGGTGCGGTCGTTGTCGATGCGCAGGAACCGCTCGGGCGACGAGCTGAAGATGGTGAGCTCGCCCAGCCGCAGCAGCGCCGAGTACGGTGCGGGGTTGAGCCGCCTTAGCCGCCGGTAGTACTCCAGGTCGTCCTCGGGTGCGGGCAGTCTGAGTTTGTTGGTGAGGCAGATCTCGTAGCTCTCGCCCGCCCGGAGCCGACGCTGGCACTCCGCGATGTCCGCGAGGTACCGCGACCGGGAACGCACCAACCAGTCGGAGACCCGTGCGTTGTTGGCCACGATCGGTCGCTGTTCGACAGTGACCGCGGGCAGTGCCCGCAGCGTCCGCACCGTACGGTTGATCCATGCCATCGCCGAGTCGGTGGCGTCGGGTTCGAACACGGCGACCACGTACGTCCCGTGCTCGGCATGGTCCACAGCGACGAACCTGCTCGCCCGGATCCACATCGCGTCCGGTGTAGGCGCCCGGTGCGGGGTGGGAGAACCGATGTCGGCTTTCAGCTCATAGCCGAAGTAGCCGACGTACCCTCCGTTCAGGCCGAATGGCAGGTCTTCCGCTCCGCTCACCTGCCGGCCAGTCCGCCGGCCGAGCGCGTCGAAGATTGTGCCGGGCTCCAGGTAGGGGATGCTCGCGGTGGGTTCCACGACCACCGAGCTGTCACCGATCCGGAAGGTGAGGACCTCGCCGTCCGGTCCGTCGGCGTTGCCGAGGAAGGAGAACCGGGACAGGCCCGTCTCAACGTATGCGCTGTCCAGCCAGAACGCTCGGGTACTCATGCCGTGCAGGGTGAGGAACGCCGCCTCGGTGTCCACTGCTCGGTCGATGCGGCGCACGAGCACCCTCATCGCCGGGCACTCACTCCGGCGGGGCTCCACCCGCCCCCTCGACACGCTCGGTCGCAACGGCGAGACCGACCGGCGCCCCGGTTCCTCGCGGCGCGGTGGCCGGCGGTGCCGGGAAGCCAGGGCCAGGTCGCCGAAGTTGGCCACCAGCCGGGCACCGTACTCGGTACAGATGGACTCGGGGTGGAACTGCACGCCCCACCAGGGCAGGTCACGATGGCGCAGTCCCATGATCACGGCATCTTCCGCCCACGCCGTCGCCTCCAGCTCGGGTGGCAGTGGGTCGGCAACGCACAGCGAGTGGTAACGGACCGCGGTGAAACGCCGCGGCAGCCCCGCGAAGACGCCGTCTCCGGTGTGGTGCACCGTGGTCAGGTGGCCATGTCTAGGCTGCGGTGCGCTCCGCACCTCAGCGCCGGCGGCCAGTCCGAGCCCCTGATGGCCGAGACAGACCCCCAGGACCGGAAGCTCCGTCCGGCGCAGGATGTCCCGGGAGTGCCCGAAGTCCCGGCGCGCGGCCGGCCGTCCGGGACCGGGCGAGATCACCGCGCCGTCGAAGTCCCGGATATCGAGCTCGTGCCATCGCGGGTCGTCGTTGCGCACGACAACCGGTTCGGTGCCGTAGACCTCCGCCAGGAGCTGATAGAGGTTGTACGTGTAGGAGTCGTAGTTGTCGATCAGCAGGGTACGCATGGCTTTCCTGGTGGTCGTATGGTCGCAGGGGGCCCAGGGACGTGATGGGCCCAGGGCCAGGCTTCGGGGATTCTCAGGCGTCTTCGTCGTCGGCCGCGCAGGATGCGCCCCGCGGCGACCGTCGTGCCGGGCCGGTCAGGGCTTGTTCAGGTGCGCGGCGAGGACGCGCACCACTGCCCGCGGGCTCACGCGCAGCGACTCCAGCGAGAGCTTGGCCTTGACGCCCGGGACCGCGATCGTCTTGCCCTTCAGCATCGAGCGGTAGCCATACAGCGCGATCGAGGCCGCGTCCGCCGAGCTGGTGAACAGCGCCGTGCTCTCGATGCCGGCCACTCGCGCGAACTCGGTCGCCGTCGCGCCGGGGCAGAGCACCGTGGCCGTGACGCCCGTGCCGCGCAGCTCATAGGCGAGAGCCTCGGTGAAGCTGAGCACGTAGGCCTTGGAGGCGTAGTACGTCGCCATGAACGGTCCCGGCAGGAACCCCGCCATCGAGCCGAGGTTGAGGATGCGGCCACTACGGCGCGCGACCATCGCCGGCAGGACCAGGCCCGTCAGCTGGGTGAGTGCCTTGACGTTGAGCTCGATCAGGTCCAGCTCGCGTGCGAGGTTCAGCTCGGCGAAGGCTCCGCTGGTCCCGAACCCGGCGTTGTTGACCAGGAACTCCACCTCGATACCGGCCCGCATGACCTCCTCGTGGAGGTGCAGCGGTGCTTTCGGATCGGTCAGGTCGGCGGCGATGACGGTCGGATGGATCCCGTACACCTCGCGCAGCTCGGTGGCCAGCTGATCGAGCTTGTCCTGTCGGCGGGCGACGAGCACGAGGTCGTGACCGTCCTGGGCGAACAACCGCGCGAAGTGTGTGCCGAGCCCGGCCGAGGCGCCCGTGACCAGAGCTGTCTTTGCGGTGCGTTGCACGTCGAGTTCCTCCTGGTGCACGGGGCGGGTCAGCGTTCGGGCAGGGCCTCGCGAACCCGCTGGATCGCTTCCGCATTGGCCTGTGGGTCCCGGCTCAAGGCGTGCACGTCGGCGACGATGCGGTCGATCCGGTCGAGCGCCGCCTCCTCCTTGACCGCCGCGATCCGCTCGGCGAGGTCGTGGAGCTGGTCCAGCGCGTGGACGTCCGCCTCGCCGAGGACCTCGCGCGGCTGTCGTCGGGCCAGCACATCGACGGCCTCGACGAGCCTGCCGAGCTGGCGGCCGTAACTCGCCACCTGGGTGATGATGCGCTGCTCCAGCTTCGGGTCACCGGAGCGCGTGGCGTTGATGTTGACCAGGCCGATCGAGGGCGCGACGTCCTGGGTCACGTCACCGGACAACGGCGCCCTGATGCCGAACATCGACAGCCACGCCTGCCACGGGTTCAGCGGCTGCGAGCCGCGGCGATCGTCGAGCATGGTTGCGCACTCTCCTCGCGTGGTCGTCCGCCGCCAGTATCTCTCGATCTCTCGCCGCCGCAGAGCCAAGGTCGGAACGGTCCGCCAAGATCAGTGGTCCGCCAACCGACGGACCACCCCACGGGATACCGCCTGGCGCCAGCCGACACCCGCCAGCCGACACCCGCCAGGTTGAGCTGCTGCGCCTACCTGCGGGCGCTGGGACGCTCAGGCACGGCCCGGGGCGCGGCAGGGCACGGACGCGCGGCACGCGCTCTGTCCAGGCTGGCCCCGATCGAGCGCCCGCCGGCGAGTCCGCGGTACAGGATTGCGGCGAACTCCCGGCAGTGCTTGTCATTCACGCGATCGGGCCAGCGCACGACCGTGACCGCTACTTGCTGAGCCTGGGTGTGCAGGGCCAGCGATCCGCGGAAGTTGACTACGAGGATCGAGGGGCGGTGCCGTGCTGACCGCAGAGCCTCGATGGGGTGGGCGTGCTGTACGGAGATCGGCTCGCCAGTGTTGGACGCCATGGGTGCGCAGCGCCTGTTGGTGGCAACTGCGGGCGCCCACATGTCGGGCAGGTTCTCCGGCCGGAGCGGGCGCGGCTCCTTCGGGGCGTGCTGATCCAACCAGCCCCGGAGGATCGTGATGAGGTTGCGGCGTGGGCCGCGTCCATCTCGGCGAGGACGACGTCGCGGCCGCGGGTGTTGATGTCGATGGCGACATCGAGCCATTGCCGCAGCTCGGGGCGGTCGCAGTACCCGGCGGCGAGAACACGGAGGAGGTCATGGTCGGTGGGCATGTCCGGTGCGGTCAGGATCCGCTGGCGTTGCGGCCGGTCGGCTGTGATCCAGGCGTGGGCGAGGGTGATCACGGTCTCGGGAATCGGGGTGGTCGCCCAGCTCGGGAAGGGCACCGTGGACAGGTCCGACGGGTCGAAGGTGGCAAGACGTGCTCGGATGTGCTGGCGGGCGTGCGCCGGCGCTCGCGGGTCATCGGGCGGCCCGTCGGGGTCGAGGAGCGCGGCGGCCGTGCCGAGGTCGGCCAGCGCGGCCGTGATATCTGAGCGGTTCCGGTGCCACCCGCTGCGGTGGCACAGCAGCTCTGCCCTCGATGTCGCCGGCAGCCCGGCACCGGGGTCGTCCCATGTCGTCACCGCCTGTCCCGGGTCCCCGTCGAGTGTGACGAGGAGATCCGACAGGGTGGTCAACGACCCGGCGAGGTCGGGTAGGAACGCTGCCGGGTTCTGTGCGGCCAGCTCCCGGCGGATCTGCACGGCTTCGGTGATGGAGGTCAGGGCCCCGGCCCGGTCCCCCGTCTCCGACCGCCGGATTGACAGGGTGTTCCACGCGTCCGCGGCCTGGTTGAGTGCGTCGGGGTCGTGCTGATCGGGGTCGAGTGGGGGTCGGGACCGCTGGGCTGCGATGAGGGCGAGGGTGCGCAGGGCGCCGTGGCCCAGGGGGATGGCGTGGGCCAGCTCGCGCAGCGGGAGCGGGGTGTCGTCGCGGCGGGCGAGTTCCTCCAGGGAGGCGAGGAAGGGCCCGCTCCGCATCCACACGGTGCCCAGTGCCGCGGGCCACCACGTAGCGTGGCGGTGGCCAGAGTACCGGCGGTGGCTGGGTTCTGGTCGGCGCGGCCCGGGTGAAGTTGTCCACCAGCCGCCGCACCGCCTGGTCGTCGTCGGAGCGGTCGTGATCCCCGGCGGCGAGGTCGATGCATCGGTCGAAGTCCTCGCCCGGGTGGTGGTCGGTGGTGATGAGGTGGTCGGCCAGCGGGTCGGGTCGCAGCGCGAGCACCTGTTCGGTGGGGTCGGTGAGGAACCGGCCGAGCAGCCCGGCGATCTCCCCGACGGCCAGGCTGGTCAGCTCCCCGATGCGCACCGCTCGCAGCGCGGCGGGCACCATCGGGGGTGGGGGGGGACAGTAGGCTGACCATGGCCGCCGCCCGGCGCAGCGCCGCGGGGTCGGCCTCGCGACCGAACCGGGAGCGCAGGTCGGCGTTCCAGTTGTCGAACTCGCGCCCGAGGATCTGTTCATACAGCGTGGCCCGGTCGGCCGGTAGCCGCGCGCGAGGGTGTCGCGCGGCCAGCCAGCCGAGCATCGCCACGTCCAGGGTGGTCCACCGGGTGCTGGCCGCCGGTAGCTCGGGGGGGAGGTCGGGGGCACCGGAGGTGGGGGAGAAGCGTCGGTAGGCCCGCCGGTACACCACCTCGATGCGGGGGTGGCGGGCGTGGAGTGGGGTGTCCGGGCGGGTCTGGGGGTGCACTCCCCGTGATCCGAGCTCGTTGTCCAGACTGGTGCGCCAGTCACCGGGGTAGCGCGCGGTGAGCAGCACGACGGTGTGGTCACGGCGGGTGGCCAGCACGGCCAGCGCCTCGGTCAGCGCCCTCCGGTCGGTGGCCTCGACGTAGTCGACCACCAGCAGCACCGGGCCCACGACCCCGCTCAGCCAGACGAGCTCGTCGGTGGGGGCGCCGGGGCGGGTCAGGTCCCGGCGCAGGAACCCGGTGTACCAGCGGTCGGTGTCGGACAACCGCGCGGCGAGCTCGGCGGCCAGCCGGGTCTTGCCGGACCCGCCGACGCCGTGGACCACCATCAGCCGCAGCCGTGACTCACCGACAGCGGAGTCCGGGGCCAGGCACCAGGCGTAGAGCTCCTCCAGGGCCTGCCCGGGCTCGAAGGGCACGATCCGGTTCCGCGCCCGTACGCTGTGCCGCGGCCCGAGGTCGGTGCCGTCCGGGGCGGGCGGGTGGTAGGGCGGTTCCAGCGGGTCCCGCTCGGGCCAGCCCGGCAGCGGATACACCACAGTCGGATCACGGGCCAGCCCGACATCGACCCCGTGCTCCACACCCACGCCCCACCGGTGAGCATCCCGGCCCCAGCGGTGACGGCCTCCTCGAACCCGACCCGGCCACCGCGGGCGGCCACCCGTGGGCGGCCCGGGCGACGTCGAGGGCGATGAACTCCCCGGGCGCCTCCCACGAGCTGCGCAGTCCCATCCCCGGCCACCGCGGTGGAGCGTCGTGCACGGCCTGGGCCAGCGGGTAGGGGACCGCGCCGTGGAGCTCACCCCGCAGCCAGACCAGACGATGACGATCGCGTACCCGGCCCCGCCGGGTCCGGCCGGTGACAACGTGACGATCATCGGGTGCAGCCCGGCGTCGAGACACCCACCGGCGAAGGCCACCGCGAGATCCAGACAGTTGCCCAGCCCCGGCCGGAGGAACACCTGCTCCGGTGTCCGGATGCCTTGCTCCCCCGCGGTGGCGGGCTGCTCCTCGGCGTAGCGGACCCCGGCGCCGGCGAACGCCTCGAACAACTGCCGTACCCGCACCTCCGGCGGCGCGCCGGCCCGGCCCGGCAACCCCAGGCCGGGCCGCAGCAACCTCGCCAGCACCCCGGTGTGGACATATCGCGCCAGCCACGCCGGCCGCGCCCGCCGCCACCGTGGCCCCCCGGTCACGGCTGCCCGCCCTCGTCGCTGTCAACGACGACCAGTGGTGTGGACGCATATAACGACGTCCCGTGCCAGACGCCCTTGATCTCGACGTTGACCTCGTAGAGCCCCACCGGTAGCGGCGGCAGCACCGCCCGCCACCCCTGCTCTCCCCACCTCATCGGCACGACCAGCCGGTCCGCGCCGCCGGTGACCGCCAGACTGGCCGCGCTGCCCCCCACGTCGGTCGGCCCGTCACAGCCGTGATGCACCTCGGCCCCGACCTCGATCTGAACCACCCCGGGTTTGGTAGAGACTCGTTGTTGGGGTCAGGCGACTAGGCTGATCAGGTCGCCCAGCTCGTACAGGGTCTCGTACTCCACCGGTGGCCTGCCTCCGCAGGCTCCGTGCAATCGACGGTTGTTGTACCAATCCACCCATGCCG
>JAFAUB010000112.1 GCA_019243635.1 Pseudonocardiales bacterium
CATCCGCCGCGACCACTACGAACTCGGGACCGAGGAACCCACGACGTTGCGGGTGATGGTTGCCTTCACCGAGCTGACCGTGGCCATCTGATTAGACCACGGTAACGGATCCAGCCTGCCCACCCCTTCACACAACGCAACAGCACCCTCCTGACCTCGCAAGCATCCGGGTCTCACACCATCGCAAATACGCATCCAATGCAATTCGCGGCAGAACCAAGATACGGACAGAAGCCGCCATCGGTCGATCTTGGAGTGAGTTTCTGCTGCTCGGATGAGGCGTCAGTTCTCGAGGTTAGGGCCGCAGTCGAAGCCGAGCACGGAGAAGCCGTACCTATCTGAACAGCGGAAATCCCGATTTAAGACCGCTGATGGCGGCTTCTGTCCGTATCTTGGCTGCACCCCTGGTAGGGAAGCCAGCGGTGTCTGCTGGTTGTGCGGGCGTAGCGGCAGCTACACCTGCGGCGTGCCTTCCACCTGTGGGCTGCTCGCTTGGTTGATCCGTGTGGCTAGTTGTTCGATGGTGGGGTTGTCGATTAGCGTGGTCATGGTCAGGTGGGTACCGAGTGTGGCCCGTAGCCGGCTGAGCATCCGGGTGGCGAGCATGGAGTCTCCGCCGAGTTCGAAGAAGTCCTCGTGGATGCCGATCCGGTCGTGTCCCAGGGTTTCGCGCCAGGTTTCGGCGATCGTCCGGTGCAGGTGGGTGGCCGGCTCGGGGTCCTTGGTTGGGTTGGTGGTGTGGGTTTGTCTGGTCTGGGTGAGCTGTGCTCGGTCGATGTGGCCATCCGCGGTTGTGGGTAGGGTGTCGAGGGTGAGGAGTTCGCAGGGGGTGGGTGTGCCGTAGCGGTCGGGCAGCGAGTCGTCTGGCTGTACACCGGGGGTTTCGCTTCCGGTGGTCTGGGCATAACACACTAGTTCGTGTAGTGGGCGGGCCGGGGTGTGGAGGTGGGCGCGTGCCCAGGGCGCGTCGGTGTCGAGTCCGATGAGGATGTGGGGGGTGTGGTGGCGTAGTGCTGTGTCCAGGGAGCGCAGGGCTTGGTGGGTGCTGAGGGTGTGGTAGCCGCGGGCGGTGGTGAGGTGATGCATGCGGTGTCCCCGGCTCATTCCCCGTTCGTGCCAGATGCTCCAGGCCAGGCTGTGTGCGTCGATCGCGCAGTGGTGGCGTTGGTGGGCGGCCAGGGCGTCGAGGAAGGTGTTCGCGGCGGCGTAGGCGCTGACCCAGGGTCCGCCGAAGAAGCCGATGAGGGAGGAGAAGGACACGAACAGCGTTCCGGGGCGGTTTTTGAGGAGCTGGTGGAGCGCCCAGCCGCCGGCTACCTTGGGGGCCAGGACCGCGGCCCGATCCTGGGGGGTCTGGGTGGTGAGTGGGTGTTCGTCGAAGTGTCCGGCCAGGTGCAGCACTCCGGCCAGATCTGCCGACCAGTGCTGTTCGGCGGTGCGCACCGCCTGGCGCAGGGCTTGGGGGTCGGTGATGTCCACGGCCGCGTAGGTGATCTCGCCCAGGGCGCTCAGCTCGCGGTGGGCGGACAGTTTGCGGCCGAGGTCGTCGCCGTGGGTGATGTGGCGGTGCCAGGTTGAGGGGTCGGGGAGTTCGGTGCGGCCCAGCAGCAGGAGCCGGAGGCGATGGGTCGTGAGCAGGTGACGGGCCACTTCCACGGCGAGCTCGCCGAGGCCGCCGCTGATGAGGTAGAGCCCGCCGTCGTGGAACACCGGCGTGGTCTCGGGCAGCGTTCCACCGGGCAGCCGGACCAGTCGCCGGGCCCACCGGCGTCCGTGGCGCAGGGCCACCTCGGTCTCGCCGGCGGGGGTGTCGATCTCAGCTAGCAGCTGGTGCAGCGTCTGCGCCCCGGCGTGTGGGGGGATGTCGATGTGGCGGGCGCGTAGCCAGGGTAGTTCCTGGTCCAGGCTTTTGATCAGGCCGATCACCGGGGTCCGTTCCAGGGCCAGGGGCTCGTCGGGATGGAGCTGTTGGCTGTGGCTGGAGACCACATACAGCCGCACGGAGCGCTCTGCTGTCCCGTCGGCCGATTGAGCGGTGTGGTCGGCGAGCGCGGCCGTCAGGTGGGCTAGGCATTCCACGCTGTCGCGGTGTGCTGTCGCGATGTCCTCGGGGCTGGGCTCAGCGGTGGAGGCAGCGCAGCAGGGGAGGTGAACGACCCGCTCGATCGTGGGGATGGCCTCGAGGAGCCGATCACAGGCGCCCGTGTCGTCCCAGGGCAGGGTGAAGCGCTCAGTGGTGTGGCGGGTGAAGGTGGCACCGTAGGAGGCCAGCGTGCAGCCCTGCCCTTGGGCGCGCAGCGCCGCGGCGAGCCGCTCGGTGAGGTCGTGCGGGTCGGCGAGGATCAGGGTGTGCCCGCGGGTGGGTGGCAGGCGATGGTGTAGGAGTTCGGCGGGGTGCCAGACGGGGTGGAAAAACCAGTTCGGCAGGGTGTTCTCAGTGCCCAGCAGGACATCCACGCGGGCGATGTCCGCGTCGAACGCACCGTTGTGGAACTGCTCCACCAGTGTCGGGCGCTGGATCTTGCCGATCTCTGTCTTCGGGATCCGCTGTTTGTCCAGGGGAACCAGGTAGGAGGGGTTGACTCCCGTCTGGCGCACCAGTGTGGCCCGGATTCGCTGCATCGCCGCTGCGGGGTCCGCATGCGGTGCCAGGACGAAGAACACCGCCAGTTCATCCGTTGTCTGAGCACCGGTGCGCACGGCGCAGGCCGCGGTGAAGGACCGCGCCACGTCGTCCGACTCCTCGACGGTCGCCTCCAGCTCATGGCTGGAGTGGTTGACACCGGCGATGATGATGACGTCTTTGGCGCGTCCGGTGATGGTGAGCGCGCCCTCGCGCAGCAGCCCGAGGTCACCGGTGCGAAACCAGCCGTCGTCGGTCAAGGCCTCACGGTTCTGCTCGGGGTCGGCGTGGTAGCCGGGGGTGACGGCGGGCCCGCTGACCTGGACGTGACCGATGGTGCCCTCCGGCACGATGGTCGCGTTGTCGTCGGTGACCCGGATCGCGAAGCCGGGGTAGGGCCGGCCGACCTCGACCGCGTGGTCGTGGTCCCCACCACTGTCGCGGGGTAGCACCGAGCAGGTTTGCCCGGAGGACGTCTCCGACATCCCCCAACACGGGCGCATCGCGTCGGCACGCAGCCCCTGCGGCGCCAGCAACCGCACAAAACGCCGGGCCACCCGGTCGACCACGGCCTCGCCGGCGTTGAGGACCACCCGCAGCGCGGACAGGTCCCAGCGCTGCCCGGCGATCCGTTCGGCCTGCTCGGTGACCAGCCCGTAGGCGAAGTTGGGGGCCCAGGTCACGGTGGCGCGGTGGGTGTGCATCGCGCAGGGCCAGCGAAGCGGGTCCTGCAGCACCCAGGTGGTGGGCGCATGGATCTGGCGGCAGCCCACCACGACATCGCGTACGTGGGACATGATCAGGCCGCCCACGTGGTGCAGCGGCATCCAGTTGAAGCTGACCTCAGCCGAAGTGAGGTCGTGGTGCTGCTGGGCGGCGGCCGCGTGGGTGAGCAGGTTGTCATGGCGCAGCTGGACGGCCTTGGGCCTCCCGGTGCTGCCCGAGGTGAACATCAGCAGCACCAGGTCCTCGGCGCGTGTCGGGTGCCAGTCATGCTCGGCCCGGCCGCCCGCAAGCTCCTCGATCACCGCGATCCGGGAGTCGAGTACCTCCCGGCCCTCGGCCAGGGCGTGCAGCGGGGCGGCGTGGGCCCGGTCGGTGAGCGTCACCGGATGGCCGAGCGACTCCCAGGCGTGCCCCACCTTGGCCGCACTCGAAGCGTCGGAGGCCACCGCGAGCGGGACGGCGACAAAGCCTCCCAGCACGCAGGCCCAGAAGGCCACCACGAACTCCCGGTTCGCGGCGAGCTGGAGGATCACCTTCTCACCGGCGGTCAGACCGAGCCCGCGCAACCCGCCGAGCAGCCGGGATGCCTCATCCCGCAGCTCGGCGTAGGACCGCCGCTCCAGCGTCCCCTCAGCTCCGAGGTAGCCCACCTCCCCGGGCCCACCGGCCAAGGCCGCACGGCGCAGGGCAGCGTCCAGGGTGTCGACCTGCAGGGGGCGCAACGGCGGGCCCACGCTCATCGACGGCGCGGCCTGCTTGCGGACCCCGCCCGCGGCGCCCTGCCGCACCGGTGAGCCGGCACCGTCAGCCGGTCCGGACAGCCCTGCCGGCTCGGCCACCCGCACGAGCTCAACCGGACCCTCCGGAGCCCGGCCTGGGGTCATCACCACCGCTGCCCGACCGCTGCCCGCCCAGGCGGTCCACCGCCGCTCCCACCGCGCCGCCACGTCCCCCTCCAGCACCGGGAACCGCGCCAGGACCGCCTCATCGAGCAGCCCACCCGCCGTTCTGGGCAGATCCGACACGAAAACGACCGCGGCGAGCGTAACGGCGGCGGGGAGCGCCGGACGGGCGACCCGGAGGATCTGCTCCTCGCTGACCTGTCGGGTCGGCACGACATACGCCACCAGTTCCGCGACACCCGCGCAGCTGCGCCTGACCCTCAGGACACAGTCCCGGACCGACTCATGACCCATGACCCGGTCGGCCACCGCGGTCAGATCAATGGTGTGGGCGGCCACCTGCGCGTGTCCAGGCTCCGGCCCGTCGAACGGATGATCCACTGTCAGCTCCGTTGAGGGTTGGCGATATGGTCAAGATGATCGGCCAGTATGCGGCCGATCTCAGCGATAGGCCCTGGCTGCGTCATCATGACATGGTCACAATCGATGTCGTGAATCTCGACATCTCCCGTGATGGAGGACCGCCACGTATGAGCGACGTCATCGGCTCGTTTCTCACGTGCCGCCTGAAAATATAGTACGTCGCCGTCAAAACACCCCGCCGACGCAGTGGCCGTGAGCGTGGCGTTATGGGCGACGACCGCGACGAACGCCTCGATATGGCGCTCGTCGAAACCGGCCAGCAGCTCAACCCTGTCACGGAGAACAGCCACAACCTCCGACCGGCTCAGCGCAGGGGTCACCTTGTCCATAGGATAACCCGTGATCTTAAGCAAAAAAGTCAGCAGCTCCTGCTCCTCAGAAGCCGTGTAAGACTCCCGTTGAGCTACTATAAAATCGGACGGAGCGGAATCGAGCATGGCCAGCAGCGCTACCCGTTCCCCTAGCCGCTGCAAGCGGACGGCGATCGCATGAGCGACGGTTCCACCGAAGGACCAACCCACAAGACAATAAGACCCAGTTTGTTGCACAGCGCGAATGTGGTTGAGGTATAGCTCGACCAGCTCTTCGAACGTGGCCGGCAAGGGTTCATGTGGATCAGTCATGCCCGGCGATTGGAGTGCATAGACCGGGTATCCAGCGCCTACATGTGGTAACAACCCGGAATAACACCAGCCCAGACCCCCCAGCGGAGAAATACAGAACAAAGGTGATCGCACTCCG
>JAFAUB010000101.1 GCA_019243635.1 Pseudonocardiales bacterium
GATCGGGCGAGATGCCTCAATCACCAGTCGAACGGCTTCGTCCCGAAACTCGAGACTGAACTTCCGATACTTCCGAGACATTTTCGATGGCGCCTTTCGGATACAACCCTATCGGGTCGTGGTCCGAGAACCTCGGGGCACCCCACCCCGACGAGGACCGCCAGCTCATCACCGGAGCGTTCGGCGGCCCACTCGTAGCGATCGACCGAGATCGAGGCCAGGTCGGTGTAGCCCAGTTTCCAGGCCAGCTGACCGGCGGCGTAGTAGCTCCCGGCGAGCAGCCCGAACACCCGCTCCCGCTCCGAGCCCGCTGTGTGATGCCACGCGGCGCGCAACTCCTCCAGCAACCCGGGAAGCTCAGCACCCAGATGCTGGAGATCCACCGCGTGCCGCAGCTGGGAGGCCGTCGCGACAGCCTCGGCGAGCTGGGGCGTGGGCCGCGGCCGGACACCCTCGCCGGGCGCGAGTGAGTCGGCAGTCAACTCGCGGCGCAACGCGGGGACCGCGGCGAACACCCGATGGTCGGCCGCTGTTTCCCGGGGGTAGGGCTGGCCGAGCAACTCGGCGACTCCCATACCGAGCCCACGAGCGACGGCGGAGGTGAACGCGGGCGAGGCGGGCACACTGCCCTGTTCCACCTTGCGCAGCAACGACAGCGACACATACGCCCGCTCGGCGAGCTGGCGTTGGGTCAGCCCGGACACCTTGCGCTCCTCGGCCACCCGGGCACCAACGCCGACCGCGAGCGCGCCTTCCGCACTCGCACACGTCTCCTCACCACCCGACACACCAGAACACCACCCCGGGTACCCACACCCAGCGCCGTCTCGGTCACCGCCTCAACAACCATCAACCCGACGCCACCTACTCACCCGATACGTCCTCCGGTCCCACCACTCCCACCATGACCCCCCAGGCCGGCGCCTTCTGAGTCACCACCCGCCGCCGCACCCACACGGCGATCCCAAGATTTCTGTCGTTCCCTGGTCCATCAGTACCGCAGGTCACTCCCACCTCTCGCACGACATCGCTTACGACCTCACCTCACGGCTCATACGCCCAGCCACCCACCTTCCCCGAGCAGGACCATACGAGACCTCCCGAGACAACACAGAGAACTCTCCCACCACGCCGCCCGCACACACCTCGTCGCGCCCAGATGCCCCAAGCATCCCCTTCACCCCATAGTGCGGGCTCGGCATCATCCGGACCGGGGCCGACCGGCCCGCCATCCTCGGCTACGGCTCGGTGTCTCGCCTCAAACCCCTCATACCCCACCTCACGGTGAGCACCCTGTCCCGCGCCACCGGACAGCCCCAGACGACGGACCACCACCACGTCCACCGTGCCATACCTCCCAACGACGCCCAGCGAGGCACTACCCCCGCCTTCAGCTACGGACCCCGCTCGAGGCCGGTCCGACTGGACTTTCACCAGCTAGCCCTCTGCGCCGCCCGGCGCACACTACGACCTCCGCTGACTTCTGCCCCAGTCAAACCCGCACCTCACGAAGCAGGGCCGTCGACGCGGCGCCACCCCAGCACAACCGACACCCAGGCAGACCTCCCCGGATAAGAACGACCAATGTCCCCCTACACCCGCCGCATCTACGCAACGACCCTGTTGATGGTGACGACTTCACCTTCTTGAGCAGGCTCACCCAGACCGCCCCGCCTTCTACGCGATTCGTGTTCCTCGGTGCAGAGGTACGCCTCGGGCTTCCTTCCCACCCCGCCTCACGACGACGCAGTCGCCTCCGGCTCGGAGTTAGCACCACCTCTTCCTCCAGGGGACTTCCACCCCCAATCGATCGCCCATGCCGGGCGTACTCAAGTGCGCCGCCTGGGGGCGGCGCGTCTCTTCTCCGTGATGATGTCGTTCGTTGGCCGTGCGGCCGGCTGCACGACGCTGCGCGCGGCCCTTCGGGCCGTGCTCGGTCGTGGCCCGGCCGGCGACTGTCCAGCGCGAGAAGTGCCTGTACCGACCGGTTTCGGGTTGTCGTGGAACGCCTGGAGGGTGTGGCATGCTTGATGGGCGCAAGTGCGGCCCTCCGGTAGTCGAGTTTCTCTCGATCAGGTAAGGCGCAGGTAGTGACGGGAAGGCGCTGGTCCTGCGACTGGCCAGGTTGATGCTGGGTTGACCGGGTGCCCGGGCCCCGCCGTGGAGGTTGCCCGTATCGTCGGCGGTGATGCCACACGGGGGTGATCGTGGCCCATATTTTCATCAGCTATGCCTCTGCGGATCGGCCGGTCGCCGAGGAGATAGCGGAGTGGCTGCGGGCAGCCGGTCACGAGCCGTTCCTCGACCACGACCTTCGTGACGGGATCAGCGTCGGTGAGGACTGGAGGCAGCGCCTGTATCGCGAGCTGCGCCAGGTCGATGCGGTGGTCGGGGTGGTGACGTCGTCGTTTGTGGCGTCGAGCTGGTGTGCGGCGGAGGTGGGGATCGCTGATGCGTTGGGGTGTCGGCTGATGCCGGTGCGGGCTGAGGCCGGGGTGGTGCATCCGTTGATGCGTGATCTGCAGTACGCCGACTACCAGGCTGATCCCTGCCAAGCCCGCGATCGGATGCTTCAGACGGTGCGGCTGCTGGAGGACGGCGCGGGGACGTGGCGGGTAGGTGAGAATCCTTTCCCCGGGTTGGAGGCGTTTACCGCGGCGTTCAGCCGGGTGTTTTTCGGTCGCGCGCCCGAGGCCCGCGAGGTCGGTAACCGGTTGCGCGCCCGGGGTGGCACCGGGGGGGCGCTGGCCATTGTTGCGCCGTCGGGGTGTGGGAAGTCTTCGCTGCTCAACGCTGCGGTCGTGCCGCTGCTCAGTAGTGATCCGGGGTGGTTGGTGGTGCCGAGGCTGGCGCCAGGAAGCGATCCGCTACCTGAGCTGGCCCGCGCGTTGGCGGCCACGGCTACCCGGCTGGGGTTGGGGTGCTCGGCCAGCGAGGTGCGTGGCGTGCTGGAGGGTGGGGCCGATGGTCTGCGCCGGGTGGCGGATGATCTGCTGGCGGCCAGCCCGGTCACCCACCAGGGGCTGCTGGTGCCGATCGATCAGGCTGAGGAGTTGTTCACCCGAACACCCCCATAGGCCCGGCGGCGATTCGCGCGGCTGCTGGGGGAGGCTCTTGCCGCCCCGGTGCACATCCTCGCGGCGATGCGCTCGGAGTTTCTCGATGACCTGCGTGATCTGCCCGCGCTGGGTGAGGTGTCGATCGAGGCATACGTGTTGGCCCCGCTGCAGCGGGAGACGCTGCGCGAGGTCATCGAAGGACCAGCGAAGATGGCCAGGCTGCGCCTGGAGGACGGATTGACGGCGTTGCTGGTCGCTGACAGCGGCAGCGGCGAGGCCCTGCCGCTGTTGGCCTTCACCCTGCGCCAGCTCGCCGAGGGCCTGCCCGCCGGAGGCACGCTCACCCTGGACCGCTACCACGACCTCGGCGGTGTCCAGGGCGCGTTGAGTCGGCATGCCGACGCCGCGCTCGCCGAGGCGATGCGGGTCAGTGGTCTGACCGAGGGCGAGGTGTTGGGTGGGCTCACCCGCCTGGTCACTATCGACGATGTCGGCCGACGCGCTCGGCGCCGGATCACTCTCACCAGTCTCAGCCCGCCGCTGCGCATCGCGCTGCGGGTCTTCGTTGAGCGCCGTTTGCTGCTCAGTGACACCGATCACGAGGGTCTAGTGTGGCTCACGCTGGCTCATGAGGCCCTGCCCAGTGGGTGGCGGCCCCTGGATGCCGCGATCACGGACATCACCCTTGCTCTGCGTGCCGCTCGGACCGTGGAGCAGGCGGCTGCGGAGTGGACGAGCGCGGGCCAGTCCGAGCATTACCTGTGGGATGACAAGCGGCTCACCGCCACCCTGAGCACCTTAGGCATGACCAGCGACAGCACCCCCTACCCCACGACGCCGCCTCTTGTTGAGCTTGATGAGCAGGCACGGGCGTTTCTTGCCGCCACTGCTCAGCGGACCCAGGCCACCCAGTTGCGTGAGAGGCGTCGCCGTACCAGGACCCTGACTGTGCTCTCGGCCCTGCTAGTGCTCGCGCTGATCGCCGCTAGTGTCGCGGTCTGGCAGCAGCAACGGGCCAGCGGGGCACAGCGCCTTGCCATCGCCCGGGGCATGGTGGCTCAGGCCGACCGGATCCGTGATCAGGATCCCCGGCTTGCCCTACAACTCGGTGTGGGGTGCCCCGAGGTTCTCGGACCACGACCCGATAGGGTTGTATCCGAAAGGCGCCATCGAAAATGTCTCGGAAGTATCGGAAGTTCAGTCTCGAGTTTCGGGACGAAGCCGTTCGACTCGTGATTGAGGCATCTCGCCCGATCGCGCAGGTCGCACGCGAACTCGGCCTCAATGAGGGGACCTTGGGAAACTGGGTAACGCGGTACCGCGCGGAGCATGCTGACGACGAGCCACCGTTGACCGTCAGCGAGCGAACGCGACTGAGCGAGGCTGAGCGACTACTTCGAGAACTCCGAATGGAGAACGAGTTCCTAAAAAAAGCGGCAGCGTACTTCGCCCGGGATCCCCGGTAGTCGAGAAGTACG
>JAFAUB010000026.1 GCA_019243635.1 Pseudonocardiales bacterium
CAGGTACCACCGCACCGCCAGCACGATGACCTCACGGGGGAAGCGGAACCCAGCGAAACCCGACCTCGGCGGAGGTACTCGACGGTGGCGACGGCGCATCAGCTCAGCCTGCCTGGCCCCGCCCTCCGCCAACGCAACAGCCCCGCCTTGCGGCCTTGGCCTGGGGCGAGGGCTCGTAAGCCGGCCCGCGCATCAGGCAGCCCCTGGCCTGCCCGCTATCAGCTCGATGTGAGCCCTCGCGAGGGTCCCCGGTCAAGGCCGGTGTCGCGCTCACCACTAGAGACCACCCATCTGTCGGCAGCGTTCCGGTCACGTCGGCCTGTGACGAGGATCGGAACACGATCCTCGTCACAGGCCGACTTCCACCGCTGGTACCCCGGTTTCATCCACACCACGACCGACCGGCACGACCTAGCCGCGTAGCCTCCCCCAGTTTTCCCGCTCTCCCATTTGTTTTGCTCTCCTGTACACGGGCGCCGCCACTGCGGTACGAACGGACCGTGACGAGCTCAGTAGAGGGGGGCATGGGTGATGGGCAGCCAAGATCCGCCACCGCAACCACCGGAGAAAGAGGACGGGGGGAGGCATTCCACTCCGCCCAACCCGGGTGACAAGGACGGACAGGTGCAGGGTCCGTCTCCGAGTCCGCGGGAGCCGAGACCGGGTAGACACGGTCGATGACCGCCGCCGCTGAGGAGCAGGTGGGGCACCGGCAGCTGGTTGAGCACCTCACCGAGAGCGGGGTGTTGGGTGCTGACTGGCAGCCGGTGTTCGAGGCGGTGCCCCGTGCGGAGTTCATCCCCGAGACGGTGTGGGTCGAGGGCGACGGTGGTGTCCTGGTGCCGCTGTACCGCACGCAGGACCCGCAGCGATGGCGGGAACTGGCCTATGCCGATGACGCGATCATTACGCAGGTCGACGATGGTCATCCCGCGCTGGATGGCACTGGTCGTCGGATCTCCAGCTCGGCGAGCATGCCGACGGTCGTGGCGCAGATGCTGGCCCACTGTGCGGCCCAACCAGGTCAACGGGTGCTGGAGATCGGGACCGGCACCGGCTATAACGCCGCGCTACTCGCGCAGCGGCTCGACGCCGGGAATGTGGTCACCATCGAGATCGACCCCGAGCTGGCCCAAACCGCCCGAAACGCGCTGACAGCCGCCGGCTATGACGCGGTCACCGTAGTCACCGGTGACGGTGCCCAGGGGTATCCGCCCGCAGCGCCCTTCGACCGGGTCCTGTCCACGACCGCGGTCCAGCAGGTCCCCTACGACTGGGTGGACCAGACCCGCCCCGGCGGGCTCGTGATCACCCCGTGGGGCACCGACTACTACAACGGAGGGCTGCTGGTCCTCACCGTTACCGAAGAGCACACCGCCCTTGGCTGCCTTGTCGATAAGGCCAGCTTCATGACCCTGCGCCAACAACGCCTCACCCGGCCCGGGCTCACCTTGACCGCCGAGGATGACGCCCACGCCACCTGCTCGTACACCGACATCCATCCGGCCGATATAGCCAACGGCCACGTCGCCTTCGACGCCTGCATCGCCCTGGCCATCCGGGTACCGCACTGCGCGATGAGCTACGCGCCACCCGAACTCGACACCGACGGAGAGGGCATCCTCTGGCTCATCGACGCGCACTCCGGATCATGGGCCCGGCTACACCACCATCCCGACCACGATGGGCCCTACCGCGTCCTGCAATCCGGATCACGACACCTGTGGGACGAGATACACACCAACTACCACTGGTGGCTCAACGCCGGCCGCCCCCCCGCCGACCGCTGGCGCTTCACCATCACCCCCGAAGGACAACACATCCAGCTAGGGCCACGGAGGTGATCCAGCGCGGCACCGTCAACTTGGTCACCTACCTCTGGCTGAGAGGATCGCCGGGTTGCTTCCGGGATAGGGAGTTTAATGGGAGACCGTTCAGATCCGGGGGAGATCATCTACCTGAGGGCCGGGTGATGGTTCCGCGGCGCCAGGAACGGATCTCCGCGTCCACGGTGGCGTCGGTCTGCTCGGCGTGAGCAATTGTCAAGACCTGTGGATCAAGATCTTTTAGGCTGTCGTCTCGGTGGTGGTGTCGACTGGAGGCCAACCGCTTCTGTAGACAGTTAAATTATGCCATCAGAATCGCTCCGGTGTCAATTCCTAGCTCGTATTCGAATGGTGTGCGGTAGCCCAGCGTTTTCTGGATCCGCCGGCGGTTGTAGTACACTTCGATGGCGGTTTCAATCGGTCATGGCGACACAATGCTCTGCGATCAGCTTCTCGAAGACTTCAACCGGCTTTCGCCAGCCCAGCGTCTTGCGTGGCCTGCCGTTCAGTTCCTCCGCTACTCTATCAAGTTCTTCCTGGGTG
>JAFAUB010000057.1 GCA_019243635.1 Pseudonocardiales bacterium
CCCGCACACGGCCCCGACGACGGGCCATACCTGTGGGAACGCCCAGCGCCCGCTGACCCCGACGTGCCACCACGGCCCGTGCTGCTGCTGCGGGCCGTCGCGGAGCGACAGCGATGGAAAGCCGAGTACACCGCCGCCCAACTCGCCGCGAACGGGACACCACCCGAAAACGTTTCGGCAACTGACGATCAAGCCGCCTGAGGGGGAGAAAGACAGTGGAGATCAGGCCTCGACTGTGGACGGTGCAGGACGTCGCGGACTACCTCGGCGTCCCGGCACGGACGCTGTACGACTGGCGCTGCCGTGATTACGGCCCTCGCGCTCGCAAGGTCGGCCGGTATCTCCGGTACGAGCCGATGGAGGTGCGCAGCTGGTTCGAGTCGCTCGACGATCACGCGGCGTAGGGGGTTCCTTATGGGCAGGCCACCGCTGCCGGTCGGCACGTACGGCCGGATCCAGGTGTACCTGCTGAGTTGGGGCGGGTTCCGCGCTCGGGTGCGGTACCGAGACTACGACGGCGTGACCCGGCATATTGAGCGCGTCGGCTCTTCACGGACCGGAGCGGAAAACAACTTGAAGCAGGCGTTGCGCGACCGCGCTCGTGTCTCGGCAGATGGCGAGATCACGGCGCAAACCAAGGTCAGCAGACTGGCGGAGTTGTGGCTACGCGACATTGATGAGTCCGACCGCGCCATCCGAACAAAGATCACCTACCGGGACGTGTGGGATCGGTGCCTCGCCGCGTCGATCGGTGAGCTGCGGATCGGGGACGTCCGCGTGTCCGGCGTGGACAGAGTGATTCGGGAGATCCGGGAGCGACGTGGACCGGAGAGCGCGCGTCACTCCAAGATCGTGCTTTCGGGCCTCTTCAGCATGGCGGTCCGCCACGACGCGCTCGACGCCAACCCGGTACGCGAGCTGAGTCGGTCCCGGAAGAAAAAGCCGCGACTGGCCGTCGAGCTGACCGAGGAGAGCTTGGCCACCCTGCGCGAACATCTGCGCGCTTCGCCGGATGCGCACAAGCACGACCTCATCGACCTCGTGGAGGCGCTGTCCGGGCTCGGGTGCCGCATCGGCGAGTTGCTTGCGCTCGACTGGGCGAAGGTTGACGCGGAGGCAGGAACGCTCAACATCGAGGGAACGGTGATCCGCGTGCCGGGCGAGGGACTGATCGTCCAGCCACACACGAAGTCGAAGGCCGGCATGCGCACGATCCATCCACCGGGTTGGGTGCTGGACTTGTTCCGGCGCAGGCACGCGGACGCTCTCGGTGAGTGGATCTTCCCGTCGACCCGGCTCACCTTGCGCGACCCGGACAACACTCGGGCGAGGCTGCGCGAGGTGGTAGGGGGGACGCCGTGGGAGGGCCTGCACCCGCACGCTTTCCGGCACCTGGTCGCCACTCGGCTCGACCGAGCGGGGCTCTCGGCCCGGGAGATCGCCGACTATCTTGGGCATGAGCGGATCTCCATGACGCAGGACGTCTACATGTCGCGCCAGACGACGGGAGTCGCCGCAGCGGCCGCGCTGGGCGGGCTCGGACCGAACGAAAGCGCGGGGTAAACGTGGGATCGATCTTGAGAAGCGCTTTCTATGAACCTCTGAGCTGCGCCGATGCGCCCCCGGCAGGACTCGAACCTGCGGCCTAGCGATTAGAAGTCGCTTGCTCTATCCGGCTGAGCTACGGGGGCAGGTGAGCAGCGTATCGACACCTGAGGGGTAGACGCCTTCAGCGGGCTCAGCGGGGTGGTCACCACCCGGATACCCCCGCTGAGCCCGCTGAAGGCATCGGGGGTGGGGTGGGAGTCGGGTGGGCGCCCTAGGGTGTGGGTGTGGGTGTCGCGGGCATGCTTCGACGCACCGCCACGGCACGGGTCCGGTTGGGCGTGCTGGTCGCGGTCGGGGGGCTGCTGGGCGTGGCCCTCGGCACCGCACTGGTCGTTCTCGTGGGCGGTGGCGGGCTGGGGGTGCCCGATCCGGAGCTGTTCACGCGGGCCGCGCTGCCAGCCGTGCGGGTGCTGTCCGAGTGCGCCGCGGTGGTCACGGTGGGGTCGCTGCTGGTGGCCGCGTTTCTGGTGCCGCCGCAAGCGTCCGGCTACCTCGACACCGGCGGCTACGCCGCTGTACGCACGGCGCGGATCGCAGCCCTGACCTGGGTGCTGACCTCGGCGTTGATGGTGCCGCTGCTCGCCGCGGACGCAGTGGGCCGCCCGGTGACCGAGGTGCTGGACCCGCGGCTGCTGGTGTCGATGGCGTCCGCGCTGTCGCAGATCGGGGCCTGGGCGCTCACCGCGGGGATAGCGCTGGTGCTGACCGGGTTCTGCGGTACCGCACTGACCTGGGGTGCGGCGGTGTGGTCCTTCGCGCTGTCCCTCGCCGGGCTGGCTCCGGTGGCGCTGACCGGGCACTCCTCGGCGGAGGGCGCCCACGACGTCGCCACCAACAGCTTGCTGTACCACCTCGTCGCCGCCGCGCTGTGGGTCGGCGGCCTGATCGCCTTGCTGGCGCACCTGGCCCGCCGGGGTGAGCACGCCGGGCTGGCCTGTGCCCGGTTCTCCCGGCTGGCGTTGGTCTGCTGGGTCGTGATGGCCGCCTCCGGGATGATCAACGCGCTGGTCCGCGTCAGGCCCGACCAGATGCTCACCACCTACGGGCTGCTGGTGCTGGGCAAGGTGGCCGCGCTGCTGGTGCTGGGCGTCATCGGCTGGTCGCATCGCCGTGGCGCGGTGACGGCGGTGACCGAGCGGGCCGATCGCGTGGCCATCCTGCGGCTCGGTGGCGGCGAGGTGCTGGTCATGTTCGCGACGATCGGCCTGGCGGTGGCGCTGAGCGGCACCGCGCCGCCCGGGGGGACCGCCGCGCGGCTCAGCCGTACCGAGATGCTGCTGGGCTATGACCTGGCCGGTCCGCCCACCCCGACGCGGCTGCTCCTGGACTGGCGGCCAGACCTGGTGTTCGGAGTCGCCGCGCTGGTACTCGCCGGCGGTTATCTGGCCGGGGTGCGACGGCTGGGGCGGCATGGCGAGGCCTGGCCGACGGGTCGCACGGCGGCCTGGCTGGGCGGCTGCGCGATCATCCTGACCGCCACGTCCTCGGGTGTCGGCCGCTACTCGACGGCGATGTTCAGCGTGCACATGGGTGTGCACGTGCTGATGTCGATGACGGCTCCGGTTCTGCTCGTGCTCGGCGCGCCGGTGACGCTGGAGCTGCGGGCGTTGCCCGCTGCGGGGGCGGCCAACCCGCCGGGGCCGCGGGAGTGGCTGCAGGCCTTCGTGCACTCCTGGGTCGTGCGGGTGTCCACGTACCCGTTGATCGCCCTCGGCGTATACGTCGGGTCATTCTCCGTCATGTACTTCACCGACCTGTACGACGTCGCGGCGCCGTCACACTGGGCGCATCTGGCGATGAGCGGGTATTTCCTGCTGACGGGTTACGCGTACTACTGGCTCATCATCGGCATCGACCCGCCCCCCCACAGGATCTCCTACCTGGGCAGGCTCGGCCTGCTGCTGGCGGCCATGCCCTTCCACGCGTTCTTCGGGATCTCACTGATGCGCTCGGCGACGGTGGTCGGTGGTGACTACTACCGTTCACTCGCCCTGCCGTTCGTGCCCGACCTGCTGGCCGACCAGCGCGCGGGCGCGACGATGGCGTGGGCCTCAGGCGAGGTTCTGATGGTGATAGTGCTGGTGGCGCTGCTGGTGCGGTGGTCCCGGACCGACGTCCGCGAGACCCACCGACTCGACCGCGGAGCCGACTCGGACGGTGACGCCGAGCTGGCCGCGCACAACGCGCTGCTCACCCGGCTGGCCCAACGCAGCCCAGCCCGCGACAAAAGCTTGTGACGAACAATATCTCATCCGTCCGGTATCGTGCATCAAACGCGTACTCGGGAGTGATCAGCATATCAGGATCTCACCGGAAGTCGCCGGTCACCTCCATTACCGGAGCGGTGGTAGGCGAATCCAGAGGTGAACTGGGCACCCTTGATCAGCCCGGCTTCCTCGGTCGGCGTGATAGCCGCTGTCCTGTCAGGCGGACATCTCGCGAGTAGCGGACATAAGCCGACCTGTCTCCCTCGAGGAGCTTCATCAACTGCATATTAGTTGCACGTTCCCCCTAGGTATCTCTTGGAGCGTCAATTCGCAGACTCTCGTAAAGCTGAAACCGGTTGAGGTCGATCACTGTCGTCACTGCGGTCGCGTACTCGTCGGCTGCCGCCACGGCCCCGCGATACGCGACGTAGGCGAGTGCGTATGGAACGAGGGCCACCAGCAGCCACAGGCCGTCGGTCAGGAGAAACACGACGGCTATGATCGTCGCGAGGAACGATACGGTGCAGAGACTGATCGTCGTATCCATCTGCTGGCGGGAGTCTCGCAGGTACTGCGTGTGTCGGTCCGGTGCGATGAGCGAGAAGTGGGGTGCCGTAAGAATAGCATTCAGGCCGTATTGCGATCCTGCGGCGTCCTCGAACCTGCGCAACGCGTTGCCCAGCCGAGTCGGCATCACTCGGTTTTCTTCCGGGTAGCGCTTCAGTCGTCTCCGGGCTGCCTCATGGCTCACTACGTGGACCATGAGTTGATCGCCGAGTTTGCTGTCGAGAATGCCAATTAGCTTCCGTTCGCTCTCCTCTCCGTTCCACTCGTCCGGGTCATCACCGTCGCGAGCGGCTCCTTCCTGTTTATCTTCCATGAGTTTCTTTTCGGAAAGTTGATTGGATCGTTGTCGCAGAGCGTCATAGTGTTGATCGGATCGCTCCTGTAATTGTCGTTGACGTTTGCGATGGTGGATGATCCTCGGTTTCATTGCACCGATCGCAACCGACGAACTTCCCCAGTACCCCTCCAGCAACTGGGTCATGGCGAAACTAAAAGGGTGTAGAAACAGGGCCACGAGCAACGTGGCAACCATCAGCCACGCCACTCCGGCCGGCGACAAGTGGTTGGTTCTGGCCGTCAGGGACTTGAGATCGGGTGCATTACTCCAGGCTCCGCTCGCGAGGAGTGCATAGGTCCACAGCGCGAGAAATAGTGCGGGAAGCATGCTGACAATGCTGAAGTAGCGTCCGATTCTGTCACTTATGGTCAGCGTGGAGTTCGTGAACGACGGAGCGGTCATTCGTCACTCTCTTGCAGGGGTTCATCGAAGACCTGCCCGCACTCCGAGCAGCTGTATAAGCCATCAGGCTTCTTTCTCGCGGTTCCTCCGCAAGAAGGGCGCGGGCATTTGGTTGTTCTCGTGCTCCCCTTGCGCTCTCCAGGTGGCCTTGGCGAGGGGTGCTCGTAGCCGAGCAGAGGCGAGGTCATGACCGCCGCCAGCGCCGCCGCGAGTCCCAAGCCGATGGCCGACCGGACGGTGCGCACGCGATCACCCCCGGTGTCGCCGAATCGACCCATGGTAGGACCATCCGCGACTCGCGTCGACACCGGACTGATGCAGTCTCCAGCAGCGCGTCCTTGCGATGCTCGGGGCGACCGCGACACCGTCGGGAAGGCCGGTGACGAAGTGCGACATCGGGGAGGTAAGGCGTGGCCGGCCGTGCTCGCCTCGCCGTGGGCATGGCCTGTCGTAGCGGTCGCCGCAGTCGCAGTGGGCGGCCAGGTGGGCACCGGAGGGGCGCTCGCGGTCACGGGAGCCTTCGGCGTTGTCGCCGCCGCCCTGGCAGCCGGTTTGGCGGTTGCGGGCCGGGAGCTGCACACGGATGAGTCTCTTAAATCCGCTGTTGAATCGCCTCCGGTAGTACCAGCGGACGGCGCACGCTCGGCTGAAGGGCGGACCGATCTGCGGGCGGGCGGTTGAGGAACGGGCGTCTGACAGGCGAGGACTGTCACCTATCAACGTTCCTGGTGGTTCGATCCGTGCAGGCGTCGAAGAGCCGCCGTTGGCGAGTCTGTCGGTACGGGGCTGTTGTCGTGCCAGCGTTGCAGGACCTCTGCGGTCGCGAGGGCGAGATCCACAGGCAGCTGATGTGCGCGCAGGGTGTCAGCGACCTCGCGCATCTCCGGAGCCCAGCGCCACGCCCGAGAGGCCACACTGGGCAGGTAGTCGCGATTGGCGAGGATGTCGCGAGGCATCCGCTCCGCCTCAGCGAGCAGAGCTTCGGTGACGTCGAGGTCATCGGCCAGCGCGTGGGCGAGGGCGGCAAGGGCACGGCTCGCCTTCTGGTAGCAAGCGAAGGCCATCTTCACTGCGCTGGCCTGGCCCAGTTGCTCCCCGAGATGGACAGGTTCCGCCAACGTCCCGGTAAGCAGGTCCGCAACCCGGCGGCGAGCGCTTTCCGGTCCGGCGAGGTAGAGGCGGGCGGGTGGGTGTCCGCCAGGAGGCGCCCCGAAGATGCAACCATCGATGACCTCCGCACCCGCTTCGGTGAGCCGGGCCGTGATGCGGTGCATGCGCACGGGACTGATGGCATTCGCGTCGACGTAGATGCCGTTGTACTCGAGGTGAGCGACGTCGGTGGCGACATCCTCGGCCGCGGCGGGGGAGCAGATCGACAGGACGAGCCGGCTTTGGCGGAGGAACTCCACGAGGGGCACCGGATGAAGGCCAGCCTGGTCGGCGCGGTGGGCCGTGGCCGCGCTGCGCCCGTCCGGGCACCACAGCACGGTGTGCCCGTTGGCGACGAATTGGGCCGCAATCGCCGCGCCCATGTGGCCGGGATGCAGGATTCCGATGACGGAAGTGTTCACGTGGCTGATCCGGGCAGGGCTGGAGCCGTCGAGTGGTGGGTGAAGTCGCGGATCTCGTCGTGCAGATCAAGCGCGGGGGTGGAGGTCTGAAGCCGGGGCCGCTCCAGAGCGATGGCTACCTGGCTGAGGCGTCGGACCACGCTGTCCGTGCGACGTTGGCTGGCGACGGTGAGGACGTCCTGGATCTGGACTGCCATGCCTTCCAGGTCGTCACGGCCGAGGCGGACCGAGGCTAAGTCGAGTCGGGCGAGGCACAGCTCACCGAGGCGACGATCCTCGGGAGCGTCGGTCTCGTAGACTTGGATCGCGCTTGACACATCCTGTTCGGCGCGGGAGAGGTTGGCTTGGCTGCCGAGCCAGAGCCGGGTGGTGGCGGCGTACCAGGTTTGCTTAGCGATGGGGAAGGCGAGCATCCCGCCGGGCTCGTCCTCGCCCAGGATCTCGGCGCGGGCCTGCTCGGCGCGGGCGAGGGCGTCCTCGGTGGCGCGCTGGTCGTGTAGGCGGCCGTGGGCGCGAGCCTCGATGGCGGCGAGCCGGACGCGGGCAGTGCCGGTCTCTGGGGGGTAGCGCCAACCATCAGCGGCCAGTTCGACTGCGGCGCGCAGCCGACCGTCCCAATAGGCCACCAAGCTCTGGGTACCGCGCACCCACGCGCGCAGCGCGTTGTTCCCGGCGAGCTCGGCGAGCTCGGCGAGCTCGGCGCAAAGGAAAGCGGTGCGGGCCTGCGTCTCTGCGGCGTGCAGGAACCCCAGGTCGAAGGATGCGTTAGCCAGTACTCCGCACAGGACTCCGGTAACCAGATACAGCTCGCGGCTCTGCTCGGGATGCTGGCGACCCTCAAGGAGATCGAAGGCCCTGTTTCGCAGCTCTCGGACCTCCGCGAAGGCGGGGTGGACGGGGCGGTTCGGGTAGGTCGTCGCGATCCTGGTGATGTCGGCGCGGAACTGTTCCAGGGTGTGCGGGCCGACGTTGGACTGTTCGGCGAACTGTCCAAAACGTGAGGACTCCGCAGCGGCCATCGCGACCTCCCTCTGCGCAGTGATGTTCGGCGACCCGTTCGTCGTCGTTGGAGTCGGGCAGGGCGGCGTGGTTCTGGTGATCTCGGCCCGAGGCACCGGATCAGGCGGGCCGAACAGCCGCTCCGCTCGCTCGCCGAACATCCTCTCCAGGACACGGCACGCGGCCGGGTGCGGGAGTCCGTTGATCTTACCAGCCATCGAGCGCGTGGTCTGCCGCTCGGACACGGCGAGCTTGCGGCCGAGTTCCGCCGAGATGGCTTCAAAATCCCGGCAGAACTCGGCGTTGGTGCGTCGCAGTTGGCCCACCAGCTGTTCCAACCGGGTCCGAGGTACCGAACTCGTGCTGACCATCCCATTCACCTCCGCTCACCGTGCTGGTCTTGGTGAGCGTCCACCATACGAAGTCCGATGGTGCTGATCAGTCATCTACTGTCGGATGTCCGGCACGTGTCCGGTAGCCGTCGGTGATGATCTGCTCCACGTCTGGGCCGACCCGGCCATCCTCGTCCAGGAGACAAGATCGATGCTCGTGGAACGAGGTATCAGCCGCGTACCCATGGTGGCTTGAAAAGGCAACTGGGCTTGCACTGGTTCACGATCTCTCGCCGACCGCCAGACCACCGACCTGCTCGTGTGAGTGGACCAGCACCACCAGGCAAGGTAGCACCGACCCCCGACACCTTGGGTTTCGACGGGGTGGCGCCAGCGCAGTTATGCACATCGTACCCGGCCATCCCCATGTCGATCACGGCGTTCTGTCGAAGATCCTCCGGGTCGCGCAGCCTGGGTGGCGTCGGCCGAGGGGCCGGCATCCCGCCGCGGAGGGCGGGACAGCCGCACAGGAGGGCATGTGATCATGAGAGAGACACCGGTGACTGTGGTGGGAACGCTGGTCAGTGACATGCGACCGCGACGGGTGGGTCCGGACGGGACGCTCGTGCTCAATTTCCGGGTCGCCTGCAACGAGCGCCGGTTCGACAAGTCGTCCGAGTCGTGGGTGGACGGGGAGAGTTTGTATCTGTCGGTGAGCTGCTGGCGCAGGCTCGCCGAGAACGCCGCTTCCCTGGTCAAGGGCGACCCGGTGATCGTCAGAGGGAGGCTGCGCACCCGGGAGTGGACCACCGAGCAGGGTGAGCGCCGGTCGGTCGTCGAGCTGGAGGCCAACGCGGTCGGTCCGGACCTGGCTCGATGCGCCGCCACCGTGCGCAAGCAACGCCGTGAGCCTCCGCGCGGCGGAGATGAGGACGTTGCGGCCTCGCCCGGGCAGGACCCGTCAGACCTGCCAGAGGACACGGATCCACCGTATGAGGTGAGCCTGTCCGAGCTGGCTGAAGCGGCCCGCCCGCTGGTGGGCGTTCCCGCTTGAGCACCGCGCCGGAGCCGGGCGGCGGGCGGTCGCGCTGCCCGGCCTCGGCGGCCACCTCTACGATCACGGTCGTGGCGGAGTTCATCTACACCATGAAGCAGGTGCGCAAGGCGCACGGCGACAAGGTCATCCTCGACGGTGTCACCCTCGCGTTCTTTCCCGGCGCGAAGATCGGTGTGGTCGGACCCAACGGAGCCGGCAAATCCAGCGTGCTGAAGATCATGGCTGGGCTCGATCAACCGAACAACGGGGAGGCATTCCTAGCGCCGGGCGCAACCGTGGGCATCCTGCAGCAAGAACCCACGCTCGATGAGGATAAGTCAGTGCTGGGCAACGTCCAAGAGGGCTTGGGGGAGATTAAGACCAAGCTCGACCGGTTCAACGAGATCGCCGAGAAGATGGCCACCGACTACTCCGACGAGCTCATGGAGGAGATGGGACGCCTGCAGGAGGAACTTGATCACGCCGACGCGTGGGATCTCGACTCACAACTTGAGCAAGCTATGGACGCCCTACGGTGCCCGCCACCCGACGAGCCGGTGAGTCACCTATCTGGTGGGGAGCGGCGCCGGGTCGCGCTGTGCCGGTTGCTGCTATCCAAGCCCGACCTGCTGCTGCTCGACGAGCCCACCAACCA
>JAFAUB010000149.1 GCA_019243635.1 Pseudonocardiales bacterium
TGTCCTTGCACACCCAGGACGAACTTGATAGAGTAGCAGCAGAACTGAATGGCAGACCACGCAAGACGCTCAACTGGCGAAAGCCGGTCGAGGCCTTCGAAGAGTTGATCGCGAAGCATTGTGTCGCCATGACCGATTGAAACCGCCCTAATAAAACGCCAATCGCACATTACCCACGTAAGGCGCGAATGGTCCGAATGGCGAATTGGCGAATTGTTATTCGCGCGAAAATATGTGGAGAGAGAAACAGCCGGCGGTTTGGGAGGTGGAGGCACAGACCTCCTGAAGTAGCACCCCTACACCGATGCTGACCTGTTGGTTCTCGTAGGTACTGTAACGATTGTGAAAAATCTTGTAGATATTCTGGGTGGTCTGTAGCGGCCCGGTCCTTGTATTCCTGGGCGAAGCGTCGGCGTGTCGCCACGCGATCTCCTCCGCTGGCAATCAGCGGCAGTCTGCGGCCAGGTGTCTACAAGATCGGGTACGTCTAATCCGATGATCCAACCTCGACTCAAGGTCACCGCCTACTTCAGGAGGTCTGAGGCAGGCCGCAGTCGTTCCGAGATCGGGCGTCTTTCCCAGCAACCGGCCCACGGATCGTGTGATGGTTTGCGAGCGGTCCGGTACTGCATTGGTACCCGGGGGAACTCTCGCATGCAGGTCATCCCTGAAGGAGCGGGGCCGGTCATCCCCATATCACCGTCTGCTCGCAACCGCGCTTGGAGGAAGGTTCGGGCGACCACTCAAAATCCGTCCAGCGCGGCTACGGGCTGCTTGGCGAGCGGCGTACGGGCGCCGCGAACTGTTAACGGCTCCCGTACGCCGCGACGAACATCCCGACCTTCCTGATCCCGCGCCACAACTCGGGTTAGACCGGCGCATCCGGGCGGCCAGCTGGCCTATGCCGTCGGGCCATGCCGTACCCCGGTCTGCCCCGACGTGTCCCCGAACCGTGGTGGCTGCGACGGGTACAAATCCAGAGCACGCAACTGCCGCACATCCAGGTCACTATCCAGCAGACAAGTGTTAAACGGGGGTGATGTGATGCGACAAGGACAGCGGGCTGACAATGTTGGCTGGCGCGTGCTGAGAAAGGACGGGACGATGGTGGACGGCAGCTCGGCGATGCCCGCCCGGCGGCTGGGACGGGAGCTCAAGCGCCTGCGCGAGGCGGCCGGCAAGACGCAGGTCGAGGTCGCGCAGTTCGTCGGTACCCCCTCCACCACCATCAGCAAGATCGAGAATGCCGAGCGGAACTGTCCGCCTCCCCACCTCAAGCTGATGCTCCAGCTGTACGGGGTTGACCCCGTCCACGCCGAGACTTTGACCCAGCTCTCCCACCAGGCACGAGAATGCGGCTGGTGGGCGGATTACGGCGATGACGTGCCGAAGTGGTTCACCGAGTACGTCGGGCTGGAGACCGCAGCCCGCGAGGTTTGGACCTACGAAGGGGGATACGTCCCAGGCCTGCTTCAAACAAGGCGCTACACCGAGGTCGTGACGTGCGCCGCCAACGCCACGGGCAGATCCGAGAGCGCCGAGGGATTCGTCCAGGTGCGCGCGACTCGCCAGCAGAGGTTGACCGGTGAGGAGCCGATGGTGCTCCGAGCGGTCCTGGACGAGGCGGTCCTGCACCGTGCTGTCGGCGGACCCGACGGGATGCGCGAGCAGATAGCGCGGTTGCGCGACGCGATCTCGCAGCCGAACATCACCGTGAAGATCGTGCCGTTCTCGGTTGGCGCTCACCCGGGCATGACCGGGCCGTTCAACGTGCTGCGGTTCCCCGAGCGGGTGATGGACATGGTGTTCGTCGAGCTGCGCGGCGGCGGATAGAGGGAAGGTACTGACATGCACCGACCAACGTGGCGCAAGAGCAGCTACAGCAGCGACCAGGGCGGCGCCTGCCTGGAGGTCTGCGAGCTTGACAGCGGGCACCGCGCCGTCCGGGACGGTAAGGACCCCGGCGGGGCGGTGCTGAGGTTCACTGCGGCCGAGTGGTCCGCGTTCACCACCGGCATCTGCACCGGCCAGTTCGACTGAGCAGCAAGCCCCCATGACTCCGAGCAGATCATGGGGGCCGAGGGGTAGGTCATCGAGACATGGTCTGGCGTCGTCACGATGCGGTGAGATCGCGAGCACCGCTGCGGGGTGTTCACGGTCGACGTCCTTGCCGGTGAGCCGTGTACGCGATCTGGTAACCCTTGTCGACGCCGCACCGCATGACCTCGATGGTGTACTGGGCCTCGTATCGTGACCGTGCACATCGAGCCAGGTCACGAGCTTGAGCTGGGTTGGCGAGCAGACGGTGGAGAGCTTGGGCCAGCAGGTCGGCATCGCCCGGTGGTACCAATGCACCGCAGCGGCCATGGTCGAGTAGCTCCGCCACATCGCCGACGTCAGTGGCCAGGATGGGCACCTGGTGTGCCATTGCCTCTAGCACGCTGCGCGGTGTCCCTTCAGTGTCGGAGGGCTGGACGAGCACGTCCATAGCGGTCAGTGCTGGCGTCACGTCCCGGAGCAGGCCGGTTAACGTCACCTTCCCGAGTAGGCCCAGCCGTTCAGTGAGCGACTCCAGTTGGGTGCGTTGATCTCCTCCGCCCACCACCAGCACGTGGATGTCCTGACGGTGATGGATCAGCCGCTGAGTGGCGGCGAGGAGTAGGTCCAGCCGCTTCTCGGGGGAGAGCCGGCCGACGCTGCCGACGATTGTGGCTTGAGGTGGGATGCCGAGAGATCGCCTGAAGGGGGCTCGGGCATGCCGCATAGCGGGCAGACGCGCGGGATCCGGCACGCCGTTGGGTACGGTGATCACTACACCCCGGCTACCGCGGAGCTTGGGCCCGTGCCGCGCCGCGGTGGCTATCCGTACCTCAGCGAGCGTCCCGCAGCACCGGTCCAGTCGAGATTGCAAGCGTAGTCGCGGCGTGGTCTCAATCCAGCCGTGTGCGGTCACGACAAGCGGGAGATGACTCCAACGGCGCGACATCGTCCGCATGGCGGCCACCAGGTAGTTCGCCTCGTATCCGTGGGTGTGGATGAGCGTGATACCGCGCTGGCGGGGTAGGTCGATGTAGTGGTCGAGGCGAAACAGGCCCGGGCTGAGTATCTCAAGATCAGCTTGATGCAACCGTTGCAGGTAGTCGTCGGGAGCGCGGGGAGTCAGGATCACGGGCCGGTGATCGCGCGTCTGTTGCTGCGCGACAGCTAAGTCCAGGACGTGCAGGTCCGCGCCACCGATAGCGCCTTCCCGTTGCGGCACGATGACATGCAACACTCGGTGGGTCGGCGGTGGTTGGCGTGGCGGGGTCACGCCGGCTCCGTGGCCGACGCGACGGTGTCAGCGAGTTCGCTCCAGGTGTTGGCCAGCACGTCTGCCGCCAGATCCCATGAGGGCAGATGCCGGGCGGCCTGGACGGCGCGGGCGCGCTGCTGGCCTCGCTCCTGAGGACAGGCGAGGAGGCGGGCACAGGCTTCGGCGACGGCGGGCGTGTCAGCGCATTCCATCACGGCACCGGGTGGCAGGTGACGTAAACCCTGCAACGCAATCGGGGTCGCGACGACCGCGCAACCGCGGGCGAGTGCTTCGAGGACTTTGACCTTGACCCCGCCGCCTACGGTGAGGGGGCATACCACCACGTGGGCTGCGTCGAGCCAGGGAGCCACGTTGGGGACCCAGCCCGTCACGGTCACGCGGGGCTCACGGTGACCCGCCTTCACCAACCAGGCAGGTGGGTCAGACCCCACGATCGCCAGGGTCGCGTCGGGGCAGCGGCGCAGAATCTGGGGAAAGATCTCCGCGAGAAGCAGTCGGGCGGCGCGCAGATTCGGTTCATATCCCAGGTTGGCGATGAACAACAGTTGGGCGGACTCACGGAACGCTGTGTCTGGCGGGCTCGATTCCGTACCGAGGTGGTCAGCGCCATTGGGTAGGCATCGCACGTCCGCGTCGGGCACCACGGCGCTGATCGCGTCCGCGTCCTCCTGTGTGACCGCCCCGACGATGCGAACCCGGCGCCACGCGGTCAGCTCGTCACAGCGGGTGCGAGCGCCCTCCCGAAGCAGGGTGGCACGCTCGGCTGGTGTCGGGCACTGCGCCGCTCGCTGCTCGAATAGAGCGGACTCGATGTTGTGTTCGACGAGCAGCACCGCAGGCCGAACCTGCTCGGGTACCAGCCCGAGCAGGTAATGACCTTCCACATGCACGACCATCGCCGGTTGCCGAAGGCGGTAGGTCAAGTAGTCGCGCGCTGCGGGCGCGCTGTGCCGCCGGATGAGTGGGACAACATGGTCTTGTTCCATGGCCTGGGTAGCGAAGATCCGGGCGCGCACGCCATAACGAGTTGCGTCCTCGATGTGGCGACTGTCGAAGTCGGACACCTTGGACACCGCCACGACTTCGATATCGAAGCGCGTGGACAGCCGTTGCAGGAGCTGAGCCTCGCGGACGCGACCTCCACTGCGGGCTGGCCACGGCAGATGATGTGTCAGGAACACCACGACCGGGCGAGCGGAAGACGACACCAGACGAACGTTAACCTGCCGGGGTTGAGATGGGGACACGTCGATGCCCAGTGGTGCAGGAGCGACCTAGGCTACGACTGTGGAGTTGCCGAGATTCCCGAACCCGCACCCCGACAACCTGGCAGCCGCGCTGGCCCGAATCGAGCCCGATGATCTGGTGGTGGACATCGGTGGCTGGTGGAAACCGCTCAACCGCGCCGATCACATCGTGGACCTGCTGCCCTACAAGACCCGAGCCGGGGGTGGGCGGCTCGGTCCAGGACCGGAGCGATACACGCCGAACACGTGGCACCGGTTCGATATCTGTGAGACGCCTTGGCCGTTCGCCGATGGAATCTTCGACTTCGCCTACTGCGGCCAGACCCTGGAGGACATCCGGGACCCGATCGTGGTCTGCAAGGAGCTCGGGCGGGTCGCGCGGTGCGGTTACGTCGAGGTTCCTTCGGCCTGGATCGAGTGCACCTACGACGTCGATGTCGGGCCGCTCACGCACCGCTACCCGGGCTACGAGAAGCACCGATGGATCGTGCTGCGCGAGGACGGGGAGCTGCTGTTCATCCCCAAGCAGGTCTGGCTCTGCTTGATCGAGTTCGTTCCTCGGGACGTTTCCCTGAGGTGGCGGACCGATCAGCGCGTCTGGACTGTTGGGGTGCATTGGGAGAACACGATCCGGGCTCGTGAGCCGGCATTCTCGGGTCAGGAGGAGATCATCCCGATGCTGCGCGGGTATTTCGACCGGTTCGACGACAGCCCCTACCGTCCCAGCGCGTGACCCGGGTCATCGCGCTGGGTTCCGTGGACGAGGCGCAGGACGTGGCCCCGGAGTGGGGACGCCTGCATGCCGACGGGTCCAGTAGCATGCTCACCTCTCCTGCATGCTGCCTGGCCAGTTGGCGGGCCTTTCCCGATCTCGGTACACCCCTGCTGTTGATCGCTGTGGACGGCGCGGGAGGACTCCTCGGTGCCCTCCCACTCACCAGAGGTCCGCTCGGCTTGGCGTGGGCGGGCAGCCCGCTGGGCGACGAGCACGACATGCGGGTTTGCCGCAGGCAAGTCGCCGCAGGTGTTGTCCCCGCATTGCTGCCGGCGGTTACCGAGGTGGGGCATTCGGGCAGGATCCTGCGGGAGGATGTGCGGCCCGGTGGGCAGCTCACCTGCGCGGCCATCAGCCGAGCCGGGTGTCCAGCTCCATGGATGCCCCTGAACGACTCGGATCCGGAGTTCGCTGCACTCGGCTGCATTCCCGGGTGGTCACGTAAGCGACGGTGGGCACTGTGAAACGCGCGGCGCGGACTGGAGGACTCCGGGAAGGTCACGGTGGGGCGTTTGGCTAACCCAGTGGAGCTCGCTGCCGCTCTGCCGGCTTCGCTCGCCTCCGGTTGGCTGCGTGGGCGGTTCACAGACGGCTCGGCGAGTTGTCACTGATGGACCGGCACCTGTGCTTCCCCGAGTTCCTCACCGACGCCGGCAGTCGCCTCGCCGCCGAGGGAAGTGGCGTGCTCCTGCGTTTGAATCTCGATGGCGAACCGTTCGCGCAGGCCCGGTACCTGCGCAATGTCGTGCTGGCGCGGTGAGTCCGCCCAGTTGGCCTGCCACCGGTACCGTGACCGGCTATGGGACGTGTGGAGCATCGGACGCGGGGCGCCGACCCGCAGCGGCGGGCGGGCGCACCGGGTTTCTTCGCGACCACACTGCCTGGGTTGGGGAGGCTGCTTCGGCAGGAGATCGCCTCTCATCCGGATCTCGAACCGGTTGATGAGTTCGGCAACGACGGCCGGGCCGACATCGTCTGCTTCCGCATGCACCGCGGCGCCCAGCCAGACTTCGCCACGCTGCGTCTCGCCGAGGACGTGTTCGTCACACTTGCCTACACCACGAGTGGCCCACCCGGCGCGTCGTCGACTCCCTAGTGACCAAGACCGACCTGGAACGCGGCCTGTCGGTGTGGACCCGCTTCGCCCGGCACCTGAGTTCCTCGATGTCCTACCGGGTGGTCACCCGTGTGGTCGATGAGAGCCGCTTCAAGCGCACCGAGCTCCGTGATGCGATCACTACCGCTGTAGAGGCTCAACGACCGCGATGGCGGGTGGAGGACCCGGCTGAGCTTGAGCTATGGGTGCTCGAATACCAGCGGGCGACCTTTGTTGCTGGGCTTCGACTGTCTGACAAGAGAATGCGCCGGCACGGCGGCGGTCGGACCAACGAGCGGCGGGGAGCACTACGTCCCGTGGTCGCAGCTGCCATGGCAGGGGCGTTCCAAGATCATATGAGATTGAGGATCTTGAAGGACCGTTCCATGACCCGGGTTGCCCATCTGGTGGTCTCGGTGATGTCTCGTCGTCCGATCAGGTGGATCGCGCCCACAGCGAGGTTGCGTAGCGCGGCCATGAC
>JAFAUB010000100.1 GCA_019243635.1 Pseudonocardiales bacterium
CTGCGGGTGCCCGGACTTTTCAGGCGCCACTGATGGAGCCCGACCCAGCGAGGAGGCAGACGGCATGACCGAGACGACTATGCCACCCTGGCAAGCCGCCCGGCTGGCCGTGCTGCTCGACGCGCTTTCCGGTGTGCCGCTGTCCGAGGCCGAGCGCGCGTCGCTGACGTGGCTGGCCGGGTTCGAGCGCTGCACCGTGGAGAACGTCGCCGCAGTGATCACCCGCGCCCAGCGGATCCCCTAGCCAGGATGCCTGATCTGCCCACTACCGGTGATCTTGTCGAAAGTGACCCCTGACCAGCGGCTACCCTGTGACCGATCAACTTGTTGTCGCGGGTCGGCTACGTCCGGCGGGGCAGGGGGCACGCTCGCCGGGGATGGCCTACCGCGCGGGTCTGCCGGGGTAGGCCGTCCGGATGGTGTCCGCGTTGGCGGACACGATGGGCGACGTCCCGGTGTGGGACTCTGAGCGTGTCGCTCTTGCTGTGGTGGGCGGGCGGTGATCACCCGCACTCGGTGGAGCTGGGCAGGTGAGCGGTAACCTGACGTTCGCGCCCCTCACCGGAGTGTCCCGCCCCGGGGTCGCTCTCCGGGGCATCGGTGAGGGCCCCTTAACTCCGGTGAATTGAGAGTGGTGCTCTGTGGACGTTGACGACGACGCGCGGACGATCGGTCAGCGGTTGCGGCTGATCCGCGCTGCCCGGGGCAAGTCGTTGCGGGTGGTCGCCGGGCTGGCGGGGGTCAGTAAGTCGCAGTTGTCGGAGATCGAGCGCGGTGAGCGTGCCCTGGACAGTCTCAAGCAGCTCGTGGCTCTGGCGAGTGCGCTCCGGATCGCTCCGTCCGAGTTGGTCAGGTTGCCGGTTCCGGCGCCGGGCAACGGGCATACGGATGCCACCGTCGAGGCTGCGCGTCTGGTGCTGACGGCGGTGGACTGCGGGCGTGCGGGCGGGCGGGTGCTCCCGGTGGAGGTGCTGCGGGATCGGGTGCGCCGTGTGCAGGAGATGCGGCGGCGCTGCCGGTTCGCTGAGGCCGCCACTGATCTGCCGGGTCTGATCTGTGACCTGCACACCACCCTGGCGACCGGTCGTGGGGTCGGGGAGCTGCTGCCGCTGGCTGTTTATCTGCATGTGCAGGTGACCAGCATGTGGCTCCTGGACGCCGGTGCCCCCCTGGACCTGCGACGGGAGGTCGCCTCCCTGGCCCGGCGGCTGGCCCGGGAGCACGGTGAGGATGTCACGCTCGGAGTGGCCGCGTTATCGATTCGCCACCTGATCTCTCAGGGGCAGCCCGACCTCGCTCAAGCCCAGCTTGACGCCGCTCCGCTGCCCGCCACGACACCGGAGACCGCCGGCCTGGTCGGCGGTCTCATGATCAGGCACGCGTTGGTCGCCACGGCGGACGACCGGGCTGGTGATGCGGTGGCCGCCATGGACACAGCCGAAGAGCTCGCCCTCCGGTTCGGCGAAACCGGCGAGGACGACCCGCTGGGGTTCGCGTTCGGCCCGACCGACGTCGGGCTCTATCGCATGGCCATCGCGCTGGAGGCGGGCGAGCCGGACCGGGCGGTGAGCCTCGCCCAGACCATCCAGCCCCAGCGGCACCCGTTCATGACCCGCCAGTCCGCCTATTGGATGGACTACGGTCGTGCGCTGGCCCGGGTACCCCGGCGGGCCGAGGACGCGGTGCGGGCGTTGCGCAAAGCCGAGCGGATGTTCCCCATCCAGGTACAGCGCAACCCCTTCGTCCGCGACGTGCTCGCCGAGCTGCTCGTGCGGTCCCGCCGGGACGCGGTGGGCCGGGAGCTGCGGGGGATGGCCTACCGGGCGGGTCTGCCGGTGTAGCCCGTCGGGGTGCAGTCCGTTGCGCCGGACACCCCAGGGCTTGATCGGATTCACCATCGTCAACCGTGATCGGTGATGGACCCGGGACACCGGATCAGCCCGGCGAGCGCGCGGGCGGTGGTGAGGGCTCCGGTGGTGGGCAGCGGCGGCTGCGTGAGGAGTTGACCGCGTACCTGAACGCCGCGCAGCTGTCCTGGTACCCGCGGTCAAGAGCTGGTCGGGACACGCACCGGGGTGTGCTGGGCGGTGAGGGCATGGTCGGTGCCGTGTGTGGTGTCCGGGGTCGCCCTCAGGGCATGGCTGGTTGTCCGCCCGATCCGGGAGCGGGTCTGCCTGGCCTGTTGCCGTGTGATGTCGGGGTGAGCCCGTCATGGCGACTCGCCCCCCGCGCCCTGACCTCGCTTTGTCGGCTCGGTCCGTGGCGTGGCTGGCCGAGCGGCCTCACCAGCGGGAGTTCGTCCGCTGGGTGTGGGATGAGCTGGCCGAGCTGGAGCGGGCGGGGTATCACCTCGGGGCCATCGACGCGCTGCGCTCGGTCCTGCTCGATCATCAGCCGGCGACCCGCGCGGGCCGCTGCCGCACCTGCCGCCGGTTCACCTGGCGGCGCCGCCGCTTTCCCTGCGCCGTGTGGTTCCAGGTCGGCGGCGCGCTGCTGGAGCAGGTCGCTGAGCGTGGTCGCCACCGCCGGGCGCCCCCCAGAGGGCGACCTACCGGTGCTCGGTCACCCCCGGGGCGGCCGAGCAGGCGAGCACCATCCCGCCCGAGCGGACCAGGCAGCCCACGGCGGCGGAGGTGAGCTCATGGCGGGCAGGCACAGGCTCCGTACCTGGCGGCGGCGCCGCCGGGGCGAGACGGCGCGCGACCGGTCGCGATCACGCCTGGCCGGGGTCACCGACGCGGGCACCCTGGTCGAGCACCTGCTGACCGGCGGTGCCGCGTCCGACGGGCGCGGGCGCTACGTCGCGGTGTGCGGCGCCCGGGTCCTGCCGGCGAGCCTGACCCCGCCCGGCGGGTTCTGCCCCCTGTGCGCGGGGGCCCCGTGATGGGGATGGCCGTAGCGGGGCTAGTCCTGGCCGGCGCCTGTTTCGCCGATGTCGTGTGGATCACCAACCGATGAGCAGCGGCGGGACACAACCCCGCCCCATCCTAAGAAAGGTCAACCATGGCTGAAGGCGCGACCTCGCGGGCGAGGCCCGCCAACCGCAGGGCGATCGGCGTCACCTGCGCCCTGCACAAGGGCCCCAGAGGCTTCGCCAATCTGGTGATGGAGAAACAGGGAAGCGAGATCATCCTTGACCCGCATGTCACCGGCGAGTGCGTCATCATCCTCCAGGAGGACCAGGCCCGGGTGATCCGCGACGCGTTGATCGAGTGGCTCGGATGAGCGGCGCTCGGGTGTGGCTCGTCACCGGACTCAGCAACGTCCCCGCACCCACCGACCAGCCCACCGTCCGCAACGACCAGATGCGCACCTGGCGACCCGGCCCCCACTGCCGCTCCCGCACCGGCGAGGGCCGCCACCACGCCACCTGGGACGAGCTACACGCCCGCCACGACCTGGTGGAGGTGACCGAGGCCCGGATGGCCGAGGCGACCCTGGCGGGCACCCCGTGACCTGGTACCTGCGGTCCAAGGGTGACCACGACACCCACCACGGCGAGCTGAGCGCTCAGGGCACGGTAGCCGCCTCATGCGGGGTGAAGTTCGGTGCCCGGGGTCCGCGAGACGAGTCATGCCCGGCCAGCCGTTGGTTGAGAGCCGTGCCCCCGTCCGAGTTCCCGGCGGCCGGTCGGTTCCCCACGCGCCCGAAGAAAAGGATCCCAGATCCCGCGATGACCAACAGCACCCAGACGCCGATGTCGTTATCTGCCCTGTTCATACATGCCCGTGGGTCCACGTGGGCTACTCCATGGGGGGCGATCACGACACGGCCGCTGAGGTCGCGGACCTCGTAGGTATAGCACGGACCACGCTACGGGACGAACTCGTTGAGCACCTCAAGAGACACCACGGAGAAGCGGCGGCGCGCGACTCACTTCGGCCCGGGGGAGCATGCCGCAACACATGATCTCGATTTGCCGGAAACTGACGTACGAGAACTCGGCTGACTCACCGAAGGAAGGACTCCCCGCGTGAGCGACCAACCCCGAACCCGGTACCCGGTCCAGGTGTCGGTCCCCGGCACCCGCACCGACGATGACACCGAGTGCACGCTGCTGGCGATCCGCGAGACCACCGGCACGTGGATGATCCACAGCCTGGATCGGGGCGCCGTGCGGCTCACCGAAGAGCAGGCCGCCCGGATGGCAACGGCGATCCTGCACCTCGTATCCCCAGTGGCGCGGGCGTCGGCGCGGGCCGCCAGCACTCGCGGCGAGTAGAAGCCCCGGCCAGCCGCCGGTCGAGCCGTTGTCCCCCCGGCTTCGGCGCCCCGGTGGACAGGCCGGCCCAACCAAGAGATGACATTAAACCCATGCCCATCTCCGGGCGCTGCGGCGCATCAGGGTAGTTCTAATCGCCGCTATTCCCGGCGCTTGCTTCGCGACGGCAAAAATTGTGAACCTGCCTCTACCTGATGAACCCGGAGGGACAGCTACGTTATTCTCAGTTGCTTGGGCTACCGCAACGTTACTGTTGCAATTCGATACGTCCTTCGAGAAGCGGCTCGCTGCCACCAGGGGGATACTCACGGCGGTTTCAATCGGTCATGGCGACACAATGCTCTGCGATCAGCTTCTCGAAGACTTCAACCGGCTTTCGCCAGCCCAGCGTCTTGCGTGGCCTGCCGTTCAGTTCCTCCGCTACTCTATCAAGTTCTTCCTGGGTGCGCAAGGACAGGTCGGTGCCTTTCGGGAAGTACTGCCGGAGTAGCCCGTTGGTGTTCTCGTCGGTGCCGCGCTGCCACGGTGAGTGCGGGTCGCAGAAATAGACGGGCAGGCCGGAGCGGACGGTGAAATCGGCGTGGCGGGCCATCTCCTTTCCCTGGTCCCAGGTCACGCTGTTGCGCAGGAACTCGGGCAGCGTCTCCATCTTCCGGGCCGGCAGCGCCGCCACGCGCTCAGCGGTTCGGTCGTAGGGGATACGCACGAGCATGGTGAACCGGCTGGTCCGCTCGACCAGGGTGGCGATCTGCGACCTGCCGCCTTTCCCGATAACCAGGTCTCCTTCCCGAAAACCGGGTACCGCGCGATCATCAGCCTCGACGGGACGCTCGCTGATGTCGACCATGTCGGGGATCTCTCCCCTGCTCAGCACCGCCCGACACCGGGGCGTCCGCCGCGCCCGGCCCTGCCGTAACGCAAGCTTGAGCCCGGTAGGCAGCTCACCCCGCGCCTGCAGGTACAGTGTCTGATAGATCGTCTCGTGCGACACTCTCATCTCCGGGTCATCGGGATGTCCCTCGTCCAGTCTCGCGCTGATCCGCTCCGGAGACCACTTCTGTCCCAAGCCCTCGTCCACCGCATCATGCAGCCGGGTCGAGGCCACCAGCTTCCGCTCCTTCGGCCGCGCCTTGAGCGACTCGTAACGCTCCTGGGCGGCACAAGCCCGATAACCAGCGGCACCACCGTTACGCTCGATCTCACGCGTGATCGTGCTAGGGTGCCGCCCGAGCAGC
>JAFAUB010000072.1 GCA_019243635.1 Pseudonocardiales bacterium
GTGCTGGTCACCGACAAGTTGGCCAGCTACGGTGTGGCTCACCGCCGGTTGATGCGTGGTGTGGAGCATCGTCGACCGAAGTATCTGAATAATAGGGCGGAGAACTCCCATCAACCGACCCGGCAGCGGGAACGCGCGATGAAGAAGGGCGGTTTCAATCGGTCATGGTCAAAAAACAGCAGATGCGCTGGACACCTCGCGGCGCACACCTGCTGCTCCAGGTCCGCACCCGGGTCCTCAACAACGATCTCGCCGCCGACTTCTACCGCTGGTACCCCGGCTTCACCCACACCACGACCGATCGGCACGACCTCGCTGCGTAGCCTCCCCCAGTTTTTCCCGCTCTCCGCCTCTAGCGGTTCCGCCACTATTATACCGTCATCGTGAGCATCTAGTCACCGTCCGTGGTCAGCAGGACTCCCCGGCCGGAGCAGCAGCTCCCTTCGGCCAGCAGCTTGAGCGGTCCTCGCGGCGCGGCCGCCACCTGCTCCCCTACTGATCACAGTCGGCATCGGCGCGGTCGTGCCCTCGGCGGCTGGCTCATCGCCCGTCTACGTAGCTACTGTCAAAGTTCCGATGCTTGGGGTGAACTGTAGGAGGCGATCATCCGTGGACCGCGACCCGTTCATGCCCGCTCGGCACCGATTCCCGATGAACTTGGCCGTGCCTCCGACTAGCGATGAGCCGCCCAGCCCCCGGCGGCCCTTCTTGCTACGCGGCGTGGCACCTCGACCGACCACTGGCCCCGGCGGGGTGGTGCGGGCCAAGCACCGCACCCCGGCCACCCAGCGGACGATTCCGCAGAAGACGGGGCTGGACAGCAAGATGGTCGATGACTCCTACACCGTCCCGGACGACTGAGCATGACCGCACCCGAACCTGTGGTGCTGGTGCTCGGTGACGCTGGCGACTGGTCGGCTGCGCAGGTCGGCAAACATCTCGACGCCCGCGGCGTTCGCTGGGTGTTGCTGGACACCACGGATTTCCCGCAACGGATGAGCCTGGCCGCCCGCCTCGACGGCGGGCACGGCGGTTGGCAGGGCGAGATCACCGTCGACGGGCAGACGCTGCGGCTAGCCGAGGTCACGGCCGTCTACTACCGCAAGCCCGGCGACTTTGACTTGCCCGACGGGTTATCCGGGCCGGAGCGTCGGTTCAGCCGCGCCCAGGCCCGCATTGGGTTGGGTGGGGTACTGGCCAGCCTGCCCGTCCGGTGGCTCTCGCATCCCTCCGCACTGGCCGACACCGAGTACAAACCGCGCCAACTGGCCCTGCTGCGGCAGGCAGGGCTGGCCACCCCGCCGACGCTGGTCACCAATGATCCCGCTGCGGTGCGAGCCTTCGCCGCCGCGCAGGGGGATCTAGTGGTCAAGCCGCTCGCGGAGCCGATCGTGTGGGAGCACGGCGGCGAGTCGGTCGTGTTCACCCAGCGCTTGGCCGCCGAGGACCTCGACACCCTCGATGGCGTGGACACCACGGCGCACCTGTTCCAGGCCTTTCAGGAGAAACATTGTGAGTGCCGGGTCATGGCCGTGGGCGGGGATCGATTGTTCGCTGTGGCCATCCACGCCAGCAGCAGCGAGGCGTATGTGGACTGGCGCAGCGACTACGCATCGCTGCGGTATGAGGTGATCGAGACACCGGAGCACATCCGCGCCGGCATCGCCCGCTACCTGCGCGCCGCATCCCTGGCCTACTCCGCGTTCGACTTCGTGATCACACCCGACGGAAGGTGGGTGACGCTCGAGGCCAACGGGTCAGGCATGTGGGGCTGGTTAGCCGAGGAGTGTGGACTGCCCATCGCGTCGGCCATCGCCGACGAGCTGACCGGAAGGTAATCCCGTGGACACCGTCATTGACGACATCGACTGGGAACCACACGCCGCCGAGCTGGCCGCCCAGCTGGTTACCCAAGGCGTGCTGACCGACCCGACATGGGCCACCGCGTTCACCCGCACTCCCCGGCACCTGTTCACCCCGCGGGTGCTGGGCGACGACGGTGCCTTGCTGCTCGCCGGGCAACGCAGGTGGCTAGAAGCGGTGTACTGCGACACTGCGCTGCTCACCCAGACCACCCCGGCCGGCGATGGTGAGCAGGAGCTACCCACCTCGTCATCGAGCAAGCCCGCCGTGATGGCCGTCATGCTCGACCGGCTCAACACCCACCCAGGCCACCGGGTACTGGAAATCGGCACCGGCACCGGCTACAACACCGCCCTGCTGTGCCACCGCCTCGGCGAGGGCAACGTCTACTCGGTCGACATTCACCCAGGGCTCATCGAGGCGGCCCGCGAGCATCTGGCCCAGATCGGCTGCCACCCGCGCTTGATCACTGGCGATGGCGCGGAGGGCTGGGCCGGGCACGCCCCGTTCGACCGGATCCTCACCACCTGCGCCATCGCCCAGATCCCGCCCGAATGGATCCGGCAGCTCGCCGACGGCGGCCGGATCATCGCACCCCTCGACGCCGGGGATGCCGGGCCGTTGCTGGTGCTGGACAAGACCGCCCCTGACGAGGTCACCGGCCGCATCGACCCCTACCCGGCGTGGTTCATGCCCCTACGCCAGCACGCCGAGAACCCACTGGGGCCCGGGCACTCCACCGGTTTCACCACCACTGGGATGGCGCACTACGGCACCACCACGCTCGACCCGGCCTCCCTGCTGGCCCACAACCCCGACCTCGCGCTGTTCTTGTGGCTGCATTTGCCCGCCCTGCGGGTGGCCGGTGACCAGCAATCCGGCAGCGTCGTGGTCCACACCCCCGACTCCCTAGCCGAAGTCCAACTCACCCCCGGGAAAGACGGCAGCTGGGAGGTTGTCCACCGCGGGCCGCGCCGGCTGTGGGACACCATCGAGCACGCCATCACAGCTTTCCAAGCGCTAGGCCGCCCCGACCGCAGCCGATTCGGCGTCACCGCCATGGACGATCTCGACCACCAGTGCGTCTGGCTAGACGACCCCAACGGGGCACACAGCTTCCCCCTACCCCGGGTAGCAGCATTAGTGGACTAAAAAAACGGGACTGTAAGATCAACGGTGTAACTCCTGAGACTGGAGAGGCGCCTGTGACTACTGTGACAACCGATATGCCAGCCGAGCCGGCGGACGACTTGGACGGGGGCTGTTGCGTTGTCGGAGGGCGGGGCCAGGTGTCGGAGAGGCGGGATCTGGCGGCCACCCGCCGATTCTTCACCCGCGCACTCGAGCACGGACCGTCCCCGACCGAGGTCACCACCGACCGCGCGGCCGCCTACCCGCGGGTGCTCGATGAGCTGGTGCCCGCCGCCTGCCATGTCACCGAGCAATACGCGAAC
>JAFAUB010000142.1 GCA_019243635.1 Pseudonocardiales bacterium
AATGGAACCACGACTCGAAACCCTTCACCTGGACCGCGACTGCGGACGAGATCATCACCAAGGTCCGCATGCTTCACCAGGGCTTCAAGAAGCTACTCGACGACAACGACAACTCACAGTAAAGATCTATTTATTACGAGACACTAGGGTCGCTCCGTTCCGGTTGATCCCCTCTTGTCCGGTTGGGTGAGCCGGCGTTGCTCGGCGAGCAGCTCGTCCACCGAGGCGGCTCCGCTGGCATACCGGGAGCCGATCTCGGCGTTGAGGGTGTCCACCACGTGCTGCACCGCGCGGCGGCGTTGAGATACCGACGCCTCCTCCGTGTGGTAGGCCCGCAGAGCGCCCTCGAGCTGCTCGTCGGAGCGCGACCCGACATCAGAGAGGTCGACATCGGCGACCAGCGCCTCGACACGGCGGCGGTGCGCCTCGGCCCGTGAGGGCCGCAGCGTCTGGTGGCGGCCCGAGCCGGTGGGCGGCCCCACGGCGTTCACCGCCAGGATCCGGCCCAGCTCGGCGACGACCGCGGTGCCGCCACCCGCGCTGCGGCGCTGTTGCTCGGCACGCACGATGTCGATCCGGGCATGCAGCAGCCGGCGCAGGTAGGACAGGTCGGTCTCCTCCTGCGCCGCGTCGTCCCGGCGCGCGCGCACCTCGGCCAGCCCGAGCGTCGCCAGATCCGCGACGTAGGCGGGGTCCAACAGCCGGTCGATCACATGACCATCCTCCCACTGCCGGCGCATTCAGCGGGCTCGGCGGGGTTATTCGGGGTGTGTCAACCCCGCTCAGCCCGCTGAATGCGGGAGATCAGGATCGGAGGCGGCGCAGGGCGGCGCGGCCTGGGGGTTCGCCGGTGTCGGGGGGGATGGAGTTCGGGTCCATCGACGCGGTGGCGTTGCCGGCTTGGAGAGGGGTGTTCGAGTCTACTGAGCGTTTGAGCAGGGCTAGCGCGATGGGGCCTAGTTCGTGGTGGGTGGTGACCGTGCCGACCCGGCCGACCACCCGCTCGCCGGCCCGCACCGGGTCCCCGGTGGTGGGCAGGGCCTCGGGTGACTCCAGGTGGAGCAGCACCATCCGCCGCGGCGGGCGGCCCAGGTTCGACACCCGCGCCACCGTCTCCTGGCCCCGGTAGCACCCCTTGTCCAGGTGCACCGCGGGGCCGATCCAGCCGACCTCGTGCGGGATGGTGCGCTCGTCGGTGTCGACTCCCAGCCGGGGGCGCAGCGCCGCCACCCGGATCGCCTCGTAGGCCCAGGTGCCGGCCGGAGTGGCGCCGGCATCGACGAGCCGCTGCCAGGCGCCTGCGAGCTCGCTGCGGGGCACCAGCAGGTCGCTGCGACCCGCCATGGTACGGGCGAACCCGCCCAGCTCGCCGGCCCGCGCGATCACCCGGTCAGTGCCAGGGCCCAGCAGTGACAGCACCGCCAGCTCCGGTGTCGCATCCCGCGGTGCCACCTTCGACCAGAACACCATCGAGCTCAGGTAGGCCAGCAGCCCCCGCGCCCGGCCTGGGTCGGTGTCCAGCCACACCGTGTCGTGCACATGGGACACCACCGCGTGGTGCTCGACGTGTCCCCGTATGTCCAGGACCAGGGCCTCGGTGTGCTCGTCCGCGCCGAGCGCGAGCAGGTGCTGGGAGGTGATGGTGTGCAGCCAGCTCAACCGGTCCTCACCCGGCACGGCGAGTACCTCGCGGTGCGACCGGTCCACCACCGCGACGTCGCGCTCGGCCGCGCGCTGCTCACCCAACGGGTCACCGTGGTGCCAGGCCACACCGGGGTCTGGGGACCCTTCGGGCGGGGGTACCGCACCGGGAAGCGTCAGTAGAGGCGAGGTCACAAGCCGTTGGCCTCCGCCGCGGCGTCGCCGTGCTCGGCGCAGCGCCCGGACAGCGCCAGATGGCTGGGGTCCAGCATGAACCCGAACCGCTCCCGCAACCGCTCGGTGAGGTCGGTGAGCTCCTCGGGGGGTATCTCGGTGACCTCTCCACATCGGTGGCACACCAGGTGGACGTGCTCATGCGCGTGGGTGGAGTAGCTCGGCGCACCGTGCCCGAGGTGGGTATGCCGCACCAGTTCCAGACCCTCGAGCAGGTCGAGGGTGCGGTAGACGGTGGTGATGTTCACCGCCGGCGCGAGACGTTGGACGTGCTCGCAGATCCGCTCCGGGGTGGCGTGCTGCAACTCCCGCACGGCGTCGAGCACAAGTTGCCGCTGCGGGGTCATCCGCATCCCCCGCTCGTGCAGCGTGCGGCGCAGGCTGGTGTCCACAACCATGATGGTAGCGCCGCGTGCTGCGCTCGAACGTGTACTTAACGCTCTGAGCGGCGGGTCCACCGCACGGGAGGTCCCGCCTGGAGTGCCTGCCGAGTTCGGCCGGCACGGACGTTGCTAACCCCGCCGCGGCGGGGTTAGCGTGCAAGCACACGGGAAAGGAGGTGGTCCAAGGTTGAACGGCTATAGGACTCGTGAGGTGGCTGTCAGCTAGAGCCGCCGACGGCCGTGGAAGGCCACCTCCAGCTGGACGGCGTTGACGACAACGGCGGACCGGAGAGGCGGCTGGCGAATCCAAGGCAGTCACCCGGCCCCCGGGGATGCCCGAGCAGTGGTCCCGCTCGGGCGCACCGCCCCGGGGGCCGCTCTATGCCCGGAGGGGTCAGCTCACCCCATGCCCGGAGGGGTCAGCCCACCACGCGGCGGAGGCGGATGGACACGTGCGGCTGCATGGGTTGGCCGACCATCGCGCGTTGCTCGACGTAGGCCAGGTCACCGCCCTCGACGATGCCGTAGAGCCGGTGCGCCCCGCTGACCTCCTTGGCCGAGGAGCTCCGCACCACCGCGTCGGTGGCCAGCTCCCACGAGGTCTGGTTGCGCGGCCGACCGTAGTAGAGCTCCACGATGCCGGTCCCGTGCGCGGCGAGCAGCTCGATGGTGTCATCGGCTTGGGGCCGCCAGAACCCCGTCTCCCGGGCCGCCGGTCGGATCACCTCGCCGGCGTCGTCGAGCAGCCACGCCCGCGACTCATAACGCAGGAACGGCCGTCCGTCGTGGCAGAACACCACCTGCTGGCCGAAGCGGTACGGCCCGTCGATGGTCGGGTAGACGATCTCGCCTTCGCCGCGCCAGACGCCGACCAGCGGCAGCAGCATCAGGCAGCGCGGGTGCAGCTCGGGCCCCTCCCGCAGGTTCGCGGTGTCGCCGGGAATCGGCAGGTCGGTGAACTCGGGAAGGTTACGGACGCCAGCGCTGCGCGCGCGCTCCGCAGCAGCCCATACTGCCTTGTCGCCGTGGGAACCGTTGGGGCCGCCTGTCACTCACGAGATCATAGCCCCTCGCCGCTTGATCACCATCTGTGTGCCGTCGGCGACCTGTCGTGTCGCCGACGGCACCCAAACCGTGATCACCTCCGTCAGCTCACTCGCAGCTGGAGCAGTGCGAGCTTGGAACTCGCCAGTTCCACCTCGAAGACGCCGGGGGCGTTCGCGGTGAAGGTGACCGACGCGGTGGTGCCCGCCGGAACCCTGGCCTTGCGGTCGTAACCCTGCACGTGGATCTCGTCGGCCACGTCGCTGCTCACCGACACGACGAGCGGGGTACCCAACGGCACCATGACCTGGCCGGTCTCGCCGCTGGCCTTCCCGCCGCGGACCGTGATGCTGATCGTGCGGACGGTCGGCGCGGCCGGTGCCGGTGCCTGCCCCCGCGCCGCCGACGCGCCAGCCGGGCTGGGGCTGGGCGCTGCGCCGGCGCCGTGTCCGCAGCCACCGAGCGCGCCGATCATCACCGCTCCCGCCGCTAGAAGAATCGCGACCCGACCCATCGCCGTGCCTCCCCAGTTACCGACCGTGCCCAGTTACCGACCGTGCGCAGGCTATAACCCTGCCATGAGCATCTCACGCAGTGGTGGCGCGGTCAGCGGCGGCGATGTGGCGGCGCACGGTCACCATCGCCCCCTGGCGCGGCACCATGGTCACGTGGCGGGGCCGCACCGGCTCATCCGGCGCGGTGGTGGGGGACAGCTCGACCCCGCGCAGCACCTCCCGCAGCACGGTGCGCATCTCGACCTGGGCGAAGGTAGCGCCGAGGCAGCGGCGTACCCCGCCACCGAAGGGCAGCCAGACGGCGGGGTCGGGCCGCTGATCGAGGAACCGCTGCGGCCGGAACTCCTCCGGGTCGGGGTAGTGCTGGCCGCTGTGGTGCACCAGGTTGATGCTGGGCGCCAGGATGGTGCCGGCCGGAATGCGATACCCGGCCAGCTGCACCGGTGCGGTCAGTTTGCGACCGAACTCGAAGACCACCGGTCGCACTCGCAGGCTCTCCTTGCACACCGCGTCGAGCCAGGCGTCGTCGCCGTCCTCGGCGGCTCGCGCGGTGCGGTGCAGCAGCGCGGGGTGGCGGGTGAGCCGCTCAAAGGCCCAGGACAGCGCGGTGGCCGTGGTGTCGTGTCCGGCCAGCAGCAGCGTGACGAGCTGATCGAGGAGCTCGTCGTCGGCCATCGGCGCCCCGGCGTCCTCGACGCTGCGCACCAACATCGCCAGCGCGTCGGTCCGCTGCTTCAGCTGCGGGTCGGCGCGGCAGCGGACGATCTCGTCGGTGAGCAGCGCCAGCGCGGCAGCCCTGCGCTGCGCGCGGCGGCGCCATCTGCCGAAGCGGAGCAGCACCCGCGGCGGCGGGATCAGCTCCACCGGCGAGCCGATCTCCAGCATGGGCGGCAACGCTACCCGCAGTGCGGTGAGCCGGCGCTCGTCGCGCACCCCGATGACGGTGCGCAGGATGACCTCGAGGGTGAGCCGCTGCATCCGGGGGTACAAGGGGAACCGCTCGCCCACCGGCCACCGGGTGAGTTCCTCGGCTGTGATGGCGACCATCTCGGCGACCTGCCCGCGCACCGAGTCACCGTGAAACGCCGGCAGCATCATCCCGCGGCTGCGCCGGTGCTCGCCGTCGTCGAGCATGAGCAACGACTTCGTCCCCACGATCTGGCTCAGCGGTGCGGCCGCCTCCCCCGCGTGGAAGATCGACGGGTCACCGCGGGTCACCGACCTGATGTCAGCCGGGTCGGCCAGGTAGACGAGCGTGCCTATGCCGGGTACCCGGACCGTGAACAGGTCGCCGTAGCGCCGGTGGCAGGTTTGCGCGAAGCGGACGGGATCGAACCAGATCAGACCGGCCTGCAGCAGTCCCGGCAGCGGCGGCCCGGGGGGCAGCGTGCACACCATATCCGCGCACTATACATACGTTTGTCTAATTCCGGTAGTATCGTCAGTCATGGGACATCGGGAGGCGTTGCTCGACGGCGCTCGACGCTGCCTGCTGGAACGGGGCTACGCGCGCACCACGGCACGGGATCTGGTGGCCGCGTCGGACACCAACCTCGCCTCGATCAGCTACCACTTCGGGTCCAAGGAGGCGCTGCTCAACGAGGCCTTGCAGCGATGCTTCGACGAGTACATCGGGCAGATCACCCGGATCGTGTTCGCCGATCCCAGCGCGACACCGTTGCAGCGGGTCCGAGCCTCCTGGGAGGCGCTGGTGCGCACGGTCGAGCAGCACCGACCGCTGAAAGTGGCCTTCGTCGAGGCGCTGGCCCAGGCCGAGCGGGTGCCGGAACTGCGTGCCCAGCTCGCCGAGTGCCACGAGCGGGCCCGCGCCACGGTGGCCGACATGGTGCGCGCCTCGGTCGCCGGCCTGTCCGACTCCACCGCGCGGCAGGTCGCCTCGTTCCTCATCGCGGTGTACCAGGGCCTGCAGATTCAGTTGCTGCTCGACCCCCACCGCGCCCCCACCCCCGACGACCTGATGACCTCCCTCGAGATCGCCCTCCCCGCCGCCCTCGCCACCGAGCGGCCCCCACGGCAATGAGCGGGCTGAGCGGGGTTATCCGGTACCGGATAACCCCGCTCAGCCCGCGCGATGGGCTCAGGACACGGTGACGTCGACCGAGAACAGGCCCGGGGCGTCGGCGGTCACGGGCCGCTCCCCGGTGCCGGAGCGGTGTAGGGCTCTGATCGTCCAGGGACCCGGGGCGGCGAAGAAACGGAACTGCCCGGAGGCTGAGGACACCACCTCGGCGGTGAACTCCCCGGTGCCGTCGAGCAACCGGACGAAAGCACCTCCCACGGGGCTGCCTCCGGAGGGTTCCCCGGCCGTTCGCACCGTGCCGGTCAGCACGGTGTGCTTGCTCAGGTCCGTTCCGGGCGGCAGTTCCTGGTTCTGATCTGGTGCCCCGCACTGGTTCTGATCTGGTGCTCCGCTCTGAGTCTGATCTGGTGCTCCGCACATGGGGATCAGCCCTTGCTGCCGAGCTCGATCGGCGCGCCGACCAGCGAGCCGTACTCGGTCCAGGAACCGTCGTAGTTCTTCACATCGGGCAGGCCCAGCAACTCGTGCAGCACGAACCAGGTGTGGCTGGAGCGCTCGCCGATCCGGCAGTAGGCGATGGTCGACTTGCTCTCGTCCAGTCCGGCCGCCCCGTACAGCGCCCGCAGCTCGTCGTCGGACTTGAAGGTGCCGTCCTCGTTGGCCGCTTTGGACCATGGCACGTTCAGCGCGGTGGGGATGTGTCCCGGACGCTGTGCGGACTCCTGTGGCAGGTGCGCCGGCGCCAGGATCTTGCCGGAGAACTCGTCGGGCGAGCGGACGTCGACCAGGTTCTTGGTGCCGATCGCGTCGACCGTCTCCTGGCGGAACGCCCGAATCGAGGTGTCCTGTTCCTGGGCGGTGTAGCTGGTGGCCGGTCGGCTCACCTCGTCGGTGGTCAGGGTGCGACCGTCGAGCTCCCACTTCTTGCGTCCGCCGTCGAGCAGCCGGACGTCACGATGTCCGTAGACCTTGAAATACCAGTAGGCATAGGCCGCGAACCAGTTGTTGTTGCCACCGTAGAGCACCACGGTGTCATCATTGCTGATGCCCTTGTCCGACAGCAGCTTTTCGAACGCTCCCCGGTCCACGAAGTCGCGGATCACCGGGTCCTGCAGCTCGGTCTTCCAATTGATCTTCACCGCCCCGGGGATGTGCCCCGCGTCGTAGGCGGTGGTGTCCTCGTCGACCTCGACGAAGACGATGCCATCGGTGTTCAGGTTCTGCTCTGCCCAGTCCGGCGTGACCAGGACGTCTTCACGGCTCATGCGACAGCTCCTCGTTCTGTGTTTGGCGTTGTTCTATAGCTGGTGGTCCCCGGCGCGGTGCTCCCCGGCCGCACAGTGGCGCCACCAGCCGCCAGGCGGGGTTGGGTCATGGTTGCTCCTGACCGAGGCGGGCGGGATATCCGGAGGTCAGGGCGGTGGCCCGGCTGCTCACCAGTGAGCGCGCGGGAGGCACCGCCCGGTCAGGGCAGCTGACAGAGACTGCTGTGCAAGCGGCAGAAATCGACCGCTCGGCGCTTGGTCAGCAGCGAGTGCACGAAGGCGAGATTACCGGAGACGCTCGGTCTGCGGGACCGTCGTTCCATAAGCCGGGTGACTTTACCAGCAACCGAGTGAGTCTACCGGTGCCTGGGGTGGCGAGCCTCCTGGCGTCCCCGCGTGTCCGGCGACGACCGCGGCCTGGGCTCGCCGGGCGAATACCGCGCTGTGGGCGAGGGCGGTGGACGGGTCACCTGGTGGCCGGTGGTCACCGGTGGTGAGTCGTCGATGTCGCATGCGGGTGGGTTACGGGAGTGACGTAAGCTCCGCCGATGGCGCTTGTTCCCCTTGATATCGTGCTTGTCATGCCGCGCAGTCTGCGCAGGCAGGCTGTCGCGTGTAGCGGCCTTGTGGCCGAGAAGATGAGGGCGGGAGGGTCGGCGTCGCGTTTTCAGCTCGGTAAACCGTTTCCGGGGGAGGGTGGAGAGTGCGAGCCGCATGTGTCGCTGTTCATGCTCACCGTAGCGGACGCGGAGGTGAGCGCAGTCGTACGTGTGGTCGAACGGCTGGCGACGACGCTGCCGGTCCTCGATGCGGAAGGAGCGGAGTACCGTCATAATCCGCACGGCGCGGTAGAGGTGTACTTCACCAAGTCGCCGGCGTGGTGCGATCTTCAACGTGCCGTGATCAGGTCGGTCGAACCACTCCGCCGAGGACGTCTGCGCGAGGTGGATCCGGCCGGCACTCGAATTCGCGACCTGGTGGATGACGCGTCGCGGGAGGACTCGAGACGGCAACAGCTGTTGAGGTATGGCTATGATGAGGTTGCCGATGAGGAGAATGGTGGGCACGACCGCTTCAACCCGCACGTGACGCTGGCATGGCCACATGATCACGACCATCGCGTTGACTTCGACGGTCTCCCCGCACCTCGTTCGTTCAGCGGCCTGCTGAGGGAACTGGCCGTGTTCGGCATGAGTGCCTACGGCACCTGCACAGAGAATTACGGTGTGTTCTCGCTCAGAAACGGGGTTTCGAGCGCCAGCTGGCGGACCTCCGGTAGGTAGGAGTCCAGTTCGCCGGTCTCGAACCGACACATGTTGATCACGTTCCAGAACTGTCCGCCGACATTGCCCTCGAGCTTGTAGCGGCCGTCCGGTGCCAGGGCCGCCCATCCCTCGGGTAGCCCGAGCAGGGTCAGTCGCGCGACTGGCTCGTCGTTGGTGACGGACCACAGACGGGTGGTCCCATCGTCGCCGCCGGTCGCCAGTAAGTCCCCTGACGGGCTGAACGTCACCGACCACACGCTGCGGGTGTGCCCTGTCAGGGTATGCAGGTTTCGTCCGGACTGCGGGTCCCATAGCCGGACGACGAGATCGTCCCCAGCTGTGGCCAGCAGGTTTCCCGAAGGGCTGAACGCGGCCGTCCACAGCCGCTGCGTGTGCTGTTTCAGCTCATGCAGCAGCTCTCCGGATTGTACGTCCCAGACACGGGCCGTTCTGTCCCAGGAAGCGCTGGCGAGCATGCCGTCGCCGAAGTCGACGGCGTAGACCCGGTCGCTGTGGCCCCGCATGGTCCGAATCAGTTTTCCGGACTCCGCGTCCCAGAGCCGGATCGCCGAGTCGTCGCACCCGGTGGCGATCAGGGCACCGTCGGCGCTGAACGCGATCGACCGCACCCGGCCGCGATGCTCGGCCAGGGTGTGCACCAGCCGCCCGGTGGCGCGGTACCACAGCCGGACCGTGTCGTCGTCGTTCGCGGTGGCCAGCTCTTCTCCGGACGGGCTGAAAGCCACCGCCCAGATGGGCGCGGACACGACGTCGAGGTGCCGTTCGTAGCGATCGGTGTCCAGGTTCAGCAGGTTGAGCCGCCCGTCGTTGCTCACCGTGACCAGACGGTGCCCGGACGGGCTGAAGATCGCGGTCTGCAGCATGACCAGTCGGTCGTCCGTGCCCGGGAGCCGCCGCAGCTGTCGACCGGTCGTCGGATCCCAGAGCCGGACCACGCCGTCGTTACCGCTCGCGGCGAGCATCGAGCTGTCCGCGCTGAACCGTACCGAGGTCACCTGCCGTCCGTGGCCGGTCAGGGTGTGCCGGCACTGGCCCGTGGCCGGGTCCCACAACCGGGTGGTGAACTGGTCGTCACTGATGGCGAGCTGCGCCCCGTCGCGGCGGAACACGAACGGCCAGACCGACCCGGTGTGCCCGACCAGCGCGTGGCGCAGCCGGCCGGTCGCGCTATCCCACAGGTGTACCGCTCCTGCGCTGTCCCCGGTGGCCACCAGATCCCCGGACGGGCTGAAGGTGACCCAGTAAATCGCGGCATCGTGGCCGCTCAGCGCGTGGTGGAGCCGGCCGGTCGTGGTGTTCCACACCCGCACACCCCCGTCGGTGTCACCGCTGACGAGCAACGGCTCGCTCGGGTGAAACGCCAGCGTGTAGACGCGTCCGGTATGGCCTTGCAGCGGGAGGAGCGGGCGGCAGGTCGAGGGGTCCCACAGACGTAGCGACCCATCCTGGCCGCCGGCGGCCAGGATGTCTCCGAAGGGGTTGAAAGCGACCCGGTACACCGGACCGGCCTCGCTGGTGAGCTCACCGTGCAGGACGCCGGTCGAAGCGTCCCAGCAGCGAACGCTCCCGTCCCGGTGGGCGACCGCGACCAGCTGACCGCTGAAGGCCAGGCTGAAGATGAGGCCGCGGCTGCCGGGGAACTCACGCCGCAGCGAGCCGCTCGCGATGTCCCACAGCCGTAACACGCCGTCGGCATCCCCGGTGGCCACCTCCGCGCCGGAAGGACTGATCACCACCGGCCATGACCATTGCTTGTGTCCCGTGAGGACATGCCGGCAGCGACCGGTGGCCGCATCCCAGATGCGCACGGTGCTGTCGGTCGACCCGGTGACCAGGATGTCCTCGCCGTAGGTCACCGAGAAGACGCGTCCGCGATGTCCCTGCAGGGTGCGTAGCGGCTGACCGGTCGTGGTGTCGCAGATGAGTACGCCGCCGTCATCGTTGCCGATCGCCAGCATGTCACCGTCCCGGCTGTAGTCGAGGACCCGGGGGAGCCGGCCCATCGCGGCGTCGAAGCCGTGCCGTACCCCGATCGAGGCCGGCGAGAACTCCGTTTCGACCGGGCTACCGGGCGCCACCGCCGCCCCGTGCAGCTCCGACGCGTCGGGAATGCCCGTGGTGTCGATCAGCGCCGCCCGGGTCCACCGGCTTCCGGCCACGGTCGCGCCGCTGAGGTCGGCGCGCGACAACCGGGCGCGGCGGAGGTCGGCGCCGGTGAGGTCGGCACCGGTCAGCTGTGCCTCGTCCAGCCGGGCCCCCACCAGCCGAGCGTGGCGCAGGATCGCGTGCCGGAGATCGGCGCCCACCAGGCGGGCGCCGGTGAGGTCGGCGTCGGTGAGGTCGACCTCCTGGAGCTCACGGTAGGAGAGGTCCTCGCCCTTCAACGACGCGCCGCGCAGGTCGGCCGTCGGCGGGGTGCGCAGCCGGGTGCTCACCTTCAGGGCGTTGGTCCGTGCCATCTCGTTGGCGTCGGCGTTCGTGAGTACGGAGTCCGCCCATGCCTGGCAGGCACGGGTGTCGGCGAGGTCGCAGAGGAAGTCGGTGGTCAGTTTGGACAGCGCGCGCCGTTGCAGTTCCGGGGGCGCGAGGGTGCCCGAGTTGAGCTGTCTGGCGATTCTGTTGGCAACCAGCCACTCCGCCACCGAGCTGTGGATGAAACCGAACAGACCCTCCTCGGTGCGCACCAGCAGACTGCCCCGGCCCATGGCGTGGGCCGTCTGGTCGGGGGACAGCCGGCTCTCGGCGAGGCCGGACAGCGCCTGTGCCACCTCGGTGAGCTGGGCGAGCCGCAGGTAGGGCTCGCCGGACTCCCACAGGTGCAGGGCGAGCGTGGTCACGGCCTGCCACAGGTCATCGAGGCGCAGGGTGACCGCGGTGCCCGGGCGACTGGCAGCGCGGGTCGCCTCATAGCTCAGCCAGGACTCCAAGATCTCCCGATACAGCCCGGCCGCGCTGATCGTGTGCCGTGCGTCGGCGGCCGCGCGCAGCCGATCCTCGGACAGGTCGGCGATGAAACTGAGCATGCGCGGATTCTGGGACAGGCCGAGCAGGTCCTGAATATTTTTGATCATATTCAGCCGGGTGTCGGCTTTGCGCTGGTCGTCCCCGTAGCATTTGACGAGATAGCCGCGGATCTGGGTCTGGGTGAAGTCCTCGACGCTGAAGATCCACCGGTTGGACAGCGCACCTACTCGTTCACCCAGTGCCGTGAACACCTGGGTGTCGGACTTGAAGTGCTGCGTGCGGCTGGCCACCACGATCTTCGCCCGGTCCTGGACGGCCTCCAGCAGTGTCTCCAGGTGCTCGGTGGCACGGTCGTAGGTGATCCGGGTGACCAGCTCATCGAAGCCGTCGAACAGCAGGACGATCCGACCCTCCCGCAGCATGTAGTGGAAGGCCTTCAGGTCGATCAGTTCCTCGCCGTGGTTGGCCAGGTGGGCGGCCACCAGACCGTGCACCGAGTGCGCCTTGTCCAGCTCTCGCAGCTCGATCAGCATCGGGATCAGGTGCGGGGTCGTCTCGGCGATGCGCCGGGCCACCTCGTACAGCGCGAATGTCTTGCCGCGCCCGAAGTCACCCAGCAGCAGCACGAACCGTGCGTAATCGGACGTGACCAGACGCACGAGTTCTTCCGCCAGGTCGTCGCGGATGGTCTGGTCGCTGCGATGCAGCTCCCGGAAGCGCTGCGGCACGTACAGGGTCGGCGGGTAGCGGGGGTCGGTACGCAGCCGGGTCGTCTGCCTGCCGAGGTAGCCGCTCAGGTCGAGCAGGCCTTGAAACTCGAGGAAGCTGCGCAGCCGCACTCCCCGGCGCAGCGCCTCCTCCCGGAGCCGTTGCGCGGGTGCGGGGCCCTGGTAGACCAGTTCCGAACCGAGACCGGGCTCATGCCGGAGGAAAGCCTCGAGGACCTCCCGGCTCGGTTCGCCCACGTGAGCGCCCACCCGCCATTGGGGGTTGAAGCCCTCCTCGCGGTGGGTGACCAGCAGATGGGGTGGATCCGCCTCGATGCGGCGGATCTTGACGTGCTCATACCGGGTCTCGCAGACCTCCTCGATGCGGTCCAGCAGCAGGCTCTGCGGGTCGGCGGTGGGAGTCGGCGCGAGACGCTCCGGTACGGGCTCACCGTCGACCGCGTCGAGTGTCTCCGCCGTGGTCGTGGGGAAGGTGCCGCCGATGGCGTGCCACTCATGTCTGAGGAGTGCCGGTTCCCTCCCGGCGCCGTCGCCGTAGGCCGAGAAGCGCCGCAAACCGTCGACGGTCACCTGGATGATCTCTTCCTGACCGGGGCCGGTCGCGGGCACCACCGGCAGGCCGGAGCCCAGGAAGCCGATGCTCGTGCCACCCGGACCCGGGCCGTGCAGGAGCATGTTGAGGCGGGGTCCGAGCAACCGGTCGAGCGTCCCGGTGTCACGCAGCAGCAGGGCTGGGTCGGAACCGGCCGATCCGCCGCCCGGGTCGGGATCGTGGCGGATGATCCCGACCCGCAGCCATCCGGATTCTTCCAATGGTCGCAGTCGCTTGGCGAACCAGGCGGCCTGTTCCTCGCCGATCCAGCCGTAGTCGTCCTCCGGTCGGTGAGTGACGGACATCGTGGAGTTCAGGCCCGCGATGGCCACTCGGAGCCCCGGCACGGCGAACAGCGTCCACGGCTGCGCGGTGTCGAAGAGCGGCCCGTCGAGGCCCTGATAGAGCTCGTCGAACAGTTGTGCGTAATGCTCCAGCTTGAGGAAGTAGGGTCGCTGGGGTTGGATGTCCCTGGCCGCGCACTGGAGGAAGTAGCCATGGCAGGCGTCCCTGGATACGTCGTGGCTGCCGGGGACGATGAGCAACCGGTCGGGTTCCAGCCCGAGCAGTACCCGCAGTCCGGTGAGAAACGTCAGCGCGTCGTCCCGCTCACGCGGTCGACCGGACTCCATGAGGTCGCCGGTGACGAGGATCAGGTCGGGAGCCGGCGCGCCGGCATCGGTCAGCTGTGTCACATTGGCCCAGATCCGTGACTGGAGGTCACGGGCAGTGAGATGATCGGCGATGCCCCGTCCGAACCGGGGCCCAGGCACGTGCAGCAGCGCGATCGTCTCGCGCGAGGCTGTTACGGCGGGGCTGGCGCGCGGATAGGAAGGGGGCGTCTGCGGGATACGGCGACTGCGCAGCGGCTCGGGCGGCTGCGGCGGCGTGGGTGCGTGGCCGGTTTCCGGATGGTGCTGGGATGTCTTTTCCGCACCGGGGGGCGATATCTCGATCAGTGTGCCCTGATGTGCCGGGAACATCGGCTCCCGGGCGGGCTTGGCCCGCCCCTCCAGCGCGTGACGCAGACGGGTCAGCAGCTGTTCCCGGGCCATGTCGGGGTCGGTGATCCCCACCAGATCCAGGTAGGTGATGGTGGCGAGCAGACCCTCCAGCGGGCAGTCATCGATGCGGATCGTGACGAGCTTTGTGTGGTCGGTGCGCAGTGCGGCTTGCCACTCCATACGTCCGTAGTGCGACTTGAGATAGTTGCGGGACAGCACGGCCACGACGACGGCGGAATCCCGCACGCCGCGATCCATGAAGTCGATGAAGTTAGTACCTGGAACGAAGCTCCATGCCTGCAGGAGTGTACGGTGCCCAGCGGCCTCCAACTGCCAGGCGATCCAGGTGGCCCAGCGCTCGTCGGCCGGTGAGTAGCTGATGAAGAAGTCGATCGGAGAGTCCGAGTCCAACCGCATACCATCAGTATGACGCGCATCGAGTCCTTGCGCTGACGAAGGTGACCCAAGATCATGTCGTGTGTGCCAGGGCGTGTTGCGCCCATCCAGGGGGATGCCGCCCAGCGACCTCGGGGCCTGCGCGCACTGCTGCGCAAGCCCGGCGTGCTGGACTGGGTCAGGATCGGGCTGCTCATCGTTGGGATCCTGTGCGTGCTCACCGGGCTGTTGCCGGCCGCGCAGGCCGAGGGCAACCTACGGCGGATCGCGCCTCTACTGTTGTTCCTGGGCAGCGTGATCGTGCTGGCCAAGCTCGCCAGGCAGGCGCAGGTCTTCGACGTCATCGCGACCCGGATGGCGATCGTGGGGCGGGGCGACTACCTGGCGTTGTTCTTGCTCTGTGTGGCCTTCGCCTCTCTGACGACGATGGTCCTCAACCTCGACACCACGGCTGTGTTGCTCACTCCGGTGATGCTGGCCCTTGCGCCCAAGGCGCGGATCGCCGCCCTCCCGCTCGCGATGACAACCCTCTGGCTGGCCAATACCGCGAGTCTGCTTCTTCCTGTCTCGAACCTCACCAACCTGCTCGCCGCTGACCGGGTGGCGCTCGCGGCGCCCGCATTCGCCGCCCGGATGTGGCTTCCGCAACTGGCCGCGGTCGTGGTGACCATGTTCTTTCTCTGGGTTTTCTACTGGCGTCGGGGAGAGCGGGGCGCAGCTCGCTACGTTCCACCGCCGCCGCTGGAGCTCGGTCAGCCCAGACAACGCATCCTGTTCGGGGTCGCGGGGGTGGCCTGCTTGTTGTTCATCCTCGCCATCCCGTTCATCCACGATCAGATCGGCTACTCCGCCGCCGCCGCCGCGCTGGTCGTCGTGGTCGCCTTCTTGGTCCTCGACCGCGGGAAGCTGCGGCTGAACCTGGTTCCCTGGCAGCTGTTGGTCTTCGTCACCGGGCTGTTCCTGGTGGTTCCGACGCTGAGCCGGTATGGCCTGGCTGAGGTCATGACCGCGCTCATCGGCACCGATCACAACGTGATCGGTTCGTATCGGGCCGCGGTGGCCGGCGCCGGATTATCCAACGTGCTCAACAATCTGCCCGCCTATACCGCAGGAGAGGCGGTCGTCCCCGCGGCGAACAGCGATCAGTTGTTGGCTCTGCTCATCGGTACCAACGTGGGTCCGATCGTCACGCCCTGGGCGTCGTTGGCGACATTGCTGTGCCTGGAGTCCTGCCGTGATCATGGTCTTCGTGTCCCGCTGCGCAAGTTCGTGCTCACCGGCCTCGGCCTGGCGGTAGTGGCGTTGGCGGTGGGTGTCGGGGCCCTGCTGCTCATCCGGTGACGTTGCTCATTCGGTGACTCCACTGATGGTGACCCGCTGCGCGGTGCGGACCAAGGCAAGCAGGTCGAGGATGGCCTCCGGACGTCCGGCCACGAAGCTGCGGTCTTCCTCGGGAAGGTCGATACGCTCGTCGAAAGCAGAGCCGTCCAGGCCGCACACCACGATTCCGGCCTCCTGCGCTATCAGGCTGCCGGCGGATAGGTCGACCGCCTCGGGCCGGTAACCCACGAACCCGTCGATGTCTCCGCGCGCCAGCATCACCCAGGACAGCAACGGCGCCCACAGCTGCAGCACCCTTTTCGCGCCCGACTCGAGGACTATCCGCATCGCCCTGGCCGTATCGTCGGTCCGCGCTACGCTGTGGCCCTGTGTCCACGCCAGCACCGGTCCGCACGAGGCACGCTGGTAGGGCGGGCATACCGTCGTGCCGCCCGGACCGCGTGTCCCGTGACCGCGGACCGCGGACCAGGTGTGGCCGGCCACCGGGTCGTGGACGACGCCCAGCACCGGTACCTTGTTCTCGCACAAAGCGATGCCCACGACGAACGCACTCAGGCCGATGACCACGTTGTTGGTGCCGTCCAGCGGGTCCACCAGCCACACCCAGGAACTGTCGTCGGCGTCGAAAAAACCGGACTCCTCGGCGATGATCTGGTGACGGGGAAAGGCGTCGCGGATATGCCCGACGATCAGGCGCTCCGCGGCCAGGTCGAGCTCGGTCACGATATCACCGCCGGCACCCTTGATGCGGACGTTGAGGTCCCTGGTGGCTGCCTCACGCAGCAGCGCTCCCGCCGCTTCGGCTGCCCTCACCGCGACGCTACGGGCTCGTTCGATGTCCACCGTGGTCACGGTCTTCGCAAGTCCCATCAGTGCTCCTGGTCGATGATGCAGATCCTCGCGAGCCATTCGGTGGCCACACGGGCCACGTGGGCGGTTTCGTCGCGATCACAGAGTTGCCGCCGTATCCGATGGGTCTTCCTGTTGATCTCGCCGAGTGAGAGGTCCATCATCCCCCGACGACTGTTGCCCAGCGCCACCGTAGCCGCGTCACCGTGGACCACTGTGGTGTGGAAGACCCCTGCGGGCAGAGAGTACATCTCACCCGGGGTCTTGAGCTCGGTAGCTCTGATCTCGCTGCGAACCAGCCGCGGGGTCTCGCGCAACTCGTCGATGTCTCCGCTGCTTCGTACCTCGAAAACGCGATATGCGGCATTGTCCGGTGCATCGGTAACATCGATGATCTTGTTGCGCACCCTGCCGTACAGCACGTAGCTGACCAGGTCCCAGCTGTGGGCATGCATCGTCGACGTAGTCGGGCTCGCGCGCGCGAGGTTGTCGCCCCATACGTGCACACAGACCCCTGCCTCGCCGGTGCGCTCGACGGGAAGGCACACGAACCCTAGCGGGTGCCGCACCCCGACGACGCCGGTGCGGTTGTGAGCGATCTCACCGAGGACACCGGATGCCCACCGCGGTATGTCCCGCCGGGCGCCGCCACCGCCCATGGCTCGACGGAGGCTGCCATAGGCTGTCATCGCGATCATCGGTAGGGATTCTTGGCTTGGATGGCCTTGGCGATGACATCGGAGACATCGCTGTCGGTGAACGAGCGCGGCAGATCCAGCTCCAGCATGGTGAACAGCTTTCGTGTCTCGTCGATGGTCGGTTCTGTGCTGAGCTGTAGCCCGATAGCCCGCTCGAGGTCGACCCGTCGCGCCTGCCTGAAGCTGGCTTCCAGTTCCCGGCTGTAGGCCCGGTAGTAAGGCTTGCCCTTCGCGAACATCAGCGCCGGGCTGGACTGGTCATCCTGCGTCATGATCACGTTATCGGAGGAGAGGTCCCAGCGGAACGTGGTCATCATCTCGGACAGACCGACCTCGATCGTGAGGAAGGGGAAGCGCTGGCGATACCAGCAGGCGGCCAGGATCGTGGCGAAAGCCTCCTTGCGGGTGCGTTCGAAGGTCCAGATCTCCCCGGTGCCGTCCGGACCGGCCGCCAATGCCGAGCGAAACTGGGCATACGCCGTGCACAGTGTCTCGTTCGTCGGATCGATGATCTCCAGCCGCATGCGTAGCGGGCGGTGCTCTTTCCGGGCGTGCTTGATGCACTCCTTGAGCGTGACCGCGCGCAGGTAGGTGCCCGTGCCCCCCTTGAAGATCCACTGTTCGGTATGGCGGTGCGCCTCGGCGTGCTCCTGGCTGACCTCGGCGCTGCTGAGCTGACGCACGGCGGAGGCGTCGGCCAGTAACTTCGAGGCCGCCAGCCGATCCTTGAGCAGTGTCGCCGCGAGCAGCGCCAGCACGATCAGGATGGCGGAGTTGACACTTTCCGCGCCCAGCACATTAAGCAACCTGAGGATACCTGCCGTCACCGCGATCAACAGCGCGACGACCGCGTCGACATTGGCTCTGAGCCACCTCGTGAACCGCATCATGGCCACGTCTCCGGTTGCCGGGTGGAGTGGCCCTCGCAACCGGGGGGCGGCTGAGAGCTACGAGAACCACCAGCACAGAATTTTAGCCTAAAGTGGCGTCACGTATTCGGTGCGCAACTCATCGCGACGCGTACCCCGGGCACCAGACCCGTCAGCCGGCGCCGGGGCCGGCCTGGCGCAGCGTGACATCGGTGGCGGTGCCCTCCACGACCACCGACCCGGTGTCCACCCAGACCTTGGTGGGGGTGACGGTGAACGGGAGGCCGCCGGGTTTGACGTCGGTGCTCAGCGTCTTGAGCAGGGTCTGGCGGATCCCCCTCGGCAGGTCCACCGAACCGACACCGTCCCGGGACAGCCGCACGTCGCTGGTGGTGATCCGCACCACGCCACCGGTGAGCTCGATCACTCCGAGCCCGACGACCTCGGTGCGCTGGCCGGCGAGGTCGATGGTCGCCACCATCCGGACGGGTGCCCGGTTGCTCGGTGCGGCGTTGTCGGGCGTCGGCGTACCCGGCGGCAGCAGTTCCTTGATCTCCTGGTCGGAGGGCTGCTGGATGCGGAGGTCGTCAATCCCGATCGCCCGCCCGAGGTCGGAGTCCTTGACCCGGACCCGACCGTCCACCTGCGCCGCCCGTACCGACTGGAGGTGGCCCGAGATCACCTCGGCCAGCGGTGCGTCGACGTCGTGCAGCGTCGCCTCCACGTCGAGGTCGTGCAGCCGGTCCACGGACAGGCCGCTCGCCCGCACGTCGATGGCGGAGTACCGGCTGGCCAGCGCCTGGGTGAGGAACGGGAAGCCGTTGATCCGCACGGACGGGTCGCTGGGCAGTCCGAGCTGCTGGCGCAGCTGCTTGGCCACCGTGTGCTCGGCGACCGCCGCGGCGCCGAAGTCCGCCGCGACGGCCAGGGCCACCACGACCAGTACCGTGGTGATCAGCTTGCGCACGCGCCTGCACCGTCCTGTCCGTCTCGCGTTTTGTGTTGGTGGTGGGGACGGCACGGTATTCTCCGCAGAACACCCGGTAGGTCGCGGCCCCACCCTGGGCCTTGACTCGGTGATGACACCGCCGGCCTCCAACGGCAGGAGGGAGCGGGCATGGAGCTGCTGCTGCTCACCGCGGACCCTGACCCGGCCTCGGTGCTACCCGCGCTGTCCTTGTTGGGGCACGGCGTGCGGTCGGCCGCCCCCGAGGTCGCCGCCCTGCTGGACGCCGGCCCGTACGATACGGTCCTGGTCGATGCCCGCTTGGACCTGGCTGGTTCACGCGGCCTGTGCCGCTTGTTGGGATCCACCGGGCTGGACGTGCCGGTGGTGGTCGTGATCAGTGAGGGCGGGCTGGTGGCGCTGTCCGCCGACTGGGGAACCGATGAGATCCTGCTGCCCACCGCGGGCCCTGCGGAGGTCGATGCCCGGCTTCGGCTGCTGGTCGCTCGGCGCGCCGCCGAGTCCGCCGCGGGTCGCGGCGGCTCCCTGGTGCTCGGCGAGCTGGTGATCGACGAGGCCACCTATACCGCCCGGCTGCGCGGCCGGCCGCTGGACCTCACCTACAAGGAGTTCGAGCTGATCAAGTATCTCGCGCAGCACGCCGGCCGGGTGTTCACCCGTGCGCAGTTGCTGCAGGAGGTGTGGGGTTATGACTTCTTCGGTGGAACCCGCACGGTCGACGTCCATGTGCGGCGGCTGAGGGCCAAGCTCGGCCCGGAGCACGAGCAGCTCATCGGCACGGTGCGCAACGTCGGCTACAAGTTCGTCCGACCGGTCCGCACCATGGGTTCCCGGGAGCGGGCCGAACAAGGCCGTGCCGCCGAGACCGCGGACAGCGCTGATCCGGAGTGGGCTGATCCGGAGTGGGCCCAACCGGACCGGGCCGGCTCCCCGGGGGCTGGGCCGCGGTCGCTGCCTGTGCAGCGGAGTTGACCAGGCGGTGACCCCGGTGCTGAGCTGGATCGCGGCGCCCTCGGCGGGACAGGTCGCGGCCGTGGTGGGGCTGCTGGCCGCCGCCGCGGCCGCCGACGGCGTCAACCCCGTCTCCGAGGCGGCCGCGCTGCGACTGCACCGTCCCAGCGCCGGGTTCATGCACCTGCTGGCCTACGACAGCGCGGGCACGCTGGTCGGCTACGCGGGACTCGACGAGCGCGTCGAGCGTCGTGGCGCCGAGCTCGTGGTGCACCCCGGGCACCGGCGCCGCGGGGTGGGTGGCGCGCTGCTCGCGGAGCTGCTCGACCGGGTGCACGGGCCACTGTGGGTGTGGGCGCACGGCGAGCACCCAGCGGCTCTGCGGCTGGCGCGGCGGGCCGGCCTGGCCCGTCGGCGCGAGCTGTTCCAGCTGCGTCGCGACCTGGGCGAGCCGATCCCCCCGCGAGCACTTCCCGACGGGGTGGCGCTGCGCGCCTTTGCGCCCGGTGAGGACGAGGCCGCGGTGATCCGGGTGAACGACCGCGCGTTCGGCTGGCATCCCGAGCAGAGCAGGTGGGATATCCGTGAGCTGATGGTGCGCGAGGCGCAGCCGTGGTTCGATCCCAAGGGGTTCCTGCTGGCGGTGGACCCGGCCGACCGGCTGCTCGGCTTCCACTGGACCAAGGTGCATCCCGATGGCCTCGGCGAGGTCTATGTGCTGGCGGTCGACCCCGACGCCCAGGGCAGCGGCCTCGGTGGCGCGCTGACGGTGGCGGGACTCGCGCATCTGCGCGAGCGGGGGGTGCCGGAGGTGATGCTCTACGTCGAGTCCGACAATGCCGCCGCCCTGGCGACCTACCGGAAGCTGGGCTTCGCCCACCACCACACCGACGCGGAGTTCCTCCGCCCCTGACGCCGGCTGCGGCGCAGTCAGCGCTCGGGCGGCAGGCCGGTGACGAGGAAGCTGACCTGGCGCGCGATCGCCACCGCGTGGTCGGCGAAGCGCTCGTAGTAGCGGCCGATCAGCGCGGCGTCCACCGCCGGTTCCACCCCGTGCGACCAGTCCTCGGAGAACAGGATCCGGAAGACCCGGCGGCGCAGCGCGTCCACCTCCTCGTCAGCCTGCGCCAGCCGGTGGGCGGACAGCGGGTCCTGGCTCTCGATCGCGTTCGCGGCATCCTGCGCCAGGCTGGTGGCGAGCAGGCTCATCCGCGCGAAGACCGGGCGGACGTCACCCGGGATCGGCACCGTCGGGTGCTTCATCCGGGCGATCTTGGCGATGTGCTGGGCCAGGTTGCGCATCCGGTCCAGGTCGCCCACCGCGTGCAGGGCCGCGACCAGCATTCGCAGGTCGGTGGCCACCGGTGCCTGCAGAACGAGCAGTCTGACGCAACGCTGGTCCATGTCGTCGCAGCTCATCCTCAGCTCACCGTCGCCGGAGATGACCAGTTCAGCGAGCCCCAGGTCGGCTTGGCTCAGCGCGGTCGAGGCGTTGGTCATCATCACACCGGTCAGCCGAGCGGCCTTGGCCAGGTCTGCGGTCAGGCTGCCCAGCTCGGCCCGGAAGGTCTCCCGCATTGCAAGAGGGTACGGGTGGAAGGCCGCCGGAGTCGCGGTGCTTCTGTGAACGAGGGATGAATGCATGCCTCGCCAGGCGGTGCGGCGCGCGTGTGCCTCGGCGAGGAGGCCTGCTCACCCGCCGGAATGAGGCAGGTCGGCCCCGGAGGGGACCGCGAGGTCCATCGGGTCCTCCAGCCAGCCCTGCGGGAGCGCCACCCGGCCGGGAGAGCCCTGCCGGCCCCGGGGGCCGTCGGCGCCGGGCGGGAAGGGGGCGTCGGGGTCGAGCCGGGCCAGCGCCTCGTCCAGCTCGGCGAAGCTGGACACCATCCCCAGCGTGCGCCGCACGTCCCCGCCGACAGGGAAGCCGTGCAGGTACCAGGAGACGTGCTTGCGCAGGTCACGGAGACCCTTGTCGGTGCCGAGGTGCTCGGCGAGCAGCTCGGCGTGTCGGCGCAGGACTGTCGCCACCTGCCCCAGTGTCGGCGGCGTCGGGGCCGGGGTGCTGTCTGCTCGGAAGGCCGCCTCCAGCTCGGTGAACAGCCACGGCCGGCCCAGGCAGCCGCGACCCACCACCACCCCGTCGCAGCCGGTGTGCTCGACCATCCGGATCGCGTCCCCGGCGGCGAAGATGTCCCCGTTGCCCAGCACCGGGATCGACGTGACGGCCTGCTTGAGCGCGGCGATCGCGTCCCAGTCGGCGTTGCCCGAGTAGCGCTGCGCGGCGGTGCGCGCGTGCAGCGCCACGGCGGCCACCCCGGCGTCCTGCGCGATCCGCCCGGCGTCGAGGAACGTGCGGTGCTCGTCGTCGAGGCCGATCCGGAACTTCACCGTGACGGGGATGACCCCGGCGGCCTCGACGGCGCAGCGGACGATCTCGCCGAACAGGGCCCGCTTGTAGGGCAGCGCGGCACCGCCCCCTCGGCGGGTGACTTTCGGGACCGGGCAGCCGAAGTTGAGGTCGATGTGATCAGCGAGGTCCTCGTCGCGAACCATCTCCACGGCCTTGCGGACCGTCGCCGGATCCACCCCGTAAAGCTGCATCGAGCGGGGCCGCTCCGCGGCGTCGAAGCTGATCATCCGTAGGGTGCCGGGGTGGCGTTCCACCAGAGCCCGGCTGGTGATCATCTCGCAGACGTACAACCCGGCGCCGTGTTCGCGACACAGCCGCCGGAACGCCACGCCGGTGATCCCGGCCATCGGCGCGAGCACCACCGGCGGATCGACCCGGTAAGGGCCGATCCGCAGCGACCGTCGCACGGCGGGCACGCGCTCATCATCCCTCCTCTCCACCCCTGACGTGTCCGCACCCGCCGCCCGGTGTGTCAGCCCCCCGTACACGCCGGTGCCGCAGACTAAACCATCCGACTGCTGATGAATCAGGTAGAAAATCTCCGGGACTACCTCATCTGAGGTAGCGGAAGCGCATAGCCTGGGGTACGTCGGAAACAATCCGTGAGAGGATGTGGGGCGCCCGGATGACTGGCAATATGGTACCGCTGGGGGCGCCACCGTCGACGACGGTGGCGCATCGGGAGAGGTCTGAGCTGGGTTGTCGGTGGGGTGTGCGCAGCTTACGCGTGAGACCTCCGTGTGTCTGTGGCCGGAGGAGGGCACGGAATGATGCAACAAATGGACGACGGCTCCCCGGTGCTGAGTGGTCTGGAAAAACTGCTGCGGGAGACGGACTTCCCATGGTCTCTCGTCCTTATCGGTGAAGATCAAGCAGGTAAGCTCGGAACACTGACCGGCGACCTCCGTCGCGAGGTCTCCACGACCGGGGATGGCAAGCGCATCCCGTCCGGGTTCTCGTATCTGGGCACCGAACCGGCGATAGCCTGGGCGAACGCCTGCCAGGACCGCCTCTACCCGGTGATGAGACAGAGTATCGAGTCTTTCGATCCGCGCTGGCGCAGCATCCGAGAAAGCCTGGACGGGAGACACTACCACTACGTCAGCCTTGGACCGGGGGACGGCCAGAAGGACAAGGTCATCCTGCGGGACCTGAGGCACGACAACCCGCAGCTGTGCTACGTCGCTGTTGACATGAGCACGGAGATGCTGCGACTAGGAGTTCCTCCGGTGATCAGTGGGCTCAGCCTTTCCCGAAGCCGGGTCCTCTCGGTGCAGCTGGACTTCTCGTCGTGGGACAACGTCGCCGAGCTCCGCCACATGCTGAATGAGCTGTTCGGCGAGGAGGCGGTGCTGTTCTCGCTTCTCGGTAACACGATGGCGAACTTCGACAAGGACACTGAGCTGCTCAAGGTGTTGGTGGAGTTGCTCCGTCCGCAGGACCGGTTCGTCCTGGAGGTCGCGACCACGCGGCAGCTCAATGACACGCTGGCCCAGGAAGCCGCCGAGGAGTACGGGCGTAGTCGTACCTTCCGGGAGTTCATCACCAGTGCGCTCATGCACTATACAGACCTGCGCGTAGACGTGGACGGCAGTGTTCTGTTCCAGGGCAGCGTCGAGGCGGAACGAGCCCTCCTGGTCAAGGTGATATATCAGAACAGGACGAGGCGGGATATCCGCATTATGCTTCCAGACCGCACCGGCGTTTCTTTCCCCCGGCAGGACACGATTCGCCTCGTGGTGATCCGGAAGTATGTTCGGGACCACCTGAAGTCGCTGCTTGCGGAGAGCGGCGTACACGTGTTGGACAGCAGCCACTTCGACTTCGGCGGCAGCGCGCACAACGGTCTGGGGTTCGGCATGGACCTGCTGGTCCTCGCCGCAGGTGCGGAGACTTCCCCGCCGAACGACGCTGACAGGTTCTGGCGCTTCCCGAAGAGGTGAGGGTCCGCATGGCCCGGTCTTCGCTCATTGCGGTGGCCACGTTCAGTAGCGTGGCCTTCTCGGCGGTGCTCAGCATCGCCTGGTTCTTCGCGGCATCCGGGGCGTCGAGGTTCGCGCCCGCAGTCCACATGTTCGGCTTGCTCGGCGGTCTGACCGGTGTTCTCGTCGGACGCTGGTCCTCCGCGCGGGAGGGCCGCCATCGTGCGCTGGTGAACCTGGTTGACGAGTTTCGAAGGGACGCATCCATCCTTGCTGACCCGCAGTACGTCCCGAGTACGGAGGCGCCGAGAGCGCGTGTCTATCCTCGGTTGCTGGTGTCGGCTACGAATGCCGCCCTGACTGTGGGGGCACTGGCTGAGCGGAGCGACGACGAGCTGCTCCGGCGCCTGCACCGCTGGCGAGACGACGTCAACGGGTTCAATCGGCGACTCGAGTTGACCGAGTTCCACTGTTTGAGATCCGGGGATCCCACAGAGATAGCGAAGTTCGAACGTGCCCTGCACAGAAGTGACGGTTATCTACACCAGATCCGCCGTGACCTCCCAGAGCTGCAGGATTATCTCGCCACGAACTACCCGGTCGCATCGGAACACCACGAGAAGCCTGGTGGGAGCGGTGGTCCTCGTGTTACCTGGCCGCGGTTGAGAAGATCGGCAGCACAGTCTTCTTGAACGTCGCATTGGTGACGCCGGCGAAGGAGGCGTACCAGGCCAGGGCGGCGGTCACGATTCCGAGGTAGCCACCGATGTGGGTCATGACGGCGTCCCCCGAGTATGCGCCGATGGTGAGGAAGACGAAAGTCGCGAGCAGGACGACGAACACCGCGCCGACCGCGCCGGACACCCGCAGCGAGGCTACCGTCATGTAGGCGGTGAAGATCGTCCAGGCCAGCAGGAACAGTCCGGTCGCGGATGCCGCAGCCGCGGTGGGCAGGCCCGGGACGACGAACTTGGCGTAGGCGGCGAAGGACAGCCAGAATGCGCCGTAGGAACTGAACGCCAGCGCGCCGAAAGTGTTCGCCTTGCGGAACTCCCACATGCCGGCCAGCAGCTGGACTACTCCGCCGTAAGCCAGCGCCAGCGGCAGTACGACCGGCTCGATCGCCTTGGTGACCAGCCCGGCGTTGACACAGCTGAGTACGAAGGTGGTCATCGCGAACCCGGCCAGACCCAGCGGACCGGGATCGGCGATGTGATCGTTCGGGGGTTCGGTCCGCACCTGCAGCGGCTCGGACACGGTGTGCTTGGCGACGGTGTCGGCCATGATCTACTCCTTGTCGTCAGAGGGCTGTCCAGGGGTTGTCTAGGGATTGTCTACGGGACTGCTGTCCGGACTCCGGTGGAGCACCGGGAGAGCCGATGTCGCGCGTCGAGCAGCGGCGGAATCGGAAGAGCTCACCCGGAACACCAGCCCCGTGACCGGTACTCCCCCTCCCTGGGAGCGCTCCACGGGGCCACAGCTGTAGCGCCAACGATAACGTGGTCGGCCCCGGAAGGCCGAGAGCCCGGTGAACGTGTCGCCGGCCCGACAACGCGCCCGTTGCTCCCGCTCCGCAGTGCACCGGCCGAGTGGAGTGAGGGCGGCCCGCTCCGGCGTCGGCGCGACTCGCGAGCCGAGACCAACGGACCAATCGGAGACTCGAATTGACCGGCTTTCTCGGCTTCACCTTCGGGAGTCCCGCGCCAGATCACCGGGCCAACTCGCCTGGGCCAACTCGACTGGGCCAACTCGCCGGGGCCAACTCGCCTGGGCCAACTCGCCGGGGCGGTAGAAGATCTCCGTTCAGTAGCACCCGCAAACCTGTGCTCCGCCCAGGTTGACGGATGCCGAGGTGCGGGCGAGCGGCGGCTACTCTCGTGGTCGGAATTCACGGATCGTCGTCCGCGTACCTCAGGTCATGCAGTCCCGCTACATCAGCTGAGGTAGCCTGGTATGACTTCTACATCTGTGGGTTGTCGCCCATAGGTGGTTGTCTGCGAGCGGGACAAGAGTAACATTACCGGCGAATCGATAGAGGACCGCAACATGTTGTCGCCACCAAAGATCGGAGACCACGATGATCGCTTTTGAGGAGCCTCTCGCAGGTGAGGCCACGAGGAACGCCCGTGCGCAGTCACCGTCCAGGCGTACCATGCTAGCTGTCATGACACTTCTTGTCGCCATTGCCGCCGCCGCGCTGGTGCCCGCGAGCAACCATGCCTCGTCCTCTTCGGATCGCCTTGTCCTCGCCTGTGGCAGCACACCCGGGCCGTGCTAATATCCTCGGGGCTGCCGTATCCGACCGGCGGCCGTACCTCGATGTCTAAGGCGGCGAGCGTAACGGTGGAACCAGCCTTCGGCGTGGTTGGCTGTGCCGCCGGTTTCCTGTCGCGGTAAGGGGGACCGATGAGAGTTCCGGGTTGGATACCGAACGGTATCCATATGCCACCGTTGACGAAACGGGATGTTTTGCTGCTCTCGGCGCTCTTCATCTTCAACTGCATCGTTTATTCGTCGTGGCTTGAGCTGGCTCAGGTGGTGACCAGGCCATGGTTGCTGCTCGTGTGGCTGTATGGGCTGGTCGGGCTGGTGCCGCTGGCCTGGCGGGACCAGGCACCGGTGACGGTCTTCGTCACGCAGTGGGTGCTCACCGTGGCCGCCTGGCCGATCATGGCCCACTACATCCCCGTGGTCGGCATCGTGGTCGCCCTCTACGCGGTCTCGGTCCATCACAGCAGGAGGGCGTCCTTGTTGGCGTTGCTGGCGTCGTGCATTCCCAT